>JANOFU010000060.1:0-15152 GCA_031413815.1 Hyphomicrobium sp. | reverse complement strand
GGCCTATGAGCGCCCGTTACGCGGTTTCCCCGCAACCCGGACTTGCACCGGGTGGACGGCCTGAGCCTTCCATAAAAGAGCTTGCGTGAAGCCCTTCTATAAAACCTGCCTCCCGGTCCACACCGTTGAGACGCCTCTTAAGCAGCGCCCCCTCACGGACCGGGATGCGCGCAGTATGGCCGAGGTTTTGTCGGCGGGGATAACTTCGGCTTTTCGAGTAGAAGAATTTTCCGGTTACCCGCACTCCGGATCGGGTCTGGGGCCGGCTCCGTCGTGCCGCTGGCACGATCCCTCCGCGACGCGGCCATGACGGCAAAGATGGGCAAAGGCTGCCGCATTTAGCGATCTTGACGCGGGGTCAGACACGTCGCGAGTGCTGCCGCGGTAGAGTGAGGAATTGAAGTGCCTGACCCCGCTCTCAATACCACAGCCCCGGCCAGCGGTAGCGCGGGCGCATTTCGATGGGGCCCATGCCAACCAGTGAGACCATGGGCCGCTCCACGATCACCAGCGGATCTTGGTGGTGCTGGCGGCCCAGTGACATCAGCCGGGCTATGCGATCCTCCGTCGGGGGATGCGTGCGAAGCAGGGACGGTTGGGGCACGCGGCGGGCTGGCACGGGAAACATCAGATCTTCCCAGAAGTGCCCCGTATAAGTCTCAAGCCGCTTCAGCGCGGATGCCAATCCAATGGTGTCGCCCGTGAGGGACGCTGCTTCCAAATCAGCATCATATTCGCGCGTGCGCGACAGGCCGAGCTGCAACAGGCTCGACAGGGCCGGTGCGAGATAGAGTAACGCGATCGCAATCCATGACATGGTTTCGCGGCCTGTAAGCGCCGCGAAGGCGTTGACGGTAGCGAGCACCAGCGCCACGTAGGAAAACAATTGCAGCAAGCGAGTGAAGATGTCGGCGAGACCCATCACCCACAGATCGTTGTTGCGGATATGGCTGGTCTCGTGCGCCAGCACGCCGGCAATCTCGCGCAGCGTCAGGCGACGCAACAATCCCTCTGTTACGGCAATGGCTGAGTGCTGCGGCGTACCGGTGGCGAACGCGTTCAACGTCATGCTGGGAATGACATAGAGGCTGGGGCGGCTCGGAAGTTCAGCCCGGAAGGCGAGCACATCAACAAGGCTCGACAGCTGACTGTCGTCGTTGGGAATGCGCGTGGCCCGGTAAAGGTGCATCACAGAGCCGGGGGACACTCGGGTGCCAAAGTAGGTGATCAGGAAAATCGCTGTGCTCACGATGAGCACGCCGGTGACTCCTGCGAGGATGTAGGCCGACAGCCCCAGCAAGCCAGTGATGGCACCCAGCATAACAACCGAATGAGCAAAGTTCTGGCGCCGGTGGGCGGCGCGCGTCGCGTGGTCGAGACTGCGGCTCATCGCGATTGTCCTCAATCGGCCCCTTCAAGGACCGCCCACTTCCTCTCAAACGCAAGAAAACGACATTGTTGAGGACAAGGGTTAGCACTGACATGCCTTACGTCCTGGACGGCGCGCCCGATCAGAACTTAGCGATCACAGCGAGCCCTGGATCAAGTGCGCCCGCCTTAGCGCCTGCCGCAAGCGTTGCAGGCACGATTTTGTGCGCTTCATCGACAACGGTGAAGTGAACGTCGAGCCCGGCGCGGATGAACGTATCTTGCTTCATGTGCAACAGCAGGCTCAAAAAAGGCGTCCAGAACTCAGCGATGTTGGCGACAACAATCGGCTTGGTGTGACGGCCGAGCTGCGACCATGTCAGTTGCTCGACGAGCTCTTCCAACGTGCCAATGCCGCCTGGCAACGCCACGAAGGCGTCGGACTTGTCAAACATCAGCCGTTTGCGATCGTGCATGTCGCGCGTGACGATGAGGTCATTAACGTCGCGCAGCATTTGCTCTTTCTCGGACAAAAATTCTGGGATGATGCCGGTGACGTGGCCGCCAGCCTTCAATGTAGCGCGCGCGACTTCGCCCATGAGCCCGAGACTGCCGCCGCCGTAGACGAGACCAATGCCAGCCTGTGCGAGCGACTTGCCGAGCGTCCGTGCTGCCTCTGCATATGCTGGATTGGAGCCGAGCCCCGAGCCGCAATAGACACACACATTGCGGATAGGGCTTTTGGCGTGGGGGGCAGGTGAGCGCGGCTTCGTCATCGGAATCTCGGTTAATGGCGATCCTGGACCCATAGCAGATGTCGGTTTTCCGTTTCTCATATTTTTCGGGGTGCCTTTTTTGTTCCAGTCTTAGGGGTTAAGTCGTAATACGCCGGGGCGCAGGAATTGGGGCACCAGCGGACATGCGATCGCAGTTCGGTTTCGTTGGAGCCAGCGCGGGTAAGCCGCTGTTGCGGCACGAATGTTATGCTGCGCTTTAGCGAATTGCGTATAACAATCGGAACCCGGACGAAGTCTCCGCGTCGCTGAGTGTGTTGGGAGAGTGGGAACGAGATGAGGTTGCGCTGTTTCGCATTGGCTTTGGTGCCTGCGGTGACCGCCGTTCTGGTTGGCGTTGGCGGCGCAGTGGCCGTTGAAGACGATCGCACCTCACCCCACTACGTCCAAAAAATTCTTGGGCTCTACATTCCAACGGCCATCGGTCAGGAGAGTGTTCCAGCCGCGGCGGCGGAGGGCACCAACGCCAATCTGAATGTGCCGGTGTTTTCGCGTATCGTCATTGATCCGAAGGGTGCGTCGCGTCTCGAAGGCGTCGGCACGCCGGGCAGCAGGATCGTCCTGAATTCGAGCGGGCGCACCATCGGAGCCGCGATCGTTGAAACCGACGGCCGGTGGCTGGTGACCTTGAATGAGGGATTGCCACCCGGTGAACATCGCATCTCATCGGGGGTGTCGACCAACGGCACTGGCAACGGCAAGGTTCTCTACGGCGACGAAGTTCGCATCGCTGTGCCTGAAGATATGAAGGGTGCCGCGGTTGTCGCCTATGAAGCCCGGCCCGAACCGCCTGTCGCTCCCGGTGGCACGGCCCGGCAGCGCGGCGAAGAGCTCGGACGCGCGGCCAACGAGAAATTCAACGACGTCGTGCCGCCGAAGTCGTTCCCGCCATCGCCTGACAAAAAGTTTGATGGCCGGTTGGCGCAAGAGCAGCCTGCACCCAAATCAGCACCACCCGTTGAGGCGCCGAAGGCGGAACCTGATGCGGACACGGAGCCAAGTAGTGTGACCGGAGCCGTGGTCGATTGGTTGCGGCGGTCGGCGCGGGAATACAACGGCGTCATCATCAAGGACTTGTCGGTGCCCGCTCCTGGCACGTCAGCGCCTGCGGACCAAGAGACGGCCAGCGACAAGCCTGCGCCGGCGCTGCCCGTACCGTCTGCGCAACCTCCCAAGGATAACGACTCCGGAAAAGCGGCGAAAGATCTCGTCGACGAGCGGCGCAAGGCGGAAGAGGCTTATCGCTTAAGGCAGCAGGCCGAGACCAAACGCAAAGCTGAAGAGACAGCGCGTCTCAATGCGGAAAAGGTGCGCAAGGCGGCTGAAGCAAAGAAGGCCGCAGAAGACTTGGCGCGCGCAAAGGCGGGAAAAGACGCCGAGATCCAAGAGGGCCTGAGAAGCCTAGAAGCCGCCAAGAAAGACACCGACGCGAAGACCGCAGCCGAAGCCAAGCGCATTGCTGAGGAAGCGGAGCGCAAAGACGCGGCACGGAAGGCCGCAGAAGCTGAGGCTAAGAAAGAGGCCGGCAAGAAGCAGCCGAAGCCGGTTGAGGCGAAGACTGCGGACAAAGGCGATCAACCGGCTCCCCTTGGCGTCAAGCCACAACCGGAAAGCTTCGAAGACGCGGTGGCTGAAGAGCAGCGCAAGTCCGTCGAGGCCGAACAGGGTGAGCCCATCATCGAAGACGACTCGGACATTCTGGACGAACCACGCCAGACCGTTCGGGCCGCTAAGAGCAAGAAATCTTACCGGAGAGCAGATGCGTCCCGGACGCGAGGTTGGCGCTCCAAGCGCGGGGTTGCCGCTGGCTGCCGTTATGGCCGCACATACCACCGGCGTAAGGCGCTGTACTACGTCGTCGGACCGACGGACACGTTGTGGTCGATTGCGAACAAGTACTGCGGCAGCGGTCCGCGGTATCCCTGGATTTTCAACGCCAACCGGCGGCGGATGTCTGATCCGGATATTGTGTGGACGTGCATGCGGCTGCGTATTCCCAAGGCGTGCACGTCGCGCGGTCGCTGAACGGCGCTGAGATGACGCGTGCGGACGGCTGGTATTTGCCAAGCCAATCGGGCTAGCATGCGAGATGTTTTGGCGTCATTCGACGTCACCATCCATCACCACGAAAGCCCATGGTCGCTCACACTTCGACACCGCGCGTCCCCGCGCATGGACACCCTGCGAAGGGTGAAGTCCCCAACGCCATGGCGTTGTCAGGACGCGCCGACCATTGGACCGTGTTCAAAGGTCTGGTTCCGTTTATCTGGCCAGAAGGCCGGCCGGACTTGCGGTTCAATGTTGTCGCCGCGTTTTGCATTCTCGTCCTCGCCAAACTGATCACGATCACGGTGCCGGTCACCTTCAAGTATGCGACCGACTGGCTGAACGCGGATGCGCCAAATCCGAATTCTCTGGGTGCGGGCCAGTTGGCGCTGGGTGTCAGCATGCTGATTTTGGCTTACGGGTTTTCTCGCGTTCTGATGATGGTTTTGAACCAGATCCGCGATGTGCTGTTCACGAAAGTCGGCCAGCACGCGGTGCGCACGCTGAACAAGCGCACGTTCGAGCATTTGCACCGGCTGTCGCTGCGGTTCCACCTGGAGCGGCGCACGGGCGGGCTGTCGCGCGTGATTGAGCGGGGTACGCGCGGCGTCGACCTCATTTTGCGCATGGGTATCCTGCAGCTTGCGCCGACGCTGCTTGAACTGGTGCTTGTCTGCGCCCTGCTCGTTTATTTTTTCAACTGGACGTATGTCGTGATCGTTTTGGCGACAGTGGCTGTCTACATGTGGTTCACGTTTGCAGCGTCCGAGCGGCGCATCGCCATCCGCCGCGAAATGAACGACAGCGATACGGACGCCAATACCAAGGCGATCGACAGCCTGTTGAACTTCGAGACCGTCAAGTACTTCGGCAACGAAGAGGTCGAGAGCCGCCGTTTCGATACCGCCATGCAGCGCTACGAAAAGGCCGCCATCCAAACCTACTATTCTCTGGGAACACTGAACTCGGGGCAGTCCCTGATATTTACGATTGGCATGACGCTGGTGATGTGGCTGGCGGCGCGCGGCGTGATTGCCGGAACGCACACGGTCGGCGACTTCGTCATGATCAACGCCATGATGATCCAGCTGTATATGCCGCTGAACTTCATGGGCATGGTGTATCGCGAAATCAAACAAGGCCTCGTCGATCTGGAGACCATGTTTTCGTTGCTCGATGAGCCGCCGGAAGTGGTCGATAAGCCGGATGCCAAGCCCGTCGAGATCAAGACCGCCGCAATCCGCTTCGACAATGTGTCGTTCTCCTACGACGCGGACCGGCCGATCCTGCGCAATGTGTCGTTCGCGGTGCCAGCGGGGCAGATGGTGGCGATCGTCGGCCCGTCGGGGGCTGGCAAATCCACGATCTCGCGCATTCTGTTCCGGTTCTACGATATCCAATCGGGCCGCGTGACCATCGACGGCCAGGATATTCGCGACGTAACGCAGAAGTCCGTGCGGGCGGCCATTGGTGTCGTGCCGCAGGACACGGTGCTGTTCAACGACACGATCCTCTACAACATTCGCTATGGCCGCCCCGGCGCGACGGATGAGGAGATTTTCGCCGCCGCAAAGCTCGCGCAGATCGATGACTTCGTTCGCACGCTGCCGCAGGGCTACAAAACCATGGTTGGCGAGCGTGGCTTAAAGCTGTCAGGCGGTGAAAAGCAGCGCGTCGCCATTGCCCGCACAATACTGAAGGGTCCGCCGATTCTGATGCTGGATGAAGCGACGAGCGCACTCGACAGCCATACGGAAAAAGAAATTCAGGATGCGCTGGATCGTGTCGCGAAAGACCGCACAACGCTCGTGATCGCACACCGGCTGTCAACGATCGTTCACGCAGACAACATCATCGTCCTCGACAAGGGCGCACTGGTTGAGCAGGGCACACACGCGGAACTGATTGAGAAGAACGGGCTGTACGCGAGCCTCTGGAGCCGTCAGCGCCAGGCCGAGAAGGCGCGTGAGGAACTGGCGCTCGCACTGGAAGCCGCCGAACGCGAAGGCGCACTCCGGCCGCGGGATACGAAGGTGTTGGCGGAGTAAGTCGCGATCGGTGTCTGACCGTCCGGGTCAGACACGGATCGCCGGCAACGCCCCGTCCATTAACCCGCGCGTGGCGGGGATCGCGTAAGGAAAGGTGTCAGACACCGCTCAAAAGTGTCTGACACCAATCGGCCGCCACCAATTGACCTAACCCACATGCTCACACAGCTCATCCAACACCTGACCGGCGCCGCGCGAATGGCATTCAACACCTGCCTCACCGTGCTCAAGGTGCTGTGGAGTTTTGCGCGCGCGCCTCTGATCGCCGCCTTGCAGGTGGTCGCCGCGCTCATTGTCCTATTCGAGGAATGGGGCTGGCGCCCACTGATGGAGCTGATGGGCTGGTTTGCCCGGTTCAAGCTCATTGCCAAACTCGAGCAGTGGATTGCAGGGTTGCCACCGTACGCGTCGTTGCTGGTGTTTGCGCTGCCCACGACAATTCTGTTGCCGCTGAAATTCATCGCCATGTGGCTGCTGGCACAGGGTCAAGTGATGGCGGCGGGCGGATTGTTTATCGGCGCCAAGATCGTCTCGACGGCGCTCGTCGCGCGAATATTTATGCTGACCAAGCCGTCGCTGATGCGCATCGCCTGGTTCGCGCGGGCCTACAACTGGTTCATCCCGTGGAAGGACGCGCTGTTTGCGCAGATCCGCGCCTCGTGGGTTTGGCGTTACGGCCGCATGGTCAAGACCGCCATCAAACTTGAAACCAAGCAAGCGTGGGCGCGGTGGAAGCCTGCGGCGTTGGCCGCATGGGCGGCGTGGCGGCCGCGATTTGTGGAAGCGGCCCGGTCGATGCGCGCGGCCGCCCGGCAGATGTGGCAGCGTGTGACTGGGGTTTGACCTGACAGACGCCGGACGGGCCGTCGCCAGGCCGCGACTATGCTTCGAACTCATCCTGCCGGTAGCCCTGCAAGTAGAGCAAAGCTGTCAGATCGCCGTGGGTGATGACGGCGCCGTTGCCGGCAGCGCGCGCCCAGTCTTGCACTACAGGTTTTGCGCGGAAGGCGACGCCCAAGCCTGCGCCCGCCAGCATGTCGAGATCATTGGCGCCGTCGCCCACTGCGAGAATTTGGTGGGGGCCGAGCCGGAGTTTTGCAGCGAGTTGTCCGAGCACCTTGCGTTTCCCTGCGCGGCCCAGGATTGGCTCGCGCACGTGGCCCGTCAGGTTGCCATTGTCCACTTCGAGGGTGTTGGCGTGCCAGCTATCAAAGCCGAGACGCTGGGCAATCCGCTCGGCAAACACTGAGAACCCTCCAGACACCAGCGCGCAATGGGCGCCGTGCGCCTGCATGGTTTTGATCAGAGCCTCTGCACCCGGCATGATCGTGACGCGCGTGTCGTAAAGGCCGTCAAGCACCCGGGCATCGAGTCCGGCGAACAGAGCGACGCGCTGGCGGAGCGAGTCCTCAAACGGCAACTCGCCACGCATGGTGTGGTCGGTGATGTTGGCAACTTGATCGCGCAGACCCAGATGGTCTGCGATCTCATCGATCATTTCCTGCTCGATGATCGTCGATTCCATATCGGCGACGAGGAGGCGTTTGCGGCGATCGGTTGTCATGTGGTCGACCATGACCGGTGTTGGCCGGATCGGAGCGGGCGTTGATGATCTGATAATCTAGTGTACGGGCGGGCCGTCCGCCATTCCCAGGCAAACTATGTAGCCGTCGGGATCGCGGACATAGAGTTCCAGCATCGCGTACCACGTCCGTTCCATCGGCTTGACGATCTGATCCGGTGTGAGCTTTGCGACCAGCGGTCTGGGGTCATAGCCCCGAACGTAGATCGTGCCGGTATAGGCTGGCGTGACGCCAAGCTGCGGCAGCTCCTCTCGCAGGCTATCGCGCGTTTGCAGCATGAGTTGCCCGCCGACTGCTGACAAAATTGCAAACACCGCATTGGACCCGTCCGTCTCCTCCAACACATCCTGATCCGGTGTGATTGCCATCGCCAAGCTGAATCCGAGCGTCCCGCGATAGAACGCCAAAGATCGCGTCATGTCTGACACCATCAAATTGGGGATGATCATAGGGGTCCTCTTTTGCAGCGTCTGGGCGATGAACCCTATCGCACGTTGGCGGCGATGCGGCTACACACGGGGCCATGAAGAACAGCGGCCAATCCAGCAGACCCATCCTCATCGCAGGCCCGACCGCGTCCGGCAAGTCGGCGCTGGCGCTGGCGCTGGCGCAACAGCTTGGCGGGGTGGTGATCAATGCCGACAGCATGCAGGTGTATCGCGAGTTGCGGGTCCTGACAGCGCGACCTCCGATAGAGGATGAAGCCCGCGCGCCGCACTGGCTATACGGTCATGTGCCCGCAGCAGAGGCATACTCCGCGGGGCGCTTTGTGATGGACGCGACCGCAGCGATTGCACGTGCCACGAGTGAGGGCCTGCGCCCGATCATCGCCGGCGGCACCGGGCTCTATTTCAAGGCGCTGCTCGAAGGGCTGTCGCCGGTTCCGCCAATTCCTGATGAAATCCGCACGAAGTGGCGCGACATGGAAAAGGCGAATGGGGCCTACGCTGTTTGGCAGGTGCTGACCGAGCGCGATCCCGTGATGGCATTCCAGCTCGAACCGAATGATGGCCAGCGGATTGTGCGCGCGCTTGAGGTCCATGAGGCGACCGGCACGTCGCTGGCTGAGTGGCAGAGCCGGCCGGGTGTTCCGGTGCTCGCCCAAGACGCAACGATCCGGTTGGTCGTGATGCCTGAGCGGGAGGAGGTGGCTGCCCGGTGCGACGCCCGTTTCGATGCGATGATGGCGGCGGGGGCCTTGGAGGAAGTGGGCGCGTTGGCGGCGCTCGACCTGAGCCCTGATTTGCCAGCCATGCGAGCGCTGGGCGTGCGGCCGCTGCTGCAACATTTGAACGGCGAGCTGACGCTGGAGGCCGCCATTGAGCGCGCCAAGACCGAGACGCGTCAGTACGCCAAACGGCAGTTAACTTGGATTAACGGCAATATGCGTTCGTGGAAGCACGTCTCAACGCAAGAAATGGAAAGAATAGACCGCGATAAAATGGCATTTATTAATTGGTAGCCTTGACCGGGCATAGTCAGCGGACTTAGGGTCCGGCGCAAATCGGGGTGGCCTGCTGGTCGATCAGCTTGCCGCACAGGTTCGCTTTTTTCCCGATTGGACAGACGTACGCAGGGGTCGCGACGATGGCACGCACGATGACAGGCGCCGAAATGGTGATCAACGCGCTGGTGGATCAGGGGGTGGAACACATCTTCGGCTATCCCGGTGGCGCGGTGCTGCCGATCTACGACGAGATCTTCCAGCAAGACAAAGTCAAACACATCCTCGTGCGCCAGGAAGGCGGCGCGCTGCACGCTGCTGAAGGCTATGCGCGATCGAGTGGTAAGGTCGGCGTCGCGCTGGTCACCTCGGGCCCCGGTGCCACCAATGCCGTCACGGGTTTGACCGACGCGTTGATGGACAGCATTCCGTTGGTTTGCATCACAGGTCAGGTGCCGACTCACTTGATCGGCAATGATGCGTTCCAGGAGTGCGACACGGTCGGCATCACGCGGCCGTGCACCAAGCACAATTGGCTCGTCAAGGACATCAACGATCTCGCGCGCATTTTGCATGAGGCGTTTCATATTGCGCGCACCGGCCGTCCGGGGCCGGTCGTCGTCGACATCCCCAAGGACATCCAGTTCAAAAGCGGCAACTATTCGGGGCCGACCAACGTCGGCCACAAAACCTATAAGCCGAAGATCAAGCCGGACGCCGGTCCTGTGGCCGAAGCGATTGAGTTGATCGCCAACGCCAAGCGGCCCCTGTTCTACACCGGCGGCGGGGTCATCAATTCAGGCCCAAAAGCCAGCCAGCTGCTGCGCGAATTCGTTCGGTTGACAGGGTTTCCAATCACATCAACGCTGATGGGCCTTGGCGCTTATCCAGCGTCCGACAAGCAGTGGCTCGGTATGCTGGGTATGCACGGCACCTACGAAGCCAACTGGGCGATGCACGACTGCGACGTGATGATCAACATCGGCGCACGCTTTGATGATCGTATCACAGGCCGCATCGATGCGTTCTCGCCCGGCTCTAAGAAGATCCACGTCGATATCGATCCTTCGTCGATCAACAAGAATGTCCGCGTCGATGTCCCGATCGTTGGTGACTGCGCCTACGTGCTCGAAGAGATGCTGCGCGTGTGGAAAGCCAAGGGTCCTGCGCTCGATAAGGCCGCACACAAAACGTGGTGGAAGGAAATTGACGGCTGGCGCGCGAAGAAGTCGCTGTCGTTCAAGAATTCCAAAGACGTGATCATGCCGCAGTACGCGTGTCAGCGGCTGCAGGAACTGACCAAGGATCGCGACACCTACATCACGACCGAAGTCGGCCAGCACCAGATGTGGGCCGCGCAGTATCTGCACTTTGAAGAACCGAACCGCTGGATGACATCGGGCGGATTGGGCACGATGGGCTATGGCCTTCCGGCCGCGATCGGCGTGCAGATGGCGCATCCGAAGTCGCTGGTGATTGACGTTGCGGGCGATGCCTCGATCCTGATGAACATCCAGGAATGCTCAACCGCCGTGCAGTACCGGCTGCCGGTCAAGGTGTTCATCTTGAACAACGAGTATATGGGTATGGTGCGCCAGTGGCAGCAGCTGCTGCACGGCAACCGTCTGTCGGAAAGCTACACGGAAGCGTTGCCCGATTTCGTCAAATTGGCCGAAGCCTATGGCTGGAAGGGCATGCGCTGCGACCACCCGGCCGATCTCGACGAGGCCATCTTGGAGATGATCAACACCAAGGTGCCGGTGATGTTTGATTGCCGCGTCGCAAAGCTGGCCAATTGTTTCCCGATGATCCCGTCCGGCAAGGCGCACAATGAGATGCTGCTGGGCGAGACGACGGACGAAGAGGTCGGCCGCGCTATCGGCAAGGAAGGCAAGGTGTTGGTGTGAGACGGATTGCGGATCTGGCAATTGCAGTTGTGGTTATCGCAGGGGCAAATGGGTCTTTGCGCGCGGAGACGCCTGAGCCGGGCAAGGCGACATGGGATCAACCTGCGAACATTCGCGAAGCCGCTGAGCGCATCGCCAAGATCCAGCGCGCAAGAGGCGCTCAAGCGGCAATCCAGCATATTGATGCCTGCTACCGCACGCACAGTCTCGCGTCGGCTTACTCGGCCCCTTTTGAGGGCTGCATCGCTCAGGATTACCTACAGACAAAAATGCTGACGCAAGTCTACGCGCGTCTGCCCGCGGATCAATTGCAAAAGTTGAAAGCTCCAACGCCCGATGCGATGGCGCAGGCGATGGGCCGCCGGGTGGTCGCTGCCTTTTCCCAGTACAACGTGAGCGTTGCCTCTGCCGATGAATTCAAAACGCTGGTCGATAAGCACGGGCTGCCCGTGTTCTTGAAGATTGTGTTCCCGAAGGCCGCCGAAGACGCGGCGCAAAGCAAATCAAAATCTGAGAAGCGAGAGAAGAACTAAGTCATGGCCAACGCAAATCCGCAGAGTCACTATTCCGGACCCGCGCTGCAGCAGCAGGTCGTCTCGCGCACCCTGTCGGTGCTGGTCGATAACGAGCCCGGCGTTCTGGCGCGTGTCATCGGATTGTTCTCAGGCCGCGGCTACAACATTGAATCGCTGACGGTGACCGAGACCGAGCACGAAAAGCACGTGTCGCGGATCACGATCGTGACGAATGGCACGCCCGCGGTGATTGAGCAGATCAAGCATCAGCTGGAGCGCATGGTGCCCGTCCACCGGGTGCGCGATTTGACGAGCGAGGGGATGTCGCTGGAGCGCGAATTGGCGCTGATCAAAGTGGCAGGCAAGGGCGAAAAGCGCATCGAAGCGCTGCGGCTTGCGGAAATTTTCCGGGCACAGGTGGTCGATACCTCAACCGAGCACTTCGTGTTTGAACTCACCGGCAAGGCCTCCAAGATCGAGACCTTCATTGGCATCATGCGCGAGTTGGGGCTGGTTGAAGTTTCGCGAACAGGCATCGCCGCGATCGGTCGCGGATCAGCGGCGATGTGAGGGTCATCCGGGGGAAGGCCTCTACATGAGGCCACCTTTTTTCTTGGTGCCAATGAACAGCTCGGCCGCATGCACGGCGCTTTTTGAGAACGTCAGCTGCTCGTCTTCGCTGAGGTACATCGTATTCGACGTGTCGCGGAAGCCCGCCTTGCCGTCTTTGATCGTGTAGAGGGGCACAGCCTTCGGCGGCTCGGACATCGACAAAAGGAAAGCTTTCAGCTTGGGCCGGAAAACTTTCTCATCGAGGCGCTCGCAGCGTTCCGCGCCTTCGGTCGTCTCGCAGGTTTTCAGGTTTGTGTAGGTCGCGGCAGACTTTTCGTGCTCGGCAACTGCCTTTTCGATCACCTCGGTGCACTGCTCATACGTCAGGCCGGCGTTTTCCGAACAATCGACCGACGACGTAATCACGTGCCGGACGATGACGGCTGCTTTCTTTTCGCTTCCGCCGCAGCCGGCGACAGTCACCGATGCCGCAACGACGGCCAGAATACGGATCGAATGTCGCGAAGATTTATGGAGCATGGCAAATCCACCTGTGGTCCCTTCCCGATTCATAACCGAGCCGAGTTGCCGATCAGTTAACCGCGCGATAAGGAATGCAGGTATTCGCGGGTGCGCCGTACCGAGACTGAGCCCGAAGCCATGGCATTTGTCGCAGCGTTCAGGCCTTAAGAACCGTTGATGTTTCGCGCGCTCCGGGGGTAACGTCCCGCCACTTTGAATGGGCTTGGCGCTCGCCAGCCTGATATCCCGACGACCCAACCGCGCGCGAGTTGCGGCGCAAACCCGAACGAGAGAGCCATGCGCGTCTATTATGATCGTGATGCCGATCTGAACCTCATCAAATCCAAGAAGGTCGCCATTGTCGGCTATGGCAGCCAGGGTCATGCCCACGCGCTCAACCTTCGCGACAGCGGCTGCAAGGACGTTGCCATTGGGTTGCGCAAAGGTTCGGCAACCGCGCAAAAGTGCGAAAAAGAAAAGCTGCAGGTCATGGAGGTGGCAGACGCCGCCAAGTGGGCCGACGTCATCATGATGCTGACGCCGGACGAACTGCAGGCTGACATTTACCGGGACCATCTGCACACCAATATGAAAAAGGGTGCAGCCCTCATGTTCGCGCATGGCTTGAATGTGCATTTCAATCTCATCGAGCCGCGTGCTGACCTCGACGTTGGCATGGTCGCGCCCAAGGGCCCCGGTCACACGGTGCGCGGCGAATATCAGAAGGGCGGCGGTGTGCCGTGCCTGATCGCCATCCATCAGGACAAGAGCGGCAATGCGCACGACCTGTTCCTGTCTTATGCCTCGGCTGTTGGTGGCGGCCGCTCGGGCGTCATTGAGACGACCTTTAAGGAAGAGTGCGAAACCGATTTATTTGGTGAGCAAGCTGTTTTGTGCGGCGGCCTTGTCGAGTTGATCCGCGCGGGGTTTGAAACGCTGGTCGAAGCCGGATATGCGCCGGAAATGGCGTACTTCGAGTGCCTGCACGAAGTGAAGCTGATCGTGGACCTGATCTACGAAGGCGGCATCGCGAACATGAACTACTCGATCTCGAACACGGCCGAGTACGGCGAGTACGTGACGGGCCCGCGCATCGTCACGCCGGAAACCAAGGCCGAGATGAAGCGCGTCTTGACCGACATTCAGTCCGGCCGCTTCACCCGCGATTGGATGCTGGAATGCAAGGCGGGCCAGCCGAGCTTCAAGGCCACGCGCCGCATGAACGATATGCATCAGATTGAAGAAACCGGCGCCAAACTCCGCGCCATGATGCCCTGGATTGCCAAGAACAAGATGGTCGACAAGGATAGGAATTGATCCCAATATTCATGGAACTGGCAAGGGAACGTCTTAAAGGGGTGCACGGGCGCGAAGAGGAGGAGTTTGGTCGTGAACGCTAAGCAAGTGGTCAGCATTGCCAAAACACACCTCCGCGAGACATTTGCGGACGAATTGCTTTGGGAACCCCGACTGGAAGAAATTTGGTTCGAGGATGCGGAGAAGGTCTGGTGCGTCACACTGGGCTTTTTCCGGAAGCCAGACGAGCATCTTCGGAAGGCGACGGGAACTTTCTCGACATTCGACTATAAGATCGTCCGGCTCACTGAAGATGGCAAGCCATTGTCAATTAGGAACCGAGAAAGTGCGGCAGCCTAATGGCACGGAGGCTGGCCCTCGATAGTAACATTGCGTTGCTGCTCGCAGTTGGGAGAACGTCGCCGGACTTGATCACCAGGCACAGGCGGCTCAGGGGCTATGAACGTGGTGACTTCGAGTTGCTCGAGGGTATGCTGGCGGACGTCGATAGTGTGGTGACGACTCCTTATGCATTGAGCGAAGTGTCAAATCTTGCAACGTTCGGTATCGGTGACCCATGGCGAACCAGAGTTGTCGCTTCGGTAACCGGCCTCGTGGATGCATTCACGGAAATCTACAATCCAAGCAGGCGGCTGGTGCAGCGCCCAGAGTTCGTTCGACTAGGTCTTGCCGATAGTGCTTGGCTGGCACTCTTGGATGACGCGACGACCCTGATTACTGTCGATTTGGACCTCTATCTGGAGGCGCTGAGGCAAAGTCTCAATGTCACAAACTTCAATCACGAGCGGTCGCTGCGCGGGCTTGCCTGAATGGACTGTGCGACGATTTCTGTTTCATGACGCCGTTGATCGCCAAGAACAAGATGGTCGACAAGGCACGGAACTAGCGCTCCTCCTCCCCTTCGAAGGTGAGGAGTTAGAGTCTTTCCGGTTCAGGTGGAACTGTAGCCGCTGTTGCGGAGATAGTTGGCGCATTCTGTTGGCTTGAAGTGACCAAGCAAACTGCCGATGCGTTTCCAGACCGCTTCGACGCTTCGCTCGTCTGCTTTGCGGAGCA
>JANOFU010000059.1:0-1585 GCA_031413815.1 Hyphomicrobium sp. | reverse complement strand
GTTCCGCCGTCCTGGTTCTGAAATTAAGGAAGCGCTGGTTCCTGTGAACGCCATCTACGGCTCGATCTCGCTGCCGTTTGACGTCTCGTTGTCTGGCTATTACGCGCTCGACTGGGAACCCTTTGAGATTGATGCATCGGGCACGCCGTTCTCGACCGCCGATGTCGTTACGCTTGGCTCCGGCCGCGGCGGTAACGAAGATCGCGTCAGCATGCTCTCCAGCAGCAAGCTCTCGGGTATGCGCCGCACATGCGCGCCCGACGCAGCCGCGTGGGGAAATACGGCGGTAAGCGGCGTGAACATTGGCCCGGGAGGCATCATCAGCATCTATAATGTCGACGGTCTCGGGCCGCTTGGCGGTCTGCTGAAAGACCCCAATTCTCCGCAGGCGGGGAGTTTGGATTGCGGGGACAATGCCCTGGTTCGTTCGAGCACCCCCTATCCAATCGGATCTAACGAACTGACAAAACTTGACCTGGCCAGGACCCTCGGGTTGGAGGGCGTGACGCGAACTGGCATGGGCTTGCTTTCGCGTGACGACGATGTGTTCGCCAGCGACGACGGCCAATTCGGACTTTCTGCGAAGTACTATGCGGCGTGGTTGGGCGGCACCGAATTCGGCGCCTATTACCAAAACTATCACAGCCGCCTTCCGTTCCTCAGTGAGAATGCTCGCGCTGCGGAAATACACGTCGGCCCGATCGGCAGATCCTTCAACGAAGCGACCGGTCATTCCACCCGCTTCGCCCTGCCGCTCGGATGTATCATTGATAGTCTGCCTGTGGCGCTGGGTGGCGGTGGCCAGCCGGCAGCGACGACGCTCTCTGTGTTCCTCGACCCGCGTCTTTCGCCGGCTGTGCTCGGGCAGGTGCCGATTAGCGATCCCGAAAACATCCTGAACTTTACGTCGCGTGACGCCGCCGCTACTCTGGGTATCACTCTCTACAACCCTACGCCTCTGATCGAATCGGGCTTAGACAACTACTATGCGGCAGCGCAGTTGAACTGTGCCCTTGCCGCGTTCCAATCGGGTGTTAGCGTAATCACCGGCCGTCCGACGCTGTTTGACGGTGCGGAGGTCCTGACGGCGGGCGGCTTCGATGCTGGCCTGTTCGTCGAATACCCCGAAGACATCGAAACCTATGGCGGCAGCTTCAACACCACGATTATGGGTTGGGGCGTGCAGGGCGACTTCACATACCGTCGGAACGCACCGTTCCAGGTGGATACGGACTCCCTCACGATTGCGGCCGCCGCCGCCGTGTGCGCTTTCCCGATCGGCGCAGCCGATTTGGCCAGCACGTTTGAAGCACGCAGTACGGTACCGGGAATAAGCTGCTTTGCGGGCGGCATTGCGCCGGGCGCTAACAGGAAGATCAATGGCGTCATCCGTAATGAGATGGTGACCGGACAGATCGGTACGACTTCGACCTACACCGGATCAGATTGGTGGGTCGACGCTCTCGGAGGTGATGGCGCCGTTGTCGTCACCGAGGTCGGCATGGTGTTTGTGTCGGACGTCGAAACGACGTGGTTGGACAAGTACGACCCCGATGGCGCAAATCCGTCGCCGGCCGATTTGCCG
>JANOFU010000058.1:0-82001 GCA_031413815.1 Hyphomicrobium sp. | reverse complement strand
CAACCGCATCACCGCAACCCCCGCCGCTTCCGCATAGCTGTCACGTGATTCCCACGCCGCCGGCGGGCTGGCTGATCCCGGCAGCGCCAGACCGATCGCCTCCGAGACGTATGCCATGCTGTTCGCGGTGTATTGGCCACCGCACGAGCCGGCCCCAGGGCAGGCCACCTTCTCCAGCGCGGTCAGTTCGGCCAGTGACATGGTACCAGCGGCATGCTTCCCGACCCCTTCGAACACATCGAGCACCGTCACATCGCGATCGTGAAAGCGGCCGGGCAGAATCGAGCCGCCGTACAGAAACACCGACGGCACGTTGAGGCGCAGCATCGCCATCATGGTGCCCGGCAGAGATTTGTCGCAACCGGCAATGCCGACCAGCGCATCGTAGCTGTGGCCGCGCACGGTCAGTTCGATGGAATCCGCGATTACTTCGCGCGACACCAGCGACGACTTCATGCCCTGGTGGCCCATGGCGATGCCGTCGGTGACGGTGATGGTGCAGAATTCGCGCGGCGTGCCGCCAGCATCGTTGACGCCCTTCTTGGCGGACTGCGCTTGGCGCATCAGCGCAATGTTGCACGGCGCGGCTTCGTTCCAGCATGACACCACACCAACGAAGGGCCTGTTGATCTGCTCTTCGGTCAAACCCATCGCATAATAGTATGAGCGATGCGGCGCACGCGACGGTCCGACCGTTACGTGGCGGCTTGGCAGTTTCGATTTATCGAACGTCTTCGCGTCCATTGGATCTTGGCTTCTCAATTGAGTTTGTTGTTTTCAGCCGCGCCAGAAACGACAGTGTCGCGACTGCAGCGTGTACGTTGCCAATCGCGCTGAAACATCTCGCAGCGACCCTCATTTCATGCCCATTGTTTTGCGCTGGTTTGTGGCTCAAAAGAGGCATCTTCCGTGGGTTCAGGTTGCACTTGAGCAACAGCTAACGTTACCGCGCCAGGACTGGCGCCGGAGCTTGTCAGAGTTCCCTCGGGCGTGACCTGCGAACCACATAAGTTGCTGACACATATCGGCGGTCACCGGCGGCGTGTTAACAGTTTGCAGGCTCGGGTCGGGGGTGGGACACGTTTCATCATTCAGTGTCAGGGCTAGCGGCGGAGTTCGGCGCGCACGGGGCCAGGTCAAGGCAAACTCGGGACGGATCGGGGCCATCTCGCGTCACCGCCAGAACAGCACTGGCCTGTCAACAGCGGCAGCCTATCGCCCGCCGCGCCACACCGGTCAGTGACTTCAGTTAAATGGGAGCGCAAGCCTATGGACGCGACGACACCTGAGTCTAGCCGCTCGTCCCTCAATTTGACCTGGCTTCATCCCATCGGACTGATCGGGCTTTCGCTCGTGAACTTCCTGCTCAAGGTCGGCACCCTCGGCCTCTATTCGTTTTGGGCCAAGACGGAAGTGCGCAAGCGCATTTGGTCGGCCGTGCGCCTCAACGGCGAACCGCTGACCTACACGGGAACCGGCAAAGAACTGTTCGTCGGATTCCTGATGATCTTCGGGATGGTTCTTTTTCCGGCGTTCCTCCTCACGCTCGGCGTCCTGATCATGTTCGGGCCTGAGTCCGGTCTGTCGATGCTCTTCCAAGCCGCGATCTACTTGGTGTTCGCATTTCTCTGGGGCATCGCTCTCTATCGTGCTCAACGTTACCGCCTCTCGCGCACCGTCTGGCGCGGCATCCGCGGCAGCCTTACCGGCAGCGACATGGCCTATGCCTGGACATTCTTCTGGACTGGCATTCTGATCCCGCTCACGCTCGGTTGGATCATCCCGTGGCGTTCGACAAAACTCCAATCCATGATGGTCAATGACACCTGGTTCGGCGACCGCCCCTTCACGTTCCAGGCCGATGCCAAGCCGCTCTATAAAAGGTTTGCCGTTGCATGGATCGCAATCGCAATGATCGCGGCACTTGCCTTCGTGCTTCTTGGCGGCATTATCGGTCTCAACGTCATCAACCCCGAGCTTGAGCAAACGCAGAACAGAAGGCTGTTGAACGCCCTCGCAGTCCTGTTCACGTTCGCTTTAGCCTACCTGCTCTACGCGATCGTCAGCGCCTGGTATCGCGCCCACCAAACCAACTACTTCGCCGGGCACACCCACTTTGAAGGCGCCAACTTTCGTGGGTCTCTCACCGCGCGGGGCTTGATCTGGATTGCTGTCACGAACTTTTTGATCATGGTAGGATCAGTGGGATTGCTGGCTCCCGTCGTCATGGCGCGGTCGGCCCGCTACTTTGTCGAGAACATCGCAATCGACGGCACCGTGCCGTTGGCCAGCGTATCGCAAGGCGCAGATCAAGGCATGACCCGCGGCGAAGGATTGGCACAGGCGTTTGATTTCGATGCATTCTGATCCGCAGACCCAACTCTACTTCGCGCGCTTCAGCGATGGGAAGTCGGCCGCTTCCTTTGACGCCAAGGTCCGATTGACGGATCGAGGTGTGGCGATTGAGCTGCTGGATCGCCATGAGCCGCTGATCTGGCCATATGGGGCGCTGTCTTCGGCCGAGCCGCTCAATCAGAAGTCAATTGATGCGCTGCTGACCTACAAACATCAGCCGGGTGCGACCTTGTTTGTTGCCGATGCCGGGTTCGCCCGCAAGCTCGCGGTGGCCGCGCCTCAGATGTCCGCCTCCGCCCTGCGCTGGCGGCACGCGACGCCCTTTATCTGGGTCGCCGCCGGCGTGGCCGTGATCTCAGCTGTCATGTGGATCGCAAACCTGTCACCCTCGCGCGCCATTGCCGGGCTCTTGCCAGACAAGGTGCGCATCGCTCTTGGCAAGCAAACACTCGAGTCGATGACCACGGGTCACCCTGTCTGCAAAGCTTCAAAGGGCGTTGCCGCACTGGATCGTTTGACGGCGAAGCTCTCCAAGGCTGCGGGCGGCAAAACCAAGTTCAATGTGGTTGTCGTCGACTGGAATCTGGTCAACGCGTTCGCGACCCCGGGCGAGCAGATTGTTCTGACGCGCGGCCTCATCGCGAAGGCGACGAGTTCCGACGAAATCGCCGGCGTGCTGGCCCATGAAATGGGCCATGGCATCGAAATGCATCCCGAAACAAATCTCGTGCGCGTCATCGGATTGACGGCTGCCCTGGAACTGATGATGGGCGGCGCGGGCGGCACAATCGGCAACATCGGCCTGTTGCTGGCCCAGCTGTCCTATTCGCGCGAGGCCGAGCGCGAAGCCGATGCGATTGCGCTGGCTCTCCTGAAGGAAGCCACGATATCACCCAAGGGGCTCGATGAATTCTTTGATCGCGTATCCGAAAAGGGCCGTGCGCCGGAACCAGACAAACCGGCCCGGGACTTCAGCGTCTTCAGCTCCCATCCACCGACCAATGAACGCCGCAAGATGATTGAGGCCCAACCGCCCTATCCGGCAACGCCCGCGCTGAGCGCGGAAGATTGGGACGCTCTGCGCGATGTTTGTAACAAGCCCGTAGCGCCTGACACGAAACAGCGCGAGATTTAGCCCTTTGCCGGAAGGCAGTTGTGCCTGACACTTGGCAAATGGTGCGATCTTTGGCGGACCGCAGCCAGATGTTGGCCCCATTTCTATGTCCACATCCGAGGATAAGGCCTGGGTCACGATCGGGACCGCTTGATGCGAATGTCGAATTTCCTATTGCGCAGCGGACTTTGGCTATTGCCGTTGCTGGCCTATGCCGCCTCGCCGTTCCTGACTGTGTGGACGCTGCGCGAAGCCATCAAGACCGGCGATGCCGCCATGCTCGAGCACACGATTGCCTGGGACAGCGTGCGCTCCACCTTGCGCACATCGATGACGCGCGTCGCACTTGATCTGCCGGTCAATCCCGGCCTCGCCACGGACACAATGGTTGCCGCCGCGGAGAAGCCCGGCATGTGGCAGCGCATCAAGCGTTATGTCGGCACCTCGACCATCGACAAGCTAATTGAGACCTACGCCAATCCGGAGGGCCTGCCAGAGCTCTTCAAGTATCGCCAGACCTACCGCTTTTACACATCAGCCGAACCTGAGCCTGAAAAGACCCTGGCCAATCTGCCCGAACGCGCCTTCAAGTTCTGGAGCCGCGTCAAACATGCCGAGTTCAACTCGCCGACCGAGTTCGAAGTCGAGGTCGAAGACAAATCCAATCCGGAGCGACGGTACACCGGGCTGTTGCAGCTCCACGGCTTCGGCTGGAAGCTCGTGGAACTGCACATCCACACCACCAAGAACCCACTCGGCAGATTAGCTGCTATCAATGCCAAACGCGATCCGTTTGAACGGTAACTAACGCGCGACCCACAACCTCGCGCCCTCCCCTGTACATCTGCCATTTGCCGTTGCAAACATGATCGCCGGGATCCTGGTTGCGCAGCCAATTGTAGAAATGGGGAAAAGCCTCGTGGACATCATCGCCGCTCACCGCTCTCTGTCGCGCCGCATCTACGTTGATGGCGCCTATGCCGTCAGCGAGGGGCCCGCCTACCCGGTCATAAACCCCGCCACAGAAGAGGTGATCGGGGAGATCGCGGAAACCACCGAACGCGAGATTGAAGCCGCGATCGATCTGGCCGCCACCGCGCAGAAAAAATGGTGGGCGCTGTCAGGGGCGGAACGCGCCGACATCATGCACGACGTCACCCGCGCCACAAAGGGCATGACCGCGGAGCTGGCCGAGTCCCTGACGCGTGAACAGGGCAAAACCTACAAAGAGGCGATGGACGAGATCGGCTGGTGCGCCAGCGCCATGAGCTACTACGCCGAGATCAGCCGCCAGGAAGGCGGCCGCGTGCACGGGCCGTCTGCTCCAGGCCAACTGCATCTCACGATGAAAGAACCGCTTGGCGTGGTCGCCGCGATTGTGCCGTTTAACTACCCCTACCTCCTGTTGTTCTGGGAAGTCGCTGCCGCCGTGGGTGCCGGTAACGCCGTCGTCATCAAGCCATCGGACTTGACGTCGCTTTCGACATTGCTGCTGATGGAGGCGTTTGCACCGCTACCACCCGGCATTGTTCAATGCATCACGGGTCGCGGCGATGCCGGCCGCCGGCTTGTCGAGCACGATCGCATCGCCGGTGTTGCGTTCACTGGCAGCCTCAAGACGGCGCAATCGGTGGCACAGACGTGCGCGAAGACGTTCAAACCCGTTCTCATCGAAGCGTCCGGCAACGACCCGTTCATCGTCATGCCGTCAGCGCCAATCGAGATCGCGGCCCGCGGTGTCGCGTTTGCGAGTTTCTTGAATGCCGGTCAAGTGTGCACGTCGGCCGAACGCATCTATGTCCACGAGGCCATGCACGACGCCTTCGTCGAGCGACTGGTCACAGAAGCTCGCAGCCTGCGGATCGGCAACGGTCTTGGCAAAGTCGATATGGGCCCGATGGTGTCGGCTCGCGAACGCGACCGCTACGAAGCGATCCTCGCCACAGCGGTTCGCCAAGGAGCAAAAGTGGCCTGTGGGGGCGGGCGGCCCAAGGGGCTCAATCAAGGTTGGTTCACGGACGCCACAGTTTTATCGGGTGTGATGCCGGATATGGAAATCGTCAACGACGAGTCGTTCGGGCCCGTGGCGCCAGTTGTCCGCGTCCGCAACCTCGACGAAGCGATTGAGCTGGCCAACCGCTCCCGCTTTGGCCTCGGCGCCAACATCTACACAAAGGACTTGTCGGAAGCCATGCGCGCGGTGAACGAGATCCAGTCGGGCATGGTGTGGGTCAATGTGCCGTTGCTCGACAACGATGCTGTCCCGTTCGGCGGGCGCAAGTTGTCCGGGCATGGCCGCGAACTCGGCATCGAAGGGCTCGACCAATTCCGGCATACCAAGATGGTGCTGATCGATCCTGAAATTCGCGAGCAGCAGGGCTGGTTCCCGTATGGCGACGGAGAAGCGTGGCCGGGCGGGGCGTAAGCGACACGCTTCAGTCCAACACGGTGAGATGATACGCTCCCGGTTGAACGCCGCGCATGGCGACGACGTCGTCGCGATCAAGACCCAACCCATCGGACAGCAGGAGCCAGCGCCGGATACCGCCGGGGTCTTCGCCGAACCCGTCATGGCCGGGCACGCGCAGCACCCATTCGCGGCGGAACTCGAGATCGGGCGCACGGCTCAGGATCGCGACATCGTTACGCGCGACGCCCGCTTGAAAGCAAAACCGGTTCCAAGCCTAGGCCTGAACCTGGCCGTTTGTCCGCTGCACGCCATGCAACATCGGATGGAAGGGATGCTTATCGTATTAGTGCTCCGCCCCAACAGCCCGCAGCGCCGGCTCAAAGGCATCCGGCAGCATCACAACTGTGCACTGGCCGGTCACACTCACGTCCGGTTCCTCGCAGCCCGATCAAGTGGCCTAAACCCTCAGCGTTTCACCACGGACTTAGGCTTCAATCCGCTTCAACGCCGCCTTTAGCCGCTTGATCGTCTCCGTGCCGTCCGTAACGCGCTTGCGGTTCAGCTCGACCACGTGTTCCGGCGACTTGGCGACATTTGAGTCGTTGGCCAGCCACGCCTGCGCCTTGCCCATGTCGCTCTCGGCCTGGGCAATGCCCTTCTCCAAGCGCTTGCGTTCGGCATCCATGTCGATGACGCCTTCGAGCGGTAGCGCCACCGTCGCCTCACCAATCACAATCAACGCCGATCCCTTGGGAGCTGTCTTCGCGAACGTAATGCTCTCGAGGCGCGCCAGCCGCTGGATCGTCTCGTCGTGATCGCGCGCGCGTGTTTGCGTCTCAGCACTCGCCCCCGATACAATCGCGGGGATCTTGGCGCCCGCAGGAATGTTCATTTCGGTGCGCACTGAGCGCACTTCTGAGATGAGTTTAACGACCCAACCGATTTCGTCATCGACCGCCTGGTTTGAGAGCCCCTTCAGTTCTGGCCACTCACTGAGCGTCAGCAGGCTCTGCCGCGCCACGCCATGCTCGACCATATGCGCCCAGAGTTCTTCCGTGATGAACGGCATGAACGGGTGCAGCAGTTTCAAAATCTGATCGAGCACCCAGGCGACGGTGGCGCGGGTTTCCGTCTTCGCAATATCGTCGTCGCCCATCAGGATCGGCTTGATTAGTTCCAGATACCAATCGCAGAACACGCCCCAGACGAAGTCATAGATGGCGCCAGATGCATCGTTGAACTTGTAGGCTTCCAGGCCCGCCGTGACCGCTGACGCCGCTCGTTCGGTTTCGCCTGCAATCCAGCGGTTCAAAGGTTGCTTGATCTTCTTGGGGTCGAAATCGCGCTGGCGTACGCATTCGTTCATTTCGGCAAAGCGGGCCGCATTCCACAGCTTGGTCGCGAAGTTGCGGTTGCCCTCGACCGTCGCCTTCGCGAGTTTGATGTCGCGGCCTTGAGCGGCCATGCGCGCCAGCGTAAAGCGCAGCGCGTCCGCCCCATACTCGTCGATGATGACGAGCGGGTCCATGACGTTGCCCTTCGACTTCGACATCTTCTGCCCCTTCTCATCGCGCACGAGGGCATGGATGTAGATATCTTTGAACGGCACCTCCTTCATGACGTGAAGGCTCATCATCATCATGCGGGCGACCCAGAAGAAGATGATGTCAAAGCCGGTGACCAGCACGCTTGTGGGATAAAAGCGCTTCAGTTCCGGTGTCTTGCCGGGCCAGCCAAGCGTCGAGAACGGCCACAAGCCGGAAGAGAACCACGTGTCGAGCACGTCTTCGTCGCGCTTGAGAACAACATCTGCCTTGTAGTGCTTCTTCGCAGCGTCTGCGGCAGAACTTTCGTCCTCTGCAACGAAGAACTTGCCATCCGGCCCATACCACGCCGGGATCTGATGCCCCCACCACAGCTGGCGCGAGATGCACCACGGCTGGATGTTGTTCATCCACTCAAAGTACGTCTTCTCCCAGTTCTTCGGCACGAACTGCGTCTTGCCGCTCTCGATCGCCGCGATGGCGGGCTTCGCCAACGTTGCTGCATCGCAGTACCACTGGTCCGTCAGCCACGGCTCTATGACCACATTGGAACGATCCCCGTGCGGCACCGTATGCGACGTTGGTTCAATCTTCTCAAGCAGACCGAGCGCGTTGAGATCCGCGACGACGCGCCGTCTTGCCTCAAATCGATCCAGCCCGCGATAGGCCTCGGGCACGTCATCCGTCATCTTGCCGAACGCCGTCAGCACATTGATTTTGTCTAAGCCCTGCCGCTTCCCCACCTCAAAGTCGTTGAAGTCGTGCGCCGGCGTAATCTTCACCGCACCCGTCCCCTTCTCAGGGTCAGAATACTCATCGGCCACAATCGGGATGACGCGACCGGCCAACGGCAGTGTCACCGTCGCTTTGGCCGCAACCAGCGCTGCATAGCGCGCATCTTCGGGATGCACCGCAACGCCCGTATCACCCAGCATCGTCTCGGGCCGCGTCGTCGCGACAACGATGTAATCCTTGTCATACCCAGCGACCGCCTTCGTCAGCGGATAGCGGAAATGATACATGTGGCCACTGGGATCTTTGGCCAGCACCTTACCCAGCGCATCCGCCTCAAACGGCTTTTCTGGATCGCCGCAAATCCAGGTAAAACTCCCGCGCTTCTCGACCTGCACGACTTCCAAATCAGAAATCGCCGTCTGGAACTTCGGGTCCCAATTGACCAGCCGCTTATCCTTGTAGATCAGCCCGGCGCGGTGCAGCTCAACGAACACCTTGACGACGGCCTTCGACAGCCCCTCGTCCATCGTGAACCGCTCGCGCGACCAGTCGCATGAGGCGCCGAGCCGCTTCAGCTGATTAACAATCGTGCCGCCGCTCTCTTCCTTCCAGCCCCACACCTTTTCGACGAACTTCTCGCGGCCAATGTCGCGCCGGTTCGGCTCCTGCCGTTCCATCATCTGGCGCTCGACCACCATCTGCGTGGCGATGCCAGCGTGGTCCGTCCCCGGTTGCCACAAAACATCTTTGCCCCGCATGCGTTCGAACCGGCACAGCACATCTTGCAGCGTGTTATTGAGCGCATGCCCCATGTGGAGCGAGCCGGTCACGTTCGGCGGCGGAATGACAATCGCGTAGGGGGTGGCTTTTGCGCGTTCGGGTTTGCCAGCCTTGAAGGCCTCGGCCTTTTCCCAATCATCGCGGATGCGCGGCTCGATTGTCGCCGGCTGGTAGGTCTTCTCGAGCATGGGTGCGAGGGTGCTTCTGCAATGAACGGGTCACCGGTGGTACGACCCCGGTTCCCGGCCTGTCAACGGCTGCGGACGGCTTGGCTTCGCCCGGTCAAGCTCCGGAGCCATTTCCATTGGTTTTCACGGACTTTGCCGCCTCGACGCGCAACGCTTTCTCGACGATCCGGGGCATATTGTCGGTCAACCACTGCTGCAGCATCGGCCGCATCATGTCGCTGATGACGTCTTCCAGCGACCGCACAGCCGGGGCAGCACTTGACGCGGGAGCAGGCGCGACAGTGATCACCGGGGCTTTGGTCTCGATTGCGGCAACGGCGGCCGGTACCGGTGCAGGCGGTGTGGCCGCTTTCGCTGTCGCCGGCTTTTTCTGCTCCGAACCGAATGCCGCGAGGCCGAGTGCAAGCGCATCTAGCGCGGCGGCCGCATCGGATGCGGGCGTACCGGAGAGTGTGACGCTCGTCTTGGCTGAGACAGCGGCGGCCGCCGGCGCCACAACAGCTTCGACAGCAGGCGCTGAAAAACTCATCGGCTTTGAAGATGGCAAAGGAACCGACAAGGCAACTGAAATGGCAGGTGTGGGTGTCACCACGGGCGCAGACTCTGAGGCCGGTGCCGATACCGCCAGAGTTGCAAAAGTTGCTGCCGGGATTGACGAGTGAGTCGCAGGCGCGGCCACAGTGGGCGACGGCGGCCAAAACCCGCTTTTGCGCGCGAGAGGTCCCGTTGAGGCTGCAGCGACAGGAGCCGGGGGTTCCGATTTGACAGCGGCTGGCGGTGCCGACTGTTCGGACACGGGTGCGGGCGCCTCAGGCGCGGGCGCACTGCGGAGAGACTTTAAGGATGCCCAATGGTCGGCGGCAGGTGCCGCCGCAACCGTGGGCGCGTCGAGCAAATCAGCCAAATCATCTTTGATTGCGATCGGCGCGGACTTCGCCGCTTCGCTGCGAAAGACTGGGTCGGGTGCTGCTGGGGTGACAGCGTCGCCAAATACAGCATCGCGACTGGACGGCACCTGAATACTCGACGCTGACGCGGCCGGCTTGATCAGCGGATTAACAGCGAGCGGATCGGGCGACTTGCGGGTTTGGCCAGGCTCATCGGCAATAATCTTTCGGATCGAGGCCAGGATTTCTTCCATGGTCGGCTCGGCCGCGGTGTCCGTTCTGTTCATCTGTTCGTCCTACGTCCCGTCATGTCATCCAGTCATTACCACGCGTCGTCTCGCACAGTCGTCCGGCCATCGCTTCCAGTCCGGACCAACCTTAGCTGGTTGCTTCGTAGCGCGCACGCCGACGGCATTCAATGCCGGGCGTCACGCTAAGTGTTTCTGGCCGGACACACGAGCTTGCGATAGTCTAACAGCAGAATTTGGCTGAAACCGGCATCATATCGGCAGTTTTAGTGGCCGTTGAGTTTCTTACCCGTTTACACGCTTTCGGCGACTTCGATGTGTAGCGCCTTCTCCACCATCCTCGGCATGTTGTCCGCCAGCCACTGGCGCAACATGGGCCGCAGCAGATCCGCTGTCGTGTCATCGATCGTGCCGGTCGCAAAACTTTCAGACTTGGCAGCCGGAACCGCGGGCGGCGCGGCATTCGTGAACGGCATATCGGTGATGTTGGGGTAGACCGGCGGCAGCGTTTCCTGCACTGCCTGAACCGGCGCATACTCGACAACTGGAATAAAGGGCATCTCCGGAGTGGGGTAGGGGTGCGCGAAAGGCTCAGGTGCGGATGGCGCGCCGTGGTGGAACTGCGCCGCATGCAAAGGCTCAAACTGCCCAGGAACGATGGCACCGAGGTCTGCCGGCCGCAAGACGGCGACGTTGTGCGTCAGTTCTTGTGGCGTCACCGCAACATCGGACGTAACCGGCGTCATCATGGAGAAGCGGGTATCCATAAACGCGGCCATCTTGCGAGGCGGCTGCGTGTCGGATGAGGAATTTACCGGGTCCAAGACCGTATGCCCGGTTGCTGTCTCTTCATGATGAGAATGTGCAGCGCTGCCGTTCATTCCAGACATCTGACCTGTGGGTTGGCTAGATGCCTGATAGGTCCTGACCGGAGGCGCGGCCACGTCCCGGTCTGGTGCAATCGGTTCGATACGCGACAACTTCAATGAACTGAGCGAAGGATGCGTGCGCGGTGGCTCATCCACTGGGTGGCCATTGGTAAAGGCGGCGTCTGGGGCCGGAGGTGCCGCATCTTGATAGCGGCTCGCTCTCCCATCACTCGAAGCGGTGGCTGAGGCGCCCCGGATGGCATCCGTAAGCCGGCCGAACAGGGGCGTGTGCTTTTCCGCGACGGGCTGCGTTGACGGACGGAACATCGACGGCAATTCGAAGTCGGACCCTTCGTCAAGAGCAAGATCCGTGCGCGATACCGCCGATCTCGCATTGAGATCAATGACAGGATTGGATCCCTGCGGTTCCTCCGCGATGATCCTGCGGATCGACGCCAGTATTTCTTCCATACTGGGCTGACCGTTCTTCTCCATCAGATCCATGACGCCACCTCTACTCTGCACGCAACTAAACGCACCCCACCACGCGGGATACACATTAAATACGACACTGCTCCTCCGGCGTAAACCGGAAGCACGTGCCCCCAAATGGGACAATCCGCACTGGTTCGTCTTGGAAAACGCTGCACCCCGTCGCGAGCGATGTCAGCGCATCGTGATCAGGGGGCCCCGGCGTTCCGTGAAAGACGCTAGGGGCAGCACGCGGCGGATGTGTGGCAAAGCGAAGCAAATTTGATCGGCAACGACAGGCGCGCGGAACGCGCCGCGCTGGCCTTACCATCTTGACCGAAACGCCAAGTGTTTCATGCGTTGGAATAATTCTGGGGCGGCATCATTGTGAATTCCCGGTGCCAGCGTTTTCGACAGAGCGAATTGCGGTGGCGAGACATTGCGTCAGAACCGTGATTATTCCCAGGATCACTTCGCCGGTTCGTGGTGTTCGCGGGCCGGCCACAGGTCCTGATACTCGCGGCGGCCGTCGTCGTAAGTAATGCTCAAACCCCACCACTTCCGGCGCACTTCGAAATAATGCTGTTCAGGGTCATAGACCAAGCTGGCAACGCCAAGGCTCTGGGCGTCTAAACGGCCAATGGCCGACTGCAGGGTATAAGCCGCAACAATCAAATTGCGCCGCGTCGTCACCAGCTGCACTTGCGAGTCCAGAAACTCCTGCTGCGCATTGAGAACGTCGATGAGCGTGCGCTGACCGACGCGCTCTTCTTCGCGCACGCCCGACAGGGCGGTCTGGTTGGCCGTGACCTGAGCCTGTGCACTTTCAAGTTGCGCGCGTGCCGCGAGCAACTGCGACCAAGCCGCGACAACCTGCGCCTTCACTTCGACGCGCTGCTGCTCGATTTCCTGGATCCGGCTGACATGAATGTGCTTGGCTTGGCGCACACGGGCGTAGACCTCACCGCCTTCATAAATGGGTACAGTCATGCGCCCTGTGACGGAGCCGACTTCCGTTTCTTCAATCTGCCGGGAGTTGTCGAAGCGATCTTGATAACTGGCCTCAAGCTGAATTTGCGGCAACAGCTCGCCGCGAATGCGATCAACGGCAAATCGCGCCGACTGCTCCTGATAGAGAGCCGCGACGACAATCGGATTTTCTTGCGTGCCGATACTTGTTGCCTCGTCGATCGACTTGGGCAATGCGCTCTCTTTGAGCGTGGGTTCAATGAGATTTGATGGCGGGCGGCCAACCGTCCGCTCATAGTTGCCGCGGCTCGTCTTGAGGTTTGCGCGCGCCAGATCAAGCTCCGAAACCGCGCCTGCGCGGCGCGCCTGCGATTGAGCGACGTCCGTCTTCGTCACTTCGCCGACCGAAAACCGATCTTGCGTGGCCTGCAATTCCTCACCGAGAACTTTGACGTTGTTCTCGCGCAGCCGCACGATCGCCTGATCGCGCACCGTATCCATAAACGACGTCACCGCCTCCAGGAGGACGGACTGTTCGACGTTGCGCAGTGTTTCGCGCCCCGTCCTCACATCAGCCTCAGATTGGTTCACAGCGTTGGTCGTCTGAAAACCGCGGAAGATCGGCTGTGTCAGGTCGATCCCGTAGCCGCGCGGCTTGAGTGAACCTTCGCCAAATGTGTCAGGCCGGGTGTTGGTGTATTGGGAGCTGATGTCAGCGTTACCCGTGATCACCGGACGGTAACCCGACATGGCACGCGCGACCTCTTCATCCGTCGCCCGCAGGCGCGCACGTTCAGCATCAATGCGTGGACTATACTGGTAAGTTGCAGCCAGCGTCTCGTCGAGCGTCTCGGCTTGGCCTGGCACAGCCGCCACTAGAATGGCGCACAATGCCAGTCCCACGACTGCCAAATGCGATCGCTTCGACAGTGTCGTCATCGCGTGATTCCGGACTTGAGCCGTCAAAACCGACCCCCTCGTACAAACCCCTCTCGCCGGACGATGCCGGACGAGCGCCGCCAACAAAGGCGGACCTTGCCCCGAGATACCCGTAACCCGATTCTCAACTGCACGACCTGTTGCCAACAGGTCATCAACAGCACCAGCAAGACGCTATCTGTAGGACAACATTAGGATTCTTTGAAGTATTGGGGAGATCGCCAATGTGATGTGCGGCCGGACCGTGACATCTTTCACACAGCGCTCGTTACGGCGGTGATCGCATTTCAGGTAATCCGGGCTCTCGCGTTGCGCGGGTAACGCGTTTGAATCCCGTAACTTAGTCTTGCGCTGGCCGCAGCCGTGGCAGACCACGCTGCACGGGACGACGCGGAGGCGGCTCCTCCGAGACGACTTCAATCTGCGGCGCGCCGATCGACACTTTGGCCTCTGGAATGCCTTCGACAACGGCCTGCCGCGGCAGCCCCACTTCGCGATAGGTGATGTTAGTGCTTATCCACTCATTGCGAGCATCATTGTAATGCTGCTCGGGGTCGTACAGCACGCCTCCGACATCGATATGCTCGCCCGTCAGCCGGCCGATGGCTGCCAGCACCGAATACCCGGCCACGACCAGATCGCGTTTGGTGGAAACCAACTGGACCTGCGCTTCCAAAAATTCCTGTTCCGCATTGAGAACGTCGAGGAGATTGCGTTGTCCGACCTTTTCTTCTTCGCGCGGGCCTTCCAGCGCCGTACGGCTGGCTTCGACCTGAATGTCATCTGACTGCATTTGTGAGCGGGCCGCCATCAGGCGGGACCACGCAGCCGTCACTTGGGCTTCGGTCTCTGATCGCGCTTGCTCGATTTCTTGCAGCCGGCCGACGTGCTGATGCTTGGCTTGGCGCACGCGTGCCCTCGTTTCCCCGCCCTCATAAAGTGGCATGGTCACACGTCCGGTAATGCTCGCCTGCTCCTGCTCGTCAGTAAAATTCGAGGAGTTGTTGCGATGCGTGTAGTTCGCCTCCAAGCTGACCTGCGGCAGGAGTTCGCCCCAAATCTTGTCGACGTTGTAGCGCGCAGCTTCCTCGCGATAGAGCGCGGAGATGACATTCGGGCTTTCGCGTTCTGCAATCTCAAGAGCCTCGGCCAGCGACCGCGGCAAGGCTTTCAGTTTGAGCGGCGGAGCCGTCACGCGCTCTGGCTGATGACCGACGACTTGCTGATAACGCGCGCGGGCAATCTTGAGATTGGACTTTGCCAGGTCGGAGTCTGAAATGGCGCGCGCGCGGCGGGCCTGTGCTTGGGCCACGTCCGTCCGGGTCACTTCACGCGCCGCGCGCCGCATTTCGGCGGCTTCAAGCTCGCGGCTCAACACAGAGACGTTGGCATCGCGGATGCGGACAATGGCCTGGTCGCGCACCACATCGACATAGGCGCGAACAGTGTCGAGCAACGTCTCGGATTCAACCGAGCGCAAATTCTCGCGGCCAGCCCGCACCGACGCCTCCGCCTCACTGACGGAGTTGGTGGTTTGGAAGCCGTTGAAGATCGGCTGCGAGAGGTTGATCTGGTAGCCCCACGGGTCGAGTATTCCGTTCGATGCCGACGCCGGTTTGGATGAGTTGTGTTCTTGGCTGATGTCGGCCGACGCACCAATCTGGGGCCGGTAGCCGGACTGAGCGCGGGCCACGTCTTCGTCCGTCGATCGCAGCCGGGCACGCTCGGCGTCGAGCCGGGGATTATCCCGGTAAGCCGCGGATAGGGCTTCAATAAGCGTCTCGGCGTGCACGGCTCCGGGCACGGTCAGAACGGCGGCCGCAAGCGCGCATGCGCTCACGCTGGCAAGCCAGCGCTGGCGCACATTCGCACGGACCCTGTCCGACGCTCTACCGACCGGCATACCCAGCCCCTCTACGACCGCGGGGACGCACTCCCCCAAGTCCGATAGGCGGCTGATTCGCTGAATGAACTGTAAATGCCGGTTAACCGGTCACTGCCGGCTCCCGGGCCCGGGCTAAGGGCGGCTTAGAAGACGAAGCTGGACGCCCGCTCAAAGCCCGGCAATTGGGGTGCGCTGGCATCGAACACATAGGTCTGCGCCGTCGTCGTACCCGTCCGCCGCCAGACGACCGCCCGGCTGTTGCGATTTTCACCCACCACTGCAGCCAACCGTCCGCTGTCCTTGAGTTGGCCGAGAATGCTATCCGGCACCACATCTACGGAGCCATCAATCAGGATAGCGTCGTAGGGGCCCTCACTCGCGTAGCCCGCTGAAAGTTGCCCGTGCACGACGACGACGTTGTCGAGCGAGAGGGCCTGCAATACGCGGGCCGCCTCCTGCGCCAGGTGCTCATCGGATTCGAGCGCTACCACCGTTTGCGCAAGTCGCGACATCACAGCGGCCGAGTATCCCGTTGCGGCACCCACAATGAGGACCATGTCATTTGACTGCACGTCACACAGTTGAATGAGTTTGGCCAGCGTCCGCGCGTCCGTCAGCGCCCGGCTTCCCCGTACCGCCTCCGGCTGGAGCGGAATTTGACTGTCCATATACGCCAAAGACCGCACCGCTTTGGGCACAAACTCCTCGCGTGGCAGCTCCAACATCGCGCGTGCAATCCGGCGATCGGTAACGTCACTCGGGCGCACTTGTGATTCGACCATGTTTTTGCGTTGAAGGGCCGTGTCCGCCATATCGATCTCCAAGGGCAGTTCGAGCACCCCCCGCGTCTCACGCCGAGGGTCACGACCGCAATCTTTGACGGCGCACCTTAGTCACGAGCCATGCTCGCGGCCAGACCGCAATTTGACCAAAGGACGAGCCTAAGCCGCAAGAGCGCGGTCGCTTGTGCCGCCATCGCCAGTTGTGCTACATGGCCGTTCTTAATGGTTGGCAGGTAATCTCCTGCCGCCGCCCTTTGTCCTAGCCCCAGGGCCCAGACAGAGACGACGAACGATGGGGCCACGTGGCGGAGTGGTTACGTAGCGGACTGCAAATCCGCGTACCCCGGTTCAATTCCGGGCGTGGCCTCCAAACTTCTCGATCTGGCACTGAGCACATTCGCTCATCCGGCGCGACCAAAAGGCGCTCGGCGCGGCTGGTATCGGGTCCAGACTTGCGCTAAAGGACTGGTTCTAACCGCGAGCACCTGCTATGTGCCGCGTCGTCAGTCACACGACACATTGTTCCGCGGTAGCTCAGTGGTAGAGCATCCGACTGTTAATCGGACGGTCGCTGGTTCGAGCCCAGCCCGCGGAGCCAACTTTCCAAATCATCAGAATTCGAATGAGTATTGAAGGGCCCTTCAATAGGGTGCGACTGCTCAGCTATGGCGCCAAGCCCTGGGCCGGCGGTGGCGGCGCATCGGGATCGAACACCTCCGGACCAAACTGCTTACCATCGCGGTTGTAGATGTCGGTGCGGAATTCGACGCGGCCATTGGCTTCCGCCCAGGCCGTGACGTAGGTGAAATACACTGGCACCGGCCGCGTCAACGCCACGTCAAGCGCTTGTCCGGCCTGTAAAGCGGCTTCGACTTGGCCAGGGTTCTCCCAACCGGGCTCGAACCGGGCAATCCATTCAACCAGCTTGAACACATCCTGCACACGCACGCAGCCAGCGCTGAACGCGCGGGCACGCTGTTCAAACAGCGGCTTCAAGGGAGTGTCGTGCATGTAAACCCCTTCCGGGTTCTGCATGTCGATGCGCACAAGACCGAGCGCGTTTTGTGGTCCAGGGTCCTGCCGCAGCTTGACCGACTTGGAATCGGCGGTCGACCAGTCAATCGCCGTCGCGTTGATCTCAGGACCATTGAAGTCCCCGGCCAATACGCGGATCTTTTCCTTGTCGAGGTATTCGGGTTCTTTCACGAGCCGCGGGAACACATCGAGCTGGGCAACGCTATCGGGCACTTTCCAATTCGGAAAAAAATTGATCGCCTTGATCATGGCCCGCAGCACAGGCGTTTCGCGCCCCGTGCGGCCGACGATGACGCGGTGGCGCTGCTCAACCTGGAACCGGTCAACGGCTTCCAGCTGAAACGCTGCGGCATTGACCAGCACGTACCGCTCTTCCAGCGGCGTGCGTAGAAGCTCCGCAATCCGGTCGCGGTTGACCTGCAGCTGATCCAAGCGCTCCTGGGCCGTGATGTTCATCGCCGCCAGCGTCATCTGGTCGACACGGCCGCTGGTCCGCAACCCGTGCCGGTCCTGGAACCGCTTCACGGCCTCTTCCAGCACGCTGTCGAAATTGAAATCGTCGAACCCGCCACTCGACCGAAGCTCGCCGGTCACCCGCAACCGCTTGCGCAAGGCCGGCACGCGCTCATCGTCGTCGCCCGGCCGCATCATGCGATTACCCGGGATCACCGGCCACCCACCCTTGGCGACAATCTGACGGTACTTTTCTACGGCAGCTTCGATTTGCGTTAGCATTTCGTCGCTGCGCCACGGAATGTTATCGGGGCGCAAATCGTTGAGCACGTCGGTCTTGGCTGGCGTCTTTTCCGTCTTGGGCTTGTTGGAATAGCTCGGCACACCAAATCCTGGGATGCCGTCCCACCAGTTGGCTTCGTTGGCTTGCGCACGCGCCGCTACAGCCATCGCCGACAACACGACGGCAGACACAGCAACGAGTGCGGAAAAGCGCAACAGCGTTCCGCGCGCTGCAGCGGACACAGCCCCCGCGCGCGTGGTCCTGCGACCGCTTCCGGGCATAGCGTCTCCGATTGGGAACTCGTTCGTGATGGGCTCACCTTGTCAATCACGAGGCAGCGATTGCTGGCGCTACCGTCACGGCACTTGTCTTTCACGCATATGGCCAAAGCAAGACACTTTTCCAAGAGCGCGCGACGTCTCTCCCGCTCACAAAGCACTGGATCGCATGCATGTAATACCTGGTGCGACGACGCGTCTTCAATTGGGTGTGGCCATGCGGGCGCAGTGCATCAAAAATGCTCCCAGCCTTGGTTGCCGAGTTGCACAACCTTGCCGTCGCGATTTTCAAGCACAACGCCGCTTTCACCGGTCACAACCCCGATTTCCGTGACCAAAATGCCTGATAATTGCGCTGCATCTTTGAAAGCCCCGCAGTCGCCGGGACGCACCGCGACGAGGAGTTCATAGTCGTCGCCACCTGACAGAATCGATTGCAGCTGATTGGCATCTTTGGATAGAACCTGCGCCGCCGGGTCCGACAGCGGAACATCCCGCATGCGGATGTGGGCGCCTGCTCCGCATGAGATGCACATGCGCGATAAGTCCTTCGCCAACCCATCGGACAGATCCATCGCCGCGGCAGCATGCACGCGAAGCGCCTTGCGAAGGTGCAACCGCGGGGCCGGCCGCAGGTAGCGTTGCACCAGATGATCGCTCGCATGGCTCGACAAGCTCCAGGTCTGCACAAGCGCAGGATCACGCCGCAGTTTCAGCCCCAGTGCTGCATCCCCCAGCGTACCGGAAACAAACAAGTGATCCCCCGCGCGCGCGGTGGTCCGTTGCACAGCACGGCCCTTGGGCACGCTGCCAAAGGCGGTGATGGTGACCGACAGCGGTCCCGGCCGGCGATCGCAGTCCCCGCCCGATAGAACAGTACCGAATGTGGCCTGAGCTTCCGCAAGTCCCTCGGCAAACTGTGCCATCCAAAGCCGCTCCGGCGCATCAGGGAACGACAATGCCATTTGGTAGGCCAACGGCTCAGCCGCCTTTGCGGCGAGATCTGAGACATTCACGGCCAACGCTTTCCACCCAATGTCTGCGGCGGCATCGTCGGGAAAAAAGTGAACACCAGCTGCCACGGCATCCGTTGTGACGACCAAATCACACCCGGATGGCGGCGTGATGAGCGCCGCATCGTCGCGAAGTCCCCACGCGCCGGGAAACGACTTGGCAAGCGGAGCGAGATACGTCGCAATCAAGTCAGCTTCGCTCAAAATCCGGCGAGGAAGATCTGCCGACATGCCGCTCATCCCAGATTCGAGTCTATGTGGGCGTCCGCTTGCCTTCGAATTCGGCGGGCCGCAAGCGGCGGCCAAGCTTGTCGAGAACGCCGTTGACGACACGTGGCTCGTCTTCATCGAAGAACGCGTGTGCGACGTTGATGTACTCGTTGATGGCGACGCGCGCAGGCACGTCGGGCCGTTCCATCAGCTCAAACACGCCGGCTCTCAGAATGGCACGCAGGATCGAATCAACTCGCACCAATCGCCAACCGGTCGCCAATTGTTCATCGACCATCGGGTCGATGTCCCGTTGACGGCGGACGACACCATGCAGGATTTCTGAGAAGAACGTCGCATCGGCGTTCTCAAGATCCGCACTCGGTTCTTCGCCCTCCGATTGCGCTGGCTTGCGCGGACCAAAGCGCAGGGATTCAAACTGGCCAATCACATCGCTGACGTCAGTGCCCGCCAGATCCATCTGATAGAGCGCCTGCACAGCGCCCATGCGCGCTTGACTGCGCGGCATCGGACCGTCGGACGGCGGTTTTTTTTGTTTTTGCGCTTTCATGCGCCGTACTTTCCGACGTTGGCCGCCAGCCAAACGAGCCGGAGACATGCGCGCGCGGCGTCTCCGCCTTTGCCGTCCGCACCTCCAGTAGCCCGCGCCATCGCTTGGTCCTTGGTATCAACAGTCAGCACTGCATTTCCCAGTGGAATCTTATGTGAAATTGCGAGGTCCATCAGCCAGTGGTTCGTTGCATTGCAAACAATGCCGTAGTGCGATGTCTCGCCCCGGATCACGCATCCGATCGCCAAGACGCCAGAGTACCCCGGTGTGCCGTGGGCGGGCGAAAACAGCCCCTGTGCGATGACCGCGGCCAGGGCTTGGGGAAGTTCCAATGCGCCAGGCACAGCGAAACGGTCATAGCCTACTTTGGCCCCGTCGAGAACCGCCGTTGCACCCTTGATCAATTCGTCAGTGACATCCTGGTAGTAGGGCGCCTCAAGAATCAGCACGCGGACACCGGGGCCCGTCTGCAACGCCAAATCCCCGCCACCGCGTTTTGATATCTCGTGGACCATCGCGCTTACTCGATTGCCCGCGTGCCGGTGATGCGCAGCCCGAAAGCTTCAAGCCCGACGTAAACGTGCGCCGGCGAATTGGTCAGCAGCGTCATGTCGCTGATCCCAAGATCGCGCAAAATTTGCGAGCCGATCCCGATCTCGACCTGCCGGCGTTCCTTCGCCGCATCGTCCTTGCCGTGTGGTTCGGTTTGCCGCAATACCCAGTCCGACATCGACTTGGCGCGCAAATCGCGAATGAGAACCACGACACCGCGGCCCTCTTTCTCGATGGCACGCATCGACTGCGCAACGGCCGAGCCCGGCTCGCTGAGCCCACCCACGCCGATCAGATCCTGCAACACGTTGACGGCATGCACGCGCACCAGAACAGGTCCGCCCTTCTGCACGTTGCCCTTGACCAGCGCCAAATGCTCGGCCGGTTCAACAGTGGTCTCGTATACGTGCAGGTCAAAAGTCCCTGCCGTGCTGGTTTCAATGCGTGTTCGTGCGACCGGCTTGACGATGCGATCATTCTTCAACCGGTAGGCGATCAAGTCCTCGATCGCGCCGATCTTGAGGCCGTGTGTCTTGGCAAACGGCACCAGATCCGGCATCCGCGCCATCGTCCCGTCGTCGTTCATAATCTCGCAGATCACGGCGGCAGGCAGCAGTCCTGCGAGCCGCGCCAGATCGACCGAAGCCTCCGTGTGCCCGGCACGCACCAGCACACCACCTTCGCGCGCGACCAGCGGGAACACATGCCCCGGAGACACGATGTCGTTGGCCCCCTTGCCTGGGTCAATGGCCGTTGAAATGGTGCGCGACCGGTCAAACGCCGAGATGCCGGTTGAAATCCCCTCGCGCGCTTCAATCGATTGTGTAAACGCCGTGCGATTGCGGGAGGCGTTGGCGCGCACCATGGCCTCAAGCCGAAGGTCCTGCGCGCGCGATTGCGTGAGCGTCAGGCAAATGAGGCCGCGGCCGTACTTGGCCATGAAGTTGATGGCGTCCGGCGTCGCCATCTGCGCGGGGATGACAAGGTCGCCCTCGTTCTCGCGGTCCTCGGCATCGACGAGCACAACCATGCGCCCGTTCTGCATCTCCTCGACGATCTCTTCGATCGGCGACAAGGCAGACGCGGCTTTCACAGCCTGTATCGTCATCGTGCCCTTCATCAGGGTCGGAACTCCATCAGCCGCGCGACATAGCGCGCGAACATATCAACTTCGAGGTTCAAGGTGTCTCCCGGCTTCTTGCGCCCCCACGTCGTCGCGGTCAAGGTGTGCGGAATGAGATTGATGCCGAAGCGGTTCGCATTCACCTCGTTGACGGTTAAGGACGTTCCATCCAGCGCAATGGAGCCCTTGGGCGCAATGAACCGGGCGAGGTCCGGCTGGGCGTCGAGATAGAACCGGACACTGTCGCCGTCAGGCGCGATGTGCACGATATGCGCCTGCCCATCGACGTGCCCCGAGACGATGTGTCCGCCCAGTTCGTCGCCTGCACGAAGCGCGCGCTCCAGGTTGATAGCGCGGCCTGGCCCCCAGGATCCGAGCGTTGTGCGCGACAACGATTCATTCGAGACATCGACCGTGAACGCACTGCCGCGGCCATCTGGCCGTATGGTGGTGACTGTGAGGCAGCAGCCATCACACGCAATCGACGCGCCGATGCCGATGCTATCGGGATCGTAGCCGCAGCGGATCGCGAACCGGCCGCCCTCGCGCCCGATCACCTCGCCGGTGTCTGTGATGATGCCTGTGAACATGTGTTTCTTTGCAGACCTTTGACTTTCGCGCCGTCTGTAACTCCTCACCCTAGCCCTCTCCCGATGGGAGAGGGAATAGAACGGAGAAACATCAATAGTCGTGTCCCTCTCCTTCAGGGCGAGGGTACGTTCGCCACGAGTTAGCGATCTTGCTAACTCGTCCTCGGCGAACTGGGTGAGGGGTTAAGGTCGCGTTGGTGTACTATCCCGTGACCGGCGAAAGCGCCACATGGTATCGGGTCCGGTTTTTCGATGTTCATGGTGCTCAAGCGGGAGTTTACCCAAGTATTGCTCAATCGAGGCGCAGGCTTCATCTAAACTCGTCGTCTGCCTGCCGCCGGCCCGAAACAACACGACCTCATCGACAAGCCCGGCATCAGCGAAGGCGCGCCAAACTGTCGGCCCTCCTTCAACGAGAATCCGCGTGATGCCGTCGGCTGAAAGCGACAACAGAATGTGCGCGACAGAACAATCGGCTTCAAAAACTGTGGCCCGCGATGCCGAAGTTGACGACAGCAGCTTGCTGTCGCGAGGCAACGCCGCATGGCCTGCGAGCACAACTGGGCGCGGCGAGCGATGCGAGAGCCCAGGCATCCGGCACGTTAATTCCGGATCGTCATCGCGCACCGTGCCTGCGCCAACCAGAATCGCATCAGCCTCCGCTCGCAGAAGATGCCCGGCCGCACGCGCTTCCGGCGATGTCACCCGCACCGGCCTGCCGCCCGTACCGCGCGCAATCTCCCCCTTGGCATCGAGCGCTATCTTGACCTGCACAAACGGCCGGTTCTCGGTGACGCGCAAGATATGCCCCAGCGTCACCCAGCACGCCTCATCCGCGCTCACGCCTTCGGTCACCTCGATGCCGGCCGCCCGCAATCGCGCGATGCCCTGCCCCGCCGTCCGCGGATCGGGATCGCCGATGCCAATCACAACGCGCTTCAGTCCCGCGGCAATGATCGCATCCGCGCACGGCGGTGTGTTGCCGTGATGGGCGCACGGCTCCAGCGTGACATACATAGTCTTACCGCGAGCCTCGTTTCCGGCGCGCTGCAACGCTTCCGTCTCCGCATGCGGCCGCCCGCCAGGCTTCGTCCACCCGCGCGCAATCAGCTCGCCCGTTGCCTCATCAGCAATCACGGCTCCCACGGAGGGATTGGGCGCGGTTGTGCCCAGCCCGCGCTTGGCCATGCGCAACGCCCCCGCCATCATGCGCTGGTCGAAACTGCTCATAGTTGGGCGTGGTCCATTTCGCGCAGTCGATGGCGTCCCCCTCCCCGTTGCGGGGAGGGGGATCAGGATCCCCAGCGGTGCCCCGATCTAGTGCTTCTTGCTGGCCGCCACATCGGCGGCCATGTCATCGCGGGCAATCTCGCCCAGAACTTCCTGGAAGTCTGCCGCTTCCCGGAAATCGCGGTAAACAGAGGCAAAGCGCACGTATGCGACGGGATCGAGCCCGCGCAACGCTTCCATCACGCACTCGCCGATCGCCGACGACGGGATCTCGGTTTCGCCCGAACTCTCCAGCTGCCGCACGATGCCCGACACCATGCGCTCGACGCGATCTTCATCGATCGGGCGCTTCCTCAGCGCAATCTCGACCGACTTCATCAGCTTGTCGCGATCGAAATTGACTTTACGCCCCGAGCGCTTGACGACCACAAGTTCGCGCAATTGCACGCGTTCAAACGTCGTGAACCGGCCACCGCAATCCGGACAAATCCGCCGCCGCCGGATCGACGCGTTCTCATCCGTCGGACGGCTGTCCTTGACCTGCGTATTCTCGGAACTGCAATAGGGGCAGCGCATCGGCAGCTCCAAATAGAAACGGCGTCAGACACCATTTGAAGGTCCCTGACACCGTGGTACAGAAGCGGGGTCAGACCCACAGGGTCTGACCCCTATGCGATTACGAGTAAATCGGGAAGCGGTGGCAGAGTGCCGTCGCTTCGGTCTTGATCTTGGCTTCGACGGCGCCGTTGCCATCTTCACCGTTCTTAGCGAGACCGTCGAGCACCTCCGAGATCATGCGGCCGATATCGCGGAATTCGGCAACGCCGAAGCCGCGCGTCGTGCCGGCTGGCGAGCCGAGCCGGATGCCCGACGTGACCATGGGCTTGGCTGGATCAAATGGGATGCCATTTTTATTGCAAGTGATATGGGCCCGGCCCAGGGACTTCTCCGAGATGTTTCCGGTCAAGTTCTTCGGCCGAAGATCGACGAGGATCAAGTGCGTGTCGGTGCCACCTGAGACGAGCGCGAAGCCCGCTTTGACAAGCTCGTCGCCCATCGCCTTGGCATTGTCGATCACGTTCTGGATGTAGGTCTTGAACTCCGGCTGTAGACACTCGCCAAAAGCCACGGCCTTGCCAGCGATGACGTGCATCAGCGGACCGCCCTGGATGCCGGGGAAAATCGCCGAATTGAACTTCTTGGCGAGGTCTTCTTCGTTGGTCAGGATGATGCCGCCGCGCGGACCGCGAAGTGTCTTGTGCGTCGTCGAAGTCGCAACGTGCGCATGCGGGAACGGGCTGGGATAGAGGCCAGCGGCGACAAGACCGGCGAAGTGGGCCATATCCACCATGAAGTACGCGCCAATTTCATCGGCAATCTGGCGGAACGCAGCAAAGTCGATCTTACGCGGATAGGCCGAGCCGCCAGCGATGAGGATCTTCGGCTTGTGCTCGTGCGCCAGCTTGCGCACGTCTTCCATATTCACGAGGTGGGTGTCCGGCTGCACCATGTAGTGCACGGCCTTGAACCACTTACCCGACTGGTTGACGGACGCGCCGTGGGTCAAATGACCGCCATGCGCGAGCGATAGACCCATGATGGTGTCGCCTGGCTGGATCAACGCGTTGAACACGCCCTGATTGGCCTGCGAGCCCGAGTTCGGCTGCACGTTGGCGTAGCCGCAATTGAACATCTTCTTTGCGCGCTCGATGGCGAGCTCTTCGACGATGTCGACGTACTGGCAGCCGCCGTAGTAGCGCTTGCCGGGATAGCCTTCAGCGTACTTGTTCGTAAGGACCGAGCCGGCCGCATCAAGAACCGCGCGCGAGACGATGTTTTCAGACGCGATCAGCTCAATCTCGTCCTGCTGACGGTTGAACTCCTTGGCGATCGCCGAGGCGACGTCTGGATCGGTCTCGGTGATCGGTGCGGTAAAGAAACGGGTTGTTGGGCCGGTTTTGCCCTTCATTTTCAACATCGGCAGGTCCTCGCTGGATGGCGGCATGTGTCGGAGATCGGGGTTGGGGCGGGCGGCCAGCCTACACTACCGGCACGCAACTACAGTCTGGGCAGGAGTACCACGGCCGCAGGGCGCATCACAAGAACGTCCCCGGCAACGCGACGATGCTACGCAGGAATTATGGCTCCAGATCCGGCCCTCCCCAAAGTCCTTCAACAGGATCGTAGGCGGATCGACGACTCAGGCCGGCCAGGGTCAGGCTCAACAGGGAATGGGCTTAGCCAGCACCCTGCGTCTCGGCCTCTTCTCCCAGACGGCTAATGAGGCTGATAATGTCGGCCCGCAGATCCATGATCTCGGGCTCGGTCATATTGAGGCGGCAGGCGACGAACTTGCGGGCATCGACCGCCAAATCCCGAAGATCGAGCCCCTTCGGGGTCAACCAAATCCGTACTTCGCGTTCGTCTTCGGTGCTGCGCTCGCGGTTGACGACTTGCATGGCTTCAAGGCGCTTCAAGATCGGCGTCAGCGTTCCCGAATCCAGCATCAAGCGGTGGCCGATGTCGCTGACTTTGATGCCGTCCTGCTCCCACAGAACGATCAGCACCAGGTACTGGGGATACGTGATCCCCATCGGTCCAAGCCGCTCGCGGTAAGTTCGCGTGATGGCCCGGGTGGCGGCGTACAGCGCGAAGCACAATTGATTGTCCAGGCGGAGAAGATCGTAGGGCTTGGCCGGAGCGGCGGTCTTTCTAGGGGGCGACAAGGTTCGATCCTCTTTTACCGGGGCTGCGCGAACGGGCATCGGCCTCGCTTCCCTCGCGAGAGCGGCATGCGCCCCAATACTTTAGTATCATAGACTGAGCGCGCGTCTACCGTCGTCAGCCGCTGCGGCCAGACAGCCGCCGTTACTCGGCCGCCAGCCGCACCGTTTTGCCCTGGGAAATGGGGCACGCCGCCCACAACTCCGACAGAGCGCTAACCAGCACGTCCATTTGCGCGTCAGAGTGCTGCGGCGAGGGCGTCAGCCGGATGCGTTCCGTACCCTTAGGGACGGTCGGGTAGTTAATCGGCTGGGCGTAGATCCCGTGCCGGTCGAGCAAGGCGTCAGTCACCGCTTTGCAGTGCACAGGCTCACCCACCAGGATCGGGACGATGTGGCTCGGATTGTCCATTACTGGCAGCCTCGACACCTTCAGGCGGGCCTTCAATGTGCGGGCCCGTTCTTGGTGGCGCGCGCGTTCGATCTGGCTGACCTTCAGGTAGCGGATTGACGCGACGGCTCCTGCGGCAATGGCCGGCGCCAGTGACGTTGTAAAGATAAAGCCCGATGCATAGGACCGGATCGCATCGCAGACATCGCGCGAGGCGGCGATGTAGCCGCCCATCACGCCGTAGCCCTTGGCAAGCGTGCCGTTGATAATATCGACGCGGTCCATCACGCCGTCGCGCTCGGCAATGCCGCCGCCGCGCGGGCCATAGAGGCCAACGGCGTGGACTTCATCGAGATAGGTCATGGCGCCATACTTGCCTGCGAGATCGCAAATGGCAGCGATCGGAGCGATGTGACCGTCCATCGAATAGACGCTCTCGAAGACGATGAGTTTCGGCGTGCTCGCCGGAAACTCTTTCAACTTGGCTTCCAAATCTTCGATATCGTTATGGCGGAAAATACGCTTCTGCCCGCCGCCGCGCCGGATGCCCTCAATCATCGAGGCGTGGTTCTTCTCGTCGGAGAAAATCACGAGGCCGGGAATCAGTTTCTGGATGGTCGACAGCGTGGCATCGTTGGCGACGTAGGCCGACGTGAACAGCAGCGCGGCCTCCTTGCCGTGCAGGTCCGCGATCTCAGTTTCAAGCTGAACGTGATAGTGCGTCGTGCCGGAGATATTGCGCGTTCCGCCCGAGCCCGCACCCACCATATCGATGGCCTCATGCATCGCAGCGAGTACGGCAGGGTGCTGGCCCATGCCGAGATAGTCGTTGGAACACCATACGGTGATGGGCCGCTCGCCGTTCGGGGCAAACCGGGTCGCCGCCGGATAGGCGCCACGATGCCGTTTCACGTCGGCAAATACCCGATAGCGGCCTTCAGCCCGGATGGCCGCCAGCGCATCGGCGAAATACTTTGCGGAATTCATAGACGCTTCCCCAGTTCACCGGCCCGGTATGCTCAGTCCTGTTTATGACCCAGCCGTTTCGACGCACACTCGCCCCAAGCCTCGCCGGGTTCAATCGACTTTGTGTCGCGGTTATGTCGACTTAACGCTGCGCCTTACCGGATTGATTGATCCGCAACATGAGGCTTAAAAAATTCTCCAAACCCGGAATATTTCGCCGCTGTCCCAAATGACCGCGGGACCCACCAAAGTTGGCGGGATGGCTCGACTGGAGCGGCCACCCCGGAAGACGGCCGCCCCACTGCTGCGAATTGACCAATCTTGTTACTTCTTGGCGGCTTCGGCGGTCACGATCTTTTCCCGCTGCGCTTCGAGCCCGGCCATCAGCTCATCGATCTCTTTCTGACCAACGTTGAGCTGATAAAACGTCGCTTTGCATTCGTGCAGGATGATATCGAACTCCCGGTTCGAAATGTTCAGGTGCGCGTGACCCGTATCCATGGGACGGCCAAAGTAAACTTTCGGACCGCCGGTGTTCTCCATAACCCACGCCGCCAGAACGAGCTTGAATGCAGCCCGCTCATTGAGATCATGCACCGCCTTGAGGGTCGGGTTCTGATTGAGCGCGTTGTTAACGTAGATGTTGTCGACGAGATGGTCGACCGCGGCAGCGACACCCTTGTATCCCCCGATCCGGTCATAAAGGGACTTCTCTTCAGCCGCGAGCGATGATGTAGCAGCCACTGCAGCGAGCGCGAACGCCGCCAATGCGCTCGTCAGAAAACCGTTCAACATGTGATTCTCCCATTTGTCTGAGTTGCTCAGTTTCTTGTTTGCGGAGTACCAGCGGCCGGTGACCCAGTAACGGGCGTGTGGCGCCATAACCCGCCGGCAAATTTCACCGGTTGTCCCGGCATGCAGCAGGATGTGAGCGGACCTTGAACGCCCTTCGTTTGGGTGCAGGCACACATTAAACGGCATGCGTCCAATTCAATTGGCCACAATTCTTTTAGCGCGGGCGGGGACATGGTGCGAGGAGAATCGTGACTCGGCGGGGCAAGTTACCGTGCAGTGCAGCATTCGCACCAGCCCAACGGCAGCAGCGCACACAGCCGCCATAGACAGTTGTTGTGACTAGAGTTTCGTCGCCGCGCCGCTCAATAGGCCGACGCGTTGGGCCCGACACGGTCGCGATCATAAATGTCGCGACGGAACTGGATGACGCCATCTTCTGTGGCCCACGCGGTGATGTAGACCCAATACAGCGGCACCGATTTCTTCAATTTCACGTCGATCCGGTCGCCCTTTTCTTTGACGGTCTCAATGCGGCCCTGGTCCCAACCGTCGTTGGAGCGCAGCAGCCAGGCGGCCAGCTTTTCGATATTGTGGACACGGATGCAGCCCGAACTCGCCGCCCGGAAGTTGCGCCCGAAAATAGATTCCGACGGCGTATCGTGCATGTAAACAGAATAGTTGTTGGGGAAGTTGATCTTCAAAAACCCGAGCGGGTTTTCTTTGCCGGGCTTCTGCCGGTACGACAAACCGGATGGCCGGCCGGACGCCCAATTGATCGCTTCGGGATCGAGTTTCTTGCCACTGCCGTCGTAGGCGTCGATGCCGAATTTGATGAGAACGTTTTTACCCGCGGCCTGCATTTCGCGGCCCTTGGGGATGAGATCTTCCGAAACCACCGTCGGCGGCAGGCGCCAGACGGGATTGAAATTCATTTCCTGGATTTGCGTGCGCAGCATCGGGCTTGGCCGGTCTGGCTTGCCGACAACGCCGGTGTGGCGCGAGACGACCTTGTCGCCTTCGACCGCCTCGACTTGCGCAGCCGGAATGTTGACGACGACGTACCGGTTCTTCGCTGTGACCGATACGTAGTCCTGCAGGCGGCCCAAGCTGTTTTTCAACTGCCGCAGCCGCTCTTCGGCGGTCACATTGAGGGCACCGGTCGTGCGTTCATCGACAATGCCCGTCGGCGTCAGCCCGTTGGTCGCCTGGAACCGCTTTACAGCCGCTTCCAGTTCGTTGTCGAAGGTTTCCGAGAAGTCGCCGCCTTCTTTGAGGTCGCCGGACGCTGCTAAGCGCTCCTTCAGAACGGCGACGGCAAAATGGGTCTCGCCAAATGACAGCTTCACTACGGGGACTGCGCCCCATCCGCCACGCGCAACAATCTCCGTGTAGCGCTTGATCGCTTGTTTCGTGGCCGCAATGTTCGCGGGCGATAGGGTGGGATAACCGGGCGGGGGATTGCCCTCCCACTCTTTAACGAATTCGCGATCGACAACGCCGCTTTCGCGCGCGCCGCCGCCCGCAGGGCCGAAGTTGATCCAGCCATTGTCCTGCGCGGCAGCCGCCATGGGCCAAACCAGCGCCAAAACGGCACCGGCACACCGCGCGAACCTGCTGTGACGGACACAAGAGGTGTTTGATCCCTCAGCCAACATCGTTTTTCAATTGTCCCTGAGCGCCAAAATGACCCGTCGCAACACGACTTAGAACATCATGACCCAAGCGCGTCGCGCAACCATATTTGACCATAAAACGAGAGCCGACGGTGTGATATTCGCGGCTGCTTGAAAAGCCGTATTCGCGACTGCCCCCAGGTCAAAACTAGGGCCTGGTGCCGTCGTGCAACAACAGCGAAAAGGGCCGCAGCTTTCGCTGCAGCCCTTTACCATGTCGGACTAGAACGGCACCCCTGAAGCCCCCGGCTCCCCTCGCCACCCGTTACCCGGCGATTAGAGACGATAGCGGATCTGGTCAGACCAGAAGCGCTCAAGGCGAACCAGCGCCTTGTTGAGCCCGCGGAAGTCTTCGCTCGACACTTCGCCAACAGCTTCGATCGAGCCGAGCTGACGATGATAGAGCTTGTGGACGACGGCGCAGGCGTCGAGGCCCTTCTGCGACAGGCTCACCCGCACGCTGCGGCGATCGACTTCCGACCGCTTGTAGTGGATGTAGCCCATGTCGACGAGCTTCTTGAGATTGTAGGACACGTTCGACCCGAGATAATAACCGCGGCTCTTCAATTCACCGGCGGTCAGTTCGCTTTCGCCGATGTTATAGAGCAGCAGCGCTTGAACGCTGTTGAGATCAGAGCCACCAAGGCGATCGAATTCGTCCTTAATGACATCGAGAAGGAGACGGTGGAGCCGCTCAATCAGGCGCAGAGCCTGAAGATATTCACTGCGGAACGCCTCGTCTTGAACCGGCGCGTTTGGACGCACCGCACTGAAAGCTGCACTCATAGACCTGCCTCGTACCTGTTTGACGCATATCCCGGCATTGTTTTTTCCCGGGTTGGACAAAAGGTAACGCAGACACCTAAAAGTTACCTGAATAGATATAGTAAAAGAATAGTAACGGGGGTATTTTCGAAGCCTTTTTTAAATTTTAACTTATCCAAACACTCGCATCATATTATGTGACTGACATTGAGGCTTCGCTAACCTTGATCCACCGCCCCACCATCATGATCGCGCAGCCTGCATCTCAGCGCGCGTCGGCAACGCCCACTCCGCATCACCCAGGGGCGCAAAGTAATCCTCGATCATGGCGGGCGTGACATCTGCCATCCGCGCGGGCTGCCACTTGGGTTGGCCGTCTTTGTCAATGAGGACGGCCCGAGTTCCCTCATAGAAATCGTGCCCGTCCAGAAACCTGCAGCCGAGCCGGTAATCAATCTGCAGCACCTGCCGCAAATCGAGCGCGGTGGAATTGCGAATATGACGGTGGGTGACTTTGAGCGACAACGGCGATCGCGCATTGAGATCCTTCGCCACATCCCGCGCCCAGTCTTGATCGCGTCCAACCACCGCGGACAAACGCTCGATGATGGCCTCGACGTGCGCGGCAGAGAAGCACTGCGCAATGGTGTCAGCATGCTGCGGCAGGTCGCCGGGTCCAGGATCTGTGTGACGGCGATCAAGCAGCGGATCAACCGGCAGCGTATTGGCGAGTTCGGCAATAATTGCTGGAAACTCCGCGCTTGAGATGCAATGCGTAACCAATTCAAGCGCAATCGCATCCGCGCGGCCAATGCTGCGCCCGGTCAGCCCGAGATACATCCCGATATGTCCCGGCATCCGCGCCAGCGCGTGGCACACTCCAACATCGGGAAACAATCCGATCATCGTTTCCGGCATCGCGAATGAGTATCGCTCGCCAGCCACACGATGCGTTCCGTAGACTGAAATCCCCACGCCGCCGCCCATCACCATGCCGTCGATCAGCGAGACGGTTGGTTTGGAAAAACATTCGATTTGCCAATCAAGAGCATATTCATCCTGGAACGCGCGGCGGGCGGCAGCCTTGTCCGAGCGGCCCAGTGCCGTGACCTCACGCACATCGGAACCCGCTGAGAACGCTTTGGGGCTCGCCGATTGAATGACGACGGCATAGATCGTGGGATCGCGCGATAATCGAGGAAACGATTGAAGCAGTTTCTCCCGCATCCCAATCGTCAAGGCATTCAAAGCTTTGCTACGGTTCAACGTGATCAAGGCCAGCGTGCCCCGCGCTTCTACCTCGACATCCGACGTCTCAGTCAAAGTCTCGCCCACCACACTTGATCTCCGCGTGCGCCGTCCACACGTTGTTCTGCGGGACGCAACCTTTGCCCGCAACCCGTTGCACGGCCACATTTTGCCGCTATACACCGAACAGCTTACAGACGAAACTCACTCGATGATTCGTGCGTTGATCTGCAGCCGAATGAACAAGTAGATCCGTATTATCATCGTCAGCATGGATCAGCGCATCCGATGAGGTGGTTGTCACTTACGATAGCTGTTTCCGCCTGTGCTTTGGCCGCTTCGGCCCTGGCCGCAGACGTTCCTATGCCGATCAAGAAGCCGAAGGACGCCAAAGGGCTGCCCGTGACCACGCCGGCGCCTCATGCCGGGGCGCATCACGTCACCAGCGACACGAAGCCCGCTGCCGTCAAACCCCTCGAAGCGACAAAGACAAAGGTGTTGGCCCCGCCTGCAGCGGCCACCGCTCCAGCTGCTGTTGTCCCAGCCAAGACCGAGCCTGCAAAGACGGTGCCTGGCAAAGACGCCAACTGGCCGAAAACCTTGCCAGAAGCCAAAGCGGAAGCGGACGCCAAGGCCAACCCCGCCACCATTCCGACCGAGTGGTCGTCGGCGGAACTTGAACTGGCCAAGGCTCGCTGCACCCAAGTTCTGAAATCGGTCCACGCCGTCACCTTGCCGGAAGCGCCGTTCCGGACCGGAGACTGCGGCGCGCCCGCGCCGGTCCGTCTCGTCAGCGTTGGCCGCAACCCCGAAGTCGTGCTGTCGCCACCCGCTGTTCTGACCTGCGATATGGTCGCGGCGTTGCACACCTGGATGACGGGCGATCTGCAGCCGCTGGCCAAGAAGCATCTGGGCGCGCAGATCATCAAGATCGAAACCATGAGCGATTACTCGTGCCGCAATGCCTACGGGCGCACGAAGTCCAAGCTGTCCGAGCATGGCCGCGCCAACGCGCTCGATATTCGCGGCTTTATCACAGCGCAGGGTGAGCGGGCCTACGTGCTGGCCGGTTGGGGCGACACCGAACGCGATGTGCGGGCGCGCGTTTTAGCAGCCAAAGCGGCGGAAGAGAAAGCCGCCGCCCAGCGCGCGGCCATCGCGGAGGCGGCCAAAGCTGCGACGCAGCCGAAGCCTGTCATCGCGAAGTCCACCACGACACCGCCGGAACCGGGAACCGCCGCTGATCTCGTGCGCTCCACGATTGTTGAAGGCGCGGGACCGGGGGCCGCGAAAGCCCCCGCGCTCGGCATGGTGCCGTCGCAGCTTGGTGGCCCAAAACAAAAGAGTGTCGAAACGAGCAGCATCAAGATCAACGCTGATGGCGCAGCGGCGGCGGCCAAGACAAAGACCAAGTCAACGAAGGCCGCAGAGGCATCATTGGACGACGCGCCCCTCGTGCAACCGCCGACGAAGATGTCCCGCTTTATGCGCGAGGCGCACACGTCGGCCTGCAAAATCTTCGGCACCACGCTCGGCCCCGAAGCCAACAACGCCCACCGCAACCATTTCCACATCGACATGGCGCCGCGCGAACGGTCCAACTTCTGCGAGTGAATTTTGGTGTCTGACACCATACAACCCTGTTTCCCTTGCACGGCGGCGGCGCAACGGCGAAAAGACTTGGTGTCTGACACCAGCGACCGGCACCAGCGCCCCCAAAACGTAGTTTAGAGCTCACGCATCTCCCATGGCCTCCACGCCTCGCGACACGCCCCCGTCTGCCCCCGGCGCCTATCCGCTGGTGCGCATGCGCCGCAACCGCCACGCCAACTGGGCCCGCCGCATGGTCGCCGAGCACACGTTGTCGCCGGCGGATCTCATCTGGCCACTGTTCGTTCTTGAGGGCAAAACTGTGCGCGAGCCCATCGCGTCGATGCCGGGCGTTGAGCGGTTGTCGATCGATCTCATTGTGACGGCCGCCCGCGAAGCCGTGGCGCTTGGCATTCCTGCCGTCGCGTTGTTCCCCTACACGGATCCGAAGTTGCGCTCCGATGACGCGCGCGAAGCCTTCAACCCGGACAATCTGGTCTGCCGCGCCACCCGCGCCATCAAAGACGCTGGCCTCGGCCTCGGCATCATTCTCGACGTCGCCCTCGATCCCTACACGAGCCACGGTCACGACGGCCTGCTGCGCGACGGAGTCATCCTCAACGACGAGACGGTCGGCGCGCTCATCAAGCAATCGCTCAATCAGGTTGCGGCCGGCTGCGATGTGCTGGCGCCGTCGGATATGATGGACGGCCGCATCGGCGCCATCCGCCGCGCGCTTGAAAACGCGGGCCACACCGACACGCAACTGATGGCTTATGCCGCGAAGTACGCCAGTGCGTTCTACGGCCCGTTCCGGGACGCTGTAGGGTCATCATCGGCACTGAAGGGTGACAAACGCACCTACCAGATGGACCCTGCCAACACCGATGAAGCGCTGCGTGAAGTCGCCCTCGACATCGCCGAAGGGGCCGACATGGTGATGGTGAAGCCGGGCATGCCCTATCTCGACATCGTGCGGCGTGTGTCGGAGACGTTCAACGTGCCGGTGTTCGCCTATCAGGTGTCCGGCGAGTACGCGATGATCATGGCTGCCGCCGGCAACGGCTGGCTCGACGGCGATAAGGCGATGATGGAAAGCCTGCTCGGGTTCAAACGGGCGGGGTGCGCCGGCGTGCTCACCTACTTCGCGCCTAAGGTGGCGAAGGCCCTCGCAGAGTAACGCGCAACCGTTAGGTTCGAGCGCTTAGCGCATCATCGAATTTGACACACGCGCCTTTAATGCAGCGTCTCCGCCGCCAAGGCTCGTCCCAATTCCGTGGCATGCCAGCGGTCGCCACTGTGCTGAAGCAGGCCGCACTGTTGCAGCTCCTCGGCGAGGGTCTGGTGAACAGGCGGAATGTAGGACGGCGGATACATCGCCGCGAGCACGACAAGCGCATACTCGTTGATGTCTAAAACTTGCATCGAACTCGACCCCGCACACCGGTGACGCGCGCAGTGCCGATGGTGTCCCGGGAGACCGTGACCACCATCCGCGCCCCGCACAAAGTACGAACGCACATGCGGCCGGGATTCGCCCTCCTCGAGCCCGCACCTGAGTTCGTCACACATTTGACTTAGCGGGTTACGGCGAAGGCATTATGGGCGAGAGTGACGAAACAGCTTTCGGAGTGAACATGGAGTGGGGTGGATCCGGGGGCGAGATTGGTGTCAGACACCTCTTCAGTGGTGTCTGACACCATTCAAACCGATGGCTGGGCGAGATGTGGGAGTGAGCAACCGGCCTTTTCCTTTTCCCACTGACGCTCGTCTGGGTCCCCGCCTGCCGCCCTCCGGTGCGGTGGCGCTGCGACGCGGGGATGATGGGAGGTGAGGGCGGAGCGCATCTCTCCCAACGTGTCATCCTCGGGCTTGGCCCGAGGACCCATTCAGCCGCAAGCGCTGGCGTTTGCTGAAGAATGGATCCTTGCCACGAGGGCGAGGATGACAGCGGTGGGGCGGAGCGAGTGCAGAGTGGTGAGCGACGTATTGTGTGATGAGTCGCGTGCGCCGCTCGTCTGTTCCCTCTCCCATGGGGAGAGGGCAGGTTCGCCATGACTTAGCTTCGGCTATGTCATCCTTGGCGAACCGGGTGAGGGGTTTTGGTGCTTCAACTGTGAGACCATCACCCCTCACCCTAACCCTCTCCCTATGGGAGAGGGAATTTGCGAGACCCCTCTACGGACTTCCAAGTGGCCGCGCGGGGATGACAGCGGTGGGGAGGAGACCGCACAGACCTGTAGGTTGGGCTGAATGAGGCGCGGACCGCGCCGTGAGAAGCCCAACATGTCTGGCGCGGAACGGTGTTGAGTTTCGCAAATGGGCTTAGATCAACCTACGCTGCTGCGCATCGAAGGCGTTCAAACCAACCTATCGTTTCGATTTGAAGCCGGGGGGCGAATGATTTGACATTGCGGTGCGAGCGACAGCGAGATAGGTCGCTTTGGCTCAATAGTCATGGGCGATCTAAAGCCATTGCCGCGGGCATTCAATGCTTCTTCATCCGACGCTGGTTTGAAAACAATAGATGTAAGGAGAACGCGCTTCTGTAAGGCGAACCTAAATACTGCGTTCTCACCTGTGGCGTCAGAGGCCCGGAATGCAAATTGACCCTTACTAGTCTTTGAGCCCTGTTCAATGAAAGAAAGGGGTCCAAAGGAGACCGGAACTTTAGGCACATTGCTCATACTGAAATCGTAGTTCGTTCGCCAGTCGTGCCAAACCAAACCCCTTTTCGAAACACCAGTGCCTTTCAATTTTTTGAGCGCCGCAAGGGCCAGCTTGTCCGCAACCCTGTCTATGTGACTTTGAAGAGCGTCACCCATCGTGACGAGAGCCGGACCTTCGCTGGTCGGCGTGAGAACGGACCCGAACCGAATCTGCGCGGTGTTGTTTACAACCTCATCTATTACCTGAGGCTGATTGTTCCAAATTCCACGAATCAGTTTTCTTAGATGAGCCCACTCTGGGGGGCTCGGGTCCAGAATGCTCGAGAAGACGAAAAATGCAAAAATCTGATCTGATTGTCGCGTACCCTCATTACACTTATCGCAGGCAGGGAACTCCCAACCTTTTGGACAGTCACTATTAAGAAATAACACTTTTGGTGGTGAATGCTCGACAGTTGCAGCAATGCTACCGCAAAAAGTGCAGGCTGCCCCATCCGCCAATCTCTTATTCTTGCGCACGAGAAGTTTTTCCGGCGGTTTTGGCCGCTTGAGTTGATACTCTCAAGCGGCCATTGGATATTTCGTCAACTGCACCCACTCGTGCTTCCACACGTGTCACACTTCAAACATGTGCCATTCCGCACCATCGTGAAGTTCTGGCATTCCGAGCACGACACGCCCTCGTAGCCGCGCAGGCGGGCTTCCGACATGCGGTCGGCGGCGCGGGCCTTGGCGGAAGCCGGCGAGGCCGCCGTCACCGTGGTGCGCTGATACATGACCTCCGTCTCAGCCTTGAGCGCTGTCGCACCGGAGGTGCGCAATTCAACACCGTTGCCAGCATGGGCCATCTCGCCGCTGCCCGATGATCCGAACAATGCCGTCACGTCGTCCTGCATCTGCTGCACGGCGTTGCCGCCGGGGCTGCTGATGGCGTGCGCGCCGCCGCGGGCGACAATGCGCGGGACGTTGCCGCGCACGAGGCCCATCGACACGTACTTCTTAGCCGGCAGATCGAGATCGAGCTGGATGTCGGTGGCGTCATCGCCCGAGCCCAGCCCCGTTTCACCAACGATTTCGCGCGGATCGACGTGCGCCAGATCGTGACGCGACAGGTACGAGACGGCGAGCTCCCGGAAGATGTAGTCGAGGATCGACGTCGCGTTCTTGATGGTCTCATTGCCCTGCACGAGGCCTGCCGGTTCAAAACGCGTGAAGGTGAACGCCTCCACGTACTCTTCCAGCGGTACGCCGTACTGCAGCCCGAGCGAGATGGCGATGGCGAAGTTATTCATCAACGACCGGAAAGCCGCACCTTCCTTGTGCATGTCGATGAAAATCTCGCCCAACTGGCCGTCATCGTATTCGCCGGTGCGCAGATAGACTTTGTGCCCGCCGACGGTCGCCTTCTGGGTGTAGCCCTTGCGGCGACCCGGCATCTTGGAGCGCTCCTGCACGCCCACTTGCGCCTGGGCCATGCGAAGGTCGGCCTCAAGCTCAGCGACACGCTGAGCCAAACGCTCAGCGGCCACCATGGCGCGCTGCACCGCTGGCTTGTCGTAGGTCAACTGCTCGGTGATGTCCTCGATGTCATCGTCGTCGGCGAGAACTTGGCTGTTCAGTGGCTGCGACAGCTTCGAGCCGTCGCGGTAGAGCGCGTTGGCTTTGAGCGCGAGACGCCAGGACAGCATGTAGCTCTCTTTGCAATCCTCGACCGTCGCTTCGTTCGGCATGTTGATGGTTTTGGAGATCGCGCCAGAGATAAAGGGCTGCGACGCGGCCATCATGCGGATGTGGCTTTCAACCGACAAGTAGCGCTTGCCGGTGCGGCCGCATGCGTTCGCGCAGTCGAACACCGGCAGATGCTCGGCCTTCAAGTGCGGTGCGCCTTCGACCGTCATCGTCCCGCAGACGTGGTTGTTGGCAGCTTCAACGTCTTTTTTCGAGAACCCAAGATGGGCGAACAGATCGAACGCGGCATCGTTCAACTTGGCGGCCGGAACCTTCAGCGTTTGCGTCAGGAAGTCTTCGCCGATCACCCACTTGTTGAACACGAACTTAATGTCGAACGCGGTGCCAAGCCCGCCTTCGATCTTGGCCAGAACCTCATCGGTGAAGCCGCGTGCCTTGAGGGTTGCGTGGTTGATGGCAGGGGACTGGCGCAGCGAGCCGTGACCGACCGCGTAGGCTTCGATTTCCGCAATCTCGTGTTCGCGGTAGCCCAGGTGACGGAGTGCCTGCGGCACCTGCTGGTTGATGATCTTGAAGTAGCCGCCACCGGCGAGCTTCTTGAACTTGACGAGCGCGAAATCCGGTTCGATGCCGGTCGTGTCGCAGTCCATGACGAGGCCGATGGTGCCGGTCGGCGCGACGACGGACGACTGCGCGTTGCGGTAGCCGTGCGCCTGGCCGAGGCTGAGGGCGTGATCCCAGGCGCGCTTGGCGGCATCAACGAGACGTTGATCCGCGCAGCTCTTGTGGTCGAGCGGGACAGGTGCGACCGACAGCTTTTCGTAGCCTGTGCGTTCACCGTACGCCGCGCGGCGGTGATTGCGGATGACGCGCAGCATGCCGGCCTTGTTGGGCTCATAGCCTGGGAACGGCCCCAGCTCCTGCGCCATTTCAGCAGACGTGGCGTACGACACGCCCGTCATGATGGCCGAGATGGCGCCGCAGATGGCGCGGCCTTCAGCCGAGTCATAGGGAATGCCCGACGCCATCAGCAAGCCGCCGATGTTGGCAAAGCCCAATCCCAGCGTGCGGTAGCGGTACGAAAGTTCCGCGATTTGCTTGGATGGGAACTGCGCCATCAGCACCGAGATTTCGAGCACGACCGTCCACAGACGGCAGGCGTGTTCGTAGGCTTCGATGTCGATGCTCTTGTCGGCGCGGCGAAACGTCATGAGATTGAGCGACGCGAGGTTGCAGGCCGTGTCGTCCAGGAACATATATTCCGAGCACGGGTTCGAAGCGCGGATTTCACCGGACTGCGGGCAGGTGTGCCAGTCGTTAATGGTGGTGTGGAACTGAATGCCAGGATCGGCGGAGGCCCAGGCGGCATGGCCAATCGATTCCCACAAATCGCGGGCGCGCAGCGTTTTTGAGACCTTGCCATCCTTGCGCGCGGTCAGCGACCAATCCTTGTCGTCGATGACGGCGTTGAGGAAGGTGTCCGTGACGCGCACGGAGTTGTTGGAGTTCTGGCCCGAAACCGTGAGATAGGCTTCCGAGTCCCAGTCGGTGTCGTAGGTGGCGAAATCAATGTCCTTGTAGCCCTGCTTGGCGAACTGGATGACGCGCAGCACGTAGTTCATCGGCACGCCGTCGCGCTTGGCGTCCTTGATGGCGGCCTTGAGCTTCGGATTCTTTGATGGATCAAAACAGCGCTCGTCTTTGCCAGCCTCCGGCGCGACAGCATCCGCTTCGCAGTTGACGCACGCCGACATGATCGCCTTCAGACGCTTCTGGCAAATCTTGGAGCCGGTGACGAGGGCCGCAACCTTCTGCTCCTCTTTCACCTTCCAGTTGATGTATTCTTCGATATCTGGATGGTCGACATCGACGACGACCATCTTGGCTGCACGCCGCGTGGTGCCGCCCGACTTAATGGCCCCGGCAGCCCGGTCGCCGATCTTCAGGAAGCTCATCAGGCCCGAAGAGCGACCACCGCCCGACAGCTTTTCATTGGCGCCGCGCAGCGACGAGAAGTTGGAGCCGGTGCCCGACCCATACTTGAACAGGCGCGCTTCACGCACCCACAGGTCCATGATGCCGTTTTCGTTGACGAGATCGTCGTTGACCGACTGGATGAAGCAGGCGTGTGGCTGTGGATGCTCGTAAGCCGACGTTGAACTGGTCAGCTGTCCCGTCTCGTGATCGACATAGTGGTGGCCTTGGCCGGGACCATCGATGCCATACGCCCAGTGCAGACCGGTGTTGAACCACTGCGGCGAGTTGGGCGCGGCCATCTGCATGGCGAGCATATAGCGATGCTCGTCGAAGAATGCCTGGGCATCTTCCTCGGTGGTGAAATAGCCACCCTTCCAACCCCAATAGGTCCATGTGCCGGCCAGACGATCAAAGACTTGGCGGGCATCAGATTCGCCCGTGATGCGTTCTTTCTCGGGCAGATCCGCCAGCGCGCGCTCGTCGGCGATCGAGCGCCACAACCATGAGGGAACTTGCGTCTCTTCGAATTTGCGCAGGCGCTTCGGGACACCGGCTTTGCGGAAGTACTTCTGCGCCAGAATATCGGCAGCCACCTGGCTCCAGTGCTCGGGGACGTCAAAGCCGTCTAAGCGAAACACGATCGATCCATCCGGATTCTTGATCTCGGAGATCGCGCGGCGGAAAGGGATTTTTGCATAGGGTGAGTTGCCGGCCTCGGTGAAGCGGCGAGAAATCTTCATAGAGCAGTCCCCCGGACGAGTTGCGGTGTTTCGAGAACGCACTGGGATGCAACAGAGGCACGCAACACACGCGAACGCGGGGACGACCCGATAGAACTCAATTCGCCGCAAAACATCGGCCGCTGCGCAAGCCACCTGCGCACGGGCAAAACTCTCGATGTCAGACTGGATTTAACCGGGCCAACGAGCCCAAACGCGACGGCCAGCGATCACCGGCGCAACCCCGACCGTGTCAGGCCGCCGATGGATGAAAGCTAGGACGATTCGAACCGTCCGTCACGAAGTGTTGGGGGTGTACATGGGAGCCAACTACTAGATGTAGTGGTGTTGGCAAATTGGGGATTGACCTCGCGCAGAGGCCGGATTCTTGGGCGATTTGGCCGGGTCGCCCTCTCGTGGGCCGTGTGGACAACACGCGATATGCCCGTGCAACGAGCAGTTACAAGGAAGCTAGTCCGATTCCAGCGGACACAGGTGTTGCAAACAAGCCGCGCGCATTCGAACACTGGACAAGGCACCGTTGCGAAGGCACACCGGAGGCACGCCGATTGGCGCAGTCGAGAGGGTCAGATGGGACTTTTCAGCGAAATTTTCAGCTGGTGGGGCGGCAACACCTGGGGCACACGCCTGACCATCTGGCGCCAAGGTCAGCTGGCCGGCCGCGACGACTATGGCAACACGTACTATCAGCAAAAGCCTGGAGTGGGCCCGGCAGGCCCGTTGCCCGGCAAGCTGCGCCGTTGGGTCACGTATAAGGACTTGGCAGACCCTTCACAGGTGCCGCCGGAGTGGCATGGGTGGCTGCACTATACAGTCGATGCGCCCCCGTCGGCCGAAACCTACGTCGCAAAACCCTGGCAGACCGCACACCAGATGAACATGACCGGCACCGCTGAAGCCTACCGTCCGGCCGGATCTATACTTTCCGCTTCACCCTCACGGCCGAAGGCGACCGGCGACTACAAGCCGTGGCGGCCACAGTGACGAGAGATTGGGATTGGGTGGAAAGCCGCTCCCGCCCTGTTGAAACCGCGACACGCTCGCGTCACCTTTGTCTGGACACTCCTATGATGCGCTGGCCTGTCGTTTCACCGGAGCTTTCATCAATATGAATGTTTCCTGGCACCTCCGGATTGCTTTCGTTGCCGCCGCGGCAGGCTCGCTCGCCGTGGCCGCGCGTGCCGAGCGCATGGAAAACCAGGTCGCCGTGTTCTCAGCGCTGGATAAAGTCACGGCCACGATCAAGAAGCTGGAAGTCCCACTTGGCGAGACGATCCAGTTCGGCGCCCTCAAGGTCACGCCGCGCGTCTGCTATTCGCGCCCGCCAACCGAGCCGCCGAAAACAACCTCCTTTGTCGAAGTCGAAGAAATCCAGCTCGACGGCCAACAGAAACGGATCTTCTCCGGCTGGATGTTTGCTGAAAGCCCAGGCTTGCATGCCGTTGAGCATCCCGTGTTCGACGTCTGGCTGACCGAATGTGCCAAACCGAAGAATGCGGTTGCAGCCAAAGCCGTCCCCAAGGGCGAACCGGGTTCCGATGGTGCGGAGCAAGAGCCCGTCGAAGGTGATCAGCCAGCCGATGACACCCCGCGCCGCCGCGTAAGGCGTTAAGCGCGGCCGCTGCCTCCAGTGCCATCGTCCGCCTGCGCTGCGCATTAGCCAAGTTGTAACTAGCTCCGTGATTACATCCGTCCTTCGGTTATGCGTGGGGGAAGTTGCATATGGCGTTGCCGTCGAAAAATGTGGTCGCACTGGCGTTGGTGGCCGTTGCTGGAACCATGGGCTATTTCATTACGGCTCAAGAACGGGCCGAAATGATCGAAATGTATCAGCTTGCAAACGGTGAACCCGAAGCCTACGACGCGTGCCTCGACGCACTGACCAAAAAAGAACTGAAGAACGGCGGCAGCAAGACTGAGTTCTGCGGCTGCTTCGCCAAGGCTGCCACCGGCCGCCTCAATGCATCTCATAAGTCGGTTGCGGGCCGTTTTCTTGACAAGGCCGTTGACGGGAACCTTGACGAGAACGTCATCAACACGATCATCAAACCCGAGGCCCTGGCAGACCCGTCAGACATTCCGGCGATCGTCGCTATGGATGTTATGAGCGCATTCGGCACCTGCAACGACGAAGTCACGAACACCTGTACGAAAGACGACTCCGAGTGCGTTGAGCGCATCAAGGCGCGTGCCGAACGCCGGGCCGCTGCGAAAGAAGCTGCTGCCGCCAAGACAGCCGCAGAGAACACTGAGCTTGCTGGCGACGCCCCCGCAATCACAGACGCCGCAATCGAGCAGCAACCCACTGAGCAAACCGTAGCCGCAGTTCCACCGCCTGCACCGGCACCGGCCAACGATTTCCACTCGATGCTGCCGCAATAGGCAGCGGACAGATGGTGTCAGAAACCCCTCAGTGGTGTCTGACGCCTCTTAGGCCTTGTGCGCATATTGCCCCCAGCGCCTTGCTCGCGACGCTTCATTTTCCCGTCATGGCCGGGTCGCGCAGCGATCGTGCCAGCGGCACGACAGGCGGCCATCCAGTCAATCGTCCTCTGGACCCGTGAGAAGCGTCCTTGTTCAGCCGTGGACTATTGTTTTGCCTTGGCTGGCCTGCGATCTCTGTCTGTGGGCCGTATGGTGGAGTGTCACGGATGCCAGAGGCATGGCGAGATGTGGGACTGAGCACGGTGCCTTTTTTATTTCCCATTGACCCTTGCCTGGATGGCCGCCTGCCGTCCTGCGGTGCGGTCGCGCTGCGACGCGGCCATGACGGCCAATAGTTGGCGACGCCATCGCCGCATTTCAAGATCGCGCGATCCCGCATTTCTGTCATCCCGCCCGCCCCTCCCTGAACCGAGGGTGCTATTGGTTATCCACCTACGGCCCACCGGTCGCCAACAGGCTGGAGAGACTTGACTTTCGAGGCGGAGAATCAGGCAAAGTGTTGATCTGTGCCGGGCGCTTTGTGGTGCCGGGTTACGACTGGACCCAACAATGACTGTGCTGATGCCCTACATCCCGCCGACCGTTTATCTGCTCGCCGATAACCTCGATGCCGCCCTCGCGGCCGGGGAGGATTTGTTGACGTCGAGCGTCGTCTGGAACGCAGGAACCGCCAAGTCCGGCGAAGATATCGCCCGTGCCCGGGCCGATCAGCGGGCCCTCCTCCAAATCATCCGCACTCTTGAACAGGTGCTGCTGGCGCGCGTGTTGAAGTCACGCGAACGCGCCGAAGATCTCGGCCGCCGCGATCCGCGCTTTGGCGCGGTCGCGAGGTTGTACACCGGCGGCACCGCCCTGCTCATTGAAGCGGTCAGTGAGTTCGGCGATACCACCAATCATGACTTTGAAACCGGCGATGGCATGATTGCCTATGTCCGGTCGCGCGGATGGATCGCGTTAGATCAAGCGTCGCCCGCCGACGGCGAAAAACTGGCGGTCAGCGAAGACTTTCTGATCGCGCGCCGCATCCGGCTCGGTACGCTGCTCGATCTGGTCGCCATGTTCCTGGATGCGCTTGAGACGCACTACGACTTGTTCAGCGAAGACGCGCCAGTCGAAGAGATCTTGCCGGGTGAGCTGCCGCTGAGCGAAGAGCAGCAGACGCTGGGTCCTGCCGTCCCGCTCAGCGACACTTAACTCTCGCTCGTCACACCAGTGCCGACGGACGCACACGAATGCCATTGGGCCTCGCGGGTGCAATCATCTCTTCGAGCACGCCCGCCGGCAATCGCGGCGACGCGCCTGTCAGGCCGTGCGATGGCGGCGTGACGCTCCAGCGATCCCGCAACTCCGACGTCTGCAGCGTGCCCACCTTGCGCAACGCGGCGGCCTTCTTGGCTTTTTCAAGCGAAGCCTTTTTGACCGGCGCCTTTGACGATGTGGCGTTGGCAATAGGAGCTGGCGCTGCAACAGCCTTGGGAGCAGCCTTGGCAACCGGTGACGTCACGGCTTTCGGCTTCGCCAAGCTGGCTGACTTCTGCGGCCACCGGTGATGCTTCTCAGCGTAGGTCGTGTGGCCCGTCTTGATCTCGTGGTGAACGGGAGCTTCGGCCACGTGCGGCTTCGCCCAGACCTTGGCAACAGTCTTCGTCGCCTTGGCTGCTGCGACCTTGGTGGGCTTGCCAGACTTGAGCGACTTATCCGCCACCGGTTTGCCGGCAAGCGATTTGTGCCCAGCGCGCGCGATTGCCCTTTCAGCAGCAGCCGGCTTGCTCAGTTCGGTTTTCACGAGTGCTGCAAGGTCAGCTCGCGCCTTTTTTGCCGGGTTTGAAACGCCGTCACGACGTCCCTCATCCTTCACCCGGGCCTTCTGTTTGACGGACACCACCACAGCGGCGTTAACCGGTTTGTTCACCAGCTTTACAACGGGTGCCGTCACGGCGGCCAACTGGACGCGGTCCGGTGTCCTAACCACAGCTGTCGTCGTGCGAACGGGTGCAACACTTGTTTTGGCAACGGCCGCAACGCGGGCCAGCTTCGGCCAAACCGGCTTTGCCATGTCATAGACGACCGGCCACTCGATGGCCTTCGCCGTCACAACACGTACCGGTTCGGGCGCCGCAGCCCGGTCAGCGGCATGCATCTCCTGTTCGGCCTTCAGCGCGGCTGCCAGTCCAGCAGCAGGTGTCGCTCGCACCGGGGCCGAATTCATCGCCAGTCTGATGGCGCCGCTGCCAGGTCCGCCGGCCGCGGCCAGTGTGACCAACGACCCGTGCGCTGCATCGAGGCTCGCGTGCGATCCGATGGGACCAGGGACAGCCTCATAGTTCCGGTGAGCGCTATAAATAGACTCGCGCTTGGTCGGTGCTTTCAGAACTCGGACCTTGACCTTGCCGACGCCGCCAAGTCCAAGCTTGCGGGCCGCTGCACGCGATAGATCGAGCCTGCGGTCGCCCCAATAAGGACCGGCGTTGTTGATGCGCACCACGACCGCCTGACGGTTCATGGGCGACCAGACCAGAAGAATTGTTCCGTCTGGGAACATCGGGCTGGCGGCGTTGTCCGCGGCCTCGGGCCGGAAGCGCTCGCCGGACGACGTCAGGCCACACGGATTGAAGCGGTCGCGCGCGCAGCTGTCGTAATAGGATGCGACCAGCGTCAGATCCTGGCCGATGATGGCCTGCGTTTCCGCGATGGTCTTGACGCGGTGGCAGGTGTTGAGGAAGCAGTAGGTGCGGCCCGGCCCTTTGGCACCAGCGTCCGTACTCGGCCAGCCGCTCAAGGCAGTGGCCGCGACTGCACAAAGACTAAGGGCCGAAGCCCGAACCATCAAACGCTGACTAAAAGCCCGCGCAAGATACTGAAACCCAAACATGGCCCCTCCCAAACGATCCACCTCCGCGATGAAAGGTTGAAGCCAGCGAGCCCCCGCGGCCGCCGTTAACCTTTCGACCCGGGGTAAACGTGCTCAGGCGGCAATTGGGCAGCCCCCAAGTGGTCGCAGGATATCTCGATTGTGAGTTTTACGGGACGACGCTGGAGCCTACTGAAAGTTCAAACCACGGTCTGTGAGCTTGCGCCGCAAACCTTCAGATGCTGCTGCAAGTTCTGCTGCGTCAGTCCCTCGGAGAACCAATTCTGTGTGGTATTGCCCGTCCTTAAAGGCCGGGTAGCTGCCCATCGCAATGTCCGGAAATGCCTTCTGATGTTCGGCGAATAATTCTGCGACTTCGCCTTCTGCGTGTGCCAGCACGATCGTGGCGGCGTTCATTTTGGCACCGGTCCTGAGCCCATCTGTCGCAACAGTCAGCATCGCTTCCATGATCGCTGGCACGCCCGCCATAACCATCACGTTGCCGATGCGGAACCCGGGCGCCATCGAGACGGAGTTGGCAATCAGCTCGGCTCCTTGAGGAATTCGCGCCATCCGCAACCGGGCCGCGTTTAGATCGATGCCGCGCTTCTCGTAAGCTGGCGTCATGATCGCAACGGCGCGCGGATCGATATCGATCGGCACGCCGAACGCTTTTGCAATGCTGTCCGCGGTGATGTCGTCGTGCGTCGGGCCGATACCGCCAGTCGTGAATACGTAGTCGTAGCGTGTGCGTAAGGCATTGACGGCCTCGACAATGGCGGTCTTGTCATCCGCCACAATCCGCACCTCGGTCAGCCGGATACCAATCGCCGTCAGCCGGCCGGCAATCGTGCCGATGTTCTTATCTTTGGTGCGTCCCGACAGGATCTCGTCACCAATCACGAGGATCGCGGCGGTTACGATGGCTTCGTCAGTCACGCAGTACGTCTCCAATCTCCGCGGCGAGCCATCATGTTCGATCGCTTGGGTTTGAATGTGCGGTCGCTTGAACCCATGAATAGCCCGCTTTTGAGTTTAAGCCCAATTTCAGTAAAGCAACCGCCGTACCTGGTGCATTTGGGCCCACGTCTGAGCAGATTGGGACGGGTTAACGCCTGCAGTTCCATTGCGACGGCCACGGCTGAACGGTAGTCTATTCGCTGGCGGGGCAAGGGGACATCGGGCCATGACGTCATATCGTATTTTAGCCGTGGTGTGCGCACTGGTTGTGCCGGTTGCCGGCTGTGCCCAGAAAAATACTATTGATCCCCAAACCAGTGCATTGGCGCAGAGGATCGAAGATCAGCCACAACTGTTGCCCGGCGTGCCCAAAGGCTTTGAATGCCCCCTCATTCCAAATGGCTTTGACCCGGCGGGATCGATCTACCGTTTGGATCAGGCCGGGACTTATTACCGGGTCAAGGACTACGGCTCCGATCCGGCCATCACTGCGATGCGCGGCTATCGCAAGGATGTCAAGGTCGCGAACTACGTCTTCAGCGATGCGCAGAAATCAAGTGCCGGCGTGTCGCTCGCGGTTCTCAAAACCGCACTTCCCGGTCTCACAGCCAGCGCCAACGCCGACTTCAAGAAGAACCTGAACGTCGACATCACCGTGTCCGACATGATGGCGGAGTCGATCGACGACGAAGTTGCTGATCACATTCTCGAGCGCTTCCAAAAGGAAGCCCGTCTGAAACCCGGCAGCAAATACTTCTTGGTTCGCGAGACGGTTCGCGCCGGCGTGATCGGCTACAGCTTGAAGCGCGACGACGTCGCCAAGCTCGGCGGCGAAGCACAGATGGCCAAGCTGGCCAATGGCCAAGGCAATGTAACGTTCCGCGACAACGGAGGCCTGTTCGAGATCAAACAGGATTTCCCCGGCCGCGTCGCAGTCTGCATCAAGCCATCGGAAATCGTTCTCGACAAAACGCCGGGCGCTGCCAGTGGCGAGCTGGCTCTGAAGGCTCCTGGCGACACAACCATGCCCCCAATCACCAAGATCGGCGTTGAACAAACGGCCACCGCCAAGCCGGCAACGGCTCCGGCACCCGCGGCTCAGCCACCGGCACCCGCGCAAGCCCAGCCGACCGCGACCACCACGACCGCTGCCGCACCGGTCACTGTCGTTCCGCCCGTCTCAACGGCGACTGGGTCCGCAGCAGCGCAGTAAAGGCATGAGTGGCAACCGTGTTCAGACCCAAGGACTGAGCGGTGCCACATCTTCGAACCGCCTCGGCATAGGGCGGCGCGCGTGCCCTTCGAGAACGAGGTTCCAGTACAGCCAAGCGCGGCGGCTAAGAATTCCAGGCGGCGCGGTCCGCAGCGCGTTCCTGAAGTCAGACGTGCTGAAGGTTCTGGCAGCAATGGCCAGATCTTCCGGTGTTGACCGCGCCATCAGATAGCACAGGAAGCGAACCGGGTTCGCCAGTGCCTCGTCCGGACTCTCAAACCAGATGACTCGCTGCGCCAATGCCAACAGCGCCTTCGTTGGCCGTGGGGCTCGTACCAGGTTCGTGGGCCTGATCATCTGCCTTTGATATTTGCTTTGCGCATCGCTGCCAAGAGGATGTTGGGGTCGAGTGCCGCGACAGCCGTTCGGAGGGATCGCTTTTGAACGGCAGGCAACCCGGCCAAGCCTGGGTTATGCATGTCGCTCAACGCTTGCAATGTCGTCAACGGATTATATTGATCGCCATAGAGTTTTGCGGCAGCAGCAAGCATATCGATCAATGCGATATCAGTTTTACCAAGGAGGGCTGCGATATCCAAGTAGTCTTTGACCTCAATCCGCTGAGGAATAACGGCTGCTTTGAACGCTGCAATTTCGATAAGGTTTGCGATTTTCATGTCGGTTCCGCTGACTGGCACAGCTGGCGCGACAGGGTGCAGCTTCGGCATTCCAAAGAACGAAATGCTAACAGGACCATCCCGATCAACCACGACGGTGAGCCTGTTGACGTCAATCTGAACGGTGCGGGCTCCAATAAGGTAGGGCACCGTCGCCAAGAGACGAACGGTATCCACGGCCTCGAACGCAAAGAAATCGAAGTCAATCGACGCCCGATGGCCGAGATGCAGTGCGAGCGTCGTTCCACCGGCCAATCTGAATTTAGGTGGCGTCGCGGACAACTCAGGCCACAGCCGTCTCTGAGCTTGCGGAAGACTGCTCAGTTTCGGCCGGAGCGTCGCTTCGAGCTTTGGCTTGGGTGGTCGAGCCATGCCGTTTGATCTGCCTTCCGCTTCCGCCTAGTTCTTCTTCGCTGCTTCCCGATCGCCACGCCGCCAGGCGTCGATGCGCTCCATCAGCCAGCCCCAGGCTTCGAGTTCACGCGGGCCCGCCGTCTTGGCAATCGCAATTTCCAGGTACTTCAACTCGCCCTCGACCTTCTCCGGCGGCAGCATGGTCAGCCGCGTCGATAGCACGGCAAGTTCTAACACGGCGGCTTGCGCCCGATTGAACCCGCCCCACGGCGCATGAGTGACCACCTTTGCCACCCGGCAATGAAACCGCGGCCGTTGTGCGTCATCCGATACGCGATCCACCACCAGCTCCCAGTGCGATAAGGCGCTCTCAAGATAGACGCCGTTGCCCGTCTTCGCTGGCTTATGTGGCCACGACTTGCGGCCCGTGATGCACCCCGCAAACACGCGAACGTCGCCGGTATGGCTGGCCACGGCAAACGGGTTGGCGGTCAAATTGTCGAGCGTGCGCGACGGCTTGAACGGCGCGATGATCCACCCTCCTCCATCCTCGATCAAACCGAGCGGGGCAATGTGCACATCACCCGCGGCGTCAACCGTCGTCACGATCGTTTCCACGATCCTTGGCATGGCTTTTCTCTTTTGCAGCTTTGGCTTTGGCCTCTTTGGCGGCTTTCAGCGTTGCGCCTTCCGGTGCGTGCCGGATCAGATCGTCGCTCTTTCTGTCGGCCGCAATTCCCCAATCGAGTGGATTGTCTTGCGCGTAGCGCTTGCCCAGAGCGAGCGCGATTTCCGCTTTGGCCAACTCATACCCCAAATAGAACGCGTGACTGCCATCGGCCTCGACGCCGAGTTTGGAATAAAGGTCAAACGGATCCTTGGCGACGTGGTGGCCGTCGCGATTGTAGATGTGCACGCCATCATTCGCCACTTCGATGCGGAAGTTGGCGTCGCGCACCCCGGAAGCACCTTTGGCGATCTCCTCACTCGACACCGGGAACGGCCGCAGATCGTGCAACCCCAGCAGACCGCCGCCGTAGCCTTTCGGCAGACTTTGATCTTCGCGCGCGCGAAACATCAGGCGGCGCACGGCGTCGTGCTCTTCCACCGTCCGGCGTGTGTGGGGCGACACCTGCACGATCAGTACATTCTGGATGCGCAGTTCTGAACAAATCCCGAGAAGCATCGCGGTCACGCCCTGACTGTCGGCGTCCGTCAACTCGGTCAGATTGCCGGTGCCCATCAGGATTTCGGTATCCGGCCGCTGGCGGCGCAGCTCTGCATAGCGCTCAATCGACACAGTGAATCCGAAGTGGATCGGATCCAGGATCGGATCGGCAATATGCGGAATGCCGTTTTTCCTCGCCAAATCGACCGCGCGAATGAGGGACGCTAAGTCGCCGTGCGGCTTGGGCACCAGGATCGGCACGCATGTGGTGCCGGCCACCGCATCAAGGGACGTCTCATCAAGCGACAAAACGTAGTCAGCTCCCGCACGAGCAGCGCGGCGCAGCTCGTCGACATCGCCTGAATCAACGCTGACCTTGAGCCGCACCGCCTTCAGCGCTCCGACAACCTCTTCCAACTGCGGAAACGGCACATCCGGCTGACAACCGATGTCGATAACGTCGGCGCCCGCTTCCTTGTGTTCCAGCGCTCGCGCCACGATCGCTTCCACCTCAAGCCCTGGCGCATCGATGATCTCGGCGAAAATCCGCAGATCGTGCTTCGACAAATCCGGCGGCTTGCCACCCTTGCCGAGATATTGCGGCACATCCACCAGCTCGTCCGGCCCGCGTTCAAACGGCACTCCGAAGTGGTCGCTGAGACTTTTCAGATCCATGCGGCAGCGTCCCGGCAGAATGACACGATCAGCCGCAAGCGGACCCTTAAGGCGATTGCGGACAATCGCTTCCGTCATCAACGCCGCCACTTTGATGCCGATGTTGTGCACGCGCCACGAGCCGTCCGGCAGCCCAACCTCGGCCACCGTTTGCGTCAGGCGCGGCTCGGCCAAGTGGCCGGTCAGGAAGAGGAGCTTTTGAGCCATGCCACCCGCGCCTCGATCGCCGCCTCAAACTCTCCGAGGGTTTCTGCCACTGTCGTGTCCTCGAAGGTTTTGAGCTTTTCCGTATTTTCCAAATCGATGCGGCGCGGATAGACTTTGACCATGCCCTTGGGCGCTTCGGTGTCCATGACGGGGGCCGTATCGCAAGCAAACACAATCGCTGGAACGCGGCACTTGCCAGCCTGCGCGAACACATTCGTCGCGAGATTGTCGGAGATGCCGTAGACGCATTTAGCGACGGTGTTTGATGTCGCTGGTCCTAAGATCAGTGTATGATAGACGCCGTAATAGAAATTGCCGACGGGTGCCGAACTCGCAGTCTTGTCTTTAAAGATGCGCGTGGTCTGAGGAAGATCAAGCTCCTGCTTGTACATTCGGAGCACCTCTTCCGCCGCACTCGATAAGAACACGTCGAGGTCAGGAAGCCCGCGCATGATTGCAAGGCTTTCCTTGAAGAAGTGGCCGGAACCCGTCAGCGCCCAGCCGAAGCGTGGTGTTTTTACTTTGTCTTTTGCCATGCAAAGGCCCCTACCATGCCGCACGCGGCCCGTCGATGGCATGACGGTGCCAGACTTAAATCAGCCGCGGCTCGTCGCCCGGGTTGGTCAAAAGCAGCTTGGATAGACGTTGAGTGTCACCCGCACCGATGACCTGCCAGTCGAGCGCCGATTGGGACACGATGCGCGCAAACTCAGCGTCAACGGTTGAGTCCTCGGCGAGCGTTTGAGCTGTGGCGTTCCGCGGAACCGCACAAGACTTGACGAGCGCGACGCTCGCGCCTTCAAGCCGGGTCGCCAGCCACGCTGCTAGACCGTCCGAAGTCATCGACCAGGTGCGCGGCAGTCCGGCATCCGCATCGACCATCTCGAACGGCGACCACACTGGAGTTTGGCCGGCCGCCCAGGCGCTTTGAAAGTCCGCAATGGACGTTGCCGCCGTGAACTTGGGTTGCAGGTCGGCAATGAGCAAAGCCATCTGCTGCATAGCAAGCACGGCCATGCGGTGCGCCATCTGATCTGAAAACCCAATATCACGCTGCGCTGCCCGAACCGCATCGGCAAACGGTCCCCCACCCGGAACGATCACGAGTGGCCGTGTGCTTTGAACAACAACGTTGAGGACATCGCCAAGCTGTCCGCTTTCAAACAAGCTCCCGCCCAACTTGAGGACGAGCGGTGCCACGCTCACGCATCCCGGGTACGGTAGATCTCGACGCCGCGAATGGGGCCGCGCTCGAGCTTCTCGATTTTAATGAAGATGCTTCCGATGCGCGCGTCGCGCAGCATCATGCGGGCAATGTCTTCGGCAAAAGTCTCAACAAGATTGATATGACCGCGCAAGATAATCTCGCCGATGGCGTCGATGATGTCGGTGTAGGACGGCACCTCCACCATTTCATCGACCGTGCTCTTGACGCCCGGCGCAAGGAACGCATCGACCGACAAACGCACTTTCTGCGTCACACCTTTTTCTTCGGCATAGATTCCAATGTTGCAGTCGATCACGTACTCCCGCACGAAAATGCAATCGCTGCCGTGTGGGGCCACCGCCGTCTTGGCCGCTGTCGTGCCCATGGTCTTGGTGCGATCTGTCATTCGGCGGCATCTGCCTTGGTCAGTGGTCCGTGCACCCGGAACTTTGAAAGCTCATCGCGCACCGCGCAAACAGCGCTCGCGTCGATCTCGCCGGAGCGTGCAAGATCCCGGCACAGCGCGCCCCTGAACCCGAGAATGTCCGGCTGCAAGGCTGCGAGCGCCGGGATATGGCGCAATCGCAACGCGCCTGCAAGCCCGGCCAGCAATCCTGATGAATGGGCGCGATCGACGAAGCCCTGAAGGTCCTGACCCGCCAGCACATCAGGCAGCGCGCCAGCGGCTTTGCCGGCCGTGTCCAGCATCACGCCGGCAAAGCCTGCGGACGCCATGTGCTCAATGAGCAGGAAATCGGGATTTTTATCCGCCAGCAGCAAGCCTACGAGCCGAACCGGACCTAACGGAAGACAGCCCAGCGCTTCGATAGTGGCGGCCGCATCGCCACCCGGAAAGAAGCCAACCTTGACGTAGTCGACGCCGGTTGCCGCCATCGCGGACACAGCCGCGGAGATCGTATCTGGATCTGGGGTGAGATCACCAACGGTGGCACTGACGGGAGCGGTGGCCGCCGCCGCAATCGCGCGAACGACCGCCAGAGGCAACGCGCCCAGCGCCCCGGACGCTGGATCTTTGCAATCGATGATATCAGCGCCGTTGGCCGCTGCTAGCCGCGCCTCGGTAACCGACGTGACGCTGGCAAGGAACCGGACCTGCCCGCGCGTGGGGATCATAAAAGGGCTCATCAATCTTGAAAAATGCGCCGCTGTTCGGCAACCACTTTGGTGCGATCCGTGCGGTCTGCCGCCGTCAAACGCACCTCGTCGTCGTGGATGATACTCGCAGAGCCAGCCGACAGACGCAAGATACGGGTGCCCAGCATCACGGCCTCATACCGGTCATGCGTCACGAACAGAACGGTCGTCGGACGGCGGTTCCACAGGCCTGTGAGCAGTTCGCGCAGGCCCTGCGCCGTCGGGTCATCGAGCGACACGAACGGTTCATCCATGAACAAGATATCAGGTTCCTGGATAAAGCCGCGAGCCAGTGCCGCACGCCGCTGCATGCCAAGCGACGTGCGCTCCGGATAGGCGGTTGCGGCTTGCGTGAGGCCGACTTGCTCCAAAATCTCGTCAATGCGCGCGTGGCGCGGATCGCCATCGGGCAGCGCAAGCGAGATATTTTCGCGCACTGTGCGCCACGGCAGCAGGCGCGGGGTCTGAAAGATAAAGGACACCCGCGGGGTTCCGTGCCCCAGATCAATGCGTCCTTCGTAGTCCTTGTCGAGACCAGCAATGATGTTGAGGAGTGTCGACTTCCCGCAGCCTGAGGGCCCAGTGAGCACCACAAACGACCGCGGCTTGACCTCGAATCTGACGTTCTGCAAAACCGTCAGTTCGTCGCGTCCGCCCACCGGCGGGAACGTCTTGCGTTGCAACTCGACACGCAATGGGTCCAACGTCGCCTTCTCTAGCGCCGCCATTTGTTGACCCTTGCCTGCAAGGGTTGCAGAACGCCGAATTCGACGATCTGAATGACGACAATGAACGCCAGAGCATACGCAAGAATCTGCGGCACATCATAAGATCCAAACGCCGTATGGATCTGATGTCCGACACCCGTCGAATGTCCGCCCAGCGCCTCAACGACGAGAACGATTTTCCACACGAGCGCCAATCCGGACCGGGCGGCGGCCGCCCAGAACGGTGCCAGCTGCGGGATCACCACGTGGCGCAACGTTTTCCATTTCCCGAACCCATAGATCTGGGCCATTTCCGTCAGATCTTTAGACAAACTGCGCGCGCCTTCGCGCATTTGCACCGCGACGTTCGGGATTTTGTTGATGGCAACCGCGAGAATGGCCGTTAACTCCGTGGTCCCAAACCACACGTAACACAGCGCGATGATGACCAGCGCTGGCAGGTTGAGGAACAAGATCAGCCAACTGTCAAAAAACCGGTCGGCAAACCTGTTGGAGCCAATGAGCAGCCCAATCGCAGCTCCAACAAACATGGCCACTGTGAAAGCAGCTGTTACCCGCAATAGTGTCGCGAACAGATGCGTCCACAGAACACCTGTGCTGGCTTCCCGAACCACAACGTCGAACACTGCAATTGGCCCCGGCAAGTGGCGGCTACCAACCATCTCGGCGGCGAGTGCCCACAGGGCAACGAACGTGGCCAGTGACGCCAGCGTCCAGCCGAGACGCTCGGCCCACGCGCCGGATTCGACCGCCTTACGTGCCGGAAGTGTGGAAGAGCTTGGGGTCAAAGCGCGTGCCATTGCCAACCAGTTCTGTGTCGCCGCTCTCTACCAGGATCGCCATGATCTTTTCGGCGGCCTTCATGTCGGCGTCGCCCCACGGCCCCGGGATACCGGACCGGTACCAATTGCGCAATGCCACAAACTCGGCCTCGCTTGCGGCCTTCATCAACGGCTTCAACCGGTCCCATGCCGGATCGGACGTCGCCAGAATGGCATTGGCCTCTTGGGAAGCTTTGAGCATCGCGGTAAACGCCGGCCCAAGAGTGGGCACCGCTGCCTCTTTCCAGATAAAGCCCACAAGTGCCGGTGGCTGGGGAATTCCCAGCGCCTTCATCACATCGGCCATGGAAATCAATCGGCGGAACCCAACGCCTTCCAGCCGCGCGGCATACGTCCAGAAATTCAGGACGGCATCAATCCGGCCGTCTTTCATCTGTTCGGCCAGCAACGGAGCGGCCCCATACTGCGGTGTCGTTATAGCCGCCAAGTCTTCACCGAGAGACCGCTTGGCATAAGCTCTCAGCAGCAACCAACTCTTGTCGATCGCCGAACCGGCCACGCCGAGCCGTTTGCCTTTGAGTTCTGCAAGCGTCTTGATCGGCGAGGCGTCCGGCACCATCACTGCGCCCAATGCCGACGAAAACGGCGCAAACTTGATCGCTTCTCCCATGCCGCGCTGGCGCAGCGCCCACGTCCAATCGCTCACCACAACGTCCGCGCTGCCGCCATAAAGCGCAATCGGACTTGATTGATTGTTGGCGATTTCAACGACGTCGATCGACAGGCCGTGCTTTTTGTCGAGCCCTTCCGCTTTGATTGTTTCCAGCAGCCAGCCGAGCGAACCAAATTTAACGGACGCGATGCGAAGCTTGCCATCGGCGGCGACTGCGCGCAGGACGCCCATGCCCGGCATAGCGGCAGGCAGCACAGCAAGTGCGAGACCCGAACCGACAAAAGTTCTGCGCGAAATCATTGCGCTTTGGCCTCTACCGACAGCCGGTTTTTCATCAGCCAGCGCACTGCGCGCAGCCACGCTTCGTCAGTGTTGCCTTGGATGACGACGGAAGCAGTCCTCAGAACTTTTCCGCTCGCGACGTCGAGAACTCCGATTTGCATATTGAGCAGTGTCGCAGACGCTTTGTCGATCAGCCCCGTGAACGCGATCTCCCCGCCGATCTTCTTCGACAGGTCGATCTCGCAGCCGTTACACGCATTGAGTGGTGCGGCCGCTTCGATGTCTTTTGAGATCGAAGAATGATCGATGACGTCGTAGCGGCTGTCCTTCCCGACCAGCATGGCCAGCTCGTCGTTGACAACCTTCAAGCGCGCCGCTTCTTCGGGTGACGGCTTTGCTGGACCCGTGAAAAAGTCCTCCTCCCTCTGCTGAAGGGACAGGTCAAACGGAAACACAACGGTTTTTTGTTCCGCAATCGCCGCTGGTGTCATTGAGACAATCGCGATCACACTAAGGATGGTCTTCAATAGCATTCTGCCTCCACACCGATCCTGACCGTAACGCTGGCTGTCACTCATTCAAACTGCGCGGCGTGGCCCACTTGGTCCTAACGTCACCGGACCCCTGTCCGGTTTACAGGCCTGGCCCGCTCTTGGAGCCATCACGACGGATAACAGTTGCGCGATGAGCGCGACGGCCTCGCTTGACATTTGCTCGCTGGATGCGATGTGTCTAGTTACATAGTAACAATTTGCAAGGTTGCGGGCCAAAACGGTTCACACAGCTCGGAGGATTGGAATGGCGTATCGGCCCGACTGCACGGTCGCAACCGGTTTGTCTTTGAATTACAATAATTTAACGCTAGCGACCGCTGTGCTTCTCTTGGCCACCCTCCTTATATCGCCGGCCTTCGCGGAGGATGCGCCAGCCCCCCCTACAGCCGGGCCTGCGGCGGCGGCTATGGCTGCTGACGTGACGCAGATCCGCATTTTGATGGCCCGCGAGTTGCGGCCCGACCGGCTGCCGCCGTTGTCGCTGCTTGATCTGCCGCCGGCGGACGAAGGGTTGGCTGGTGCCAAACTCGCCATCGACGACAACAATACCACCGGCCGTTTTCTCAAACAAAATTTCGTCCTCGACTCCATCGAAAACGCCGATCCTGCAGCACTTGTTGCCGCCATCAAGAAGCGTGTCGAAGAGGGCATTGGCTTTGTCGTTCTTGACGCCAGTGCGGCAACCGTTTTGGCAGCAGCAGATGCGGTCAAAGACAAAGCCGTGATGGTGTTCAACGCGGGCGCGCCTGACGAAAACCTTCGCGAGGAAGACTGCCGTATCAACGTCAAACATACAGCACCGTCGCGCACCATGCTGACCGACGCGTTGGCCCAGTACGTCGCTTGGAAGCGCTGGCCGAACTGGGTCGTGATCACGGGGCCGACGCCGGAAGACAAATCCTATGCGGCAGCCCTCAAACGCAGCATTCAACGTTTCGGGATGAAGGTAGTTGAGGAGCGCGAATTCAAATACGATCCCGGCAACCGCCGGTCGGACGGGGGCTTTGAGCAGATCCAACAGCAGATTCCGAGCTTTACGCAGAAACTGCCGGCCCATGACGTGCTGGCGGTGGCCGACGAAGGCGAACTGTTCGGCGATTATTTCCCTTACCGCACCTGGGATGCGCGGCCGGTCGTTGGAACGGCCGGGCTGTATTCGGCCAGCTGGCACCCTGCAGTCGAACTCTGGGGCGGAACGCAATTCCAGAACCGTTTCAAACGGTTAGCTGACCGCACGATGCGGCCCCTCGACTACAATGTGTGGATGGCGGTCCGGTCGGTCGGCGAAGCTGCGACCCGTAAACAAACCGCCGATCCCAAAACGCTGATCGAGTACATGCGGGCGCCGGAGTTTGAACTGGCTGCATTCAAAGGCCGGAAGCTGACCTACAGGCCGTGGAATGGGCAATTGCGTCAACCCGTTCTGCTGGTGACGGGCAAGATCCACGTGACCGTTTCGCCCCAACCGGGGTTCCTGCATCAGACATCAGAGCTCGACACGCTTGGCATCGATAAGCCGGAGACCAAATGCAAGGCGTTCACGAAGTGATGATGTGATCCGCCGGGTGGTTCCGTGCGAATAATGGTATACAGTTACATCAGGAGTTTGCCCTCGTGAATTCACTCATTAAGCACTCTGTGTCAGCTGCACTTGCAACGCTTGGTCTCGCACTCACGGCCGGAAGCGCCAGCGCATACAAGATCTTCGTTTCAAACGAAAAAGAAAACACGATCACGGTGATCGACAGCGTATCGCAAGAGGTCGTGCACACCATCAAAGTGGGCAACCGGCCGCGCGGAATCATCATTTCGAAGGATGGCAAGTGGGTCATCGTCTGCACCAGCGACGACAACCGGATCCAAGTGTACGACGCCAAGACCTACGCATTTATCAAGGATCTCCCCTCGGGTCCCGATCCCGAGCTGCCGATCCTCCACACATCGGGCAACCCGCTGTTCGTGTCGAACGAAGACGACAACCTAGTCACGGTCGTCGATATCCAAACGGGTAAGTTGATCACCGACATTCCCGTCGGCGTCGAGCCGGAAGGCATGGGGATGAGTCCGGATGGCGCTATCCTGGTCAACACCTCTGAAACAACGAACATGGCCCACTTTATCGACTCCAAAACCTTCAAGAACATCGACAACATTCTGGTCGATAACCGCCCACGCGTCGCGGAGTTCAAAAATGACGGCTCGGAAGTTTGGGTCAGCGCAGAAATCGGTGGCACGGTCAGCGTGATCGGTACGGCTGACCGGAAGGTCAAAGCCAAAATCAACTTCGAAATCCAGGGCATCACGAAGGACGCCATTCAGCCAGTTGGCGTTCGCATGACCAAGGATGGCAAGAAGGCTTACGTCGCACTTGGCCCCGCCAACCGGGTTGCTGTCGTCAACGCGGAAACCTATAAGGTGGAGCGCTACATTCTGGTCGGACAGCGTGTCTGGAACCTTGCCTTCACACCCGACGAAAAGCTGCTGTTTACCACCAACGGGACATCGAATGACGTGACGGTCATTGATGTGGCTTCCGACAAGCCGCTGAAGTCGATCAAGACCGGCCGCTACCCTTGGGGCATCGTGTCCTCGCTCGACTAATGAGCAGGGCACGCGGCCAATTCAACTTTACCGGTGACCGCCGATCAAGAAGCGGGTCACCAGTTGGCCGCGTTCAGACGGGCGCCGTAAATAGGAAGGTTTGTTATCGGGTGGCACGTTTGAGCGAAGACACGGCCTCTGCATATGGTGTCCCCGCAGACGCCCTCGCCATTAGCGGCGTCAGCCATCGGTTCGGCGACAAGGTCGTCCTGGATAATGTCTCGTTGACGGTCCCACGTGGTGCCTTCACGGTTCTGCTTGGCCTCAACGGCGCCGGAAAATCCACGCTCTTCGCCCTGATCACGCGGCTCTATGACAACGTCTCGGGCTCCATCCGCATCCTAGGACATGATGTGCGCCGCCGCCCCACGGCAGCCTTGCAGCGCTTGGGCGTCGTCTTTCAGAGCAAGACGCTCGATCAAGATCTAACCTTGATCCAGAACCTGCTTTACCACTCAGCCCTGCACGGCATTCGCAAAGCCGAAGCGCTCAAGCGGGCGGATAGCGCATTGCATATCGTCAGCCTCAGCGACCGGGCTCATGAGAAAGTCCGCAATCTTTCGGGCGGACAGGCCCGCCGCGTCGAAATTGCGCGTGCACTGCTGCACCGGCCCGGATTGTTGCTGCTTGATGAAGCAACGGTCGGCCTCGACATCGGCTCGCGCGAAAGCGTCGTCGGCATCGTCCGGTCGCTGGTCGCCAAGGAAGGCCTCGGCGTCTTATGGGCGACGCATTTGATCGACGAGGTCGCCCCCGGCGATCTCGTTTGCGTTTTGCACAAGGGCAAAGTGCTGTTCAGCGGCTCCGTGCCGGGTCTGCTCGCGGCCGCCAGTTCAAGCAATGTCCGTGACGCCTTCCGCGTTCTAACCGGAACAACCGCGACGGCGGAGGCGGCATGAACATCGAAATCGCTATCCATCCGATGGCCGACGTTGCGCCGCCCAAGCACGGGCCCGGCGCTTATCTCGCGTGCTTCCGCGGCATAGTCTGGCGTGAAGTGCTGCGCTTTTTGTATCAGCGCGAACGCTTTCTTTCCGCTCTCGTGAGGCCGCTGATTTGGTTGTTTATCTTCGCCGCCGGGTTCCGCCAGGTTCTCGGCGTGTCGATCATCCCGCCCTACACAACGTACGTGCTCTACGAGACATTCATCACACCGGGCCTTGTCGGCATGATCTTGCTGTTCAATGCCATGCAGTCGTCCCTCTCGATGGTCTACGACCGCGAAACAGGCGCCATGCGCACGCTGCTCGTTGCCCCCTTCCCGCGCTCGTTCCTGTTGATTTCAAAACTCATCGGGGGCGTCGCCGTTGCCATCCTTCAGGCCTATACGTTTTTGGCGATCGCTTATTTCTGGGAGATCGAGCCGCCGCTCATCGGCTATCTCACTGTGCTGCCCGCACTCATCCTTGCGGGGTTGATGCTCGGCGCCCTGGCATTACTGATGTCGTCGCTGATCAAGCAGCTTGAGAACTTCGCCGGCGTCATGAACTTCGTCATCTTCCCGATGTTTTTTGCCTCCTCCGCGCTCTATCCCCTGTGGCGCATAAAAGAAGGCAGCCCGCTGCTCTACGAAATCGCGCGTTTCAACCCGTTCTCGCACGCCGTCGAGCTGATCCGCTTTGCCCTTTACGGTCAGGTCGGTCGCACCCTGGAGGCCGGCGAAGAAGGCGCGGGCGCAGGTATAAGCATAGATCATGGCATCGTAATCCCGCTGCAGTCGGGCCAATTGCTCGATATCACGCACCTGGTTGTCGTTGCCGGTTGCACCGTCCTCTTCCTGGCGGCCGCCATCTTCGCCTATAATCCCTCCAAGGGTCTCATTGCGCGCCGTGGCGGTCCTGCCGGCGGAGCGATGTGACACCAAGTTGAACAGGAAGACGGAACACCACCCCATGAGACGATTGCGTTTACAATGCCTGATGCTAACGGCCACCCTGGTTGTGATCGCTGGCGGCACCTCCGCGTTCGCTTACAACGATCCCAATCATCCGGATTGGCCGTGCGTGCAGAAGCGCGTCGAAAACCTATCGGCATCCGCGATTTGGGATGGCCCACCGATCGACGGCATCAAGGATTGGGGCCGCGACGAGACAATTCCAGGCCTCGTGCGTAAGCTCGCAACGCGAAGGCTGCCACTCGACAAGGCGGAGGGGCTCATAAAAGATTACGCCAAGGCCATTCCTGAAGCGGACCGCGACGTCATGCTGACGAAGCTTTACGCCGGGGTTTTCGAAACCATTAATGGCCAGCGCCGCAGCGTCATTACCGGCATCGAAAAGTATCAGCGCTCACAAAAGGCGCGCGCCGAAGAGCTCGAAAAGCAAGGCGTCGATATCGCCCAGTTGAAGGGTGACATCACAGTCGATGACACGGCTGCCGTGCCACCCAGCCCAGAAGAAGAAAAAGAATATTGGGCGGGCCGCATCTTCAAAGAGCGTCAAGAAAACATTCCGATTGCGTGTGAACTGCCGGCCATTATCGAAGAACGGCTGTTTGGGCTAGCCAAGGCCATCCGCGGGCAGATGTCGAAGTAGTTTAAGATGTCCCGGCCGTGGGACGATCAGCGGCCCTGCGAAACTCATTCGCGGGGCCGTGTTGCATCACTTTACCTGGCCGACGGGTACAATATCATTGCCGATGTTTTGCCAGCCATCAGTGCCATCTGGGAACCATATTACATTGGTGTATCCCCACGACATGGCCCGCTTGGCGGCATTCCACGACATCCAGCAATTCTTGAGACAAAAGAACACGAGAGGTTTCGCTGGATCCTTGCCCGTAAGCTTTTCCAGGTTGCTGCGGACGTAGGTTTCGAACTCGGGCGACAGCACGCCATAGCCCACGTTTGGCAGCCAGTATGACCCTTCAATGCTCGAATGCGGCGGGTCGCGCCAGACTGTGCCCACCGGCAAATCCGGTGGCTTGGGCGCGCGTGGGAATACATCGATGAAGATTGCGGACTTGTCATTGTGCAGCGGCTCGGCCTCTTCCGCCGTGATCACGCGCGCGCCCTTCAGCGTCGCTGGCACAGGCATCCGGTAGTCGTTGGTGCGATAGCCGTCTGGTTCTGCAACGGCGGTGGGGGCGCCTTCCGCGATCAAGGCACCCGGCGCTTGCGTCAGCCCACCGATGACCGCGAACAAAACCAGGATCGCAGCGATCGTCGTCCGTCTCATCGTACCCTCGTGGTCAAAAAAAATGAGCGGCCAGGAGACGCCCCGGCCGCTCAGTCAAATGACTAGCACATCTCAAGTCAACGCGCGAGCACCCGGGCCAGATCAGCGCCGTGGGGCGGTGATCAGCTTATTGTCTTCGTCGATAATCGGCACGTTGAACTTGAGCAGAATCTCGTCGATATCACCCTGACGCTTCTTGATGACTTCATTGAGCTGGCGCTTCCAGTTCGATTCCGTGGCGCGCACACCCATCGTGATGCGGTACTCGACCTTCGAGGTCCCCGGCACGTTCTCCATGATGGGGACCATGGTCACTTGATCCTTAACCGGCGCCAGGAAGTGACCCGCGAACGGCCCCCACAGCACGCCCACGTCGATTTCGCCCTTGAGCACGTCGTCGATGATTTCCTGCTCAGGGTTAATGTAGCGGCGGTCGACGTTGATCAGGTAGGACTTCGCTGTCGGCATCAAACCAGCCTTGGCCACCTGATCGCCAACTGGGCCACCTTGGTTGCTGACGCGCTTGCCCTTGAGTCTGGGATCGAAGAAATCCTTCACGCCCTCAAGCTCGCCGCCCTTCTTGTAAAACATCACATAGGTGGTGCGGTAATAGTGGTTGGTGTTGAGCGTGTACTCGTCCGCCTGAACGGTGCCCAGCACGAGATCGCACTTTTTGGCTGCGAGCGTGCGCCGGATTAAGCCGTAGCCTCCGGGATACCACGTGTACTCGATGGGCCGCTTCAGTTCGTCGGCGATGACAGCGGCAATCTTGTTCTCGAACCCTTCGCCCTTGTCGTTCGAGTAAGGCATGTTTTCCGGGATCGAGCAGACGCGCAGAACCTTGCGGTTGACGGAGTCGGCGATGTTGCCGTCGGCGGCGAACGCCGGGATCGGTATCGCTCCAAAACCACCAGCTAAGAGGGCAAAAACCAGACGTTTCATGACAATCCCGTTCCATGTTTGCGAGGCGAAGGCAGCATCGTGCCTCAGCCATCTGTTCGATCAACTTCGCTCAGATGATCCGTGTCCGCCGGGACGCCAGTCCATCATGCTGCTGTGACGTATAATGCGCAGAAAGTACGGGCACACGTGAAGTTCTTGTCATCTGGCCGCCCGTGAATGGGCTGCATCGCCGATCAGAAAAAATGGCGCCCGGAGAGGCGCCATCTGATGACCGGTGCTCGTCCGCAGCCGTGACTGGACGTTCCACCCCCCGGCTGGCCCATGCTGTTGTTACTTCGGAATACAGCTGGCTTCGGCCTCGACGGCTTCCTTCGGCTTTTCAGCGCGCTGGTCGGCGCTCAAGCGGCCTGGCGGCAGAGTTTCCGTAGCCCGTGCCCGAAGGTACACGTAGAGATCGTCGATGTAGCACATGACGTTCGGGTTATCGCCGAGTGCGGGCATGATCGAGTTCGTGCCGCCCCAGATTTCTTTCTGACCGCCTGAGACGACCTGAAGAAACTTTTCGTACGTCATGGTCTTCATTGAATCTGACAGCGCCGGTGCATACGTCGACCCCTTGGCGTTCGGGCCATGGCAAACGTGGCATTCGGCGTGATACCGGCGCCAGCCCGAGTACGTGTTCCAATCGACCTTCTTGATGATGCGGTTTTCACCTTCACCTTCGCCCGTGATGTCGTAGGTCGGTGAGCCATCCAGCAACACCCATTTGCCGTCTTTAAATTCTTTGCCGTCTTGAGCCGCCTTGTCCAATTCAGCCGGTGACTTGCCGAGCCCGCTTGTTGCAGACGGAGCGGCTTCGGCAACGGCAGGCGCGGTCTCGGCTGGCTTTGCTTCGGCCAGAGCGGCCGGTGCGGGAGCTGCCTCAGCAGTCGGCGCAGCATCCGCAGACTTTGGCGCTTCCGCCACCGGCGCTGGCGTAGGAATGGGCTCAGGAGCTTTCGGCGCGTCCGCAGCCGGTGCGGCCTCTGCGGGTTTTGCGTCTGGTGCCGCGAGGGCGGGAGCTACCGGTGGGGCTGCCGCCTCGGGCGCCGCCGCCATTTTTTCATCCTTGGCAGCTGGAGCCGCTGCAGCGGGCGCCTGCGGGGCGGCCGCTGCAGGTTTGTCGTCTTTCTTTTCAGCGGACGGTTTTTCCGAGTCGCAAGCGGCTAAACCAATCGAGAGAGCAATGCCCGTGCAGGCCACCATCAAAGTTCTGAACTTCTGAGTCTTCACGGCATCATTCCTTTTCTGCGATGCATTTGACGGAGCGGTTTCGTGGCCCGAACAGCTTGTTAACTGCCGACACAGCCTTTTTCGGCTTCAACAGCTTCCTTCGGCTTCTCTGCGCGCTGGTCAGCGCTCAAGCGGCCGGGTGGCAAGATATCCGTCGAACGGGCGCGAAGGTACACGTAGAGGTCGTCTATGTAGCACATAACGTTCGGGTTATCGCCGAGCGCCGGCATGATCGAATTCGTGCCGCCCCAGATTTCTTTCTGACCGCCTGAGACGACCTGAAGAAACTTTTCGTACGTCATGGTCTTCATTGAATCTGACAGCGCGGGAGCGTAGGTCGAACCCTTGGCGTTGGGGCCATGGCAAACGTGGCACTCGGCGTGATACCGGCGCCAGCCCGAGTACGTATTCCAGTCGACCTTTTTGATGATGCGGTTTTCACCCTCACCTTCACCGGTGATGTCATACGTCGGCGAGCCATCGGGCAGAACCCACTTGCCGTCTTTAAATTCCTTGCCAGTCTGAGCGGCCTGATCAAGTTCAGCAGAAGTTTTGGAGTGGGTCGCAGCCGGCGCCGCATCGGCGGCGGGTGCTGCCGCTGGCGCCGCATCTTCAGCTTGAGCATTCGATACAGTACTGGCGGCCAAGCAAACGCTGACAGCCGCAAAAAGTCCAAGTCCAAATTTGTTCACGCGTTTCCCCTGTTCCTAACTTTTATTGTTGCGAGAGGTCCCATCCCGGCACCGCTGACCGCCGCTGCTTCGCGACCGCATTCAAATATCATAACAAACGTGCAACGGCTCCTCTAGGCCATAAGTAGAGGCAACCGCCGCGACATGTGATACCGCACAAAAAAAGCCGGCGCAGGAAGATCCCGCGCCGGCCTTTTTGTCTTCAACTACCGGTTATGGCAGCGAGTAGACTGTCAGCGTGCCACCGAGGTCGGTGTATGACTTCAGACCGGCGTAGTTGCCGACTGCGCCAAGACCGTCCGTCGGCTTGTCGAGGCCAGCTGCGAGGCCGATACCAGCCCAGCCACCAACGCCCGAGAACAGGCCGATGTACTGCTTGCCACCCTGAGCGTAGGAGAACACGTTACCGATCGAGCCCGAAGGCAGACGGTGACGGAAGAGCTCCTTGCCGTCCTTCGCATCGCGGCACTTGAAGAGACCTTCAAGAGTACCGTGGCATGCGAGGCCGCCAGCGGAGGTCATGACGCCAGACCATACCGAGAAGGGCTCGTCGTGCTGAGCAACGATCTTGCCAGCAGCGCCATCCCAAAGGGTAAAGTGGCCTGTGTTCGTCTTACCTTCCGGCGGGAACATGGAGAGCGTGGCGCCGACATATGGCTGGCCAGGCGTGTACGAGACCTTGAAGGGTTCGTAGTCCATGCACACGTTGTTGACGGGAATGTAGAACAGGTTCGTCTGCGGAGAGTACGCAGCCGGCTGCTGGTCCTTGAAGCCAAGGGCAGCGGGGCAGATGTTCTTCGAGTTCACGTCAGCACCGTTCAGGAACGTCGACTTCGAAGCGACAACCGCTGGGCGGCCGTACTTCGGAGACTTCGGATCCAAGTCAACGCCCGTCGACCAGTTCAAGTCCTGGTCGTACGGCTGGGCAACGAGCGGCTCGCCTGTGAGGCGGTCGATCGTGTAGCCGAAGCCGTTACGGTCGAAGTGGGTGAGAACTTTGCGTTCCTTGCCACCAATCGTCTGGGTGGTGAGGAGCGACTCGTTCACGCCGTCATAGTCCCACTCATCAAACGGGGTCATCTGGTATGCCCAGGCGGCCACGCCGGTGTCAGGGTTACGAGCGAACAAGGTCATCGACCACTTCTGGTCGATCTGCTTGCCATCGGGTCCAGCGCGCTGTGCCGGGTTCCAGGTCGAAGGGTTACCTGTGCCGTAGTAGAACAGGTTCGCTTCTGGATCGTACGCGTAGTAGCCCCAAGTCGAGCCGCCACCGATCTTCCACTGGTCGCCAGTCCAAGTCTTGAGCGACGAGTCCTTGCCGACCGGCTTGCCGAGCGACAGCGTCTTGTCGGGATCGACCAGGATGTCAGAATCCGGGCCCATCGAGTAGGCGCGCCATACCTTCTTACCGTCGGCAATGTTGTAGGCCGTCACGTGGCAGCGAACGCCGAACTCAGCGCCCGAGGTGCCCATGATGATCTTGTCATTGGCGATGATCAGATTGCCCGTGTACGTTTCACCCTTCTTGGGGTCGCCGTTCACTTGCTTCCACTTTTCCTTGCCCGTTGCTGCATCGAGAGCGACGAGGGTCGTATCAGCCTGACCGAGGAACACGGTGCCATTCGCAACTGCAACGCCACGGTTTACCGTGTCGCAGCACATTACGGGAATGACCGACGGGTCCTGCTTGGGCTCATACTTCCAAACGATCTGTGGCTCGTTCGGATTCTTGAGGCTCAGCGCGAACACTTTGTTCGGGAACGCCGAGTGGAGGTACATCATATCGCCGATGACGATTGGCGAGCCTTCATGACCGCGAAGTACGCCAGTCGAGAACTGCCAAGCCACTTTCATGGTAGCAACGTTTCCGGCGTTGATCTGGTCAAGAGCCGAGTAACGCCAACCGGCATAGTTACCCATCTGCAAGGCCCAGTTATTCGGATCTGCTGTGTTCTTCTTGACGTCGTCGTTAGCCCAGACGGGCGTAGACAGCGCCACAGTAGCGAGCAGTCCGCATGCGAGTGCACTTCTGCGCATCGCGCTTCCTCCTTGATGTTCTTGCCACGCTTGCAAGTAGATCCCGATGGGTTCGATTGAAGCCAGCTTGATGGACCGGGATTCCCCTGTTTCCGGCTGGCCCTGCACTTTTTCCGTTCCAAATGGAGACGGTGGTTCACCCCTCGTGACCGGGGCGCATGTAGACACTTTCTCGTGAGGTCCGCAAGACAATCCGTGATGTCAATTTTTTTGCAACACCCATAGGACAAGCACATTGACCCAATTTTTCTCAATGAATACAATTAACTTCGGCGGTGCACCATGAATTGGTGCAGTGCACGCCTAATTGAAGGGGTAAAAATTTGTACATTCTGTGGATTGATTTCAGTTTCATTATGTGGATGATATCTTCCCCCGCAATCTAATATTTCACACCATTTTCACCGCTGTTTTGGCCGTCCTTGCTTGTAAAATTCCACTGTTTTTCTGCTATATTGTTACATCCGTGCCCGCAAAGTTCCGGACTCCGGCTGGCTCGGCCATGGATCTATCTATCTCCTGATAGGCGGCCGTGGTAAACATTGGCTTGTGCCGTTCGAAGACATCGTCGGCGCCGCTTCAGGACGAGTCTTGGGAAGACCTTATGCATATTACTCGCCGCGCCCTGCTTCAAACAACACTTGCCGGTGCGGTTCTGCCCGTGTTGCGCGTCGTGCCGGTTCATGCTGCCAAAGCGGCCGTTGCCGAAGTCGCGCCGGGTGTTTGGGTTCATCAGGGGCAGCACGCTCTGTTCTCTCCCGCGAATGCCGGTGACATCTCAAATCCGGGCTTCGTTGTTGGAAAAGAGTCGGTTGCCGTCATTGACACGGGTGGCAGTCCGGTTGTTGGCCAGAGCCTGCTCGAAGCCATTCGCGCGGTGACGCCGCTGCCGATTCGCTACGTCATCAACACCCACATGCATCCCGACCACGTGTTCGGCAATGTAGCGTTTGAAGGCGAAAAACCGGAATATGTTGGCCACCACAAAATGGCGCGCGGCTTGGCGGCACGCGCCGAGCGCTACCTGACCATCAATAAGCTTTCGCTGGGCGACGCTGCTTTTGCCGGCACCAAACTGATCCCGCCGGACACGGCCGTTACGGATCGCTTAAGTCTCGACCTCGGTGGCCGCAAATTGCAACTGGATGCCCGCCCGACGGCCCATACCGACAACGATCTCACCGTCCTCGACAGCACGACCGGCACGCTGTTCATGGGTGATCTTCTGTTTGCGGAGCATGTGCCGACCATTGATGGATCCATTAAAGGTTGGATGTCGTTGCTCGACACGCTGGCCGCTGAGAAATTCGAACGAATCGTTCCAGGCCATGGGCCCGCATCCATGGGCTGGCCAACCGCCGCCGATCCGCTCCGGCGTTACCTGGCGGCCATCGCCACCGACGTGCGGCAGTTGATTAAGCAGGGTAAAACCTTGAGCCAGGCAACCGAAACGGCGGCTATTGCAGAAAAGGATGCATGGGTGCTGTTTGACGAGTATCATAAGCGAAATGTGTCGGCGGCATTCGCCGAATTGGAATGGGAATAGATTGGGACGTCAGAGTGCCGCGCAAATACGGCCCACAGTAGACGCCAACAAGGAGACTGCCGCATGACGTCACTTCGGTCCTGGTCGAAATCAATGGCCGCACTTGGTGCCGCCGCTCTCCTCAGCTGCAGCTTAGCATTGGCGCCTGCCCAGGCCGCCGATGAGGTCGATAACTGGCCGACTCTGCAAAAGGACGTCTTCGGCGACCGCGCCCCTCAAGAAAACCCCAGCGTCGTGACGCTCGAAGCCCCCGTGCGCGCTGATGACGCCGCGCTGGTGCCTCTGACCATTCGCATTCCCGCATCGGTCGCCTCGTCTGCCAAGAAGCTGACGCTCATTATCGACAAGAACCCCGCACCCGTCGTGGCTGAGTTCGCGTTTGGCGCTGCGGCCGGAGAAGGCGAGCGGATGCTGTCCACACGCGTTCGCGTCGATATGTACTCCAACATCCGCGCCGTTGTTGAAACGGCCGATGGCAAGCTGCACATGGCAACGAAGTTCGTGAAAGCTGCTGGCGGCTGCTCAGCGCCCGCGCTGAAAGATACTGATGCCGCCCTCCTCGACGCTGGCCGCATGCAGGTCAAGACGTTTGAAGCGGCTGCCGCGACGCCACTGCGCGAGGGACAGCTGATGATCAAGCACCCTCAGTATTCAGGGCTGCAGCTCAACCAGGCGACCGGCTACTACATCCCCGCCAACTTCATTCGCGAGATTGAAGTCAAGCGCGGCGAAGATGTCGTATTCAAAATGACCGGCGGCATCTCAATCTCGGAAGATCCAAACATCCGCTTTACGTACGCTGCGGGCAGCGACGAGACACTTGAGGTTGTTGCCACCGACACCAATGGCAAGAGCTTCACCGGCCGTGGTGGTCCGAAAGGGTCGTAGGTCTAGCTCTGCAGCACCGACTAAAAAAGGGTGCCGGTTCGCGGCACCCTTTTTCTTTGTCTGATCGGAAAAACCAATCAGAAGCAGCGCAATTCGCCTTCAATCTGCGCCATCTTCAATTCGTTCACGATCTTATTCGACGCCGGATTGGCAAACTGCGCGACGCTTTCGCCACCGCGCTGTGACAGGGATTTAATCGTCGATGCATGCTGATAAACTTCATATGGGAGCACCCCAGCAATCACGTCGATCGAGCACGAACACCGCTCCAATGCCAGCCGCGTATTGCCGTTGACCTGCATGCAGCCAAAGACATAGTCAGCCCGGTCGATAGTTGGATAGTCGTTGATCAGATCGCCATCTTCAGCACGTGATACGACCGACGCCATCGCAGCGCAAACGACGCAAGAAGCCAACACCCACCGGACAGACTGCCAGCTCATTTGATGGCTCCGAGTTCCACGATTGAGACGCGTTCTTCCACTTTACCCGTACCAGCCTTAGTGCTTTCGATCTTTGAGTGAAGTTCAACGAAGTAACCGGGCACGTCTTTGCTCATGGTAAATGTGAACTTGGAATTCTCATAGCCTTGCATCTTTTCAGCCGCCTCATCACCCGCATAGGGGGTGACGGTAATTTTCAGGCCATCAACCGACTTGCCCTGATAGTCGATCTTTGTCGCTTCGACCTGAGCCTTTTCTTCAAAGGCTCTGCTGAACTTACCCTTAAGGTAGGGCTGCTTGCCGCCCGACAACAGGCGGTAGTTATCGACGGAGCGGTCCAGGAACCAGATAAACAGCGGATTGATCGAGAGACCTTCGTGCTTCACCTGAGGACGTTGGCGGTCTCCGGTGAACACCGTCACCTTCACGTCGCGGTCACCCTGTTCAGAAACTTTAAGCACGCTAATCAGGACATCGTCCGAGAACGGGGCACCCAGCAGCCTTTCATCGGAGACTGAGCGTTCGAACTTGTACTTTACCTCGTTGCTTTGCGGAACCATATCAAGGTGACGGGAATTGAAGATCGCATCGACGGGCTTGGGCTGTTCCGCCGCTGCCGGCAAGGCAATCGGAACGAGCATCACCACTCCGGCGATCAACCAACGAACTTTGCGCAACATGGTCTCGATGTCCTTCTTAAGGGCTGCGCTTGTTTTCGCGCACTCGGGCGGTCTTGTAGCCCCCCTGACGCGCCGTGCGCAATATCCGGCCGTTAGCCTACGCAGGCTCGCGCCCGGCAGACCATCTGCGCGCAACGTATCCGATGTAGGCCGATCTGAGGATGCGAAACCAGCGAGATTGCCAAGATTTAAGGTTGCCCAGGGCTGCCGCTGTTGGCGGGCACGCGCAAAAATGCGCCGAACGCCCGGGGACCCTCGCCGGCCGGAACGGTGCCGGTAACCTCGAGTGTTGCCGCATCAATCCGCTCCAGTGTGTTGGCGTCCCAACAGGCGACATAAACAAGCCGCCCGTCCGGATCCGCTGCGATCCCCTCGGGGTAGGCCCCAACCGGGATTTGCTTAATGACCACTGACGTTGCGGCATCGATGACGCTGACGGTGCTGCCGTATTGGTCGGTGACGAAGATCCGGCCTTGAGCCAGCGCAATCGCGTACGGACGCTTGCCAACCTTAACGGCGCCCACAGGCGTGCGGGCCGCAAGATCGATGATGGTCACATCGTCCGATTTGACGTTGGCGGTATAGGCCCGCTGTCCTGTCGCATCGATGGTGACACCAAACGGCCGTTCGCCGGTTGCGACGCTGGCCAATTTTTTGAAAGTTGCGGCATCGATCACCGACACTGCGTTGCTGTCGCGGTCAGCGGTCAGAATGGTTGTCCCGTCGGGCGACACGGCCACGCCGGACGGCGACTGACCGGCCTCGACCGATCCCAGAATTTCGAGTTTCGTTCCGTCAACGGCAAACAGCTTGTGCTCATACCAATCGGCGACAAAGATCCGTCCATCTGTAGGATGCACCGCGATCCCTAGCGGTCCCTGACCAACTTTCAGCCGCTTGATGATCGTGCGCGCCTCCGCATCGACGATCACCAACTCCTTACTCTCAGGAGACGTCACGTAGGCGCGGGTGCCGTCTACCGACATGGCGATCCCGGCAGGCTTGCCGCCAATCTTGATCTCGGCGACCGCCTTCATCGCCGCCAAGTCGATGATGCTGAGGCTGTCCCCGGTTTGGTTGGTGACAAAGGCTTCCGTGGCGCCGCCAGCCCATGACACCGGAGCACAAAGCGGGGCCAGCAGCAGCACAAACGCAAGCTGCCCGGCCAAAGACCGGGCAGCGCGCCGACCATTCGGTGTGCGCGATCGCACGATTACTTCCCGCCTTCGAGCTTCGCCTTCAATGCCCCGAGGCCCGTCTGGAACACGTCCGTGATCGCCTTGACGGCGGCTTCATCCGACAGTTCCGGCGGTGGGTCGTTGTTGACGAACCCGCGATAGAACGAGCTGCGCCACTCGACGATCGACTTCTCCGCCGTGCCCTTCACGGAAATTGTCGCGCCATAGTTGGTCACTGGCACGACCTTCACATCAACGTCTGTGATCTCATATGAGAGAGCGCGCGCCTCCTTGTCATACTTCAGCAGCTTTTCGTTGATCGTGCCACCCGATGCGACTGTCAAAATGCGCGTGGCATTGACGTCGTTACCGCCCGTGCCTTCCGTTTTCACGAACGCGGGATGCCAGCTCATATCCTGGAAGTTGCCGATCACCTCCCAGACTTTATCAACCGGCGCATTGATCTCAATTTGAGAGACGACCTTCTGGCGCGTCGGCCCATGGGCGCTGGCGCCAACGGGCACCAGCAAGGCCAGGGCGAAAAGGGCAGTCACAAGTCTCACCATCAGAGTCTCTCCACGTGTTGGCCAAGCGTTGGTCTCACAGGCGTTCTATCGCCGAGCCGTGACAAGATCGAGGCCGAATTTCAACTGCGATCGATGCGCGCTTTCGCCGCCCTGCGGTGCAGCATCCGATGCGGTTGTTTTGACCCAGCGTCCATGCTTTGGTGCCGCTTCGACGAAAGAACGAGATCCCCACATGACCGCATCCCCACCAGCCTCTGCGGGCCAAGGCGCTTCAGTCGCCAGCGTCGGCTGCCCATTTTGCGGTATTCTGTGCGATGACCTCGAAATAGAGCGCACTGCAACCGGCCTGAAAGTGCTGAAAAACGGTTGCGACAAAGCCATAGCGGGCTTTGAGCGGCAAGTTGCAGGGGCAAAGGCCACGATCGGCGGCAAGGAGGTCGAATTCGGCGTTGCGGTCGCGGCCGCCACCCAGATCATCCGGGCCGCCCGTTTGCCGATGTATGGCGGACTTGGCACCGAGGTCGACGGCATGCGCGCGGTCATGTCGATCGCCGATCGCACGCGCGGCGTCGTCGACCATGCGCTGAGCGAAGGTCAGTTCCGGAACTTTCGCGTGTTGCAGACCAGCGGTTGGTTCATGACCACGCTGACCGAAGCCCGCAACCGCGCCGACTTGTTCGTCATCGTTGCCAGCGATCTACATAAGTTGCATCCACGCTTTTTTGAGCGCGTCGTGTGCCCGAAGGAGTCGCTGTTCGCCGACCCCGCTCCCACGCGCGACGTCGTATTTCTGGGCCAAGGCCTCGACACGTCGGCGGCGACTGGCCCTCGCATCGGTGACGCGATCACCCTGCCCTGCCCCGTTGATCAAGTCGGCGAGCTGATCTCCGCCATCCGCGCCATTATCAATGGCGTGCCGCTCCACACCGCGGCGATCGCCGGAATTGCGATCGCCGACGTCCGGGCTCTCGCGGCACGGATGCAAAAGGCGAACTACGCCGTATTCGTATGGGCGCCGCCCGGCCTCGCCTTCCCCAGTGCCGATTTGACCGTGCACGCCGTCTCCGAGTTGGTGAAGGATCTCAACAAAACGGGCCGCGCCGCAGGCTTGTCCCTGGGCGGCAACGAGGGCGCGGTGTCGGCCGGTGCCGTCTGTGCATGGCAGAGCGGCTACCCACTGCGCGTCAGTTATGCCAGCGGCAAGCCCGACCACGATGCCCTGAAGTATTCCATCAGCCGCATGGTCGCGGCGGGCGAAGGCGATTGCCTCGTCTGGTTGTCGACATTCACTGCCGACCTCGGACCGCCTGCCGCCAAAGTACCGGTCATCTTGCTCGGCACGCCGGGCACCAAGTCTGCGAGCCCGCCGGACGTGTTCATTCCCGTCGGCACACCGGGTGCCGACCATGCAGGTCGCATCGTGCGCTGCGACAACGTCGTCTCACTCCCTCTGAAAAACCTTGGCCGCTCATCGCTGCCGCGCGCCGCTGACGTTCTAGCCGCCATCGAAGCCGCCCTTTAATTCGCGAGACACGAGACAGATGCTCATCAAGCTCTCCGGCGGAAAAGTTTACGATCCGGCCAATGGCGTCGACGGACAAGTTCGCGACATCTACGTCGAAGACGGCCGCATCGTCGCGCCCAAACTCGGCGCTCGCGTCGATGAAGAATACAATCTCGCTGGCCGCATCGTCATGGCTGGCGGCATTGATCCGCATTCGCACATCGGCGGGGGCAAAGTCACGATCGCGCGCATGCTGATGCCGGAAGATCATCAGGGCCATGAGATCGAACGCGGAGATCTGACGCGTGCGGGCTGCGGCCACGCGATTCCCTCGGTTCTGACCACCGGTTATCGCTACGCCGAGATGGGCTACACCGCCGCTTTCGAGCCTGCGATGCTGCCCGCCAATGCGCGCCAGGCGCACATGGAAATGGCCGACATCCCAATCATCGACAAGGGCGCGTTCGTGATGCTCGGGTCGGACGATTTCTTCTTGCGCCAACTGGCCGGCAAGAAGGACAAAGAGCAGATCAAGGATTACATCGCTTGGACGATGGAAGCCGCGCAGGCGCTCGCCGTAAAGGTCGTGAACCCCGGCGGCATCAGCGCATTCAAGTTCAACCAGCGCAAGCTCGACCTCGACGAAGCTCACGTCCACTACGGCGTGACGCCGCGCGACATCATCCTGACGCTCGGCCAGAGCCTGCGCGAATTGGGTGTACCCCACCCGCTGCACATTCACGGCTGCAACCTCGGCACGCCCGGCAACAAAGACACCACGCTCGCCACGATCCGGGCCGCCAATGGTCTGCCGATCCATCTGACGCACATCCAGTTCCACAGCTACGGAACGGAAGGCGATATGAAGTTTTCATCGGGTGCCGCCGAAATCGCCGAACTCGTCAACGAGCACACGAACGTCTCGATCGACGTCGGCCAGATCATGTTCGGCCAGACCTGCACCGCGTCTGGCGACAGCATGCGCCAGTATGGCAACACGAAGTCAGCGAGCCCCAAGAAGTGGGTGATCATGGACATCGAATGCGATGCCGGTTGCGGCGTGGTGCCGATGAAGTATCGCGACCAGAGCTTCGTCAACGCGTTGCAGTGGGCCATCGGCCTAGAGATGTTCCTGCTCGTCAACGACCCCTGGCGCGTGTTCCTGACGACCGATCACCCCAACGGCGCCCCGTTCACCACCTACCCGCACCTGATTCGGCTGCTCATGGACAAGACGTTCCGCAATGAAATGCTGCGCCGCGTGCATCCGGGCGCGCAGGCCGCGACCATTCTGGGCAGCATTCAGCGCGAGTACACACTGTATGAGATTGCTGTCATGACGCGAGCGGGGCCGGCGAAATCTCTCGGCCTCAAAGACCGCGGTCACGTCGGCGTCGGTGCCTGCGCCGACATCACCGTCTACGACGACAATCCCGACCGTGAAGCGATGTTCACAACGCCGCTGTTTGTCTTCAAGAACGGCGACCTGATTGTGCGCAATGGCAAGATCGTCAAAGTTGTGCAGGGTGCCACCCACGTCGTTCGCCCGCAGTACGACAAGAAGATCGAGAAGCCACTGAAAGAGTACTTCGACGCCTATCACACCGTACAGATGGCAAACTTCCATATCGGCGACGAAGAAATCATGACGGCGGGCTGCAGCCATGCGCCCGGCACGTGCGGCTGCCTCATCGTCCAGCCGAGCGGAGCGCGCCAATGACGACGCCCGCCTTCAAAACCGTCAACGGCATCACAGTCGACGACACCTTCGCCGAAGCGTTCGGCATGAGCGGCACCGGCCTCATCCTCACCGCAGACAGCCCCCGCTGGGCGATGATTGCGGCGCAGACGATGACCGGCTTCGGCACGTCGGTGATCGGCTGCGGCGCTGAATGCGGTATCGACCGCGTGCTGGAGCCGTCTGAAACGCCAGACGGACGGCCGGGTGTTCGCGTCCTGATGTTCGGCTTCTCGCCGGATTCGCTGCTGCCTCAGGTCAAGAACCGCGTCGGACAATGCGTACTGACGAGCCCCGGATCGGCCTGCTACAACGGTCTTGAGAGTACGCAAAAGCTCGCCATGTCTGCGGGTCCGCGCTTTTTCGGCGATGGCTGGCAGACCTCGAAGCGCCTCGGCAGCCGCCGGTTTTGGCGCGTTCCCGTTATGGATGGCGAATTCGTGATTGAAGACTCCTGCGGGCTGACCACCGATGCCGTCGGCGGCGGCAACTTGCTGATCATCGGCACACACCGTGCCGGACTCCTGGAAACCACCGAAGCTGCCGTCGCAGCGATGGCCAAAGTGCCCGATGTCATTACACCGTTCCCTGGTGGCATCGTGCGCTCCGGCTCCAAGGTCGGCTCCAAATATAAGGGCGCCGTCGCCTCGACCAACAACGCGTTTTGTCCGACGCTTAGAGGCACCACCGTCAGCGAGCTTGATGACAAGACACTTGCTGTTCTTGAAATCGTCATCGACGGGCTGACCTCGCAGGCGGTGGCCGCGGCGATGCGCGCGGGCCTCGAGTCAGTTCTCGCCACCGGTGCTGCCAAAGGCGTCACACGCGTGTCGGCCGGCAACTACGGCGGCAAACTCGGCCAGCATCACTATCACTTGAAGGACATGCTCTCATGAGCGTCGTGCGGCTTCGATTGCTTTCAGCCCCGGCGGCCCGGCTCGATCTGTCGGGCCTGACGGCCGACGCACTCGCTGGACTGTCAGAACCCGGTATCTCAAATCTATCGCTGGGTTCCGGCGGCGCAAAGATAGGCGACGTGTTTGCTGTTTCGGGTTCGGGCAGCGGCGATGGCGTAACGCTCGTCCTCGAAGGAGTAACGCCCGCATGTGACGGCATTGGTGCCGGGCAACGCTCGGGCACGCTGATCGTCGATGGCGACGCCGGGGCCTATGCCGGCCGTCACATGAGGGGCGGGCGTCTCGATATTCGCGGCAGTGCCGGCTCATGGCTGGCGGCTGGCATGTCTGGAGGCGTGGTCAGTGTTGCAGGCCCGGCCGGCGATTACACAGGTGCGCACCTGTCGGGGGAAAAGTTCGGCATGTCGGGCGGCACCGTTGTCATCGGCGGCGACGCTGGCGAGCGCACGGGCGATCGCATGCGCCGCGGAACGATTGTTGTGAAGGGCCGGGCTGGCGCCGCTGCGGGCTCGCGCATGGCTGGCGGAACAATCTGGGCGGAGAACGGTTTTGGCGCGGGGCCCGGTCCCCTGATGCGGCGCGGCACGCTGATCGGCCCCAGAGCTGAGCGGCTTCTATCGACGTTTAGCGACTGCGGCCGGCATGATCTCGTCATTTTGCGTTTGATCACGGCCCATGCCGTCGCAACGCTTGGGACCCTCGCGCCCGCACCTCTACCCGGCCTCGTGCGCCGCTATGCAGGTGACATGGCGACCATCGGCAAGGGCGAAATTCTGCTAACAGCCTAAGTCCGGCCTCAACCGTCGCGTCAGATCCAGTCTGACAGTGCCTCCGTAAAAGTGAAGATTGCCCCGGGGAATCGCCTCGGAGCCGCATCACACACCGGCCCATTTCGGGAGAAATACCAGCATGTTAACGATTGTGATCTCGGCCTGCCTCATCGCTGAACCCGCCTCCTGCAAGGACTACAAGCTGCCGGTCGATGGCGACATGGATACCACCCAGTGCGCGATGATGGCGCCGCCGTTCCTGGCCAATTGGGCGGACGCCCACCCTCAGTGGCAGGTCAAGAAGTGGAAATGCCAGCCAACCACGATGAACGATACCTGATCGTTTTGCGGCGAAGATTGAATGGCCAGAGTGGGCTTCGGAGCAATCCGGAGCCCGTTTCGCTTTTGGCAGCGCAACAATTTAGCGGGCGTCTGGTAGCCGATCGATTTGCGTTGCCGCCGCACGAATTGGCTCCGATGGCACCAACTGCCCGCTGATTTCGATGACAAACTTCTGGCGGATGGCGCGGCCGAAGTCGCTAAAGCCATTCGCCGGCAAGACGAACGCCCCGGTGCCGCCCATGACATTGTCGCGGTACCATTGTTCCAGACCGTCCTTGTCGCCACCTTCCAGGATCGGCAAACCGTTGATGATCACCTCCGACGCGACGAGTTCATCGCGCACCACGTCGGGGGTTTCTTGGCGGTTACAGTTGTCTTTGCCGTCACCCGACACATCGACGACGACGCGCTTGGCCTTCATCGGGATTTGCGTCACCAGCTTGTCGGCGATCGTGCGCAACATGCCGGACACGCAGGTAAACTCGCCGCCCTCTTTCGGCAGCTTGCGGATGCGCCGGGCCACTTCGGCGGCCTCTTCCTTCGACCCGATCTTGACCCACGGGATGGAAATCTTTGGCTTATCGGCCCAGGTGACGAGCGACAGCATGATGCTGCCGTTGGCACCCGTTAAAATCGCATCAACCACACTGGCGTCTTCCAGGGCCGCAGCAATGCCTTCCATCTGCAGCTTGTAGCGCACGTCATCGACGGAGTTGGACACATCGACCGACACGACCAACGCGGTATCAACGTCTGTCCCGGCGATCTGAGACAGATCCATCGCGGGAGCCTCACCCGCTTCAGCCGGCCACAACAGCCATGCCGCCATGGCAAAAACAGCCAGTCCCGCAACCAAGGTCCCGGAGACAGCACGCGTCGTGGTGATCATCAAGGTGTCCCTGAACAGGCCCGGCGGCAACTACCTTAGCGCTCTATCAACGTTGAGGGCTAGCCCCAAGCCTTTGACCGTGTCCAAACCGCGCACGCCTTTGAGGTTGGCTTCTGCAAGGTCCGCCCCAGTCAGATCAGCGCCCGTCAGATCGGCGCCGGAAAAGTCAGCTTTTGTGAGATCGGTTCGCGTCAGGCGGGCCCCGGCGAGGTCAGCGTTGACGAACGAGGACATTGAGAACGACGCGTCATCGACATCAGCCCCGCGCAGTTTGGCGTCGTCAAATTTGCAGCCGCGGCAGAAGTTGCGCGGCAAGAATGAAATGTCCGCGCGCGGTTCGTGGGGAGAGAAATTGAACCCTGATAAGTCCGCGCCGGCAAACGACGCTCCGTCGAAGCGGCCTGTCAGCCTTGCCCCGCGCAGGTTCGCGTTATCGAACTTCGGCGCCTCGCGCCAGTCGACCCGCAAGTCGGAATAGACCGTTGGCCGCATGAACGTCGCGCCTTCCAGATTGGCGCCGGTAAAATTTGTGAACGTAATCACCGTCCGGTCGAGCCGGGCTCCTGCAAGATCACTTTTGGCGAGATTGGCACGGGCGAGATTCGTCCCAAACACATCCGAGCGTGTCAGCCGCGCGCCCTTGAAGTCGAGTTCGGACAGATCGAGCCACTTGAGGCCCAAACCGGATAGGTCGATCGACTCACCGCTCTTGGCTTTGAAAAGTTTGGATATCACTTCGCTGGCGGTGATCGTGTTGGTCAAACCCTCAGCGGCCCGGATTTCACGCGTGGTGGGATCTGGATGCCAGGCTGGCTCGGGACCGGCGGCTGAAGTCTTGAGGATCGGGAACAAGAGGCCGCAGGCGAGGCCAGCAATCCACCACGTTCTGCGGTTCGCTACCATCCCTCTATCCGGACACGTACCGGACCCCATGTTGATGTGCATAGTATCCAAACGGCGGGAACAAGTCCGCGGATCACCCGCGCGTTGTGGGCGGCTTTTGCTGCATGTGCGAGGCAGGCCAGAGCAGGGACAGAGCAGCGGGCCTCAAATGGCTCCGACAAGACAGCGTTCTGATCCTGGCCGTGCTGTCATCCCTGCAAAGCCGGTGTCCACCGCGCGAGCTGGAACCCTTGCGTGACCGCGGCTTGGGCGGCAGGCAGCGAGTTCGCGCACGTCTACCCAATTTTCCCGTCATGGCCGCGTCCCGCAGGGATCGTGCCGGAGGCACGACAGGCGGCCATCCAGACAAGCGCAAATGGCAAAAGAAGAAGGCGCTTTGCTCAGTCTCACTTCCCGCCCAGCAATAGGGGTGTCTGGGTCCCCGCCGTGCTTCCCTTACGCTGCGCTCAAGGGCGCGGGGATGTCGGGACAGGTGGAGTATTGCGCGCGCCCCTTGAACCCGCACTTCGTTTTCCTAAATCGATGGATGCGCTCGCCTCAGGAGAGGGTGCGCAGCTTGAACCGGCCCTGCCCGAAAACCCGGGAGGGTCATCCCATGTCGCTTCTTACGGAGGATATGATCCATGCGAAACGTCGATTACGCACCGCTCTACCGCTCCACTGTCGGCTTCGACCGCCTGTTCCAGATGCTGGACAACGTCGCCGGCTTCGACAGTGATCCCGCCTATCCGCCCTACAACATCGAACTGCTGGGCGACAATCAGTACCGCATTTCGATGGCGGTCGCCGGCTTTGCTGACGGCGAGTTGACGATAGAAGCCAAAGAATCAACGTTGACGGTCAAGGGCGAGAAAAAGGCTGAAGAAACCGAGCGCCAATTCCTGCATCGCGGGATTGCGACCCGCTCTTTCGAACGGCGCTTCCAGCTCGCGGACCATGTCGAGGTGACGGGCGCTGCCCTCAAGGATGGTCTGTTAAGCATTGACCTCGTCCGCGATGTTCCCGAACGCCTCAAGCCGCGGACAATTGCGATAAACAACGGTCGGACGGCCAAGCAGATCGAATCGCGGGCTTAACCGCCAAGCTTCAGGTCTTGTGAGGTCAAACTTTGTGATCACGAAACTGGCAGGTGCCGGGCCGGCAACGGTCTGGCACTTGTCTCATTTTGCTTCCCATTCCGGCTTGTGCGGTCTCATAAAATCTGCAAAATGCGCCTTCCGAAAGGTCAGCACTGCTGTCCTTTATGATCCGGGCGCCTCGAGCGCCCGAAGGGGCCTTTTTTTTGAGACGTTGCAGACGGAGACTGCCGGACATGTCCGGGCGCGCAAGATTGACCCTGAACGCCAACACCGGCCGCCGTGCGGCGAGCGGTCTTGCGTACGTTTGGGATTGCGCGTCTCAGTCACGCGACGGCACCGGCCGAAAACGCTACGGTGGCCGGGCTGATATGGTCAAACGCGGCGCGCTCTGACCGGCGAGCCGAGCTTCCAGCGACCATCGGCCAATCGCCCGGCAAGCCTTCAAGCCCCTTCACGGCCCGTGACGACGACACCCGAGGACGACATATGACCAAGACCCCGCACCCATCGCGCGGACCCGAGCAGCAGACCTTCGAGCGCCCTGAAAAGCAGGGTCTGTTCGATCCCGCGTTCGAGCGCGACGCGTGCGGCGTCGGCTTCATCGCAGACCTAAAATGCAAGCCGACGCATAAGATCGTCGCCGATGCTCTGCAGATTTTGGAGAACTTAGAGCACCGCGGCGCTGTCGGCGCCGATCCGCTTTCGGGCGACGGCGCAGGGATCCTTATTCAAATTCCGCACATCTTCTTAAGCGAAGAAATGCACAAGCTCGGCGTGAAGCTGCCCCAGCCTGGCACTTACGCCGTCGGTCACGTGTTCATGCCGTCCGACGTGCGGCTGGCCACGCATTGCGAACGCGTGTGGGCTCGGTGTCTGAAAGAGTACGGCCTGGAGCTGCTGGGCTTGCGTAGCGTCCCGGTCGACAATCGCTGCCTGTCCGACATGGTGCGCAGTGTCGAGCCGGTCCACCGGCAGATCTTCATCGGCCGCGGCACCACCGAAGGCGGCCAGGACGGCTTCGAGCGCGCGCTCTATCTCGTGCGCAAGGTCGTCTCCAACGCCATTCACGATGCCTACAAGGGGCGTGACATCGGCCATTACACGGTGTCGCTGTCAACGCGAACGCTGGTCTACAAGGGCATGTTCCTGTCGAACCAGGTCAAGGCCTACTACAAAGACCTTTCCGACCCGCGGCTGACTTCGGCTTTAGCGCTCGTGCATCAGCGCTTTTCCACCAACACGTTC
>JANOFU010000057.1:0-1965 GCA_031413815.1 Hyphomicrobium sp. | reverse complement strand
CCTTTCCGACCCGCGGCTGACTTCGGCTTTAGCGCTCGTGCATCAGCGCTTTTCCACCAACACGTTCCCATCGTGGAAGCTTGCCCATCCCTACCGCATGGTCGCGCATAACGGCGAGATCAACACGCTGCGCGGCAACGTCAACTGGATGGCAGCCCGCCAAGCCTCGGTGTCCTCGCCGCTGTTTGGCGAAGATATTTCCAAGCTGTGGCCCATCTCTTATGAAGGCCAATCCGACACCGCGTGCTTTGACAACGCGCTCGAGTTCCTGACGCAGGGCGGCTATTCTCTGGCGCACGCGGCCATGATGCTGATCCCCGAAGCGTGGGCCGGCAATCCATCGATGGATGCCGACCGGCGCGGGTTCTACGAATATCACGCCTGTCTGATGGAGCCGTGGGATGGCCCAGCGGCGATGGCGTTCACCGACGGCCGCCAGATCGGCGCGACGCTTGATCGCAACGGCCTGCGGCCTGCGCGCTATCTCGTCACCAAAGATGACGTGGTGATCATGTCATCTGAATCGGGCGTGCTGCCAGTTGCCGAAGAAAACATCGTCAAGAAGTGGCGCCTGCAGCCGGGCAAGATGCTGCTCATCGACCTGGAAGCAGGCCGCATCATTGCCGATGAAGAGCTGAAGGCGGAACTCGCCGCCAAGCATCCCTATGAAACCTGGGTCAAGCGCACGCAGTTCATGGTTTCGGATTTGCCCTTGCCGCCCAAGCGTGCCGTTAAAAAGACGAACGTAAGCTTGCTCGATCTGCAGCAGGCGTTCGGCTACACGCAGGAAAGCCTGAAGTTCCTGATGACGCCGATGGGCGCGCGCGGCGAAGAAGCCATCGGCTCAATGGGCAACGACACGCCGATCTCGGCGCTGTCGTCGAAGTCGAAGCTGCTGCACACCTACTTCAAGCAGAACTTCGCGCAGGTGACCAACCCGCCAATCGATAGCATTCGCGAAGAACTCGTCATGAGCCTCGTGTCGTTCATCGGCCCGCGTCCCAACATCCTGGACTTGGAAGGCACCTCGAAGGTCAAGCGGCTCGAGGTGACCCAGCCCATTCTCGCCAATGAAGACCTGGAACGCATCCGCGCCATCGGCGAAGTAAAAGACAACCACTTCTCGTCGATTACGCTGGATATCACATACCCCTCAGAAAACGGCGCAGCCGGCATGGGCCCAGCCCTCGACGTCGTGTGCGCGGAAGCCGAAGAAGCTGTCCGCTCTAATGACTACAACATTATCATTCTATCGGATCGCGCCTGCGGGCCGGACCGTGTTCCCGTGCCCTCGCTCCTGGCGACATCTGCGGTCCATCATCATTTGATCAAGCAGGGTCTGCGCACATCGGTGGGGCTGGTCGTTGAGACGGGCGAAGCCAACGAAGTGCATCAGTTCTGCACGCTGGCCGGATACGGTGCAGAAGCCATCAACCCGTACCTGGCGTTCGAGACACTCGAAACCATGCTACCGGACCTCGGTGCCGGGTTGACTGCGGAGGACGTGAAAAAGAAATACATTAAGGCCGTCGGCAAGGCGATCATGAAGGTGATGGCCAAGATGGGCATCTCGACCTATCAGTCGTACTGCGGCGCGCAGATCTTCGATGCTGTTGGCCTGCGGACGAGCTTTGTCGAGCGCTACTTCACCGGCACCCACACGCAGATCGAAGGTGTCGGCTTGCGCGAAATCGCTCGTGAAACTGTTGAGCGGCATACGGCATCATTTGGAGACGTTCCCGTACTCCATGATGCCCTCGATGTCGGCGGCGAATACGCCTATCGCGTGCGCGGCGAAGCCCACGTTTGGCGGCCCGGCACGGTGGCCGACTTGCAGCACGCTGTCCGCGGAACTGATAACAAAGACGCCATGTCTGGCCGCGTGCCGCAGAAGTATCGCGATTACGCCCAATCGATCAACGACCAGTCCGAGCAACTGTTCACGATGCGCGGCATGTTCCGCAT
>JANOFU010000056.1:0-32073 GCA_031413815.1 Hyphomicrobium sp. | reverse complement strand
AGGCGCGCGGAAAAAACTTCAAGATCGCCATCACCGCCGTCATGCGAAAACTCATCGTCATACTCAATGCCGTGCTCAGAGACGGCAAACCCTGCAACCAACAACGCCACGCTTGACACAGCAGACGGTAGATAACTTCGGGTTTTTGGATAGAAGAACTTTCCAGTTAACGCGGCCGCGATGGTGAATCGTCCACCGTCTTTGCGGCTCGCAAGCCCACCCGCGTTCCTTCCCGGCCTCCGAGCCGGGACAAGCGGCCTCGGTTTTCGCTCATCATTAGCGATCTCTGTACCGCGCGAGCCGGGATCTTTACCGGCCGGCTATTGGTACTCCAGTTGCCGAGATATCGTTTGCGCGTGCGCTTCATCACGGCACGATCTCGACGACCGATTGCCCGCTTTTCCAGCGCGCTCACAGCTGCCGCTTGTCGCCGTCCGTCAAACGCCGCGCACACCCCATCGAAAACCTCCCCGGTCAATACCAACACGTTAAACTGTTGCACTGACCGGTTGAGGACACCCTGGCACGCCCGTTAGATTAAACGTCCGCCGTTTCCTTCTCAGCCGGAGCTGAAAGGGCCGGTTGAGCGGTGATGTTGTAGTCGCGCTCTCGGCGGCGGGCCTGAGGAGGCTGGAACGCGCGGCGGGCGTGGAATTCGCAGTACGGCAAGCCTGTGACTTTGTTCTTGCCGCAGAAGTGGAAGTCGGCCATTTGCGGATCGCCAATCGGCCAGCGGCAGTTGCACTCGCCGAGTGTCTGGATGGTCTTGCGCTCGGCCATCGGGATGACGAGCTCTTCGATGGCCGGCACGAACGGCTCGGCGTCGGGGTGGAACAGGCCGCGGACCGCCGGATTGCCAACCTGTCCGAACCGCGATTTGTTGGCCATGCGCTTGGCGGCAGCGGCTGCTGCGGCGCGCGGGCGCGGCCGGTGGGATTTCATGCGCGAGGTGGTGGCCCGGCCCGACAGGCCAAGCCGGTGCACCTTGCCGATCACCGCATTGCGGGTGACGCCGCCCAGCCGGCCAGCGATCTGGCTTGCGCTCAAACCCTCAGCCCAAAGCTTCTTCAGCTGCTCAACCCGTTCATCGTTCCAGCCCATCGGAGGTGCTCCTGGCAAAAATCTATCGGTGCGCAAAGCCACGAGGGCGCGCGCCGGGACAAAACGTGGTCACCGGCCAAAGGACGTTCACGCGCGAGACCGCACGCAAACGGACCGAAGGGCCCGAAACCGCTACAAACGCTGACTTGAGAAACGCGGGGACAAACGCACGCGATGCTAAACGGGGGGCAAACAGCCCAAACCCTTGACGCGTGCCGGCACGGAACAAACTAAAAGATCGCGATACACCGCGACATCTCGTGGCCGGACAACGGAAATCTACAATAACTAGACTTCCGCCTACAAGGCTTAGCCTTCTGCAACAGGGGTGTTGACAGAGGCACGTGGCAGGCTTGCCACAGAACGATTCGCCAAAGCCCGGAAAATCTGGGGCCCGGCTCACTCGTCCCCTGAATACACGAGGGGACAATCGAATGAGCCGCCCCCCTGTGGCGCGTTGACAGCTGTGGCGCTCAAGCGTATTTACCGCCCTCCCCATAGCCGCCGATCAGGCGGCTTTTTTGATTTTCGGGACAGGGATGGGCAGCATGTCCAAACCGCTGCCGGCAGCGCTGTCTGCCAAAGTGCCGTCCGCACAAGAGCCCTCCACGGCGGTCTTGGGCACCTACGCGCGCCAAAACATTGTCTTCGAACGCGGCGAAGGTACCTGGCTGATCTCGGCCGATGGCGGCCGCTACCTCGATTTCGGATCCGGCGTCGCCGTCAATGCGCTGGGTCATGCCCATCCGCGGTTGGTGGCTGCCCTTACCGCACAAGCTGCAAAGCTGTGGCACACGTCCAACCTCTATCGCATTGGCGGACAAGAAAGCCTGGCAGAGCGGCTGGTCGCGGCAACATTTGCCGACCGGGTGTTCTTCTGCAATTCCGGAGCAGAAGCCTGCGAAGGCGCGATCAAAACCGCGCGGCGCTATCATTTTGTATCAGGCCGCCCTGAACGCTATCGCATCATCACGTTCCAAGGCGCGTTCCACGGGCGCACGCTGGCGACCATCGCAGCCGGCGGCAATCCGAAATACACGGAAGGCTTCGGCCCAGACGCTGCCGGCTTTGATCATGTGCCGTTCGGCGATCACACTGCGCTCGAAACAGCAATTGGGCCCGAGACGGCCGCAATCATGATCGAACCAGTGCAGGGCGAAGGTGGCGTACGCACCGTGCCGCCGCAATGCCTGCGCGGCTTGCGTGAGCTGTGCGACACACATGGCCTATTGTTGATTTTCGACGAAGTCCAATGCGGCATGGGACGGACGGGCAAACTGTTTGCGCACGAGTGGGCGGGCATCGCGCCAGACATCATGGCTGTTGCCAAAGGTCTGGGCGGTGGATTTCCGATCGGCGCGTTTTTGACGACGGCCGAAGCGGCCAAGGGCATGACGCCGGGTACGCATGGTTCGACGTTTGGTGGCAACCCTCTCGCGACCGCTGTCGGTGCCGAAGTGCTCGACATTATATTGGAACCGGATTTCTTGCATTCCGTGCGGCTCAAGGCGAACCGGCTGATGCAGGGGCTTGCGAGCCTTAAAGACCAGTTCCCTCTCAGTGTTGAAGAGGTTCGCGGGCAGGGTTTGTTGGTTGGTCTCAAGCTGAAGCCAACTGCGCCCGCCGCAGAAGCAGTGAAGGCTGCCATGTCTGAGAACCTGTTGCTCGTCGCAGCCGGAGACAATGTCGTTCGCGTCTTGCCGCCGTTGATCGTCACCGATGCCGAGATCGGCGACGGCATCGCGCGGCTGTCACGCGCCTTGACCCGCCTGTCAAAGGCGCAAACTTAGCCCCGTTAACCCCATATTCGAGCAGGCCCACGAGCCATGGCCAAGGCGACTGCCATTCGACATTTTCTCGATATCGACAGCTTCGACGCCAAAACGTTGCGGCGGATCATTGACACCGCGCATGCGATGAAGAAAGCTGGCCGCCGGACGCCCGCAAAGTTCCGGCCGAAACACGTCGAAGATCACGTCTTGCTGCTGATCTTTGAAAAGCCGTCAACGCGCACGCGGGTGTCGTTTGATTTGGCCATGCGTCAGCTCGGGGGCGAGACGGTCGCGCTCAATCACACAGACCTGCAGCTCGGCCGTGGCGAGAGCATTGCCGACACCGCGCGGGTGTTGTCGCGGTACGGCGACGCCATTATGATCCGCGCCAATAGCCATGACACGCTCGTGGAATTGGCCAAGCACGCGACGGTGCCTGTGATCAACGGGCTCACCGACAAGAGCCATCCTTGCCAGATCATGGCCGACATCATGACATTTGAGGAGCATCTCGGGCCTATCAAAGGCCGGTCGGTCGCATGGGTGGGCGACGGCAACAACGTCGCCGTATCGTGGATGCATGCTGCCGCCCGTTTTGGTTTTGCGCTGCGGGTTGCCTGCCCGCCGTCGTTGATGCCCGAACAGGACGTTCTCGATTGGGCAAAGCGGGAGAAGGCTGACGTTTCAATTGGAACCGATCCGGTTAAAGCCGTGCGCGGGGCGGATTGCGTCGTCACCGATACCTGGGTGTCAATGGGCCAGACCGACGCCGCGCGCCGCAAGCAAATCCTCAAACCGTATGCCGTTGACGAGGCCTTGATGGCGAAGGCCGCCAAGGGCGCGATCTTCATGCATTGCTTGCCGGCGTACCGCGGTCATGAAGTGTCCGAAGCCGTGTTGGAAGGACCGCAGTCAGTGGTGTTCGACGAAGCCGAAAATCGTTTGCATGCGCAGAAGGCAATTCTGGCGTGGTGTCTTGGAGCGGACTGAGTTGGAGCGGATAGAATGAGCGAGGGCTCCAAACCCGATCTGAGCCTGGGCGCCGCCATAGGCGATGATTTGGTGCTGCCGTTCTCGACCGACAAGTCGGGGATCAAAGGCCGCGTCGTGCGCCTTGGACCTGCGGTCGATACCATTCTCAGCCGCCACAGCTATCCCGATGTGGTGAGCGAAGCGCTGGGTCAAGCGTTGGCGTTGACGGCGATGTTGGGGTCGCCTCTCAAGCCCGGCGGGCGTTTGGGCCTGCAAACGAAAACCGATGGCGCGATCCGGTTTCTGCTCGCAGACTATGAAGCGCCGGGTAGATTGCGTGGCTACGCGGCGTTTGACGCAGTGCGCGTGGCGGAGCTGACGCAGCAAAAGCCGCCTGCGTCTCAAGGCCAACTAATAGGGTCCGGCCATTTAGCCATGACACTCGACAAGGGGCTCAGCGAGGAGCGCTACCAAGGTGTCGTTGCGTTGGAGGGGCAGAGCCTGTCGTCGGCTGCGCTAACGTACTTCCGCCAGTCCGAGCAGTTGCCGAGTTACGTGCGGTTGGCGGTGGCACGCGTGCGGGCTGCGGGCAGTACCAATTGGCACTGGCGCGCTGGTGGACTGATGGCGCAGCACCTGTCTGCGTCGATGGATGAAGATCAGCCAACTGTCACTGGGGGCGTTGACGAGGATTGGCAGCGGGCACGCATTCTGGCCGCGACCACGGAAGATCACGAACTCCTCGATCCGCTGTTGGCACCAGAACGGTTGTTGTTCCGGCTGTTCCACGAAGAAGACGTGCGCGTGTTCATGCCGCAGAATGTCGAGGTCCACTGCCGCTGTTCGCGTGAGCGTGTGCAGACGTTTTTGGCTGGATTCAAGCCGGAAGATCTGGAGGACTTGCGCGAACCCGGCGGGCGTCTCTCGGTCACCTGCGAGTTCTGCAGTACGGCATATGTGTTTGAGCCCGCCGATCTCAAGCAAGGTCCTGAGTGACAAACCTTGGAGAGCCGCCACAGTTGCGTCGCCTTGGGCAGTCTAATTTCGCGGCCGAACCATCATTGGTGAGCTGTTTTGTAGGAACCTCCGGCGCATGATCAAATTGAATTTGGCAATGCGACTACGCCGCGCGGCGTTCGTCGTGACCGCCGCCATCTGTTTAGCAGCGATGGGGCCCGGCACAGGCATGGCCGGGGATGCAGCCGGTGCGCCGCGCACGTTGACGATTACTCTGACAGGTGATGTCGGCCTCAATCCAACCAATCAAACGGTTCAGCCAACAGGCGTCAACGACGGCGGTTTCCAGACCTGGTCCGACACGACAGCGGGCATCGACAAAGAGATCGACGGCGACATCAACTTCATGAACGTCGAGACAGTGGTGACCAACCGCAACGATCTCGCGCCCGATCTCAAGGGTCAGTCGGGTCCGTTCAACTTTCGCATGCACCCCAATGGTCTGGCCCATCTCGTTTCCAAGGGCTTCAATGTTCTTTCGCTCGCCAACAATCACTCGATGGACTACGGCCCGGCCGGTCTGACGGAAACGCTCAAACATGTTGCAGCGCTGCGCGGCAAGGGCATTCTCGCGGCCGCAGGCATTGGACTCAATCGCAATCAAGCTAGCCGTGCCACCGTCATGCAAGTCAAGGATGTGCCCGTTGCCTTTTCCTCAATCGGCATCGTGACGAACAATCTCGCCCGGCATCGCGCGGGTGAGGAGACCCCCGGCCAAATTGCCTATCGCTTCGACGACGACTATCGCCTCGTCCTGGACAGGCTTCGCGATGCCAAGGCCGCCTTTAAGATGCTGTCGATCCACTATGGGCAGGAAGGTTATGTCCGCGCTGATAGCCGCCAGATCTCAGAATGGCGTGGCATGGCGGCAGCGCAATACGGTGTCGACCTTATCATCGGCCACCACGCCCATGTGGTCCGCGGTGTCGAGATGCATGGAAAGTCGCTGATTTTCTATGGCCTGGGAAATTTCTTGCATCATGGAACAGCGAACATCACCGGCAAGGGCGTGTGCCGGGACTACGGACTAATGGCGCGGGTGCATGTTGCCGAAGATGTGGGCGGCACATGCGCCATCAAGGCGGTTGAGGCTATCCCGGTCAGCGACACCCACCGCAAGACTGTGCCGATGACAGGCGAACGGGGCAATGCCCGCGTCCATGTTCTGAACTACTTGGCAGAGCTACTGGACAACGGGGACGAGGCGCGCGGACTTCGATTTTCGCCGCAGAGAAACGGCACCGGGCTGTTTTGCATGGCGGGTGCGGACAAGGTCCCGGGCCGGATCGGAAAACTATGCAAAGGCTATGCGCCTGCTGGCCCTATCCCCGCGTCTCTGCGCCCGCAAATCGCGTCATCATGCAGCCGGTAGGCGAGAGCTCTCGAGTCTGGCAAGCAAAGCCGAATGCTGAGAAAAGATCAGCGCTTGCCGCGCGGCGCCACGAGATAGCCGAGCAGGCCGCGCGACCGGCGGCGGACGTCTTCGAGGTGGTCGTAGATTTCACGCGGATGCAGCGGTTTGCCCTCGGTGTGAAGCCGCAGCCGGTCTTTGTGTTGTAGCTCTTCCAGGATCGGCTGGGCTGTCTTGTGCAGCATGGCGATAACCGCAATGGTCCGCTTCGACATGTTGGGCGGCACCTTGGGAACGACGCTGAACACGAGGTCGCGGGCTGTCTTGGACAGCTTCGTTGCCAGCCGCCCAAAGAACGCGATGAGCCGGATCGAAAAATCCTCTTCAAACTTGAAGCCGTGGACGTCCATCCACTCGAACAATTTGGTCATGATTAGGTCCTGCATGCGGGTGCGGGACGTAAAACGGTAGTCCTGCCACTCGGCGACCATTTCAAACTGGGGTTCGATCTCCAGATCGCCGGGCGCAAACGTTTCCTCAGCTTTGACGCCGACGCGCTTGAAGAAGTCCCGGTTCTTAGCGTCGAGCCGCGTGGTGAAGGTCGGTAGTTTGATTTTACCGTCCGTCGCGTCTTCGAAGGCGAGCCGGATCAACTTGGAGCAGAACAACTCGTTGTAGTTGTGCAGTCTCATCGAAAAGTCATAGAGAATGCGCCGTCCGCCGCTCGCATTTGACCGTTGAACATGCTCGAAAATCAGCTTCGATGCGCGCGCAGCAATGGCTGGATCCCGGTGCCGCAAGAGGATCGCGCGGGTTACGCCGTGATTGAGCGCCTCCTTGAGCGGGGTGACGACAGCGCCATCCTCGATCAGGCTTTCGACCACCCAGGTGCGGCCCGCTTCATCAACGTGCACCATCGAAACGTGGCTGAATTGGCTATCGATGTCGCCGATGCGGGCGATGGCTGCGCTGTTGTGCGCCATGCCGCGCACCAGAATAACGTCACCCGTCTGGAACGCTAAGTTCGCGCCCGTATCGAATTTGGGATGCACGAGGGTGTTGTGAGACACCTCGCGGAACGCCTGCATCGGCTTTTCGTCCTGATCGCCGATATCATGGCCAATATTCAGCTCGCCCAGCATGTCGGTGGCGTAGCGCAGAATGCGGAGTGCGTCGCGCAGTGCGCGCTGCACGTCACGGGTCATCAGGCCCTGCCGCTGCCACTCGGGGATGCGGTCGCGCAGAGTGGTTCTAAGTTCAAAGATCGCGTTGATGAGCTGGGGTGCGGCTGCTTTGATGGACGGGCCATTGTAGCGGTTGAGATCGCGCTCGAAGACTTCGTGATAAAGCCGCGACAGGTTCCGCAGCAGCTCCTCGGACGTCGCGGCCGGAGCAGTCGCCAGCGCCTTCAAAGTTTCAAAGTCTTTCGCGAAATCGGCAGCAGCGGGTGTACTCAACACGGCTCATCCCCCTGAAATCGCAGGCGTGCGAGCCCCCGGCGCGCGACCGCAGTGGCGGCACCCTGCTATGAGGGCGGCCAGAACGCAAGCGGCCGATCAAGCCTCAGCCCAATGGCCCAAACGATCCAGGAAAATCATGCACTTATCGAGTTCGGACTTGGCAATCCACTCGTTCGCCGTGTGCGCTTGAGCGATGCTTCCAGGTCCGCAAACAACCGACGGGGCTTGGGCATCCTGGAACAGCCCTGCCTCGGTTGCGTAGGACACGGCGTGGGTCTCGTTCTGTCCGGCCAAATTGAGGGCCAGGGCGACGGCTTCTGATTGGCTTTGGGCTGCGAACGGCGGCACGCAATTGGTCTGCCGGATCGTGATTGAAGCGCCGGCTGAGGTCCGCTGCATCTCTGGCAAACAGTTCCGATCGGCGAAATCGCGCAGGCGCTGTTCGATTGCAGTTGTGTCCAGGCCCGGCAGCGCGCGCACTTCAAAGCCGAAACAGCAAGAAACAGGGATGATATTCGATGCTGTGCCGCCTTCAATCGTCGTGACCTGAAGAGTTGGGTAAGGTGGCTCGAAGCGCTCGACGGGCAGGCGGGTCTTCAGTTCCGCCTCAATGCGCTCCAACTCGCCAAGCAACCGGCCCGCATAGGTGATGGCATTGACGCCCAGGTGCGCCATACTGGAATGCGCGGCCTTGCCGTTGATTTCGACATGCCACCGCATGGGTCCTTTGTGGGCGTCGACGACGGCCATACTGGTCGGTTCACCGACAATGACCACGCGCGGCCGCGGCAAACGCGTACCCATTTCGGAGATCATCGGGCGCACGCCGATGCAGCCAATTTCTTCGTCGTACGAAAAAATAATGTGAACTGGAACTTTCAGCGCGCGCCGTTTGAAATCTGGAACAGCCGCTAGAACACACGCGAGGAAACCTTTCATGTCCGACGTGCCGCGGCCAAAATAGCGGCCGTCGCGCTCGACGAGCGTGAACGGGTCGCTGTCCCAAGACTGGCCGTCGACGGGCACGACGTCGGTGTGACCCGAGAGACCGATTCCTGGAACACCGGCGGGGCCAATGGTGGCGAACAAACTGGCCTTTTGGCCGTCGTCGGAGGGGACCAAGCGTGAGGGGACGCCATGCTGGGCGAGGTAGTCTTCCACGAAACGGACAAGCGGCAAGTTCGTCTTGTGGCTTGTCGTATCGAAGGAAACGAGACGCGCCATCAGTTCGGCTGCCGAATAGTCCGCCCCGCGCATCTCAGTTCACGCTTCTCTGAGTGAACGGACTGTCGAGAGAGAACGCCGGGATTGGCACGTCGAACAGTTTGCCGGCTTTGCCCGCCATCTGATAGCTGCCAACCATGATGCCCGATGGCGTCGAAAGCGGGCAGCCGGATGTGTAGGTGAAGGATTGCCCTGGCCCGATGGTCGGGGTTTGCCCGACGACGCCCGGCCCGCGCACTTCTTCGGTGTGGCCGACGGCATCTGTGATTTTCCAGACGCGCGACTTCAATTGCACAGACGCCTCGCCTTCGTTGGCAATCTCGATCGTGTAGCTCCAGAAGTAGTAGCCTTCATCAGGCGACGACTGATCCTCCTGGAATTCGGGCGTGACCCGGATCCGGATATCGTTGGAGATCAATTCGTAGGGCGACGTGCGGCTCACGGGTCGTGGTCTTTCCTAAATTCGGTCGAGGTGAGTTTACGACGCGAGTGTGGCCGGTCAATACGGCAACACAGCGTAAAGAAAGCAGCTTAACCCACCATCGCCGCAAGCAGCGCGTGGTCCAAATCGGCCGTTAAGTCGCAGGCCGCTTCGAGGCCCACAGACAAGCGCAGCATCCCGTCGGAAATACCAAGTTCCGCGCGGGCAGGCGCACCAATCCGGTAATGTGTGGTGGTTGTCGGGTGCGTGATAAGGCTCTTGGCATCGCCGAGATTGTTGGAAATCTTGATCAGATGCAGTGCGTTCTGGAAGCGGAACGCCGCCTCCTTTCCACCGGCAATCTCGAATGTCACCATCTGTCCGCCGCCGGACATCTGCTTTTTGGCGAGGGCCGACTGCGGATGGTCGGCGCGGCCACAATAAAGCACGCGCGTGACGCCTGGGCTCGTCGCCAAGTGATCCGCCACGGTTGCGGCTGTCGCGCATTGGGCGGCCACCCGGATCGGCAGTGTCTCCAACCCCTTGAGCATGACCCAGGCGTTGAACGGGCTGATCGAAGGCCCGGTTTGGCGAATAAAGTCTTGTAAATAGTCGGTCAGGAACTTTTCCGAACACAGCACCGCGCCGCCGAGGCAGCGGCCTTGGCCATCGATGTGCTTGGTGGCTGAATAGATGACGACATCGGCGCCATGCTCAAGCGGGCGCTGCAGCATCGGGGTCGCGAATACGTTGTCGACCATGACCAATGCGCCAATCTCCTTGGCAATCTTGGAAACGGCCGCAATATCGACGAGATCGAGCGTGGGATTGGCCGGGGTCTCAAAGAAGAAGGCTTTCGTGTTGGGCTTAAGGGCCGCACGCCAGTTCGCGGGGTCGCGGCCGTCAATCAGAGTGAACCCAATGCCGAAGCGCGGGCACAGTGTCTCGACGATGTAGCGGCACGACCCGAACATGGCGCGCGCCGCGATCACGTGGTCACCGGCCTTGAGGTAGGACATGAGACCCGCGGTGACAGCGGCCATGCCGGTGGCGGTGGCGCGGGCCACCTCAGCGCCTTCGAGCAGCCGGAGGCGCTCTTCGAACATCGATACGGTCGGGTTGGAGAAGCGGGTGTACTGGAAGCCGGGGTCTTCGTTTTTGAATCGGGCTTCCGCTTGCTCGGCGCTGGTATAGACGTAGCCTTGGGTGAGGAAGATCGCTTCCGACGTCTCGCCAAACTGCGATCGCAGCGTGCCGCCGTGGACGAGCTGGGTCTCGGGAGCCCAATCAGCAGGGTTCGGGATGCCGGTCGGCTTGCCAGTCATGATCGATGCTCCGGTCGCGCGGCGGGTCATGTGCCCCGGGCGCAACAAAAAACCCGGCCTCGCTTGGCACCCTCCAAAAGGAGCCGGGCGCCGGGAGAACCGGGTGCGCGCGGCCACTTTAGCGAGTTGTTTAACGTGGCTGCAAGGCGGCCGGCCAAATCACCACGAGGTCTGGCGCGGGATTAGCCCTTCGGGCCTCTTGGCGTCAAGGGGGGCTTGGTCTAGAGCGGTGCGGGGAGGCGTTCATGGCCCAGACTGCGACTAGGAAAGGTCTAACCGAAGACCAGCCGCTGGGCGTGTCGGTTGAGAACGGCATTTTGCCGGTTCAAGCCATTCGCGCACTGGTGTCGTCGGGGGCGGTCCGGCCCGCGATTCCGCCTGGACCGGGCCAAATCCAGCCGGCGAGCATCGATTTGCGGCTTGGAACCAAAGCCTATCGCGTCCGGGCGAGCTTTCTGCCGCGTCCCGGCGCGAAGGTTGCCGACAAGCTGCCGGACCTCACCCTGCATGAATTCAATATAGAGAGTGGCGCGGTGTTCGAGACCGGCTGCGTCTACATCGTGCCTCTGTTAGAGAGCTTGTCGTTGCCGCCGTCGATCGCCGCGTCGGCCAATCCCAAGAGTTCGACCGGCCGATTGGATGTCTTCACCCGCGTGATCGCCGACGGCGTCGGCGCATTCGACCAGATCCCCGGCGGCTATAAGGGCCCACTTTACGCCGAAATCTGCCCACAAACCTTCCCGATCATAGCGCGGACGGGCTCGAAACTCACGCAGCTAAGGTTCCGGGTTGGTAATCCACGTGAAACAGATGCCGAGCTGACGGCGCTTCACACGCGAGAATTGCTGGTCTCCGGCGGCTCGTCGGACATTCAGGATGGCATCGCGTTGTCGGTCGATCTAATCGGCACAAAGACGGATCTGATCGGCTACAGGGCCAAGCGGCACACGGGAGTTGTCGATGTCGATGCGCCAGCCTCGTGTTCGATCCTCGACTACTGGGAGCCGATCCATGCGCGCGGAGCAAACCGGCTGATCCTCGATCCAGATCAGTTCTACATCTTGGCATCCAAGGAGGCAGTGCATATCCCACCGACGCATGCGGCCGAGATGATGCCTTTCAATCCGCTAGTCGGCGAATTCCGCGTGCACTACGCGGGCTTTATGGATCCGGGGTTTGGACATGCAGCGGCGGGTGGCCATGGGTCACGCGTCGTCCTCGAAGTTCGCTCCCATAAGGTGCCGTTCATTCTCGAAGACGGTCAGATCATCGGCCGGCTGGTCTATGAGCGCATGACCGAAGTTCCTGAAACGCTGTACGGCCGTGACCTTGGCTCCAACTATCAGGCCCAGGGCCTCAAGTTATCCAAGCACTTCCATTAGAACCACTTCCATTAGGTGGTCTGCTGAAGTCTCCAAACGTCACTTGCCGATCAAGTATTCCTTCACGCTAACACGGCGATATCTTAAAATTCCCAGTTCTTTACACCGTTGATCCATAACCAATTAACTTATGCCGCGCTATAAATGGTGATCAAGACGCCCAGACTGCGTCCTGGCGACGGGGGGATTTGTTATGGACTTACAAGGCTCAACAATGAAGCGACCGTCAGATTTCTTCTCCGACGAAAGCGGCGCAACCGCGGTTGAGTACGCACTGATCGCCGTGATTGTTGCACTGGGTTTGATTAGCACCCTGTCAGCCCTGTCACCCGAGCTCAACGCGATCTTTGATCAAGTCGCAACGGCCTTATCGCTCGCTTAGGTCACTGGCCTGAAGGCTGCTGGCACTCAGAAATTTAATCTGCTGTTTACCAGTTTCTGCGACCCTTCTCCGTAGGGTGTGTATTTGTAGAGTCCGGAGTTCATCGTGCTGAGCTACTTTGTCCTTCTATTGCTTCCTGCCGCAATGGCGTTCGCAGGGGCGATGGACTTTTTCACGATGACGATCCCGAATCGGATCTCACTCGTGCTGCTCGCGTGCTTCCCCATCGCGGCGCTCCTCGCTGGCTTCACTCCCGAAACGATCCTGATGCACTTCGGCGCTGGATTGCTGATCCTCGCCATCGGCGTCGTGATGTTTTCATTCGGCTGGCTGGGAGGCGGGGACGCCAAACTCATGGCGGCCGTCGCGCTGTGGTTCGGCTTCGAAAATTTGATTGTCTACTTTGCGTGGGTGGCCATTGCTGGCGGCATTCTGGCTTGCATCATGCTGCTCTACCGGCGTTTGCCAGCGAAGCTATTGCCGGGCAAGGAATGGGCTCAGCGGCTCCATGATAACGACAAGGGCATGCCCTACGGGCTTGCGATTGCGGCCGCGGCCATGTGGATTTATCCCAAGACCGCTTTGTTCAAAGGCCTCATGGCGTAGCCGCAAGAGTGTAAGTTCCTATCAGCTTACTAAAATTGGAATTGCTCAGAACGCGTCGATTTACGACGCCGGTTAACCTCGCATTGACGTTTCTCGCGCACACTCCTGTTCGATACCGGGAAAAGACCCAACGGTTTTGAGGGACGTGGTTCGCGCTATGAAAAGAGCACAGGTAATTGGCATCTCCGTGGCTGGCGTAGCGGCTCTTATGGCCTTCGTCATGGTCAAGAGCATGCTCGGCAAGCCGAAAGAAGTGATCAAGACGGAAGTTCAGGTCAATTCGACTGAAGTTCTCGTCGCCCGCGCCGATATCGGTCTCGGGCAGATCACCAACGAAGGCCTGTTCCGCTGGCAGACCTGGCCGACGGAAGCCGCGCAAGGGTTCATCACCAAGAAGAGCGGCGCTCAAGTTACGGCCCAGCTGTCAGGTGCGATCGCACGAGCACCTATTCTCGCCGGTGAGCCGATCACGCCGAACAAGCTCGTCAAGGCTGGCCAAGGCGGCGTTCTCGCGGCCATTCTGCCTGCAGGCATGCGCGCCATCTCAACCAAGATCAAGGAAGAGACTGCTGTCGGCCGTCTCATTCTTCCCAATGACCACGTCGATGTCATCTTAATCCGCCGCATGCGAAGCAAAAGCGGTGGTGAAGAGCACGTTAGTGACACCTTGTTCCGCAATGTTCGCGTTCTCGCCCTCGGTCAACAGATTGAGACCAAAGAAGGCAAGAAAGCCGCCGAAGGCGCTGCCAACACAGCCACGCTCGAGTTGACGCCGCGGCAATCGGAAATGCTCGCGCTCGCCAATTCTGTCGGCGAAATCACCCTATCCCTTCGCTCCATCGCCGATCTGGATATGGCTGGCGGTCCCGCAGAGGGCGAAGATATTTCGAAGAAGAATAACGGAAGCGCCATTCGAGTTTTGCGTTACGGCGTCAGATCACGTGCGTACGGCGTGAACTAAGTGCGTATCCAGTCGCAGCTCGTCGGAAGGCAAAAGCCAATGTACACAACTGTAATGGGACGGGCCGCTTCCGTCCTCGCGATCCTTGTAATCGCATTCTCGGTGCCGGCTGCCTCAGCTGGAGATAAGATCAACGGGGTCGACAATCCATCAACGTCGAACCATCAATCCACGATCAAGCTGACGGATACACCGGCAGGACAGCACCGCAACGTTCACATTGGACTTGGCAAGTCGGTTCTTCTGGAAACGTCGCGTCCGATCCGCGATGTGATGGTGTCGAACCCGCAAGCGGTTGATGCCGTGGTTTTGAGTTCGAACCGCGTGTTCCTGCTCGCGCGCCGGTTCGGCGAGTCCAACGCATTTCTCTTCGACGAGACCGGCGAGCAGTTTGCGACGCTTGAAGTCTTTGTCGAGCGCGAGACCGCCGGACTTGAAGTTCTGTTGAAGCGATTGATCCCCGGCTCGAACATCAAGGTCGAAATGTTGAACCAATCGGTCATTCTGACCGGTTCGGTTCGCACACCTTCCGATGCCAACCGCGCAACGTCCTTGGCCAAGCAGTTCGTGACCGTCGACTTCGAATCGAAGGTTGTCGGAGATGCTCAAGGCGTCGCCATTAAGAAGGTCAAGAAAGACGAAGCCGAAATGGTCATCAACATGCTCTCCGTCGAAGGGGAAGAGCAGGTGATGTTAAAAGTAACGGTTGCGGAAGTTCAGCGCTCGTTGCTGAAGCAGATGGGTGTGAACCTTGGTGCTTCGATCAACGCAGGTAACTTTGTAACCAAACTTTTGACCGAGAATGCTCTTCCACTCACCGCCGCTGCCGGTCTTGGCAGAATTCCAATTCCAGGCATCTCATCGGGAGACGATCCTTCGGCAATTGGCTGCGCTGTGAACGGAACGCTGTGCAATTACAATTTGGGACCTGCCGAGCAAGCCTTTGGCAATAGTGGTTTGAATGGCGGATGGCAGGGTGGTGGGGCTCAAGTTACCCACGCGATCCGCGCTCTCGAACGAGCCGGCCTTGTCAAAACACTCGCTGAGCCAAACCTCACGGCAATTTCAGGTGAATCGGCCAAGTTCCTGGCCGGTGGCGAGTTCCCGATCCCCGTTGTTGATACGGATGGCGGCATCTCCGTCACGTTCAAAGAGTTCGGCGTCGGCGTCGCGTTCACACCCACGGTTCTGTCTGAAGGACGCATCAGCCTGAAGATCGAAACCGAAGTGAGCGAGTTGACCAACTCTGGCGCCGTGACGCTCTCAGCCGTGTCGATCCCGGCACTCAAGAAGCGCCAGGCAAAATCGACGGTCGAACTGCCATCTGGCGGATCACTGGCACTCGCGGGTCTTATCTCTGACGATGTCCGCCAGAACGTTGATGGATTGCCGGGTCTCAAAGATCTGCCGATCCTCGGCACGCTCTTCCGCAGCCGTGACTTCATCAAGCAAGAAACAGAACTTGTCGTGATCGTGACGCCGTACATCGTCAAGCCCACGGCACGTCAGGATCTTGCCCGGCCACTTGATGGGCTTGGTGAAGCTACCGATCTCAAAGCCAACTTCCTGGGTCATCTCAATCAAATCTACGGGACCAATCCGAACGCTCCCGTCGGTGGAGACCTTAAGGGCGATCACGGCTTCATTATCGAATAAGACGAATACGCTGGAGACAGAATCATGACGTCCGAAATGAAAACATCTGGACCGGCCGTGTCGTCTGCAAGACGTCACCTGACCTGCGTCCTTGCATGCACGTTGCTCGCCTTGCCCGTTGCGGGCTGCAAGCACGGCGACGACAAAGCTCAGGTCGCAGGCTGGGCACTCGTTGACCCTGCGCAGCGGCACCCGATCTTGGTGTCGCAGCAGCCCGAGACGCTAACGCTTCGAGTTGCACGCGGCTCGAGCGGATTGACGCCGCAGCAAAAGGCCGATGTCCTGGCCTTTGCCCAAGGCGCTCGTGCGACGGATGCGGGTAACGCCCGTTTGGTCATCTCGGCACCAAGCGGCTCGGCCAATGAAATGGCGGCTATGCAAGCGGTGCAGGAAATCGGCGGTCTCCTTGGCGACAGTGGATTTGCTGACTCCTCGATCAACGTCGAAGCGTTCACGGCCGATAGCGAAGGCGCACAGCCACCGGTCAAGGTGTCGTTCCTTCGTTACGTCGCTGAAGGTCCTGAGTGTGGCGCGTGGCCGACGAACTTGGCCTATCAGCCCAACAATCTGCCGTATCCAAATCTGGGTTGCGCAACTCAGAAGAATTTTGCGGCCATGGTTTCAAACCCGGCAGATCTTGTCGTGCCACGGGCCCAAACGGCCCGCCCAGCGGAGCGCCGCCTTGTCACTTGGGAGAAGTATCTCAAGGGTGAGGTCACGGGCGCAGAAAAGTCTGAAGACGAAAAAGTCAAAGTTGAAGGCGCCAATTGAGGTCTCTGTTTCATGATTAAGCAATCCAAATCCCAGCCTGCAATGGACAGCCAGGACGACGGAGCCTTTTCGAACTTCGACGAGACCATGGAGCATGGCGACGGCGCCACGTTGGAACGGGCCCGGCCCATTCCTCGAATCTCAATCCAGGCTTTCTGCGAAGGGCAGGGTATCGCGAACTCCGTGCAGCAGGCGTCGGAAGACCGCCGGCTGACGAAGGCGCATGTGAGCATCCATATGGGTGGCGTGAGTGCGGCCGTCTCGCACTATCAGGAAAGCCCGACTCCGAATCTGATCGTGGTCGAGAGTTCCTATCCGCGTACTCAGCTTCTTGGCGAACTTGACCGCTTGGCAGAGTTCTGCGATCCCGGCACCAAGGTCGTCGTGATCGGTCACGTCAATGACGTCATTCTCTACCGCGAGCTGCTCAAGCGCGGCGTCAGTGAATACCTCGTTGCGCCCATCACGCCCCCGCAGCTGATGGAAAGCCTTTCCAATCTGTACAATGATCCCGACGCCGATCCTGTCGGGCATGTCTACGCTTTCATCGGTGCCAAGGGCGGCGTTGGGTCGTCGACGATTTGCCACAACACGGCGTGGACGCTCTCCGAAGCGCTCAAAAATAACGTTATTGTCGCCGACCTTGATCTTGCATTCGGTACGACTGGTCTTGATTTCAATCAGGACCCTGTTCAAGGCATCGCTGACGCTTTGGCAAGCCCTGAACGCCTCGACGAGGTACTGCTGGACCGTCTTCTGACGAAGTGTTCTGAGCACCTGTCGATCTTTGCCGCGCCCGTCGTTCTCGATCGCGACTACGATATCTCACCTGACGGCTGCGATATGGTCATCGATGTCGCACGCCAGAACGTCCCTTATGTTGTCATCGACTTGCCGCATGGCTGGTCGTCCTGGACCAAGCGCGTTCTGTTGCAAGCCGACGAAGTTGTGATTACGGCGGCTCCCGACCTCGCGAACCTACGCAACGCCAAGAACATCGTCGATCTTCTGAAGACAGCTCGCAAGAACGATTCGAAGCCGCACCTGGTTCTGAACATGACCAACATGCCCAAGCGGCCCGAGATCACGGTGAAGGAATTCGAGCAGGCGCTTGGCACCACCGCACTGTCCGTCATCGAGTTTGATCCCGAGACGTTCGGCCAGGCCTCCAACAACGGTCAGATGATCGAAGAACAGAACGCGAAAGCGAAATCGGCTCCAAACTTCCGCGAAATTGCAATGACGCTTGCGCATCGCAAAGAAACGAAAGTGGAAAAGAAGTCCGCGCTCGCACCATTTCTCGAGAAGTTGAAACTGAAGCGGTAAGGAATCGACAGCATGTTTGGCAGGCGTTCGAACGAACCGGCGGCACCCCGCCGGCTTCCGCAACAGCAGCCCTCGGCAGCTGGCAATGTGCCAAAGCCGCAGGAACAGAAGAGCTCAGCACCCGCGACGGCCGCAGCACCGCCGCCGCGGCCCGAGCCCCAGGAGCCGCAACGGCGGCACTCGGAGGAGTACTACGACGTCAAGACGACCGTGTTCAATGCGCTCATTGACACGATCGACTTGACGCAGCTTGCCAAGCTTGATGCCGCAGCGGCACGCGAAGAAATTCGCGATATCGTTAGCGAAATCATCCAAGTCAAAAACGTCGTTATGTCGATCGCCGAGCAGGAAGAACTGCTCGAAGATATCTGTAACGACGTTTTAGGTTACGGTCCTCTCGAACCGCTTCTGGCGCGCGATGACATTGCCGACATCATGGTCAATGGCGCGGGCACGACGTTCATCGAAGTCAACGGCAAGGTGCAGAAAACGTCTGTCCGATTTGCTGACAACCAACAGCTGATGAATATCTGCCAGCGCATCGTGAGCCAGGTTGGCCGCCGCGTTGACGAGTCGAGCCCGATTTGCGACGCCCGCCTTCCCGACGGTTCGCGTGTTAACGTCATCGCTCCGCCGCTGGCGATCGATGGCGCTGCACTGACCATTCGAAAGTTCAAAAAGGACCGCCTTAAGCTCGACAATTTGGTGAAATTCGGCTCAATCACGCCAAACGCTAAGATCATTCTTGAAATTATCGGGCGTGTTCGCTGCAACATTCTGATCTCTGGTGGTACGGGTTCAGGTAAAACAACGTTGCTGAACTGCTTGACGGGTTGCGTTGATCACGACGAACGCATCATCACCTGCGAAGACTCGGCTGAACTTCAGCTGCAGCAGCCGCACGTTGTCCGCCTCGAAACACGCCCGCCAAACCTCGAAGGCGAAGGTGAAGTTACGATGCGTGATCTCGTCAAGAACTGCCTGCGTATGCGGCCTGAACGCATCATCGTCGGCGAAGTCCGCGGACCAGAAGCGTTCGACTTGCTGCAGGCCATGAACACCGGCCACGACGGCTCGATGGGTACGCTCCACTCCAACTCGCCGCGCGAAGCCATCAGCCGTTTGGAATCCATGATCATGATGGGCGGCTATGCGCTGCCAGTGAAGACCATTCGCGAAATGATCACCGGCTCCATCGACATCATCGTGCAGGCTTCACGCTTACGCGACGGCTCGCGCAAGATCACGCACATTACCGAAGTGCTGGGCATGGAAGACGAAACAGTGACGTTGCAAAACCTCATTGTTTACGAAATCACCGGTGAAGACGCCAACGGCAAGCTGATCGGCCGGCACCGCTCGACGGGGATTGCGCGCCCACGCTTCTGGGATCGGGCCGAATACTACAAGGAAGAGGGCCGCCTCGCCGAGGCGCTTGCCGCGTCCGAAGTTCTCGATTCGAACGGAAACCCGCTCGGAGAGGCCAATGCTTAGCCCCGATATGATGCCAATCTTGATTGCAGTGTTCGCGGCGTTTGCGATCGCAGCCGTCGTATTCGTTGTCATGTATCCCTACTTGTCAGGCGACAAGCAGAAGGACAAGCGCGTCGCGAACGTCACGGAGAGCCGGGTGAAAAAATCATCCGTGCGCTCGGCTGCCGATGTGGCGGCGCAACGGAAAAAGCAGGTTACCGACACCCTCAAAGATCTGGAATCACGCCAGAAAACAAAAGAGAAGATCACACTCCGGCTGCGGCTCGAGCGGGCAGGTCTACAGGCTGAACCCCAAGCATTCTGGATGGCATCAGCCATCTGCGGAATTGTCTGCGGCGCTGGGGTTTATCTGTCGATGGGCCCTGGAGTACTCACCCAAATGGCTGTTGTCTCGGCGGCGTTTATTGGGTTCTTCGGGATCCCGAGATGGTTCCTGTCGAGGATGATCAAGAAGCGGCAGAAGAAGTTCACGGGCGAGCTTGCCAATTCGATCGACGTGATCGTGCGCGGTGTGAAGTCTGGTTTGCCGCTCAACGAATGCTTGCAAATCATTGCCCGCGAAAGCCCTGAGCCGGTCTGCACTGAGTTTCGCTACGTCGTTGAACAGCAGAGAGTGGGCGTGTCCCTTGCCGAAGCGCTCGAACGCTTGATCAACAGAATGCCGCTTCCTGAAGTGAAGTTCTTGACCATTGTTATCTCGATCCAGCAGCAGGCTGGCGGTAACTTGTCCGAAGCGCTTGGTAACCTTTCCGGCGTTTTGCGAGACCGCTTCCGCATGACCATGAAGGTCAAGGCCCTGTCTGCAGAAGCGCAATCTTCGGCGATGGTTCTTGCATCGCTGCCTCCGGGCGTCATGGGAATGGTTTACATGGCGTCGCCTGAGTACATCATGCCGCTGTTCGTCACGACAACCGGGAATCTCTTTATTCTTGGTGGAGGGTTCTGGATGCTGTGCGGCGTGCTCGTAATGCGCAAGATGATCAACTTCAAGTTCTAAATCCATTCCGCTCTCGGTGCAGAGCAAGCCGCCCAAGGGTTGCAAAAGAGAAGGCCGAAGTCGATGCAAGAGTTCGTCGATACGATTATGAGCCCGCAATTCCTTGCGACGATGCTCGCTGCGGTGGCAGCCTTCGCGACCGTGCTCTCGCTCGCGCTGCCGATGCTTCAGCGTGATCGCATGAACCAGCGCATGAAGGTGATGGCTGTTGAGCGCGACAAGATGCGCTCAGTGCGCCTTGCTGAAATGGCGGCTAAGGACAGAACCGGGGCCGGTGGTGCTGGGCGCCTGCGCCAGACGCCGAAAGGCTATATGCAGCAGATCGTTGACCGGCTCGATCTGCGCTCTCAGTTCGATAACGAGGACGTTCGCAACAAGTTGAAAATGGCCGGCCTGAGAGGTCAAGCGCCGCTGATCGCATACATGTTCTTTCGCGTCGCCATGCCGCCGCTGGTGTTCCTTGTTGCACTGTTCTACCTCTTTGTTCTCGCCAAGAACATCACGTACCCAGGCCCCATCAAGTTTCTGATTGCTATGAGTGCGGGCTTCGTCGGGTTTTATCTGCCGAACGTCTTCCTTGAGAACTTGGCTCAGAAGCGGCAGACATCGATCAAGCAATCGTTTCCTGATGCGCTGGACATGCTTCTGATCTGCGTACAGTCGGGTATGTCTGTCGAGGCGGCATTCGGCAAGGTTTCGAAGGAAATCACGACACAGTCAATTGAGTTGGGCGAGGAGTTGTCGCTGACAACGGCCGAACTGTCCTATCTCGGTGAAAGACGAATGGCGTTCGAAAATCTTGGCAAACGGACGGGCATTCCAGGAGTGAAAGCAGTGTGTACGGCGCTCATCCAAGCCGAGCGCTATGGTACGCCGGTGGGGCAGGCCCTGCGTGTTATGGCGAAGGAAAACCGCGAAATCCGCATGTCAGAAGCCGAGAAGAAGGCCGCCGCCCTTCCGCCGAAGCTGACTGTTCCGATGATCGTGTTCTTCCTGCCCGTCCTGTTCGTCGTCATTCTTGGCCCGGCAGCCATCCGGTTGTGGAAGTTCGGCTAAGTCAAATTCACAGTTTCGTGCTGCGTACGCTCACGTTTGAGCCGCAGTTCTGCGTCGAACCCCGGATGCCAGCTGGCAGCCGGGGTTCGCTTTTTTCCGGACCGTCCGTCGGAGATGACTTGAAGTTTGGGTTGAACCGCGCCAGATACGTCCGGATCAATGATCACCTAGAGAGAATGCATGTCCGCACACGCCCTGACGGCTCAAGAAGCCTTAATTTACGCCATGATCACGATATCAGCGGTTGATCGCAAAATTTCCGATGAGGAGTTGCAGCGAATTGGCTCCATCGTCCGCGAGTTACCGCCGTTTGTAAACTACAACAAAGACTGGCTCATCAACGAAGCGCAGGCATGCGGGAAACTGCTGGCCAAGCAGGATGGTCTCGACAAAGTTCTCACCGTCATTCGCGAAAACCTGCCGGTGCATCTTTACGAGACGGCCTATGTGCTTGCTGCCGAGGTGGCGGCCAGTGACTTGAAGGTAGGGCAGGAAGAGGTCCGGTGCCTGGAACTGCTGGCCGAGAAATTGGGGCTCGATAAGCTGACCTGTGCGGCTCTGGAACGAGCGGCGCGTGCGCGCCATCAGCGGGCTTAGAGAACACGGTGCCGCGACAGATTCGCGAATTTTAGAACTGCATCGGCCGCGGCTTCGAAATTGTCGGTCCTCGTTGCGGGGCTCTTGCCTCGAGGACCGAAGTCATGGTCGCCATCGTCTAACCATACGATCTCTAGGGAGTGAGGAAGCCTGTAGGTGGGAACTTGCTCGCGGTTACCAAACGGGTCCCGCTCGCCTTGCAGAATGAGAACGGGAAGTGTGAGGTCCATCAGATGCGATGTCCGTAACTTCGTTGGGTCCGCTGTGGGATGAAACGGATAACCGAAACAAACCAGACCCGCAGCTTGGCCTCCTGTGAAGAGGCGGTTGGCGCAAAGGCTTGCAACGCGCCCGCCGAGAGATTTGCCACCGATCAACAAGCGGCTATCAGTTGGCAGCCGGCGCGTGATATCCCAAACAGTTGCCACATACTCCGGCACGAGGGTCTCGGCCTTAGGTGGCGGTCTACGATGCCTCAATGTGCGCCGGGCACTCATGTATGCGAATTCAAAGCGATGGACGCAGACGTCACGCGCCGCCAAGACACCAGCAAGAGTTTCCAGGAATGGGCTGGTCATCGGCGAGCCGGCGCCATGCGCGATCAGAATGTGAACTGCAGCGTCGTGCCGTCCAGTCGTGAGCAATTCTGCTCTGCAATGATCTGGGGTCGAGACGGGCACGGCGTGTCCTTTGATGTCGTGAGATCGCCCGTGGGAGGGCCAAGATACTGGGAAGACTTGCCGCAGGTCGCTGTTGAACCTGAGTGAAGTCAGTTCTGCGCTTGTATCGGTTCGAATCCATCCGTTATGCTCACCAGGATAGTAGGTCGTAATTTGGCCCTTTCGCCAAATAGGATATTATCGGATTCTGGGATCAGCAAAGGACGAAGGATGCTCGACGTGAAGCGAACAGCTTTGTCGATATTTGCATTGACCGCCTTGGCGGGCGCCTCTGCTTGGGCTGTCGATGACGCGATCCTGCCGTGGCATGATCAGGCCGCGAAAGCCGCCGCAGCTGCCGCCGAACGTGCTGCCACTGCCGCACCAAGTGTGACCGTCGTTCCCGCAGCAGTGCCCGAACCGCCCAAGCCGGCCGCGGCGGTGACCCCGGCGGTGGTTGAAAAACTGGAACCTGTCGTCGTACCCACAGCGGGCAACGCTGGCGGCGACGCACGCAGGCCGGCGGGCAACATGGCGGCTGACACATCACCAGAGCCGCCGGCAGCAGGGAGCGATGAAAAGTCCGCCATCCATGCAACCCCCGCCAAGAAACTCTTCGGCGCTGTCAAAGTGCCGGCGCCGTTAGCTGCGCGCGCGATCGGTGGGTACTCGCGGGGCTGCCTGGCAGGGGCCACAGCCTTGCCCATTGACGGACCGGGCTGGCAAGCCATGCGGCTGTCACGCAATCGCAATTGGGGACACCCAAAATTGGTTGCGCTTCTCGAGAAATTTGCAGGCGAAGCGACCAAAGACGATAAGTGGCCCGGCTTACTTGTGGGCGATATCTCGCAGCCCCGCGGCGGTCCGATGTTGACTGGGCATGCTAGTCATCAGCTTGGTCTTGATGCCGACATCTGGTTCACGCCGATGCCGAAGAAGAAGCTGAGTAAGACGGAGCGTGAAAACCTTGCGGCGACGTCGATGCTCTCGTCCGATAGCCTATCGGTCAATCCAAAGGTCTGGGGCGAGGGCCAAGTCAAGATCGTAAAGCGCGTGGCGTCGTACTCGCAGGTTGAGCGCGTGCTGGTCCACCCAGCGATCAAGAAGGCGTTATGTGAAGCGGCTGGCACCGATCGCGGGTGGCTCGGCAAAGTCCGGCCCTATTGGGGGCATTTCTATCATTTCCATGTGCGGATGGGCTGCCCGGCAGATTCGGCCGGCTGTAAGCCGCAACCTGCGCCCACGGGTGAAGATGGCTGTGGCAAAGAACTCGATGATTGGTACAAGCGGCTGACGGCTCCGCCGCCACCACGGCCTACCGAGCCAGTCAAGCCGGTTAAACCCAAGCCGCCGGTCACACTGGCGGATTTGCCACCGGATTGCAGCACCGTGTTGGCTGCAACTGCGGACGGCACGCCTGCCAAAGCTCCGGCAGCCGCTAAAGCGTCTGTTCCAGAAAAATCTGCAAAACCTGCGGTAGCCCAGACGACTGCTGCCGTCAAAAAGCAGCAGCCTGCGAAGGTTTCCAAGGCGACGAAGCAGAAAGAACCGGCCAATCCCTAACGCATAGCGATTGCCGTGGGCTTATAGATCGCTCGTCACGCCGGTTGGCAGGCTGCAAGCCACTCCAGTGCCAGAAACGCCGCAGTATCCTTGCGGGTTCTTGGCCAAGTACTGCTGGTGATAATCCTCGGCAAAATAAAACTCTGGCGCAGGCACAATCTCGGTCGCGATTTTGCTGAAGCCGCTGGCAGTGAGCCGGGGCTGATAGGCGTCGCGCGAAGCTTCTGCCTCGGCCTGCTGTTCTGCCGAGTATGTGTAAACGCCCGAGCGGTACTGAGTGCCAACGTCGTTTCCTTGACGCAGAACTTGCGTCGGATCGTGCCCTTCCCAAAAGGTTTTGAGCAATTGCGCGTAGCTCAGCACCTTGGGGTCAAACACCACGAACACGACTTCGTTGTGCCCCGTTTTGCCGGTACACACCTCATCGTAGCTGGCGTTGGGCGTCAGGCCGCCCGCGTATCCGGCCGCAGTGATCCAGATGCCGGGGCTTGAAGTCCAAAACTTACGTTCCACGCCCCAAAAGCAACCCATACCGAACATGGCCAACTGGAAGCCGTCCGGATGCGGTCCCTTGAGCGGGCGCTTCAAAACGAAGTGCTCGCGAGCGGTGGGGATGGCCTCAGAGCGGCCCCTGAGAGCTGTGGCTGCGGTCGGCATCATCTGCTTGGTGCTGGCATACAGCATAAAATGCTCCTTTGGCCGGGCCTGCATGAAGTCCTGATAGAGATACTGCCACAAGGCACTGGCGGTTTCCAATTGGCCGGGTAACATACGCGCGAGCGTCCGGGAGTTTATGTGATGACCATTGCCGAAGCGACCCCAGCAGCTGTTCCCGAGATCGGTCCGGCGACCGTTTCAAGCGCGGCACCGGCGCCCCAAGAGGTCTACGCCGCAAGTTTTTTCCGCTCCTTCATCTTTTGCATGGTGTTTCTGATCCTCCTGCCGTTCTTCGTCAGTTTGCCGATGATGATTGGCATGCGCGCGTCCAACGGACTGCTGGCTGACAATTGGGGTCTCTTTGTCCTCGCGGCCGCTTTTGCGGTGCTGATGTTCTTGCTTCTGATTGAGCTCATCTTTTCGATCCGCACGCGCGTCGAACTCGGTCCGGAAAAAGTCCGCATGACACTGCCATCGGGCCGCGGCCCGACACCGATGCTGCGCTACAAGAGTTATGAGGTGTCCTACGATCAGGTCCAATCTGTCGAAACGCGCCGCGAAATTTACGGCGGCAGGTTGGTTCCGGTGCTGCTCAAGGGCGCACGGGTCACCCTTAAAGATGGTCAGGCGATTTCGCTGGGCTATGTCAGTGACGCCAATACCGACCCGACTTTTCCTTACCCGGAAATTGCGGGCAAGATCGCCGAACGCGCCCGCTTGCCATTGATTGACCGTGGCAATGTGCGCCGCTCCGTCCGTCAGAAGTTTCTTGGCTTGAAAGCGGCAGGCACTGCTGACGACATCGTCGACGAAATAGAGATTGAAGGGCTCAATCGCAGCCACAACGTCTTTATGATGGCATTGATCGGCGTGTTCCTGATCTTGATGGCCATCGGCATTGTCGAGGACTTCGCCAGCGGAAGCCCTGTCGGCCAGACGGCTGCACTTGCTCGACCCGCGCTCAGTTGACGAACACGTTGACGCGGCGGCGATGTCGTCCGATGTAGCCGAAGATGGCGGACGCAATGGCAAACACCGCGAACGTCGGTATGGCCAAGATGCTACTGGAAAGTCCTTCCCATAGCGCGGGGGATGCCGAGCGCGACACCGAGGCTTTTGCGGATTCTAGCGTCTTCGGTGACAACTCCATCCAGTGCTGTGTGACGCTTTTCGGCGAGAAGGCGCCGCCGCCTGTAATGACCGGAGTCGCATCGGCAATGATCGCGATCACGGCGACAAGAGCAAAGAGGGCTGCCAAGAACCTGAATGCGGCCATGTCCGGTTCCTCGTTAACTGTTCAGGCTGCCTCCTGCTCATGCTGCGATCCGCGAGCCGGCGCAAGCCTCCCAGGTTCCACCCCAACGAAAAATCGCAGCAAACCCTGACTATTTCGACCGCCAACATGGCATCAGAGTGTCTTGTTGCGCTAAGGACGCGCTTCGCTATATTGCGCCGCTTGCATGACGGGATGGAGAGGTGGCCGAGTGGTTTAAGGCGCACGCCTGGAACGCGTGTGTAGGTGAAAGCCTACCGTGGGTTCGAATCCCACTCTCTCCGCCATGCAACCTCTGCCACGCCACCGTTTCCGCAAATCGCATGTTGAACCCGGCTTTCTGATTGGCAGATGCATGTGCGCGGATCATGCTCCGCGGCAGCACGAATCGGGGGCCGTTCGACTCTTCTACCCCACCGCGGTACCAGGAATAGACGTTGATACAACTTCGCCCCATTCTGTTCTCTCTGGGTCTGATGCTGTGCACGATCGCGGCTGCGATGGTGCTGCCAGCGGCCGTCGATCTCGCAGATGGCAATGAAGCATGGAAGACGTTTCTGGCGTCTTCGGTTTTCACTTTCTTCATTGGCGGGTTGCTGGTGCTGGTGGCCTATGAGGACAGGCCCGCGCGCTTGGGCGTCAAGGAAGGCTTCCTGTTGACCACGGTGTCGTGGGTGCTGATCGCTGCATTCGCCGCTGTTCCTTTTGCCGGGCATGGGCTGAGCTACACCGACGCTTACTTCGAGGCGATGTCTGGACTGACCACGACGGGCTCCACCGTCATCGCGGGCCTCGACAAACTGTCTCGTGGCATACTGCTGTGGCGCGCGCTGTTGTGCGGCATCGGCGGGCTTGGCATTATTGTGATGGCGATCATCATGTTGCCGTTCCTGCGCGTTGGCGGAATGCAATTGTTTCAAACTGAAAGCTCCGATAAGTCGGAAAAAATTCTGCCGCGTGCGTTCGAATTGATGATGGCAACGGCGGGTGTTTATCTCGGCTTGATTCTGCTGTGCACCGTTGTTTACGCGGTTCTCGGCATGACGGTGTTCGACGCGATTTGTCATGCGCTGACGACGCTGGCAACCGGTGGGTTCTCAACGCATGATGCAAGCTTTGGATACTTTGCATCGCCGTCGCTGGAATGGACCTGCACGCTGTTTATGGCGCTGGGCGCGATGCCATTCGTTGTTTTCATCAAGGCCGCGCGGGGCCAACCGTTCGCTCTATGGCACGATACCCAGGTTCGCGGGTTCATCCTGTTTTTGGTGGCGGTCAGTGTCATTCTCGCAGGCTGGCTGACGGCAACGCGCGGACTTCCCTTTGCCGATGCCCTGCGTGCCGCAGCGTTCAACGTAACATCCATTGTCACAACGACTGGCTTCGCGAGCGAGGATTATACCCTGTGGGGGCCGTTCGCGGTCGGCTTGTTTTTCCTCCTCACTTTCGTTGGCGGGTGTTCAGGTTCGACGTCAGGCGCCATCAAGATATACCGGCTGCAGGTCGCGGGGATATTGACGCGCAGTCATTTTTTGCATCTCATGAGTCCCAACCGGATCGTGACCCTTGTCTACAACGGCAACCGGTTGCCGGCCGACGTGCCGTTCTCGGTCGTCGCGTTTCTGGCGATCTACATGGCGACTGTTGGGCTGTTCACCGTGCTGCTCACGGCCCTAGGTCTCGACCTGGTGACGGCGCTGTCAGCCTCAGCGACGGCGCTGGGCAATGTGGGCCCGGGGCTTGGTCCGATCGTCGGGCCTGCGGGCAACTTCTCGAGTTTGCCGGCCGCAGCCAAGTGGGCGCTGTCGTTTGAAATGATGCTGGGCCGCCTCGAACTGTTCACGGTGTTGGTGCTGTTCCGGCCGGAGTTCTGGCGAAATTAATCTGGCTGAGGCGGCCTCCAGCCATACAGCCAATCGTAACCCGCCATGGTCCGCTCTGGGGATCGCGCGGTCAGCGCCGCATTGCGTGCCGCCGCCAACAGTCCGCTCAAATGATAAACTGCACCATTGCGACGCGACGTGCGGATGACACGCGTGATCCGCGAGCGGCGCGCATATTCATAGGCTCTAAGCGCTGCGGGGACGCGATCCGGAGGGACGGCCGCAAGGTGGCGTGCGAGTGTTACCGCGTCTTCCAAAGCCATCACGCCGCCTTGGGCCAAGAATGGCAAAATGGGATGCGCCGCATCTCCTAACAGAGCGACGCGTCCATTGACCCAGGGGCCAAGCACGGGCGCACGATAGAGCGACCACCGCCGCCACTGCTTGGGCTGCATCAAGAGCTCACGCAAGGGCCCGGGAAAGTTTGCGGTGCGCGAGGTGACAGCGGCGGGCAAGACGTCAGTTCCCCACGATTGGCCCGCGTCCTGATCCCGGAAAATCGCAACAATCGCAATCTCGCGTCCGGCGCGGATGGGATAGTGAACAACATGAGCACCAGGGCTCAGCCAGATGTGCGTGTCTGTCGGTGTCAGAGCTGCGTGTAATTTCCCTGTGGGCACAACGGCGCGGAAGGCACACTTGCCGGCAAACACAAGCGGGTCCGTGTCAAAGAGTGTTGTTCGAAACGGTGACCATAGTCCGTCAGACACGATCAGTGCCTCGCCCGTGAGCTGGCTTCCAGCGGCCGTTGCAATCTCGACGCCATGCGTGGTCGAGGCAGCATCTTCGACGGTCGCGCCCATCGACAATCGCACCATCGGCGACCGCTGGACAGCAGCCAGGAGCGCGCCGTGGAGATCGGCGCGGTGCAAAGACCAGTAGGGCGCACCATGGCGTGCTTCCATCCATGAACCTAACGGCAAGCGCGTTATCATGCGCCCGTCTGTGCCGTCCATGATGCGGAGTGCGACAGGCTTCGCCACAACATCGGCAAGGCTATCGGCCAAGCCGAGGTCAGCGAGTATGCGCGTTCCGTTGGGACCGATTTGAATTCCTGCACCGTCTTCGTCAAAGGCAGCGCGCTTTTCCAGAACGTGCGAGGCGCGGCCCAATTTGGCCAGCGCGAGCGCTGTTGCCAACCCGCCGATGCCGCCGCCAGCGATCAAGACGGTGCGGTCCGGCGCCAGGCGGGCAGGGGCCGGATCGAGAACTGCGGCGTCGTCACGTTGGGCTGTTGTGCGAGAGGTCATGATGCAGCACGCCGTCTCTCACGCTGGATGCCCATCAGGCAGAGGCGCTTTCCGATGCGTCTGCTAGGCAGCCTTTGGGATCGGTCTCCGCCGCCCCAAGCCGCGGATCGTGCACAAAGAGCGTCGAGCAGTAGGGACACAAAACTTGGTTATCGGCCCCCATATCGAGGAACACGTGCGGGTGGTCAAACGGAGATCTGGCGCCCATGCATTTGAATTCCTTGACGCCGATGAAGATTTTTTCGGCACCCTGGTCGTTTGCCAGATGCGGAACGTGGTGTGCGGCCATGCGGTGTGCCCCGGAAATGCGATAAACGGTGTCTTGTCAGTATTGCAGTCCGTCCGTCAAGATAGCGCGCCCGTGTCAGAATATAAGGGCCAGTGTGGCGTCCAGGCTGGCACTTCCCTTGGCACAATGACCCTCTGAGGCGGTGGACCGTGACGACATTCAATTCTGACGGTGTCGAAATTGCCTACATCGACGAAGACCCGGTGGATTCGAGGGGCGTGCCTGTTCTCCTCATTCATGGCTTTGCGTCCAACATTGATATGAACTGGGTCTCGACCGGGTGGGTCAGGGATCTGACGGCTCAGGGCTACCGCGTGATCGCATTGGACAACCGGGGCCATGGCCGCAGTGAAAAGCTCTACGACCGGGACCAGTATAGCGCACCGCTGATGGCCGAGGATACGCACCGGCTTCTTGTTCATCTGGGTGTGCCGCGCGCCCATGTCATGGGCTATTCCATGGGCGCGCGCATCGCCGCGTTCCTGGCCTTGGCGCACTCCGATTGCGTCGCCAGTCTCGTGTTCGGCGGTTTGGGCATCAACATGGTGCGCGGGATGGCGGGAACTGGTCCGATCGCAAACGCGCTGGAAGCCGCGCACATCGACGACGTGAAGAACCCCACCGCGCGCACATTCCGGGCGTTCGCGGAGCAGACAAACAGCGACTTAAAGGCGCTTGCGGCGTGCATCCGGTCATCGCGCGACCCCATCACGGCGGATGCATTGGCGACGCTGACGTGCCCCGTGCTTGTCGCCGTGGGAAGCCGGGATGTTGTCGGAGGGTCTGCGGCGCAACTGGCCGCTCTCATACCTGGGGCCGAAGCCCTGGAAATTCCAGACCGCGAGCACATGAAGGCGGTCGGCGATCGTGCTTACAAGGCCGCGGTGATCGAGTTCCTGGCGCGCTGGCAAGGATGATACTGCTAAAGGCCGGTGCCGGTTCGCCACAGCAAAGACCCCGACTGGATCGGCGCGGTCTCCGGGGGCCGGATGAGGCGCTGACAGGACCGCCGGGGTCTCGACGCAGACTGTACTCTACGCACGGTACTCTACAGGCGGGGCCGGAGTACGCTCCTCACACATCTTGCCCAAATGCTACACTGGCAAGACAACCGGACCCGATCATATCGTCTCAGAGATATCAGTTTACGCCGGAACCTGCGGATTGTCCCGGCTACGAATGCAACGCAGCCTGAATAGATGTGGATAAGGGAAGCCGTCGCATTCCCAGACCAAGATCCGAATCGAATGTGAGCGGCCGGTTTGGCGCCACCCCTTCGCCGCCGGGCCGCCGCAGACCCGGCGCAGATCGGCCGGAAAGCCAGAGCACAACCCTTCCAACGCGCTCCGGGCGTTCACCGATCGTTAGCCATTCCGGGCTTAGTGTCCCTCCTTATGTCGTTGCGTCGCGTTTTATTCAGTATGTTTGGTCTGTTTTTGCTCGCCCTCGCTGGGTGCAGCACGGGCGGGCCTAACTTTGTTGCCAAGCGCGAACCGTGGCGCGAAGATGAAGAAAGCGCCTGCTTGGCGGCGGGCGTTGTGCGCCAAAGCCGGTATATCGAAAGCCGGTCTGCGCTGGGTGGACCCAGTGTGTGTGGGACGTCTCGCCCGTTCGCGATGTCCGCCGCAGCCAACGGCCGGGTCTCGCTGCGCCCTGCTGCGATGTTGCGGTGCCCGATGGTGCCGCAAGTCGAGCGCTGGGTCTCTAAAGTCATCGAACCCGCCGCGCAGTACTACTACGGCTCGCCCATCGTCGAGATGAAGGTGGCCGCATCCTACGCCTGCCGGCCGATCAATCATAAAGCTGGTGGCCGGCTGTCCGAGCACGGCTACGCCAATGCGATCGACATTTCGAGTTTCACCCTCGCCGATGGCCGCACTGTCACGGTCAAAGGCGGCTGGTACGGCGACGAGCGCGACCGGCTGTTCCTGCGCGCGGTCCACGATGGCGCCTGCAAAGATTTCACAACCGTCCTGGGGCCCGAGGCTGACAGCTATCATCGCGATCATTTCCATGTTGATCTCGCGCGCCACGGCCGTGATGGCATGATGCGGATTTGTAAGTAGGGTGCAGAGTGTGGGGTGCTGGGTAAGCGACGTTTCATCTCGGCGGTCGCCACTCCGCAACAAAAGATACCCGACACCCTGAACCCTCATCCCACGGCCGCCGCACCTCGCGATCTCTCGATCCTCATTTTTCTGTCATCCCGGCCGAGCCGTTCTTCACGGCGAGAGCCGGGACCCAGGAGAAAGGCCAGTGAAGCCGTCATGATTTTTGTGCCTTCGGCAGTTTTGTGCTGGGTCCCGCATCTGCGCGACGCGTAGGGGCGTCGCTTGTCCGGGATGACGGAGTTTTGTTCACGGCCGCCGCACTCCGCGATCTTGCGATCCGGAGAGAAAGCAGGCGAGGGGTGCGGGGCGGCCGGAGCCGCTCGGGTAGTCCTGGTGTATTGGATAGCGACGCGAGCCGCCCCGCCACAGGATTTTGGGCCTATGAGCGCCCGTTACGCGGTTTCCCCGCAACCCGGACTTGCACCGGGTGGACGGCCTGAGCCTTCCATAAAAGAGCTTGCGTGAAGCCCTTCTATAAAACCTGCCTCCCGGTCCACACCGTTGAGACGCCTCTTAA
>JANOFU010000055.1:0-2482 GCA_031413815.1 Hyphomicrobium sp. | reverse complement strand
AAGGCCGCATTGTTTTGGAATCAACCGATGGTTGGAAGCGCTGGCGGTGGCTGCCGCGCGTTGGGCGATAGTTTCCTGCCTCCTGCGTCCCCTTGCACTCCCTCCTGCAAGGCCGCTCAACGGCCGCAGAGAAAAAGGCCGCTCACGATGCGCGGCCTTGCAGGAGGGAGTGCAAGGGGACCCAGGAGGCAGAAAACTATCGGCCAACGCGCGGCAGCCACCGCCAGCGCCTCCAACCATCGGTTGATTCCGAAACAATGCGGCCTTCGGATTGGTCCTGCAAGCGATGCAGAATGCGCGTATCGCGCTTGGACAAGCGGCCATCACTGGCAAGCTCATCTTGAACACGGGCCACAGCCGCCTGCTCTTTGCGCAGCTTACGGCCTTCGCGCCAGGTGATCGTTCCATCGCGGCGGCCCTGCTCAATCGCCGCGGCCTGCTCGTCAAGCCGGGCGTCGTTCGAATGTGCAAACGCCGATGCACTCGTGGCAATCAGCAGCACACCAGCGAGGGTTATGATCTTGGACATTGATCTTGTCTCCAGTTCTTGCAGCAGCCGGCGGATCCGGCCCCAATGCATGCAAATTGACCGGTATCGCTTGAACTGGAACTGAACCGCGTTTTCATTTGCCGTTCATGCCGGCGGAGGCCTGCGAAGATCGTTTCGGCAAAACGAAAGGCCCGGCGGGCAGCCGGGCCCTGCTAAGTGGGCAGACAAAAGGCCGGGGTCGCCGGCTTATAAGCGCTTCAGGCTAAAGGCTGCCGATCCGGCGTCGCCAGACAGGTAGACGGACTGGCGGTTACCTCTGATCGTCACGCGGATGGACCCGGTGATCCCATACTCGGCGTTGTAGAACTGGCCAGCGTAACTGTTGGCCCCGGCTTTACGCAGCTTGGCCGTTTGCGCGACTTTCGTAGATGAAGTGGCGCACGTCGCGCTCATGGTATAGCCAGACCCACCCGCGCGGCTGTAACTGGCCCGGCAGCGGGCTTTTTCTTTTTGGCCGGACGCCAACTGGATCGAGCCGCCGCCACTCCAAGATCCGGACAAATCCCCGGCATTGGACGCCGCTGGCGCGATCACCATGACGCTCGCAACTGCAAACGCCGCAACCGCAGCAAACACTGTCAGAACCGGTCTCTTTTTGGCCGGAACTCTCGCATCGTTGGACATCGGCCGTGCTCCTTCTATCAAGGACTCAGATTGGCCCCGGCACACCCGCATTCAAGACGCAGTTCTAGTAAAGTTGGCGGAGCGTCGTCGATCGCGAGCTTAACACGGCTAGGGCGTCGTCGCGTGTGCGTCGCCACCGATGTTCACGGTGGCCTGAGCCCAACACTAACGCGAGTCGCGGCAAACGCTCTCAAACCATTGCGCCTGGCCATTGCGTCTGGTCCGGCACCCCAGCCTCTCCCGGTCCCTCAGTCGTCCTTTTTGCGTGGCACACTCGGTACGCCGCTGCTGGGCCGCGCTGGCTTATCTTTCTTTTCCTTGGGACTTGGCAGCGCCTTCCGGGGAGCGGCTTCAACGAGTGCCGCTTCCGGCGTCTCGTCTTCGTCGTCATCCTCCTCGCTCTTGGCCTTTTTAGAAGGATCGGCTGCAAAAAACTCGAACGCGAGTTTCTTTTCCAGCCCCTGGCCATCCAAAGTGATCTTCACCGTGCCGCCGTGCTCCAGCTTGCCGAACAAAAGCTCGTCCGCCAGTGGCTTCTTGATGTGCTCCTGGATCACGCGCGCGAGTGGGCGGGCGCCGAATTTCTCGTCGTAGCCGATCTCACCGATCCAATTGCGCGCGGCTTCCGTCAGTTCGATCATCACGCCGCGGTCTGCCAGCTGCGCTTCCAACTGGAAGATGAACTTGTCAACGACCTTGGAGATGACCTCCGGCGGCAGACCCGAAAACGTGATTGTGGAATCGAGACGGTTGCGGAACTCCGGCGTGAACATGCGGTTGATCGCGTCCGAATCCTCCCCCTCGCGCCGGTTGCGCTCAAAGCCCATCGGCGGCTTAGCCAGATCCGAAGCACCCGCGTTGGTCGTCATGATCAGCACGACGTTGCGGAAGTCGACCGACTTGCCGTTGTGGTCGGTCAGCTTGCCGTGGTCCATCACCTGCAACAGGATGTTGTAGAGATCGGGGTGGGCCTTCTCGATTTCGTCCAGCAGCAAAACGCTATGTGGATGCTGATCGATGCCATCGGTCAGCAAGCCGCCTTGATCAAAGCCGACGTAACCTGGCGGCGCACCAATCAGCCGCGAAACCGTGTGCTTCTCCATGTATTCCGACATATCAAAGCGCAGCAGTTCGACACCCATCAGGCTCGCCAACTGCTTGGCGACTTCGGTTTTGCCCACACCTGTCGGCCCTGCGAACAGGTAGTTGCCGATGGGTTTTTCCGGCTCTCGCAGGCCGGCGCGCGCGAGTTTGATCGCCGAGGCAAGAGCGATGATCGCCTTGTCCTGCCCGAAGACCACACGTTTC
>JANOFU010000054.1:0-1923 GCA_031413815.1 Hyphomicrobium sp. | reverse complement strand
TTGGGTCATTGTAGATGCCGTCGACGGCCGTGTGCATTACGCGGAGCTGGGCCGCCTCAAGCCCGAAACTGTACCGGCGCGCGGCATGCTGGTCGCGCTCGCCGGTGACAACCTCACCGAAAAGCCCAGTCCGGTGCCGACATTGCACGTGCTCTCGCCGGTCGCAGTTGACCGACTGGCTAGAGCAGATTCCGATCATACGGCTCCATAGCCTGCCGCTTTGAAGTAGTTGCGGCAATCGTTGGGGCTTAGCATCGGCAAGGCCGTTGCTATGGTAGCCCACAGATCCTCGACAGTGCGGGCAGCGGCTTTTTTCAGCAGCGCCTTTAACTTCGAGAATGCCATTTCGATCGGGTTGAGGTCGGGCGAGTACGGCGGCAGGTAGCGCAGCTCTGCGCCTGCATTTTCGATTGCAGCACGAACGGCACCGGGCTTGTGGGCGGGCAGGTTGTCCATCACGACGATCTCGCCAGCCGTCAGAGTGGGTGCCAGCATTTGTTCAACCCATGCCAGGAACGCGGGTCCGTCCATCGGGCCATCGAGCACCATCGGCGCCGTCATGCCGCTCATGCGAAGACCGCCGACGAACGTCGTCGTCTTCCAATGACCGTGCGGGATCGCAGCCAAGCATCGGCTGCCGCGCCGCGAGCGCCCGCGCAGCCGTGCCATCTTTGTCGAAGCGCCGGTTTCATCGATGAAGATCAACCGGTACGGATCGACTTCAGGCTGCACGGCGCGCCACGCCTGCCGTCGCGCGGCCACGTCCGGGCGCTCCTGCTCGCTGGCGTGCGCGGTTTTTTTTGAACGTCTGCGCGTGACGGTCGAGCAGCCGCCAGATCGTGCTCGGCGCAAAACGCTCACCGTGCTTTTGCTCAAGATGAGCGGCGATCTCTGCCAGCGTGATGTCCGCCGTCTCGCCAATCAATCCGAGGATTTCTGCGGCGTGGAGTTCGATCCGCTCGGAGCGCCGGTCGCCACCTTGAGGGCGCGGTTGGCTCGTCCCCGCCTCACGCCAACGGCGCACCAGCTTGACGGCAGTCGAGGCGGCAACGCCAAACCGGCCAGCTGCCGCGCGGCAACTCATCCCTTTCGCTACAGCGTCGATCAAGCGGACGCGAAGGTCGTCAGATAAAGGCTTGGTCATTCGGGCTGGCCTCCTGTGCCAGCCTTAAGCATGAATCACTGTTCGCGACCGTTGTGAATCCCCAATGATTCCGTCAGATGGGAAAATGCTCTAGTTATGACGGTCCGACCTGGCTCGACGAGGCCATCGTGCAAAAGTGGCAACCCGATCCCACAATGCCGGGAATGGCCGCCGAACTGCGGTCGGCAATCGCCGATCGCGGCGCTTGGCTTGCAGCCCATCAACTTGTGGTCAAATCCGATGCTGGTGAGATCGGGCCAGTATCGCAAATGATGATAGCACTACGCAAAATCGAACTGCAGAAGCTGGCCAAGGATCTTTCGAAGCAGCTGAATGCGGAGTTCATGCCATCGGCAGCCGGAACCCGCGTTAGTGGTGTCTACGATCGCGCCGTCCAGACGCCCACCGGCAAAATCGCCGTCATCCGCAACCAGGACACGTTCACGCTTGCACCTTGGAAGTCCGCGCTCGAACCAATGCGCGGGCTCGCGGTCAGCGGCGCAATCACGCCCAACCGGGTGACGTGGACGCTGGATCGAGCACGCGCTCTGCCGACACGAGGGTGAGTAAACCGCCGCGCGCAACGCAGGGCGACGGCAACTTGGAATTCCGCATTGTAGCCGTCGTTCGTTCGGTGATGACCAGACTAACTTGGTCGCTCGACATCTGACAGCGGACACCGGGTGCTCTAGGTGAGCCCCCATTAGTGACCGAGGAGCGTCTGCATCCTGGTCGTCAGAGCCTGACTCAAGGCGGCTCGGCCTTCGCCATTGTTATGA
>JANOFU010000053.1:0-4182 GCA_031413815.1 Hyphomicrobium sp. | reverse complement strand
GGAAGTGCCTCGAACTTCAGTCTGCTTCGTGACCCCGTCAACTGGATGACTTTCTGTGCCAAGTCAAGCATCGTGAATTCGGCCGGGTTTCCAATGTTTACCGGCCCCGTGAACTCGGGCCGTGTCGCCATCATCTGAATCATCGCCCCGATCAGATCATCCACATAACAGAAGCTGCGAGTCTGCTTCCCATCGCCATAGATCGTGATGTCCTCGCCCCTGAGCGCCTGGACGATAAAGTTGCTCACCACGCGGCCATCGCTGGGGTGCATGCGAGGGCCATAGGTGTTGAAGATCCTGACGACTTTGATCTGAAGCTTGTGCTGCCGCCAGTAGTCGAAGAAAAGGGTCTCGGCACATCGCTTTCCTTCATCATAGCAACTACGGATACCGATGGGATTGACTTTTCCCCAGTAAGATTCAGACTGAGGATGTATTTCCGGATCGCCGTAAACCTCGGATGTCGATGCCTGGAGAATTCGGGCGCGCAGGCGTTTGGCCAAACCAAGCATGTTGATTGCCCCGTGTACGCTTGTCTTGGTCGTTTGTACGGGATCAAACTGATAGTGGATCGGAGATGCTGGGCAAGCCAAGTTGTAGATTTCATCGACTTCCACAAAGAGAGGAAACGTGACGTCATGTCGAATCAATTCAAAGTAAGGGCTGCCGATCAGATGGACCACATTCTTCTTGGTGCCCGTATAAAAGTTGTCGACGCAAATAACGTGGTTGCCCTCATTGAGCAGGCGCTCCGAAAGATGAGAGCCCAAGAATCCAGCTCCACCCGTAACAAGGATCTGTTTCAAGATGACCTCTTTGCAAAGGTGAAGATACCGAGGCTGTATCGCAGTCGAGCAATCTCGACCAGGTTCTCGCGCGTTGCAACGACTTCGCGCAGCCCCTTGTCGGTAGAGAACGTCGACAACGAACGCAGCGTAAGTTGATTTGCGTCAGCAACATCAATGATCGTTTGGGGATCGAAGACGCGATTCGCATTGAATTCTACGCGCTCAATACCGACGGGCACGGAAAGGTAAAGGCAGCCATTCTCTCTGAGAATGCGGGCCATGTTCCGGATTCCGGAGACATAGCCCGTGGGGTCTATCGGATCTCCATATCGACCGAGCCCAAAGTGTTCGAGTGCATGCAGACACGAAATGGAATCACAGTAGTCGATTATCGGCGCTTCGGCCGCCATCAGATCAGCCTGTTTGAACCTCACACCAGGGATGTACGTTGTGATGGGGCGAATATCGAAGATTTCAAGTTCTCGAAAACTCGCTACATGCGCAACGAATCCATCCACTCGCGATCCGATATCGACGTGCTTCTCTGGCTTGGCAGCGTAGATCAATCTCGCTACCACCAAGTCTTGCCAGAAGTACTCGTCCTTGGTTGTTCCGGCCTCATCGTACCAGTCATGCAGGCACGGCAGCAATTCGAGTCGACCAGAATAACCTGCACGAAATCGATACAAATCGCGAATCAACCGGGGCAGGCCGCGCAGCGAGCGGACCATCTTTCTCGGGTCGATTCCGAATTGGGCATTCAAGAGCCAGTAGGATCGAAGAAGAATATGTTTCACATTATGCCAGAGTAGAGTTCGTCGCAGTGACATTCTGCACCTGCCTAGACAGAATGATCATCCAGGCAAGATAGGATACAGAAAACAGAACGCCGGCAAGAACAACGCCCGTCGTCCCATACCAGTACGCTCCGGCGAGGTTGAGGGCGAGGCCAAGCAAGGCGGTGGCAATCTTGGCCACCATCATCGCCTGCGTTTTCATTCGGCTCATCAGATTGAGTGCTATGGTTTGGCCGGCAGCAAATATACCGCCAGAAAGCGTGACCCACGGCAACAAGGACGAGACGGAGCCATATTCCTTCGACACAAAGAGGGCGAAAATCTGGCGATGAAGGGCCAATGCAAGAAGGCTGGCTATACACGTCAGTGCAAGTGCGAGAGCCGTCAGCCGCCATGTCAACACATTGACGTTCTCAATGCGCTCCCGATTCTCGGCGTCGCCCGCCCGCCGGTAGACAATGGGAGCGAGGAATTGAACAGCCATCCCGGTTGCCAAAGAAATTGGATAGTGGCCAAGCTGATAGAGCACGACATACAAGCCGACATCCTCAGTCGTTGCAAACTTTTCCAGCGCCCAGCGGTCCGAGGCGAGCTGCAGCCAGGTGAAGATTCCCCATGTGCCGAATGGCCACGAGTACTTCCAGATCGGGCCTGTCCAGTCGTTTCCCGAGGCTGCGGCGCTGCCGGTCGGGATCGACTTGCGGAAGAACCAGTATTGGGACGCCAGGATGAAGACTGAAGCGGTCGCGTAGCCCCACAGTGCCACGGCGCTGCTGGCCTGCAGGGCGAACATCAACGCGGCGGCGAGCAGAAATCGCAGCCAGGACTCCAATCCCTGATGGAATGCGACGACCGACCGATGGCGAGCGGCGTTCTGGACTCCGCTGAGGATGGAGTTGTAACCGCTTACCAGCGCGAACAGGAGCGCCGCCACAGTGACGCCGATGAGATCGGCTCGTTCGACGATCGCCAGGCCTGCAATCGCAAGCAAAAGAATCAACCCGATCGCGCCCGACGCCCATCGCAACAACCGGTGAACTGCAGCAAAGTAGCCGCCGACATCGCCTTGTTCGAGCGCTGGGGCATAGAACCGGCTTGCGCCGTTGCTGACGGGTCCCAGCACGGTTTGGGTGATCAAGGCCGCTGCCGTCATCCCCAGCGCCAACTCGCCGTACGCCGCGGGATCGAGGAACTCTGTCATCAGGCGCACGCCAACCAGTGCGCCGGCGATGGCTGCGGCCTGGCCGGAAGCTATCCACAACCCCTCTCTTGAGAGGCGGCGCAAGCGCGCGGGTGTCAAAGCATCGATGGTTGGTGTCCGTTGTTTGCTCTACTCGAACGGGATCACGTTGCCGAAGCTGGCGCCCAGTGCGTCCTTGTCCGATACCCGGGGCGCAGGTCCGAGGTTCGGCCAGCGGATGCCCAGTGCCGAGTCGTCCCAGCGAATACAGGCCTCTGCCTGCGCAGCGTAGTAGTCGGTCGTCTTGTACAGAAAGTCGGCACTCGCCGACAGCACCAGAAAGCCGTGCGCCATGCCCGGCGGCAGCCACAGTTGCCGATGGTTCTCTGCGCTCAGTTCCATGCCCACCCATTTGCCGAAGCTCGGGCTGCTCTTGCGGACGTCCACGGCCACGTCGAAAACCGCTCCTTGCGTGACGCGAACCAGCTTGCCCTGGGCGTGGGGAGGCAATTGGTAGTGCAAGCCGCGAAGCACGCCTTTGCCGGAGCGCGAATGGTTGTCCTGCACAAAGCTCACGGGTTGGCCCACCGCGTCGTCGAAAGCCTTCTGGTTGAAGCTCTCCATGAAGAAGCCGCGTTCGTCGCCGAACACCTTGGGCTCAAGAACCAGCACACCGGGAATCGCCGTTTCGGTGACCTTCATCAGTACGCTCCGCCTTTGAGCACCTGCATCAGGTACTGGCCATAGCCGTTCTTGAGCATGGGCTGGGCCATCGCATGGAGCTGCTCGGCGCCGATCCAGCCGGATCGAAAGGCGATCTCTTCGGGGCAGGCGACTTTCAATCCTTGCCGCTTTTCAAGCGTGGCAATGAACTGCCCGGCCTCCAGCAGGCTGTCGTGCGTGCCGGTGTCCAGCCAGGCATAACCTCGGCCCATGATCTCGACCTTGAGCTGCCCCTGGGCCAGGTAGCGCGCGTTCACGTCGGTGATCTCGAGCTCGCCGCGGGCAGACGGTTTGATGCCGGCGGCCATGTCGCAGACCTGTTCGTCGTAGAAGTACAGCCCGGTCACGGCGTAGTTGCTTTGGGGCAGCTTCGGCTTTTCTTCGATGCTGAGTGCGCGCTTTTCGCGGTCGAACGCGACAACGCCGTAGCGCTCGGGGTCGTGCACGTGGTACGCAAACACCGAAGCCCCCTCGGTGCGGCAGCCCGCAGCGTTGAGCAGGCCTTGCAGGTCGTGCCCGTAGAAAATGTTGTCGCCCAACACCAGCGCGCTGGGCTGGCCAGAGACGAAACGTTTGCCCAGGATGAACGCCTGCGCCAGGCCGTCCGGACTGGGCTGCACGCAATAGCTGAGATTGACGCCCCATTGGGTGCCGTCACCGAGCAGTGCTTCAAATCGCGGTGTGTCTTGCGGCG
>JANOFU010000052.1:0-55185 GCA_031413815.1 Hyphomicrobium sp. | reverse complement strand
CAGGGTCCAGCACATTCAGCCGGGCAAGCCCCAGCAGAACGCCTACGTCGAACGCTACAACCGCACAGTCCGCCACGAATGGCTGGATCAATACATGTTCGCGACGATCAAGGAGGTGCAGGATTACGCCACGCAATGGCTCTGGACTTACACCAACGACCGCCCCAACATGGGGCTGGGCGGCATAACACCCGCTCAGAAACTGAGACTGCAAACCGCCGCGTGAGTTCTACGATTGAGCCCCGTTAAAAATGGGGGGGTTACCCCGTTGCCGGTCCAGACCGGCAGAATTTGCCGGTCACTCATTATAAGAATACGCATTTGAGAATACTCAAAACCAAGAATACGCAGCATGGGAAAGGCACTTTGAAATTAGAAAACAGGAATTCAAAACGTCAAGGTACGCGGTTATTCCAGGGCTTTGTTGAGCCAAATCACGGCGACAGCTTCGCGAAACAGATGTTGCACTAAACCGCTATCGCGGTTGCGGTTGTGGCACCACCTCGGGGAAGTGGCTAGTTCCGAGTGCTAGGCTTACGGCGCAGCGGCTCATACCAGTCATGCCGGCCAGTCTCCTCGATGACCCAGACCCACGCGTAGTCGAATGACAGTTTGGATATCCTGAGTTCGCGCATGGCCGCATCGCGGAGTTCAACCTTTGTCAGCTGCTTTGGGTGACCATCGCGAACAAAGAGCATCAACCACTCACGGCAACGCCGCCGCTCGTCGTCGGCTTTCTCTGAGAGTTCCTGCTTTCTGCTCTTCATTTTTCTCTTCCAGCGAGCTCCGTCAATCGGCGTGCGCCGATGGTTCATAAGCAGGGAACGGCTCAGTTGATCCATTCCGTATACATCGCACAATATCCGATTTGCGAACCAGCCGCCGTCTGGCTGGCAGGGGAGTGTGTTGACCGTTCATCAATGAAGCTACTGTCACGTTCGCTTCTCTTCACCATCTCACCCAAGAGGAGCCTTCCAAGACGAAGCCGACGACCTCATTGCGCCAACGAATGATCGAGGACATGACCATCATCGCAGAAACCTCATTCTTGTGCGAAGTTTGGTAGCTATGCTCGCCCGCCGTGGCTGCCACGCCGAGTTTTTTGTTGCGGGACGGAGCGAAAATCTGGGTCGCCGATCCGGCAGTGGCGTTGTGAGGTTGCCGTCTCCCAGCTCTGTGCTATGATGTCAACCATGCCTACGACGCTCGAAAAACTAGAGACGCTGTTCGTGAAGGTGCGCACCCTGCCCAAAGCCCGGCAGGAGCTTGCCGTCGAAGCCCTTGCCGAAATCGCCGAAGAGGTTTACGCGCTGTCGGCCGATGAACGCGCCGTGCTCGAACCGGCGCTGCGCGACGCCGAGCGCGATGAAAACCTTGCCGACGCCGAGACGGACGAGATACTGTCCCAATCATGGCGTTGAAGGTCCGACTTCACGCCCGTGCCCGAGCCGATCTTCGTGCCATTCGAGATTACCTTCTTGAACATGCGGGCCCGCGCCCCGCTGAGCGCGTGCGCTTGCATCTCAAGGCGAGGATGGCGCTGCTGTCCCAGTCGCCGAACATCGGCACGCAGACGAGTATTCCGCAGATCCGGATTTTGCCGCCGACCCGGTACCCCTACCGCATCTATTACACTGTGGTAGCCGATGCCGTGATCATTCTTCACATCCGACACACCGCCCGGCAAGCACCCGAACGCGGCGACCTCGACGACTAAGTCATTGCAGATTTACAGGGTGTAATCAGAATTAGCGGTCGCAACTGCGCGACGCGGGTTCGGCTTCCGGCGTTTAACTCCCCTGCTTGATATCGCCGTAATCGATCACTACTTTCGGAGTGTAGGAACATTCGTTCCCCGCATTGCCGGCAGTGCTCCTCAAGGGAGAACTGGCTGCAATGTCAAAGACACTAAGACTGCTGACGATGTACCAGGTGTGCGCGATGGTAGGCGTGTCCCGGGCGACGGTCGACAGGTAGCGCGATGACGGAAGCTTCCCCGATCCGGTGGTGCGCCGTCGCCGGTCATGCGGACGACCGACCAGCATCCGGTGGCGCGTTGACGATGTCGAGCACTCGCTCGTCACACGACGCTAGACGCTACTCACGGAGCAGACCCGTAGGGGTTCGCGAAGCCCCTACGGTTTTTCATGCCGACTAGGCCCGCATAAAACCCCGTACATGCGTACGGATATTCCGTATATGCGCGGCAAAGCGCGAAAAGCCCAACAGTTCCGGCACGTTCGTCAGGCTTATCAGCCATGACCCAAGGCCCTCGGCTCTTCCCTCCCCATTCGATATCGGTCATCGCTTCCCTTGCTTCCTTGCTAATCGCATGCGGAAGCGGCGGCTCGGTCCTTGGGTCATGGCTGCGCCAGACGAAGGCCGTTTACAATTCAGGCATGGACCGCGTTCGATAAATTTCTTCAGCTTCCGATCCGCCGCAGCACTCCCACAAGGACCGCTGTTTCTGGGATGATGGTTTGCCGCGCCGCGAACCGGCCCGTCGGAAGCTGAATAGACTTATGGAGAACCTGCACTTCATCGCCTTCGGTAAACCCGGTTCGGGAAAATCGACGTATTTGAAGAACCGGGCACTCGACGACGTCGAGGCCGGCGATCGCGCCGTCATTTATCTCGATCCCCACGGCGAAGACGCCCGCGACTTGCTCGAAGCCATCCCAAAAAACCGCATCCGCGACACCATCTATCTTGATGCCTCCGACGGCGACTACGCCGTCGGCTTCGAGCCGCTCGATGCTCCGCACCGTCTCGTTTCCGCGTTGAAGACGATCTTCAAGGACAGTTGGGGACCAAGACTCGAACAAGGGTTGCGCAATGGCGTCGCGGCCATCGTCGAGGCGCGACTGACGTTGCACGATCTGTGTCCAATGTTCTACGATGAACGCCACCGCATGCGCGTGCTGGCCAAAGTTGCGAAGTCGTCAACGCGCACGTACTGGCTCGACTTGTTCCCGAGAGCCTACAACGAGCGCCAGCAGCAGGAAGCGGCCTCCCCCATCTACAACAAGATCGATGCCATTCTGGCGTCCGATATTCACCGTCACCTGACGCAGAAGTCGCCGAAGCTCGACTTTCGTGACGTTATCGAAAATCGAAAGATATGCGTCGTCAATCTCGCCACGCCGTCCATCGGCGACGACGGCGCGCTGGTGCTGGGGTCGCTGTTTACGACCGCGTTCCGCAACAATCTGATGTCGCACCCCGGTCCGGCATCGTTCTTCGCCGATGAATTCCAGATCTACGGAACCGACGTTTACCTGTCGATGTTGCGAGAATTGCGCAAGTTCGGCCTCAAACTTGGCCTGGCAACGCAGACCGCGCAAGGCATCGATCCGGCGTTTCTGTCCGTCATCCTCGGCACGGTGCGCGATGTCGTCGTGTTCAATGTTTCGTTCGACGACGCCAAGGTTCTCGCCGCGCCGATGAACACCATCATGCAGGATTTCACCAGCGATCTCGCCAACCTTCCCCCATTTACCGCCTTTGTGGACGATCAGCGCACCGAACTATCGCCGTTTCGCAGCCCGCGGCGCTCGCGCGACAAGATCATCGCCAAATCGCGTCAGCTCTACGCCCGGCGCCGGATCGTACCGCCGCCCGCTCGCCGTCAAGCCCCAACGCCATCGAAGCCGTCGAGCGGCTTGACCGCCGCGCGTTGGCGGCGCAGGATTTGACCGTTACCGACCTGAGGGGGCCGCATGCCGTAAACGATCGTTTCGGAGACGTCCGATGAACCAATTTCCGCCCGCCATTCCCAACTCCGTCGCACCCGCTGCATACGCCGACCGGATGCACTTACGCATCAAGCGATCGCAACGAACGGCCGGCATCGTCAGCAGCAAGCCCGTATTTGTGCTGGATGCGCGCGTCGATGTGACCGCGGCCGACCGGCAGCTCATCGGAAAATATAAACTCGGCGAGTCGGTCGTCTGCGACAGCAAGGAACGTGTTGCACGGACAGAGACGGCCTACGGCAATTTCGACAATGCCACTCAGACCTGGAGCGCCGAACGCTCGTCGTTGCACAATGCGCGCGGTATTGCCAATGCGGCCATGGGCGCGCTTGCGCTGCGTGTGACCGTCGACAAGCTGATCAGCGGCGTGCACATCGAGTGCAAAGACTTGAATGAACTTGTTGCAGCGGAGAACGCAATCATCGAAGCCTGCGAGAAATTGCGGCTCTATATGGATACCGCCGTTTCGTTCGACGGTCGCGAGGCCGTGCTTGAGTTCTAAACTCCCCAAATACGTGCCGCCGTCGCCGTATATCCCGTTCATACGCCGGTTCACCGACGAACGCGCCGCCGAATTCAGAGACTTGCAGGCCTTGCATGCGTCGGTCACGGCCGACTTCCGGCGCTCGACGTGGGCGTCCGCGTTCGCGCCGTTCTGCAAGCTGACGGCGCGTGCGATCGCCGAAAACATCGACGGCGAGCTGCCCGAAGCATGCTCGGACGCGCTCGTCGACTGCCTGGTCGCCGTTCTGCAACTGGAAACCACGATCTTTGAGACGGCAACGGTCACCGATTGGAACGCTCTGTCGTTGCGCGAACACGTCGATCTGCGCCGCTATCTGCGAGCGCAGCAGCATTTCCTCGCCAATGACGATCACGTTGGCGAACTGTTGCTGCAATCAACCGCGGCGATCTTCTCCGACGTCGCCGCATCGCTCAGCGTCCCTGATGCGAAAAGCGCCTTCGCCGCGGTTCCACTCTACGCCTATCTTGACGTCAACGATGTTGTCGACCGCATCATCGGCACGTTGTCGATGGCGGATCACCAAAACGCCGGACTGCTTTCGGCCCTCAACGAGACAATCTATTGCAACATCTGCAAGGCGTCGGGCATCGTTCCCTATACCGATCAGAAAAAGCCCTTCATCACGGCGGCCGACAGCAAATTGCCGCCACACGAGCTGATCGAAACCTATCTCGGCGGCACCCCCTTCGCCGGTCTGCTGCTGGCCTCTCTCCCCTTCGCCATCCCGCCGCGCAGCTTCCACGAGCACGGTTTCCTGTTCGCCAAGTCCGGGCACGGAAAATCGCAGACGCTGCGGGCGATCTTTGCCTCGCTGCTCAAAGAAGACTGCGCCGTCTTTCTCATCGACGGCAACGGCCATCTGATCGAAGCCGTCGACAAAATTGCTGAGATCAGGGACCGCCTGATTATCCTCGATCCCGCGGACGTCCCGGCGCTCAACTTTTACAACCTGCACGGCGCCTCGCGCAAAAAGCAGATGGAATTGTTCTTTTATCTGTTCAAGGCGATCGAGCAGGGCCTGACCGAGCGTCAAGCGACGATGGTCGCCTACCTCGTCGACTTCATGCGCGCCATTCCCAATTCGACGCTCGATACGCTGCGCGAAGTCTGTGACGCCAAAACTCTGCCCTATAGCCAACACCTGAAAGACGCCCCGCAGATTACGCAGGATTTCTTCAAAAACCAGTTCTTGAGCGCCGACCAACTCGTGAGGCAAACCAAGAGCCAGATCGCCAACCGGCTCTATTCGCTATGCCGCAATCAGATGTTTATTTCGATGTTCAACGCCCCGGACAACAAGTTCGATGCCTATCGCGCCATGCAGGAGAAAAAGATCGTCGTCGTCAACACCGATCGCAACGCGCTCGGCGATCACGGCTCGGCGGTGTTCGGCCGCTTCATCCTCGCCCAATGCCTCGCCGCGGCGTTTCAGCGACCGAAAGGCGAACGGCACCTGGCGCTGATCATTTGCGATGAAGCCAAGACCTATCTCCACGATCAATCGCAAAAGATTCTTTCGGACGCCCGCGCCTATGGTCTTGGGTTGCTGCTCGCCACGCAACACCCCGACCAGCTGCAAGACGGCGTGCGCAAGGAAGTGATCAACAACACGTCGATCAAACTCGCAGGGCCGTGCGCCTATTCGGTCGTCGCGCAAATCAATCGCGACATGCGCTGCGAGCCGGACTTTATCCTCGGCATGAAGAAGAAAGATTTTTCTCACGCCGACTGGGCCTGCTACGTCGAAGGTCTGACGCCGAACGCCATCCGCGTGGCGTTTCCGTTTGGAATTATCGAAACATTGCCCCGGCTGACGGACGCCGAACACGCGGCGCTGCGGGCGCACAACAAGGCGACCTACGGCGCGACCGCGCCACAGTTGCCGACGTCGCCGCAAACCGCGCCGAGTGGCCGGACCTAAGCGAATGGCGCCGGCCCAGCTGATATAATAAAAAAGTCGCGATCGTTTCCTCAGGCTGCGTCAGCTTGAATTCACGTCCGCAGCGGCGGTCCGTATCACTAGAGGCATGAGACAAGGCACGACATTCACGCCCCGCGGCCGGCATTCGGCAACGCCGCCCATCGGCGCCAAGGTCACGACCATTCATCACCCTTCGGACCGCGACAAGCACATCTTGAAGATCCTCGATCCGAACGACGGCCACCGCTTTCTCCCGTCCCACTGGCTGCATGCGCATTTCCCGAACGCCCATCCGAATCGCTTCGTCCGCCGCCTCGGGCATCTGCGCGAAGACCAGAACGCGTTTCTCAAGTGGGCCGGCTTCCCGCTCAACATCCCTCTCGTCAATACGCGCCACGGCGTCTACGAACTTGCTCCAAAAGGCGCGAAAGTGCTTGGCGTCGCCGTGCCGAAATTCCGGCCGCAGGAACTTGCACACGAATTGCTCAATTGCCTCGTCGATTGCTCGATCAAGTTCGGCGCCCGCGCCAACGGCGTCGACTACCTAACCAACGATCCGCTCTCCATTAAGCTCGGCGACGGCCATCTTATTCCCGACGGGCGGCCGTTCGTGCTGGCGAGCGGCGGAAAGACGGTGTTTTTCCCCGGCAAGGAGATCGACCGCGCCACCGAAGCTTTGACCAGCAACAAGTTGAAGACGACCGCGATTGCCAGGAAGATCGAACTCTACACCGGCTTCATGCAGCAGCGTCTGTATCGCGGTTACGGCTTTGCGAACGCGCTGATCCCCCTCGTCACCATCTCCGAAAGCCGTATGCGTGCCATGATGCGCCTTGTCGAGGTGATGATCGGCCCATGCCCCTGGCTGTTGTTCAAGCACACCCAGGATTGGGCCCACGAAGCCCATTTCCCGAAGCCAAACGGCGACATGCTGACCGAGCCATGGCTGCGGGTCGGTCATCCGCCGTTTTCAATTTTGACCTTGAGCGAAAAAGGATAGGTGCAAAATGTTCAAACGGAAACCAATGCCGGACATCCCTTTACTGCCGCCGCCACTCCCAAAGAAGGAGCTTCACGACATGAGTTACGACGAACTCGCGTCCCAAAAAATCAGTATCGACCAGGAACTTGCACGTCGCAGCGCGCCCGAGCTTGAGGCCTTGAAGGCAAAACTTGTGGCGGCCGCTGCAGCCCTCGGCGTTTCGATGCAGGACTTGTTCGCCGGAAAGAGGCCCGAGAAGAAAAAACGCGAGACGCGAAGCGGCGGCGGTAAATCGAAAACGCAGCTGCAAGCCAGGGCCGATGAGAGCCGCGAGATTGAAAAGACCGAGGCGTCGTGAGCGACACGGACGCCGTCGATACGCCCCAATCAAGAATGGAGCCGCGCATAAGCGCGGCTCCCGTTGCCTAATCCGGATCTTTCGGACGCATCATCAATAGATCGCCCGTGAACCCGATCGGCAGATTGTTGAGTTTGATCGAATAGCCGGTGGTGCCATCTTTGAACTTGGCTTCCCACGCGGCGCCGGCATTCTGCCAATAGTCGCTGCCGGCCGACTGCCGGCACCTGATGATAAAGTCAGGCAATCGCTTCTCGATCTTTTCTTCTTTCTTGGCTGCGGGTTTGTTAGCCATCGCAAGTCTCCATAAATACCCGCGCAATGAACCATTCAAAGGCGGGGCTCTGCGGCTGTTCCGCGCCGCAAAACCCCGCCCTCGAACTCTTGTTACAATGTACCACGGTCCCGTTCTTCGACAGGAGGTTGCCATGGGATACGTGGATTACGCCGCCCTCAAAGCCGCCGTTGACATCGAAGCCGTCGCCGCCTGGCTCGGGCTCGACACAAAGCGCGCCAACGGCCAACTGCGCTGCGAATGCCCCAAGCACGGCGGCGGCAAACGCAGTCTCGTTATTACGCCAGCAAAGCAGCTGTTCTATTGCTTTGCGACGGACGGGCAAACCGGCGGTGACATGATCGAACTCGTCGCCCACTGCAAAGACATCGCCACCAATGAAGCGGCGCTAGAAATCGAGAAGCAGTTCGTCGCGGCGAAACTGGACGCGCCGGACGGACTGCAGAAAGTCGCCGCCTACCTCGATCACGGCCACGAGGCCGTGCTATCGCTTGGGCTCAGCATGGAGCTTGCCGCGGTGCTTGGGATCGGTTTTGCCCCTAAAGGCGTCATGCGCGGACGGGTGTTGATCCCGCCGCGCACGGCCGACGGGACGCTCGCCGGATATGCCCGTTACGCCGAAGCCCTTGATCCCAAGATCAAGTTTCCAGGTAAGCTGTTTGTTTGATTATGCAGCCGCTTCTGGTGAAGCGGCTGTTCTGTTGTGGCGCGTCCACGGTGGGCCGGGCTCTCGTCAACCGAGCCTCGCGTCTCGGCCTCCGGCTTCGATCCCTCGCGTCCACAAGTTCTCCCCACTTCTATAGAGCATCCAAAGCTCGGCACCGTGAGAATTTTAGTATGAGAACGATTGTCGTTCATCGCGCTATCCCCTTTGGGGTGGACCAGAGCTCATTGCGGCAAAATGTAAAATACCGATGTGACTCTTCGTATTTTCGGTTTTGCGGCCTTTTGTTCAACCGACATTTTCATGACCTGGCGCCTGTCACAAGGATAGGGCTATCTGACGCCGATTCCAATGACGTTTGACGAAGCGCAGGCGCAGGCGCTGGCGTGGCGGTGACCTGCCCGGTTTCTTTGGGCCACGCTTAACTTGAGAGATCAGCCCTCGTTGTTTCTCGTCTGTCTTCGTGCCCTTGCTCAGGCGGTTGTGCAACGGGGCGGAGCGCGGAGGCTCCATCAACCGCAGCGATCCGGCCCGTTGCCGGCACGGACGCTGGGTCTTGGCTCTTGAGACCAGCAGCGAACTCAGCCGGTGTCAGGTAGCCCAAGCCCGAATGCGGACGCACCTCGTTGTAGTGCCGCCGCCAATTTTCAATCACAACTTTCGCCTCTGCCCGCGACCGGAACCATTCCATCGACAGACACTCGTCGCGGAACTTGCCGTTGAAGCTTTCGACGGTGCCATTCTGCCAGAGCTTGCCGGGATTGATCAAGGCCGTTTCGATACCTTGATCTGCGATCCACTTTAACAAGGCACGCGACACAAACTCGGATCCGTTGTCAGACTGCATAGAAACCGGCGCGCCGCGCTCCGACACCAAGCGCGACAGCACCTCGATCACACGGCCTGAACGAAGACGCCCCTCGACTTCAATCGCCAGGCCTTCTTTCGTTCCCTCGTCCGTCACCGTCAGGCACTTGAGTTTCTGGCCGTTCGCGCAGTGACCCTCGGAAATCGTCCCCGACACGTGGTTGAGGTGCGCTTCGAATACCCAGGGATGCACGTCGAGTACAGCGACATGCGTCGCCCAACTGCGCCGTAGATCGTGCAGCGTGAAGTCAACGCCACTGCGTTCATCGAGAACCGCCTTGACTTTGCTCCACCCGCTGAATGGCCGATCGTCACAGCCGCGCGCCGGAAACAGCAGGTCGCCCTGATCAGGAATAGCTGCGAGTATCTGGCCGGCAAGATCGCCGTAGGTCATGCTCCGCGACAGCAACAGCGAAGCTGACCTCAGACGCTAGATTCGAAGTTCAGCCGCCATGATGCCCATTGTGCCAAAGCCCCAACGAACGCTGATCATCTGACCCGGCCGAAGGTCGACCAAACCGGCGCTCTGCAAAGTCTCGCGATGGACGAAGATGTCCGGCGTACCGTCACCGCCAGTCAGGAAACCAAATCCGCGAACGTGATTAAACCACTTGACGCATACCCTTTCCCAACTACTTTCGGCTTTGATCGGAACATGTGATCGTTCCGGCGTATCAATACCTGTCCCATTATCCAGGCTCAAAATACGAAGGACCTGTGCACCATACTTCCCACGAATGGCCTCGCAGCAAATGTGCGCACCTTCACGCGCCGTCTGATAACCACTCGCGCGCAGGCCTGTGACGTGGAGCAGAATGTCCTTGCTGCCATCATCAGGAGCAACGAAGCCGTACCCCTTTGAGCTATCGTACCACTTCACGATTCCGATAACGAGGTAGCTTTCAAATGGCGACTCGACAGGGACCGGGCCTTTCGGCGCTGCCGACTTCACGGGCGCTGGGATTGCCAATGCGGAAGGTGCGCTCAAGACCGGCAAGATGGCCGCGCTCGTCGCACCGACGCTGGCGAACAGACGGAAGAACCGGCGTCGCGATAGTTCACGCATGACTGAACTCCACTACAAACCTTGAGAGGTGCAGTCTTTATGTCGTTTGTGTCGGAGTTGGGCCGCCACCGTGGGTGTGCGCAAAACTCAACTTCATTGTTGGCGAGTGTTGCAAATCTACTTCCGCGAGAAGTCTTGAGAGTTTGGCGTCAAACTTTGCAACCGCTGATCGAGTTTCGTTTGAGTACTTGTGCCGGTTGTAAACAGCCGCCACGCCGGACACCATGCCGGAGATATGATTGAGATGCGCTTCGATCACCCAGGGGTGTATTTCGAGTTCAGCGACATGCGTCGCCCAACTGCGCCGTAGATCATGCAGCCGGAAATTCACTCCGCTCCGCTCATCAAGCACAGCTTTGACTTTACTCCAACCCGAGAACGGACGGTCATTAAAACCACGAGCTGGAAATAGCATGTCGCCTTGGTTGGGAATGGAACTCAAAACACTCGCCGCCATATCGCCAACCGCAAAAGTATGTTCTCTGCCGTTCTTCACCAGCTCGGCGGGCAGTGTGATGAGCTTCTTTTCTGCATCGATGTAGGTCCAGCGAAGACTTGCGATCTCGCCGCGACGCTGACCCGTCAACATCAGGAGTTGGACGATTGGGCCGTAGGGATACCCGAGTTCGCCCGCCGCGCTGGAGACCGCCGCGAGTTCCCGATCGTTGAGAACCCTCGTGCGCGGGGTCAGCCGAAAATTGAACGCGAGGTTGTCACACGGCGATCGCTCGATAAGCCGCTGCCGTTTTGCCCAGTTGAAGAACGTTCTCAAGACCATGAACGCATGGCGCGCTTCGTGCGGCGCTGTAGTCCTGTTGCGATCGATAATTGCCGTGATTTCCCGTGTGCCAACATCGTGCAGCAACCGGCGTGAAAAGGCAGGCAACCAATGACGTTTGAACATCCGCCGCGTTTCGGCCGCCGTCGACGGCTTGTTTTCCGCATCACAGTGCAGTTTTAGAAAACTGTCGACGGCCTCGGCAAACGTCATCGCGACGGGGACGTCGCTGCTTCGCGTGTCAAAGATCAAACGCGAGAGGCGCTGGCGCGCCAGTTTGCGCGCTACGGCAAGGGTTAACACCGGGAACCGGCCCAGCGTGTCGCGCCGGCGGCGGCCATGCACCGTGTACATGACAAAGAAGCTGAGCGTGCCAGTTGCGCCGACGCGCACGCCGAAGTTCGGCAGCGCGTCGTCGAGAACGGCGTATTGTTCGCCGCGGGCTTTCAAGGTTCTGAGGATCAGGTCGTTCAGGCGCGCCATGACTGTGGGCCTCGCTCCAAGGTTCAGGAACCTTTGACCCGCAGTCGATTCAAGCTGCGAGTGTGCAAAGGTTCCGCATAGGTTCCAAAAACCGTCGCTTCGACGTGCGCCGAGATGAGGCGCCGTGAGGCGAAGAATGTCTGGAGTCTAAAGACCTTGCGAGCGAGTTGCTATTCAAGATGAGGAAAGCTGAGTAAGCATCTGAACACCCTGGGGGACTGGGGGTCGGAGGTTCAAATCCTCTCGCTCCGACCAATCTTTTCAATGAGTTAGGCGTTTTTCTTTTTTTCAGATTTTCCGATGGTTACACACCGGAACGGGGCGCAGTGGACGGCCCAAGTCATAAGTTCCCGGCAACGGCACCGCGCGCTGACGCAACCAATGCAATCACGTGCTGGCGAATTCGGCTCTCGTCACATGGATGAGAGAGGCGTTCCACCACCACCATCCGGCCCTTGCCGTGACGAACGGTCCGGGGTCAATCGTTAGGCCTGGATGCTTCCGCTGAGTGGAAGAAGGAGGGGTCTCGGATCACTACCGCCGCCTGCCGTGCCAGATGCAGAGTACGGTGCAGGGTGCAACTACGGCACCCAGCCCGCACGTTTGGAATCCAACAGAATCTCAGCAACAATACCCGCCGCAAGTGTCGCCCGGTCTTTGGCACCCGGTATCATGCCGATGGGTGCTCTCAGGCGCGCGATGCCGTTTGGGGAGACGCCCAATTCGGCAAGTTTCGCCGCGCGCACTGCATGGACTGCGCGGCTTCCCAATGCTCCGGCGTAGAAGCAGTTTGACTTTAGGATCGACGCGAGCAGCGGCGGCTCCCAATGATGATCGTGAAACGCCACGATCGCGGCCGTCCACGGGTCAAGTAAGCTGGAGCTGGGAAGTTCGGCTTGGATTAGCCCAGTCGCGGCAAACCCACGCGCGTGCAAGTCGTCGCGCGTCGCCTCGTCTGGCGAAAGGATTTCGAGGCCGAAGCCGATGGCCGATGCGAGCTCCGCAATCGCCGCGACCGAAGGTCCACTGCCGATCAACAGCAATCGAATGCTTGGCACATAGGCCCGCCTGAACACGGACGCTGTCTTCCTGCTGACCGGGAACTCGTTCGCGCCACATCGGACGATCTGGCTATGGCCGATGTCCAAATCCGTTTCAAGACAATAGGCTTGCCGCGTCTGCCGGCACAACATCATGTCCTTGAGGACGGGTTCCGCCAGGCTTTGATCGATATACAGATCGAGCCCGCTGCCGCAGGGCAGGGTAATATCAAAGTACGGTGAGCCTCTTCCATACCGGACGAGCCGGTTGCGGCCCTCCTGAATGACAGCTTGCGCGTCCAATGCGATGGCCTTTTCAAGGCATCCGCCCGACAGATATCCGCAATAACGGCCGTCGGCGGCAACACCCATTTGAGCGCCAAGCGGCCTTGGCGTACCGCCCTCGATCCCGACGAGGGTCACCAACGCTACTTTTTGTCCCTGCAAGCGCCACGCAAAAAGCTCCGGAATGACATCGTCATCAGCCAGCAATCCGCGTCCGGCATTGCGGTCAAGTGCGCGGTTGATGTGACCGGACATGGGTTGCGTCATGAGCGTTGTGACGATTGCTTTCGAACGGGCATCATATCCGTGCACACACCCTCAAAGATTTCGGCCGCCATCCCAATCGACTCGCCAAGCGTCGGGTGGGGATGAATCGTCCGTCCGATATCTGTCGCGTCGGCGCCCATTTCGATGGCGAGACAGATTTCTCCAATCAAGTCACCCGCGTGCGTGCCCACGATGGCGCCGCCGATGATGCGATGGGTCTCCGCATCGAATAAGAGTTTGGTAAACCCTTCGTCGCGGCCGTTGGCAATGGCCCTGCCGGAGGCAGCCCACGGAAACACGGCACGGCCATACGAGCGGCCCTCTGTTTTAAGCTGATCTTCGGTTTGGCCGGCCCAAGCGATTTCGGGATCGGTGTAGGCGACGGATGGAATTTGCTTTGCGTCGAAGACACTCTTGAGGCCATTGGCGGCCTCGGCAGCCACGTGACCCTCATGCACCGCCTTATGGGCCAGCATCGGCTGGCTGGCGATGTCGCCAATGGCAAAAATGTGCGGAACGTTGGTGCGCATTTGACGATCGACGGCGATGAATCCGCGATCACTGACGGTTACGCCGGCCTTCTCTGCGCCGATGATTTGGCCATTGGGCCGCCGGCCAACGGCGACGAGCACCATATCGTAGACCTTCGGCGTGTCCGGCGCTGCGGTCCCTTCGAAGGTGATGTGGATACCATCTGGTCTTGCCTCGGCGCCAACGGTCTTGGTCTTGAGCATGATGGAGTCGAAGCGGCGGGCGTTTTTTCGTTCCCAGACTTTGACGAGATCACGATCAGCGCCTAGCATCAGGCCATCCAGCATTTCGACCACGTCGAGACGCGTGCCAAGTGTCGAATACACCGTCGCCATTTCCAGACCGATGATGCCACCGCCGATGACCAGCATCTTTTTCGGGATTTCTGGCAATTCCAGAGCGCCGGTAGAATCGACAATGCGTGGGTCAGAGGGGACGAATGGCAACTGGATTGCCTCAGAGCCTGCTGCGACGATCGCCTTCTCGAATCTTACCTGCGTGATCCTGCCATCTGAAGCCACCACATCGATGTGATTGGGACTGGCGAACGATCCGGTCCCATGGACAACCTTCACTTTTCTGGCTTTAGCCATGCCAGCAAGCCCGGACGTGAGTTTGCCGATGACTTTGTTCTTGTAACCCCGGAGTGAGTTGAGATCGATGGCGGGCTGTGCGAATGCAATCCCGTGAGAGGCGAGTGCGGCGGCCTCATCGATAATTGCAGCAGTGTGCAAGAGCGCCTTTGACGGAATGCAGCCCACATTCAGGCACACGCCGCCAAGCGTGGCGCCACGCTCAATCAGAATGACGTCAAGACCGAGATCCGCTGCCCGGAACGCGGCTGAGTATCCCCCAGGTCCAGCACCCAGAACTGCAATTTGACAGGAGTGCTCTTCGCTCATGGCAGCCCTTCATTGGGATGGACTAGAGAACAAGTTGCCGGACATCTTCGAGGACCTCGACAAGCCGGCGGCTAAACCGTGCCGCAAGCGCGCCGTCGATCACCCGGTGATCATACGACAAGCACAGCGGCAACATCAGCCCGGCTCGAATGTCGCGCCGTCCCACTTCGGCTTGATCTGCGCGCGCACGACGCCCAGGATCGCGACCTCGGGCGCATTGACGATTGGAGTGAAATTCGTCCCGCCAATTCCACCAAGACTGGAGATTGAGAAGGTGCCCCCTTGAATGTCGGCCGGTGCAATCTTACCGTCGCGCATGCGTGTGGATACGGCCGCTAACTCTTGTGACAATTCGAGGACGCCCTTGCGATCGACGTCTTTGATGACGGGCACGACAAGCCCATCTGGCGTATCGACCGCGACTCCGATGTTGTAATATTTTTTATGAATGAGCGCATCTTTGCCGGGTGACAACGATGCGTTGAAGTCTGGAAACTCCTTGAGCGCCACAACACTCGCCTTCATCAGGAACACCAAGAGTGTGACGCGGTAGTTCTTGGCTTTGGCCGCGCTATCGAGCGTCTTTCGATAGCTTTCGAGATCCGTGATATCGGCGTCATCGGTATGCGTGACGTGGGGGATATTCAGCCATGCGCGATGCAGGTGTGGCCCAGACAGCCGTTTCAAACGCGACAGTGGTTTGACTTCGATTGCGCCGAACTTCGCGAAATCCTGCACCGGAATTTCTGGTATGCCGGAACCCGCTGCCGCACCCGCACCGCTCACAGCCTTCTTTACATCATCCTTTGTAATGCGGCCGTTGGCGGCGGTTCCTTTGATCGCCGTCAGATCGATCTCGAGTTCGCGAGCCAGCCGCCGCACCGTGGGGCTTGCGTGCACGCCGCTATAGTCAAGCACCGGAGGCGGGGGGATGGGACCCTTGTGCAGCGGCGCACTCGCTTGCGCGGGAACGGGCTCAGTGGGTGTGCTGGTGCTTTTCTCTGCGGGAGCTGGTGCGGGTGGCGCCGCGATGCCTTGCGGTGCTGCCACGGCATCGGCGCCGTTGCCGTCCGACAGTTTGAGTATGAATGAGCCTTGGCTCACCTTGTCGCCAACTTTGACCAGAATCTCAGCAACGGTTCCGCTCGCGGGTGCTGGAACCTCCATCGCCGCCTTGTCGCTTTCCAAGGTTACAAGCGGGTCTTCTGCCTTGATGCGATCGCCGGGCTTCACGTGGACTTCAATAATTGGAACGTTTTTGAAGTCGCCGATATCGGGAACCTTGACGTCGATGAGAGACATGGAAGCATCCTTGATGCGGTATCAGACCCGGGCCGGATTGGATTTGTTCGGGTTGATGCCATACTTGCGGAGGGCATCAGCGGCTTTGGTTGATGGGATCTTGTTCTGTGCCGCCAAGGCGTTCAGCGCGGCCACTGCAACAAAATGGCGGTCCACTTCGAAGTGATGGCGCAGTTTGCGGCGATAGTCCGACCTGCCAAAACCGTCGGTTCCAAGCACGCGATAGGGAGTCGGCACAAAAGCGCGGATCTGATCGGCATAGAGCTTCATATAGTCTGTGGCCGCGATGACTGGCGCTTCGCTGGGCGAGGCAAGTGACGCCGTCACAAACGGGACACGCGTTGGTTCTAGCGGATTGAGTGAGTTCCACCGTTCCACATCAAGCGCATCGCGGCGCAGTTCGGTGAAACTTGTCACACTCCAGATGTCTGCTGGGATGCCAAAGTCGCTGTCCAGCAATTCCGCAGCCGCTAGAACTTCGCGCAAGATCGCGCCGGAACCCAACAGTTGAACGCGCGGGCCAGCGGCTTTTGGATTGGTGGACTTCAACAAATACATTCCCTTGATAATGCCCTCTTCGGCGCCCTCAGGCATGGCGGGATGCACGTAGTTCTCGTTCAACGTCGTGATGTAGTAGTAGACATCCTCTTGATCGCGATACATGCGTTCAAGACCCCGCTGGACGATCACCGCAACTTCATACCCGAACGTAGGGTCATAGGAGATGCAATTGGGGACCGTTGCTGAGATGATGTGGCTGTGGCCGTCTTGATGCTGCAGCCCTTCGCCGTTCAATGTGGTACGGCCCGAGGTGCCGCCGATGAGAAACCCGCGCGACCGCATATCGCCAGCAGCCCATGCCAGATCGCCTATGCGCTGAAAGCCGAACATCGAATAATAGATGAAGAACGGGATCATCGGCACATCAGATGATGAATAGGACGTGGCGGCTGCGATCCATGAGGCCATTGCACCGGCTTCATTGATTCCTTCTTCGAGAATTTGGCCGGTTTTGTCTTCTTTATAGTACATGAGCTGGTCGGCATCTTCGGGGCGGTAAAGCTGTCCGGCTTGGCTGTAGATACCAAATGTCCGGAACATCCCTTCCATGCCGAAGGTGCGGCTCTCGTCGGGGACAATGGGCACCACGTGGCGGCCGATGCCTTTGTCGCGCATCAGCTTTGTCAGCATCTGCACGAAGGACATGGTGGTTGAGATTTCGCGCCCGTCCGAACCCTTCAACTGGGCCTCGAAATACGCCAGCGGCGGGATGTCCAGAGCCATGCTGGATTTCGGTCTGCGCTGCGGCAGGCAACCGCCCAGTTTTTCCCGCGAAGCTTGAAGATACTTGAATTCGGCGCTGTCTTCGGCAAAACGGATGAAGGGCAGCTGTTCGAGATCTTCATCTGACAACTTGATCTGGAAGCGGTCGCGGAACCGCTTCAAGCTTTCGTTGCCCATCTTCTTGGCCTGATGCGCAATCATCTGCCCTTCACCCGCCGAGCCCATCCCATAGCCTTTAACGGTCTTGGCGAGAATAACAGACGGCTGATCTTGGTGCGCGATGGCTGCCGCATAGGCCGCATAGACCTTGCGAGGGTCGTGGCCGCCGCGCGTCAACGACCAGATGCGTTCATCCGTCCAGTTGGCGACAAGGGCGGCTGTTTCGGAATACTTGCCGAAGAAATTCTTGCGGATGTACGCGCCATCTTTGGCTTTGAAGTCTTGATATTGACCGTCGTTGCACTCCTCCATCAGTTGGCGCAAGCGGCCGGTCCCATCGCGTGCCAGAAGTTCGTCCCAGTTCGAACCCCAGATGCACTTGATCACGTTCCAGCCTGAGCCGCGGAAATTGCCTTCGAGTTCCTGGATGATTTTGCCATTGCCGCGCACCGGCCCATCGAGCCGCTGCAAGTTGCAGTTGATGACGAAAATCAGGTTGTCGAGCTTTTCGCGGCCTGCGAGTGAAATCGCGCCCAGGCTCTCGGGCTCGTCCATTTCTCCGTCGCCGCAGAACACCCAAACTTTTCGTTTCGATGTGTCGGCGAGCCCGCGGTCGTGCAGATACTTCAAGAACCGCGCCTGATAAATGGCCATCAGGGGGCCAAGTCCCATCGAGACTGTCGGGAATTGCCAAAACTCCGGCATCAGCCAGGGATGAGGATAGGACGGCAATCCGCCGCCATCGGTTTCTTGCCGGAAGTTCTGCAACTGCTGCTCAGTCAGCCGGCCTTCCAGAAACGCCCGCGCATAGATGCCCGGCGAGGAATGGCCTTGGATAAGGATGAGATCGCCGCCGTGATCATCATGCGGAGCGTGCCAAAAGTGCATGAACCCGACATCGTAAAGCGTTGCAGCGGACTGAAAGCTCGCAAGGTGGCCGCCCAGTTCCGATGTGTCTTTGTTGGCCTTGAGCACCATGGCGAGCGCGTTCCAGCGCACGGCCGACTTCAGTCGTGCTTCGATGTCGCGATTGCCGGGCAGGGCCGGTTCTTGATGGGGGGGGATGGTGTTGATGTAGGCTGTATTTGCTGAAAACGGTAGCTTAGCCCCGTGGCGCCGTGCGGTCTCAACGGCCTCCGTCAAAACCTCATCGGCCCGGGCGATCCCCTCAAACGCGATGAGTGATGACATCGCTTCGCGCCATTCGAGCGCTTCAGCGAGATGATCGCCAGTGCCGTCAGCTGATGGGGTCTTTGATATCATTTCGGATCAATCCTATGATCTCGTCCGGCGACGGACACGTGCTGTTTGACACCTTCTGCGGCCGGGCCGGGGCTCGCCGGGTCCTTCATGCGCAGGCGCATTCTAAGCGCCGAATTCCGGCACGTTATCGGCCAACCCGCCGGAGACGCTTCTTAATCCTTTGATCGCATATTTCTGCCTGTTTGATACATCGTTTCGATGACTTGATCGAAGCTAACTTTGCGCTGGCCATTGCCTCGAAGTGCCAACGCCACCGCATGGATTGCCTCGACTGCGCCGAATGCACGAACGCGCATGGGTGCATGAGCCTTGAAGATGCAAATGGGAAATGCGAGACTTGGCGTCGAGACGACAACGAGGTTCGTCCCCACAGCGCGATCGGTAATAGGCCGCCGGTAACGCTCATCGACCGGTCGAGGCCACACGGCCCGCCCTGACCAAAGCGGGCGAGAAATTCTAATCTCACTGGTCCAGCATTGGGGAGTGGGTCAGCGGGGCTTACCATGGTTACAGTTTTGGACCGACTTGCGAACACCCCCGGCTCCCATCGGTTGAGACATCCTGAGAAAGCGTCGCGGCCGGACACGCCTGTTATGCGAAAACCGGACTGGATCCGGATCAAACCGCCGGCTTCCGCGATCTATGCCGAAACCAAACGCATCGTTCGGGAGCACGGACTGCATACAGTTTGCGAAGAGGCGCGCTGTCCCAATTTAGGCGAATGCTGGAGCCACCGGCACGCCACCATGATGATCATGGGGAGCATTTGCACGCGTGCGTGTGCATTCTGCAATGTTGCAACTGGACTGCCAGAGGCGCTCGATCCAAGCGAGCCCGGCCGCGCCGCTGATGCAGTAGCCAAGCTCGGGCTGGAGCATGTCGTGATCACTTCGGTTGATCGCGATGACTTGGACGACGGCGGCGCGCGCCACTTTGCTGATACGATTATTGCCATCCGGTCAGCGAACCCAAACACGACTATTGAGGTGCTGACCCCGGATTTCCTCCGCAAGCATAATGCACTTGAAGTGGTGCTGGCTGCGGCGCCTGATGTTTTTAATCACAATCTTGAAACAGTGCCGCGCCTTTATCCTCAGATTAGGCCTGGCGCGCGCTACTTCCATTCTTTGCGGTTATTGCAACGTGTGAAAGAAATCAATCCTGCGATCTTTACGAAATCTGGATTAATGGCTGGGCTGGGAGAAAGCCGCGAAGAAATGCTTCAAGTCCTGGACGATATGCGATGCGCAGGTGTTGATTTTTTGACGATCGGTCAGTATCTCCAGCCAACGCGCAAGCACGCTGAGGTCAAATCATTTATCACGCCGGATGAATTTCAGGCCATTGAAAAAGTAGCGTATTCAAAGGGGTTTTTGATGGTCTCCGCTAACCCTCTCACGCGGTCGAGCCATCATGCTGGCGGAGATTTTAGGCGATTGCAGCAGGCGGCTCAATTGAGGGCATAGCAGCGGCGAATGACTGAATTCAGAAGATCCATCGCCAGACTCGCAGTGTCTTTTTTCTAACTCGTGCATTGCGAGCTTCATATCGCGGCTTTAGTATAGAATTCTTATTTTCATTCTGGCGGCGAGGCGTCGCTCATTATATGCGACTAACATACGGCGCGAAATGCACCAAAGCCCGAAACAGGTTGGCGATTGGGATCGCATGCCTGCCCATTGACCTTGATAGTGAAGTGGGGCAAAGATGGTTGCGTCATAGCAGTTTTGTGGGAGAGACCGGAGGGTGACGAAACCTCTGGCGCCGAAGGAGCAACCGCCCCGGAAACTCTCAGGCAAAAGGACCGCAAGACTCTGGACACTCTGGAAAGCGATCTGGCGGCAATGTCCGTTTGATCCACCGAAGATGACACGGCGGGAGACTGGTACATTGCCGGTCGCCGAAGCGCCTAATCTTTCAGGTTCCGCGACAGAGGGGGCTCCACGGCGCACGGGATGTGCGCGATGAGCGACGGGGCCCCTATATGCAGAGCTTTGTGGATACTGATCCTCCTTCATTGATGCGAACCCCACTTTACCCGTTGCACAAAAGGTTGGGCGGCAAACTTGTCCCGTTCGCTGGGTACGAAATGCCCGTCGAGTACGGCACCGGCGTGCTGAAAGAGCACGTGCACACGCGCTCGGCTGCCGGCCTCTTTGATGTGTCGCACATGGGTCAGGTCTTGCTGCGGCCAAAGTCAGGTCACGTCGCCGATGCGGCTCGCGCGCTTGAACGGCTTGTGCCGCAAGACATCTTAGGTCTTCCCGCTGGGCGGCAGAGGTACGCGCTTCTGACCAATGAGGCTGGGGGCATCGTCGATGACTTGATGGTGGCCAATCTCGGCGAACACTTGCATCTGATCGTGAATGCGTCGCGCAAAGACGCTGATTTCCAGCATATTCGGCGGCATCTGCCGGATACCTGCACAGTAACTGATCTTCAAGATCGTGCCTTGCTGGCCTTGCAGGGTCCCCATTCTGCAACCGCGCTCGCCCGCGTTGCGCCCGGGTGCGAACGCATGATCTTTATGGACGCGCGCGCGCTTTCGATCAGCGGCTCGGACTGCATCGTCACGCGCTCCGGCTACACAAGAGAAGATGGCTTCGAAATATCGGTACGAGACTCCGAAGCGGTTGCACTCGCTGAAGCGCTTTTGAGCGATCCCGCAGTTCAATTGATTGGACTGGGTGCGCGAGACTCGCTGCGGCTAGAGGCTGGCCTGTGTCTCTATGGGTCGGATCTCGACGAGGCAACGACGCCCATCGAGGGCGCGCTCGAGTGGTCCATTCAAAAGGTGCGGCGGTCTGGCGGCCTGCGTGAAGGCGGCTACCTCGGATCGAGCGTGATCCAGGGCCAATTTGACAACGGTGCCGCACGCCGCCGCGTTGGACTGCGGGCACATGGCCGCGCGCCAGTTCGCGGTGGTGCGTTGCTATTTGACTCTGAAGCGGGGGGCGCAAGTATCGGACGCGTCACCTCAGGCGGATTTGGTCCGAGCTTGGGCGGCCCGGTGGCCATGGGATACGTTCCGGCAGCACTCGCTCGTCCCGGAACCACACTCTTTGCGGATGTAAGAGGCAACAGGCTGCCGGTGGCAGTGTGCGACTTGCCCTTCATTGCTCCGAACTTCAAGCGTGGCTGATCAACACGATCACATAGGAGGTACCGTTGCTCAAGTTTACAGAAGATCATGAGTGGCTGAAGGCTGACGGCAACATCGTAACGGTCGGCATTACGGAACATGCAGCCGAGCAACTCGGAGATCTCGTTTTTTCTGAACTCCCGAAAGTCGGCGCCAAGCTTGTGAAGGGCAGCGTCGCCGCCACGGTCGAATCGGTAAAAGCGGCGTCAGAGGTGTACGCCCCGCTTTCGGGCGAAGTGGTCGAAGTCAATCAGTTGATCGCTGACAACCCGGCGCTGGTCAATGCAGAACCTCTGACCGGCGGCTGGCTGTTCAAGTTGAAATTGACCGACCTGTCAGCACTCGATGGCCTGATGGATGAAGCGGCCTACAAAGCATTTGCCGGCTAGGAAAACATCATGAGCAGTGATCGCTACGATCCTTACGATTTTGCCAATCGCCGCCACATCGGGCCTTCGGCAAAAGAAATCGCCGAGATGCTTGAAGCCGTCAATGCGCCCAGTCTGGACGCTCTGATTGACCAAACCGTGCCCAACGATATCCGTCAGAAGGAGCCGCTGGACTTCGGTCCGCCGCTCACCGAACGCAGAGCTCTCGACAAGCTGCGCGCGACAGCCAACAAGAATAAGCTTCTGACGTCGCTCATCGGGCAAGGCTATCATGGCACGACCACGCCGCCCGTGATCCAGAGAAACATCCTCGAGAATCCCGCCTGGTATACGGCCTACTCGCCCTACCAGCCAGAAATCAGTCAAGGCCGCCTCGAAGCGCTTCTGAATTTTCAGACACTTGTTTGCGATCTCACGGGGCTCGACGTTGCCAATGCGTCCCTGCTTGATGAAGCGACGGCCGCAGCAGAGGCCATGGCTGTTGCACAGCGTGTGGCCACCTCGAGGAAGACATCGTTCTTCGTCGATCAGGAGTGTTTGCCGCAGACGATTGCGGTTCTCAAAACGCGCGCAGAACCCTTTGGCTGGCCGATCATTGTTGGTGATCCGGCAACCGATCTGGAGCCCGAGAACGTTTTTGGTGCGATCTTTCAGTATCCCGGCGTCAATGGCGCGATCAATGACTTCACGTTGGCAATCGAAAAGCTTCATGCGGCTGGCGCCATTGCGGCTGTCGCGGCCGACCCGCTCGCGCTGACGCTCTTGAAACCACCGGGCGAAATGGGCGCCGATATCGCGATTGGATCCATGCAACGGTATGGCGTACCGATGGGATATGGCGGTCCTCACGCGGCATACATAGCAACAAGGGACCAGTTCAAGCGCGCGCTTCCGGGCCGGCTGGTTGGCGTGTCGGTCGATAAGCGCGGTAACCGGGCCTACCGGTTGGCGCTGCAAACGCGCGAGCAGCACATCCGGCGCGAAAAAGCGACATCCAACATTTGCACGGCTCAGGTGCTGCTCGCCGTGATGGCCTCGATGTACGCTGTTTTCCACGGCCCGAAAGGCCTGAAGGCAATTGCTGAACGCGTGCACCGGGATGCAGCCAGACTGAGCGACGGACTTCAATCACTCGGCTTCAAGATCCTGCCGGAGGCGTTCTTCGATACGATCACTGTTGTGGTCGGTCCTTATCAAGGACTGATCATGAAAAATGCCGTCGATAACGGCATCAATCTGCGCAAGGTTGGGCCGGACCGCATCGGAATCACGGTCGATGAACGCACGCGCCCCGACACCTTGGAATCAGTTTGGCGCGCGTTCGGCGGTTATGATCTCAGGTATAGCGACGCGTATCCAACCTACCGCCTGCCCGCAAACCTCATCCGCACATCTGACTATCTCACGCATCCAATTTTCCACATGAACCGCGCCGAAAGTGAAATGACGCGTTACATCCGCCGGCTCGCAGACCGGGATCTGGCACTCGACCGGAGCATGATTCCGTTGGGGTCGTGCACCATGAAGTTAAACGCTACTGCCGAGATGCTGCCCATCACGTGGCCTGAGTTTGCCGAGCTGCATCCCTTTGCGCCAGCCGATCAGGCGCTCGGCTATCGCGAGTTGATCGAAGATCTGTCGGCAAAGCTATGCCAGATTACGGGCTATGATGCGATTTCGATGCAGCCAAACTCGGGCGCGCAAGGCGAATATGCCGGGCTTCTTGCTATCAGGGCGTATCACAATAGCCGCGAGGAGGGGCACCGCACGGTGTGTCTCATCCCATCATCGGCACATGGCACCAATCCAGCATCCGCGCAGATGTGCGGGATGAGTGTTGTCGTGGTTGGAACCGATCCGAAAGGCAATATCGATCTCGATGATTTCCGCACCAAAGCAGAAAAGCACAGCGCAAATCTCGCGGCGTGTATGATCACCTACCCTTCGACACATGGCGTGTTCGAAGCCTCCGTTCGCGAGATTTGCGATATTGCGCATCAGCACAGAGGTCAGGTCTATCTTGACGGCGCAAATCTCAATGCGCTCGTCGGGCTCGCCCGCCCCGGCGACTTCGGGGCCGACGTCAGCCACCTTAATCTGCATAAAACATTCTGCATCCCCCACGGTGGCGGCGGACCGGGCATGGGACCCATTGGCGTCAAGGCGCATCTCATTCCGTTTCTCCCTGGGCATCCGGAAACCGAGCCAAACGGGACGACGGTTTCAGCAGCGCCCTACGGCTCGTCGTCGATCTTGCCGATCTCCTGGAGTTACTGCCTGTTGATGGGCGGGAAAGGCCTCACTCAAGCGACGCGCGTCGCGATTCTGAGTGCCAACTACATCGCCGCGCGACTCGCCGGCGCTTATGATGTGCTCTTCACAGGCTCGACCGGCCGTGTCGCGCATGAATGCATTATCGACACCCGGCCGCTGATGGAGCGCGCTGGTGTTACGGTTGAAGATATTGCCAAACGGCTGATGGACTGCGGCTTTCATGCACCGACCATGAGCTGGCCTGTGGCTGGCACACTGATGATCGAGCCCACTGAGTCTGAAACGAAGGCCGAACTCGATCGCTTCTGTGGCGCGATGCTCGCCATTCGCGAAGAGGCCCGGGCCATCGAGAACGGCACCGCGGACCGGTTGAACAATCCTTTGAAGAACGCACCCCACACCGTCGAAGATCTGATCGGCGAATGGGACCGGCCGTATTCCCGCGAAGCAGCGTGCTTTCCAGCGGGAGCCTTTCGTGTCGATAAGTATTGGCCACCCGTGAACCGGGTAGACAATGCGTTTGGCGACCGGAACCTGGTGTGCTCGTGCCCTCCGGTGGCGGACTATGAAAGACTGCCTGCCGCATGAGTACAGTAGCCGTTTTAGTCTGACTATTGGGCAGGTAAGCTGGCAACCGGTGACGGCGGTGGCAGCGGCGTTGCCCATACGGACATGTCAACTTGGACGCCAATCGCCGCGACACCGGCATTTAGTCGATCGACGACGCCAGCGTGACCACCGCGGCGGCGGCATCCATCTTGGTCGTGACGCCTGAGATGCGGCCCTTGTCCTGCCGTAGGCGGGTGTAAAAATGCTCACGGACGTCGTCGGGCGACATTGATCCATGTAAGTCACGCGTCCCCTGATTCTCTGATTTCTCCCTTCTCCTGCCTTCCCCGCTTCGAGACTTCATTGATCCCATTCTGCGTGGGAACTATTCCGGCTCTGTCTCGTTGCAAGGAGTAGTCAGCCGAGCTGATCGGCAGCGCGTCTGTGGATGACCAAAGGAGACAAGTTATGAATGGCGTTATTTACCTCGTCGGACTCGTTGTCGTGGTCCTGGCGGTTTTGTCACTCTTAGGTCTGCGATAAAATTCAAATAGGAAGCCAATCATGAACCAGGCTATCGCCATGACGCCCCCTACAACTTCGTCAGGAACAACGTTTGTCGATTGGAGCGCGGTTTTCGCTGGCGCCGTCGCTGCAGCTGCACTGTCTACCCTTCTCCTTGCCTTCTTTGCCGCATTGGGCCTCTCAGCGACGTCTCCCTGGGGCGGAGTGTCTGCGCGAGCAATGATGATTTGGGGTGGCATAGTACTCGTAGTCATTCAGGTCGCCAGTTTCTTGTGTGGGGGTTACCTTGCTGGCCGGCTGCGGATGAAATTTGCAGGCGCAACGCAGAACGAAGTCGAGTTTCGTGACGGCGCACATGGCTTTCTTGTTTGGTCGATCGGCGTGCTTGTTGCCGGAGCCGTTGTTGCCTCGGCGGCTGGCTCTGCAACACGTACAGCCGTTCAGGCGGTCGGCGGCGCGGCTTCCGCGGTCACCCAGACTGCCGCTGCAGCGGTCTCCAAATCCGATTTCTCGCCCGATTATGCGATAGATGTCTTGCTACGGCCGTCTACGGCTGACGCGGCTCGCCCACCCGTCGCGCCCAACCAGTCACCTGACGAGGCGCGATTGCAGATTGGCCGTGTCGTGGCGCAAGCGATCGTCAGTGGCGACCTTTCTGCCGCTGATAAGACGCATCTTGGCAAGATCGTAGCTGCTCGCACCGGGCTCAATCAGAGTGAAGCAGAAGCTCGTGTCGACGCCGCGGTGGCCCAAGTCCGAAAGGCCGGAAGTGATGCTGAGCTGAAAATCAAGGAAATGGCAGAAGCCGCCCGCAAAACGGGGATCTTAACTGGATTTTTAACAGCAGCAGCGTTGCTTGTCGGCCTTGCCGCAGCAACGGCGGGTGCGGCATTGGGCGGCCGCCATCGAGATGAAGACACCCCGCTCAGAGTGTTCAAAACGCAGCGCTTTTGGTGACTCCAAAGGTTGGAAAGTACCGCTGATCTCTTCCGCAGTAATCCGGGCGAAATCAGGGTCAATCGTGTCCTGACACGAACTGCTGGGGTGTGGAGATTGAAACCAGAACCTGGCGGTTCGGGTCATGGCCCTTCACTCCCAAGTGCCGGGGCTCATACACCCCTCCATCACCTGCTGAACACACCCGCTGGATCAATGCGCGTGACTTTGAAGATGGCGGAGATGGCGGCGAAGATGCACATGCCGAGCGTCAGTGCAAACAGTGACGCGGCGAGTTTGGGCGTCATGACGATATCGAGAGTCGTGCCTTTGGTGGCGCGGATGAGCAGCATCGTCAGCGTGAAACCGACGATGTAGCCGATGATCGCGCTCAGGATGGCCTGGATCAAAATAACGGCGTGGATGTAGCTGGCGGACGCACCGAGCGCGCGCAGGGTCGCGAATTCGTTCAAATGGTCTTTGGTGCTGGAATAGAGCGTCTGGGCAACGATGACCACACCGACGATGACGCCGAGGGCGGCACCCGCAATAAGGGCCGCGCCGGCAGCGGTGTTGAACATCCAGTAGTTGACGCTGCGATCGCGGAATTCCTGCTGCGTCAGCACTTCGGTGTCGGGCAGGCGGGCGGCGATGTCTTTGCGCACGGCTTCGATATCGGCGCCGTCTTTGAGCGTGATCAGCTGATAGGTCGCCTGTTCGGGCGCGGCATCGACGAGTTTGCGGGCGTTGGTGATCGAGGTGAACACATATGGGAGCGTTGTGAACGAGCGGATGCCAGCGGTCAGCGCGCCGACCTGCACGCGCTGCACGTTAACCTCCGCATGGTCGCCCATGCCGGTGATGCCGAGATCCTTGAGGTACGACCGGTCGACGGCGAGCGCGTTGGGAGCGGCCAGCGATTCATAGCTGCCTTCGACGAGGTTCCACGGCTTGATCCCGCCGCGCTGGCTATCGAGGCCAACGAGGATGAACGCTTTCTTGCCGCCGCCGGGTTTGCGCCAGCCCGCGAAACTGACCACCATCTCTTCGACGTTGGCAACGCCAGGTGTGGACAACACAGGGAATTTCTCGCGGCCCGTCAGGAGAGCCGGGTCATCGAACGACTTAGTGCCGAACGGCACAACCCAGAGGTCCGCCGGGGTGCGGTCGATGACGGTGGCAATCTTGTTTTCAGAGCCGATGTAGAGCCCGCACTGCACCGCGACGAGGATCAGCGAGAACACGATCCCGACGAGTGTGACGACCAAGCTCAATTGATCATGGAACAGGTTCCGATAGGCGAGCTTGGGCGCCATCTTGATGCGTTTCACCGTCAATGCGGTGGCGGGGGCGGCAGCGGTGCTCATGGCTCTCAACCGTTCCGGGGGGCAGTGGCGCGGGCGAGCGCCGGGTGGGAAACGTGATCTGCGCAAGAGTGCGGGCAACTGTTTGGTGTTGTCCAGCGTCTCTTGCGCAGTCCCAGTGAAACTCAGTTACTTTTCGCAGCCAACTGTGATGGTCACGCCGACGGCCGGGATGAACTTCTTGCAGTCCTGCGGACCCGACGCGACCACTGCGGTCTTGGCGGGTTCCACCGGTGCCGATCCAGCCGGTGCTGGTGCGTCGTCCTGCGTTTCAGCCTTAACGGCGTCGGGAGCAGCCACCGCGGGGACCGTTTCGGGCGTCAGGTTGGCGACGTTGAGCTTTTCGGCAGCTGGCAGCGAGCCAGCAGCCAGGGCTTGCGACCCAGACGAGGTTTGCTCGATGACGGGCGTGGTGGCAGCCGTATCGATCTTGACGGGTGTTTCGACCGGAGCCTGGACAATCGACCTGGTGCTGCGGCTGACAGTTTTTGCCTTGTATTCGGCGATGCGCACCGGCGTGCGCTCAACATGGCGGGTGACGCGGGGTTCGGGCTTGGCCACATGCCTGGCCACAGTCACGCGCGGCTTGCTGGCCTGGCTCGGCTTGCGCGACGCTGTTTGCGTGGATTTGGGCGGGCACTTCTTGGCGCCGTAAGCAGATTTGCCATAGCCCGAACCGCCGCCGTAACCGGGGGCCGGCGAGGCGACGAAGGTGCCGAGTGGACCGCCGAAGTTGAGGCGGACGCCGTTGGCTTGCGCCGCTGACGTGATGAGGGCGCTTGCGGCAACGAGGCCGGCTGCGAGGCGGAGGACGGAGGACGTGATCATGGCTGGCTCCAACGGGCTTGATATCGGTTTGAAGAAACGGGTCCGGCATTTTGGTGGGCCGGTATCTGATGGTGTGAGGATGCGGCCAAACCGGTAGGCGCGCTGTTCCAGTTGGAACATCGAATGTTTTTTGTTGAAGTAGGTTTTTGGGGGGGCGTTGACCGGTGTCAGACACCTCACGCAAAGAAAATCGGGGGCGCGGCTGTGGGCCGGCCCCCGGGAGTATGGCTCCTTCGCCAAATGAGACATTGAAAGGGGTCAGGCACCTTTTGGGATGCCTGACCGCTTTTGCTGGTGTTACTCGCAGGCAACCGAGATCGTTACGCCGACGGCGGGGATGAACTTCTTGCAATCGCCCGAGGGAGCGGCGTCGACAACCGAAGTGTCCGAGGCGAGCGCGTCCGTCTTGGCTGCGTCCGTGGCAGACGGAGCGCCAGCTACCGTGGCCGTCTTGGTTTCTGTCGATACCGTTGTCGTTTCCGGTACCAGCGTGTTGACAACCGGAGTGCGAACTGCGGTTTCCGTAACCGGAACAGCGGTGGTTTCGGCGGCCGTTGCGTCCTTGATCGCGGCAACCGTGATGGCTTCTGCCTTTGCTTCGCGGCGGGCGTCTGCGCGGGCTTCAGCCTTGGCTGCTGCAACCTGGCGGGCGCGGGCTTCGGCCTTTGCTTCTGCAACGGCGCGGGCGCGGGCTTCAGCCTGAGCCTTGGCTCGAGCCTTGGCTTCGGCCTGGGCCTGACCGCGGGCGCGGGCAGCGGCCAGGTTCTTCTGGCGCTCGTGGCTGCGGGCCTGGGCCTGCTTCTTCTGCTGGTGGTGATTGTTTGAGGCGGCGGCCATGGCGCCGACGGCCAGGATGCCGAGGCCGATGCCGATGCCAAGGCCGCGACCGGCTTCAGCGGTCTGAGTGATGGCCATCGAGGCGGCGATGATTGCGGCGGCGATTGCGGTGTTGATTTTGCGGGTCATGGGAGTCTCCATCTGGGTTCTGGGTTTAAGGAGCAACTTCCGGAGGTCTTGCGCCGCCGTTCGTCGATGACCAAACATTGCCTGATGGAGCGGGCCCACGCTGTTCCGCCCGGAACAGGGCATAAAAAATCCGGACGCTGCGGCCGCGGGCAAAAAAGCCCATGGCGTTAGGCACCCTTGGCCGGCTACTGGGCCAGAAAGATCAGGAGATTAGAGTGGGGTGTGGGGTCAGGCACCCCAAAAGGTGCCTGACCCCATCTGGCTGGTTTTAGCAGCCGACCGAAATCGTCACGCCTACCGCCGGGATGAACTTTTTGCAGTCGCCAGCCGGGGCGGCCTCGGTTGCCGGCTCCGACGACAAGGCTTCGGTGGATACGGGGGTGGTCGCAACCGTGGTCGAGGACGTTTCAATAGGGGGCTGAGCAGTGACGGAGTTCGTGGCTTGGGTGGCCACAGTAGCCGGAGCCAACGCGTTGGTTGTCGAAATCGAGGTACCCGTCGGTGCCGTTGTGGGGGCTGCTGGTGCAGGCGTCGACGTCACTGCTACGGGTGCTGGCGACGTTTCGGCGACCGTGGACGTATTGACAGCAGCAAGCGTCGCCGCATTTTCCTTCGCCTTGCGTGCTGCATGAGCGCGGGCATCGGCCCGGGCTTCGGCCTTTGCGGCGGCAACCGCCCGCGAGCGTGCTTCGGCCTTGGCTTCGGCGACCGCACGGGCGCGAGCCTCAGCTTTAGCCTGGGCAATGGCGCGGGCTCTGGCTTCGGCTTGTCCCTGGGCCTTGGCCCGGGCGCGGGCCTCAGCATGGGCTTGAGCCTTGGCGCGGGCGCGCGCGGCCGCTGCGTGCCTCTGGCGTTCGTAGTTTTGTGCTTTTTTCTGCTGGTGGTGATTGTTGGAGGCGGCGGCCATCGCTCCAACAGCCAAGATGCCAAGACCGATGCCAATGCCAAGCCCGCGGCCGGCTTCTGCGGTCTGAGTGATGGCCATCGAGGCGGCGACGATCGTCGCGGCGATGGCGGTTTTGAATTTGCGGGTCATTTGGTCTCTCCATTCAGGATCGGATTTCTAGGAGCGCCGCCGGGGATCAGGTGCCGCCGTTAGTCGGTGAGGTGACTTTGGATTAACTCTGTTGGACGTTCTGTTCCGTCTGGAACAATGCGGGCAGAAAATCTGCCGTCGTCTCTGTCTTCGGTTCTTGAGGTGCGGGCTGCGGTCACGCCGCCAACGTTTCGTCTTCTGTCACGCGTGCCGGTCCGGTGCGCAGGGCCTTGCACACGCGGGCGATAAAGTCTGACGTGCGATCGAGCACGACATTGCGCTGCCGGTCGATGGTGATCAGGTGATAGCTGTCTTCGAGGACGACCAGATCAACCTCGCCGGCGAGCTTTTCCTGCAGGTAGGCGGCGTTCGACAGATGTGCGTAGTCGTCCTCGCGCGGATGCAGAATGAGCACCGGCACTTTGATGCGGCCGATCACTTTGAGAGCCGCATCAACGAGCCAGCGGCGTTCCAGAACGGCGATGCCCGGCGTTGAGAACGGCACGGCGGGCGCTCCCGGTGCAGCCATTGCTTTCTTGATAAACTCACGCAAACGCGCGTCTTTGATGCCAAATTTTAAGGGGGCCGGGAACGTGATGAGGCTGGCAAACGCGCGAAACGTGACGATGCGAAACAGGCTCGCATACCAGGGGATCTGCCAGCCGTTGAGCCACAGCGTCGGCGAATAGAGCGCCAGACCTTTGACCTTTTCGGAGTGGTTGGCGGCCAGCATCAAGGCCAGCACGGCGCCCGTTGACAAGCCGCCGACGATGACTGTGTCGCAGTCTTTGGAAATGGCTTTAAGACCCTGTTCGGCGCTGGCATACCAATCCTGCCAGGTTGAGGCGGTGAGATCGGCTTGCGTCCCGCAATGGCCAGCTAACTGAGGGCAATGCACCGTGTAGCCTTGGCGCGCTAGGCCATTGGCGATGTAGCGCATCTCGGTCGGGGTGCCGCACAGTCCATGCACCAACAGCACGCCCGTACGGCCGCCCTTGATGGTGTAGGAATGATCTTTGATCTGCGACATAGGCCAACGCCTCCCTTGAACATGGAGAGACAATAGGCAGCCCCGCCAACGGGCGCTGTTCCGGGCGGGACACGACGCTACTTTTTAAGCATTCTAAGTTTGTGCCATCAGCCTTGCGGCGCGTCGCCGCTTGACACGCCCGGGTCGGGCATCGCACTTTGCGCGTGAATTCCGGGGCCTTGAACCCCAGCAATTGGAATGACGATCCCATGATTATTTGCTCTTGCGCTTTAGTGACGGACAAAGATCTCGAACAGGCCGTTCTAGAGATCATGAGCCAGCCCGATGCGCCCCTTCCCACTCCTGGCGTCGTCTATCGTCATCTGCAAAAGAAAATGAACTGCTGTGGCTGCGCGCCGCTCGCCGCGATGACGATTTACACGAAAATGGAAGAGTTGGAGCGTGCCGGAAAGATCTGCCCGTGTGCCTGCGCCACTGCGAAAATACGGTTAGTCGAATTGACGGCCCAGGCGTCTCGTCCCGTGCGCCGCCGCGCGGCCATGCCGTTAGCTCGATCGGTTCGCGTGGCACGTCGCGACAAGGAAATCGCTTGAACTCTGTTGGTGCCTAATGGACTTTGCAGCGCGGCTTCGCGGTCCCGCCACGGACCAGCCTGATCGCTGGCTTCCAATTTAGAATTGATCTAAACTCCGGTTTTCGCCGTGGGATCCCGTATGGTCAGACGGCGCATGACATCCTGACAACCAAGAGGGTTCGATGAAGGGCAAAGGAAACAAAGAGATTATCGAAATTCTGAACGAGTCGCTGAAACTCGAGCTCGGCGCCGTTAATCAATACTGGCTGCACTACCGGCTGCTGGCCAACTGGGGGTACACCAAACTCGCAAAGAAAGAGAAAGCCGAGTCCTTAGAAGAGATGGTGCACGCCGACTCCATTATCGACCGCATCATTTATCTCGAAGGTCACCCCAACTTGCAGCACGTGGCGCCGTTGATGATCGGTCAAGACATCAAAGAAGTTCTGGAGTGCGACTTGAAGGGCGAGAAAATCGCGCTCGAAACATATGCACGTGGCCGCGACATCTGCCGCAAGCACAGCGACTACGTGACGATGGGGCTGTTCGAAGGTCTCCTCAAAGACGAAGAAGGCCATCACGACTTCCTCGAAACGCAGCTGGATCTTCTGGGACGCATCGGCGTTGAGAATTATGGGTTGCTGCAGTCGGATGCAGCGAACGAAGGCGGCTGACGCCAAGGCCCGCCCTGCACTCGGGTCGAATTGCACCTTTCTTGGCGCCGGAACAGCGCCCGCTGCCATGCGGCGCAATACGGCTCGCAAGGGTGCGAAGCTATTGCGTTCTACGCGGCTTGGCGTCCCTCAATACTCCGTCTCTTCCGTGATCGCGGGGCGGGGGAGCAGCGCGCGTGATCGCGGGCGGCTTGGTGGCAAGGTCAGCACGATCGGTGACGGCCGGCTGCGCAGAATACGAACGTCGCGGCGTTGCGGCGGAACAATCAGCACCCGCTTGCGCAAGACTGGACGACGGTCGGCGATAATCCGCGCAGTGCGGCGCGTGTGTGGCCCGTCCCGGACCGATTGCAGCACACATCCGGTCAGCCCAAAGACGGCAACGCCAACGACGGAGATGTCCGTCTGGGCGGCGATCATCAAAAAGAACGCGATGCCGAGGGCCGCCCAATTGAGCGGCAACGCCCACGACGATATCTGCCGCAGTCGCGCGCGGCGTTGCAACGTGCGCAACGGATTGCGCGATCGCCACAGATTGCGCCACGGCGACCAAGGCCGGAACAGAGTTGCGGATTTATGCCGGGACGTCCTCACCTGCGCACCTCACGCGGAACCGACATAAGCCCCCAGATGACAGCCATCAGCACATAGAAGTGACGCCAGTGATCGCTGTCGATGATCGCGCCTTCCGCGGCGGTGGCCGCGAACGCTGCGTAGGCGACTAGAAACAAGGGCCGCGACGCGGTTGATCGCAGAACGTGGCGCAGGCCAAGTCCAACGGTCAGAGCGACCATGATCCAATAGATGCCGCCGCCCAGCCAGCCGGCGTTGAGCAGGATGCTGAGATAGACGTTGTGCACTTCCTCGTGGTGGTAGGTGGGCGAGAACTGCATGGCGCCGATGCCAAACGGATTGCTGAGGATCAGGCCAATGGCCTTCTCCTGTCCGCCGAAGCGGCCATCCGGCCCAATGTCGTAACTTTGCTCAAAGCTGGCGCGCTGATCGACGAGCTTGGCGACAGTATCGAACTGCAGTGCCAGCACCACCACAGTGGCTACGACCGCCGCACCGATCGCCAAAAGCGTTATGATCCGCTGACGCTGGGCAGTATCCGGCGCGGTGATGAAGGCAAGATAGGCATAAAGTGAAGTGGCAAGGGCGAGGTTGATCCAGGCGCCGCGGGAAAAGCTTAGGAAAAGTGCGGCCGCCATAAAACCCCCAGCGACGAGCGATAGACCGGCCGTGAGGGCGCGCCGGGTCAATGCTAAGTGCAGGCAGTAGAGGAACGGGGCAACGAGGAATGGCCCAAACACATTGGGGTCTTTGAAAGTGCCGGCCGCGCGGCCGAATTTCGTGAACAGTTCTGCCGCCCCGGGCAGCAGTCCGGCGTAGCCGATAATGCCCGCTGCACTTGCGACGAGACCTGCTGCGAGCCAGCCACTGAAGATGATCTGTGTGTGCTCCACGGGCCGGCGCGCGACAAAGGCCGCGAAGATGAAAGACGCGGCATAGAGGTAGAGCGAGACGCCCGTGTGGGTCGCGGACGGCGCGAGGTCAGGCGACAACGTCGATGCAAGACAGGCCGAAGCAGCCGCGATCAGCCAAACGGTGATGTAGGTCATCAGCATGCGGCTGAAGGCGACAAGCCCGACCACGGGCAGCAACAGCATCAAGCCCATCGACATCGCATCGACCGGCGCTGGCTCGGTGAACACCACGCCGCTCGATGCAAAGGTCAACCAGACGCAGGCCAGAGCCAGCACGTGCGCCGCGCTCTTGGGGCCAGCGAACTCACCTGCGCGCCGCGCGGGGCGATGGGCGCGATGTCCGGCTGTGGCGATCATGCGGGGTGTTCCATCTCGGACGGCGGAGGCCGTTGCGGGAGGGTATGCAAAGGCCGCGCCTGTTCCGATCCGCTCAGACGTGTGTGCTCGTCAGTCCCGTTAGTAGGCGTTCTCGGTTTTGAGCAGCGACAGCGGTGTTTTTAGCAGAATGTATAAGTCGAACAGAACCGACCAATTCTCGATATAGTAAAGGTCGTGCTCGACGCGCTTCTGGATTTTTTCCGGCGTGTCGGTCTCGCCCCGCCAGCCGTTGATCTGCGCCCAACCCGTGATGCCAGGCTTCACCTTGTGGCGGGCGAAATATCCATCGACGACGTCGTCATAGAGCCGGTCGGCGGCCTTGGCCGACAGCGCATGCGGGCGCGGACCGACGAGGGACAGGTCCCCCTTCAGCACATTGAACAGTTGCGGCAGTTCATCGAGGCTCGTTTTGCGGATGAAGCGGCCGACAGGCGTGACGCGCGGATCGTGTCTGGTCACAAGCTTGGTGGCAGCCGCATCGCACATGCCGGTGTACATCGAGCGGAACTTAAAGATCTCGATCAGCTCGTTGTTAAAGCCGTAGCGCTTTTGGCGGAACAGAACTGGGCCACTGCTATCAAGGCGGATGGCAATCGCGACAGCCGCCATCACGGGCGCCAGCAGGATGATCGCCAGCAACGCGATGATCTTGTCGAACAGCCACTTTGAGACGGTGCCCCAGTCGGCGATCGGCTTGTCATACAGATCGATCATGGCGACAGAGCCGACATGGCTATAGGTGCGCGGCGAGAAGCGGATCTCAGTGGCGCGTGCGGGAAGCTTGATATCGGCAGGGAGCACCGACAGCTTCTTGACGACCTCAGAGAGCCGTTTTTCGGCGGCAACGGGCAGAGCCACAATGACAAGATCGATGCGGCTGTCGCGCCCCAGCGACACAAGATCATTCAAACCGCCGAGGCGGGGGTAGCCGGCGATCATGCGCAGTGCCCGGTCGTCGTCGCGGTCGTCGAAGATGCCGGAAATGCGGATGTCGGAAGCGGCGTCCTTTTCAAGCTGTGCGATAACGTCCTCTGTGACGCAGCCGGTGCCGTAGATGACGGCACGGCGGAACAGGCGGCCCTGGTGGGCCCATTTGCGGACGACGCTGGCGAGAACCGTGCGTGAGACGAGCAATGCGGCTCCTCCGGCGACAAACCAGAGGGCCAGCCAGACGCGCGAGAACTCTTGGCCAATCTTGAGGAAGAAGAAGGCGGATTCGATGAGGGCGAAGGTGATCGCCCAGCCCAGCATGACGCGCGACAGCTGCTTGATGATGGACGGGAAAATTTGCGAAGCGTAGAGCCCCAGGCCTTCGAAGACCAGCACGGTCAACACGCCAGCGCCCGCGAGGATCGCGAAGTAACCGGGGTCCGTGATGACGACCGGCAGCTTGACGTAGGCGGCTGCGATGATGAGGCCGGCCAGGATGGTCACTGCCGCATCCGTAAAGCGAACGACGCCGCGCAGCACCCGCGCCGAAACCAAACTCGACTTCTCGGAGGCCCAGGCGTCGGCCAGCCGGGGCAGCGCAATCACGTTGATGGCGGAGGGGGATTTCGCACCGCTCGTGGCAAATACTCGGGAGGCCTCGGACATGAATAACTCTGATTTCCGTACGTGACGAGAGGGTCACAGAGCGCTGGCAAGCATTGGGCGTGCCAATCAGAGGCCGGAGGATCGGGGAACAGCGGCGAAGCGCTGCGATGGTTACGGGTTCGTTAACGCGCTGGCCGTGCGGTAGAAGTCGAGGATCGATGCGGCCATCGCAGTGGCCGTAAACTGGCGCTCTACGGCCGCTCGCAGCCGCTGAGCCTTCGCCAAAGCCGCGTCCCGGTCTGAGACAACCGCTTGCATGGCTGAGGCCAAAGCGACGTCGTCGCCGGCTGGCACAAGCCCCGTATCCGTGCCCGCGACAATTTCAGGAATGCCACCCACATTGGTGGCGACGAGCGGGATGCCGGTCGCGCCGGCCTCCAGTACGACATAGGGGAAGCTCTCTTTGAGAGAGGGCACGATCAGGCAGCGGCCCATGGGGAAGGCTTGGCCGGCGGGCAGTGCTCCCGGGAACGTCACACACTCGCGCAGCCCCAGTTCATCCGCCAGCGAATTCAGTTCGTCTGAATCGGGGCCCGCGCCGACGATCACAGCGGTCGCCGACTGGGTGTCGTTGAGGCGTTTCAGAGCGCGCAGTAACACGTCGACGCCTTTGATGTCGCGCAATTCGCCGATGAATAGGAAGTCAGCCGCATCTGGGTTTGGCTGATGCGGGACAAAGTCGGCGGGCTGCAGACCATTGGGTACGACGCGCGCGGCGACGCCGCGTAGTCCGACGCGCTCTTCAAACGCGCGCCGCGCAAAGGCGCTCTCGAACACGATGCCGGTGGTGAAGCGCGCTAGGCCCTTTTCGATGCCGAGATAGACACGGGCCTCAAACGAACCGGGCGTGAAGTTCAACGTTCCACCGTGAGGCGTGTAGAAGCACTTGGGGCGCTGTCCGCTGCCTCGTCCCAGAAAACGTGTGGCCAGCCGGGCGTAAGCGCCGCCCTTGGCGCCGTGGCCATGCAAGACATCAAGATTGAGAGACCGCGCGTGTGCCGCGACCGTTCGAGCCGCTATAAAATCGCCCAAACCAGGTTTGCGGCTCATGGGCGTAAGCAACAGGCCAAGTTCGAGTTTTGGTTCAATAGCTGAGAATTTCTGGGCCGTTAAGCTGTCTCTGGCGCTGGCGTCTGCAACGATGCCGACGGCATGGCCGAGTTCGGACTGCTCGGCGGCAAGGTCGAGAACATGGCGGAACAGGCCGCCAACGGGCGCGCGCATGCAGTGCAGAATGCGAAGCGGCTCAGCCACGGTTGACCCGGCTTTCATATGGGCTTTTGAGACGAAAGACCCGTTAGAAAAAGCGTTCGAAGACTTGCACCGTGTCGCCGGGTCTCAATACGTAATCGGCCGGCGCATCGATCTGTTCGACGAAGCCGTTTATGCGGCGCGTGATGCGGAAGCTGCGGTCGCTGGCGCGCTCGCTGAATCCGCCGGCAATGGCGATCGCAGTTTGGATGGTCATGCCGGAGACATATGGATACTGGCCAGCCGTGCGGACTTCACCCAGGATGAAGAACGGGCGGTTCTGCTGGACGTCAACGGTGACCTGCGGATCGCGCACGAACTCGGCTCCGAGTTTGTTGCGAATGGCGTGCTCGAGATCCGTTGTGGTGATCCCGCGCGAATGAACCGAGCCAATCAGCGGCACGGTAATCTTGCCGTCATGATCGACGGTGTAGCTGCGCGACAGGTTGGGCTGGCCGTAGATGAACACGCGCAGGCGGTCGCCGGTGTCGAGAAGGTAGGGGCCGTCGGCATCCGCTACGGCCTGGGGGCCACCGGCAAAGCCAGCCGGCAGAATATGCGGTTCGCCATAGGATGTGGTTGCGTCGATCTGCGCGGGCGGCGGACCTTCGGGCGCGATGTAACCATCAGAACCGGCAGGCGGAGCGATCATCGTACCGGCGATATCGAAGCCCGGACCGTCCGCGCACCCCGGCAGCGAAGCCATCAAAACGGTGCAACAGATGGCGATACCCGTGCGGCTCGATCTCAGAATCATGGCGTGAGAATCCCGGCAAACATGTACGTACCGTCCGTTTGTAAGCCGCCGGTGGTTAACAAACGCTAAGCACGCGTCTTTTTTTGGCACGGTTAAGGAATTCCTTACCCGCTGCTCGCTCTAATCCGAATCAGAACACACCCCTTCAGATTCGAGATTGGGTCGCAGACGCCATGACCAACGCCTCCCCCGACGACATCGAGATGCCAGCCGTCTGGCGCACGGTGCGCAATAAGATCCCGAAATTGCTGATCTGGAGCGCGCTGCTGGGGGCGCTGACGTTTGGCATTCTGTCGCTCATGTCGCCGCGCTACGAGTCGGAGGCACAACTCGCCATCGTCGGCAAAGCCGTGACCGATCCGTTCTCCTCGCCGAAGAAAGATGGCGCTGCAGGCTCTGACAGTCTTACGACGCGCATGGACAAAGAGGCGATCAACACGCACGTCCGCGCACTGTTGTCGCCCGACCTCGGGGCGAAGATCACCAGTGATTTGAAGCTCAACGAACGCGTTGAGTTCAACAGTGCGCTGGGTTCGCCCGATGCCATCAGCGGCCTTCTGCGGCTGGCTGGAATTGGCGCGCCACGCAAAGGCGAAACCGAAGAAGACCGCGTCCTGTCGAAGTTTTACGAGCGCCTCGAAGTCTACACTCCGAAAGAAAGCCGGGCGATCAACGTGCGCTTCACGTCGAGCGATCCCGAACTAGCAGCGCAAGTCGCCAATCAGGTATCGGAAACATACCGCCAAGCGCTGGCGTCCGCGACCGTCGTTGAAACTGATGACGTGCAAAAGGCGCTTGAGCCCAAGATTGAAAAGCTCAAGCAAGAGCTAAAGGCCGCCGAAGCTGCGGTCGAAAAATTCCGCGGTGAAGCCAACATCTTTAAGGGCGGCCAGCAAGCCACCGGCCTCAACGAACAGCAGCTCGCGGAGCTGACGGCAGAACAGTCCAAAGCCAAGGCTGTGCGCAGCGAAGCCGAAGCTCGCATGAAATCAGCCCGCGATATGCTGAAGTCTGGCAGTGCGGATGTTTTGCCGGATGTGCAGAAGTCGCCACTGATTCAGAATCTGGTCCAGCAGCGTGTACGCCTGGAACGCCAGATTTCAGAGTTGTCTGCGACGCTTCTTCCGGGCCATCCGCGCATGCAGCAGCTGAATGCAGATCTGGCTGGCCTCAAAAAGCAGCTCTCGGCGGAGGTTGGAAAAATCGTCGAAAGTCTCGAAAAAGAGGCAAAAGTTGCGGCTCTCAGGGAAGAGTCTATTACCAAGAGCCTGAGCGAAGTGAAGGTCCGCGTTGTCGACAAAGGACCCGACGAGGTCAAGCTGAAAGAGTTTGAGACCGAAGCCAAATCGAAGCGCAGCGAGCTTGAGCGGCTGCAGGCACAATACGAAGCCAACCGCGCCAAAGCCGACAGCAAGTCTGTGCCGGTTGAAGCTCAAATCGTGACGCGCGCGCGCGCCGCCAGTGTTCCGGTGTTCCCGCGCAAAGGTCCGTATTCCGCGCTGGTGGCATTCGCCACTCTGTTGTTTGGACTTGCAGGAACTGTGACACGCGCTCTTCTTTCGGGCGCGCGCAGTGGGTCTTCGCCGCCGTCTCCTATCCAGCGCGCCGCCGAACGTCCCGTAATGTCGCGTCCTGATCCCGTGTTCTCGCCCCAGTCGAAGGCTGCGGCGGTGACGGTGTCTGAGCCAATGTCTGAGCCGCCCGTACAGCAGAGTTTCACAGAGTACGGTGATGACATGGGGATGATCCGGATCGGCTCCATTCCTGCACTCGCCCGGCGGATCGTTAGCAACGCGAACGGCAGCGGCTACCGCACAATTGTGGCCGGCGAAACCAAAACCGTGACGGTTGCCGGTGTGGCCGCTGAACTCGTTAAAGCCCTGTCTGAGGATGGCCAAACGGCGATCGTCATCGATTGGAGTCCGGAAGGCGACGGTGTAGCGGCCATCGAGGGCTTGGGCGACGGCCCAGGCATCGGCGAACTGCTCGACGGTTCGGCGACTTTCGAAGACGTGGTGCGGCGCATCCCCAACAGTGACGCCCACATCATTACCAGCGGAGAGTTGCAGGCTGACGGCAACACCGATCCTGACCGGTTGAACCTAGTGCTCGATGCGCTCGACGAGGCCTATGACCATATCGTCGTGGCGGGACGTCATGAAGCGGCACGGACGCTGTTTGAAGCCATTCAGGGCCGGTTTGATGCCGGCGTGCTGATTGCGGACGCGAACCGCCGTGCGACAGTGCTGAACGATCCAGCGGGCACGTTCCTCGGATTCGAAGTGGCCGACATCGACCTGATCCGGTTCGAGCGCTCGGGCAAGGGCATCACGCCCGCGCAACGATTGTTGCGGGGCGGACAAGGGTCACAGGCCGGTTCGTCGCCCGCTTGATGGGGTGCTGGGTTAACCCTATTGCCAGCCGCTTGAAACTTTTTGCGTAGAGGTTCGCCGGTTTGCATGAGGTTTGCGTATTCGTTGCGCGAGTAAAGACTACAGCGCGACGTTCACGCCGGACCCCATGAGCCGCAGAAGTACCAAACTGCTCAAAGTTGCCCTTTCGGCCCTGCACTATTCAGGCGCTGACGGCATCATTGCGCCGTTTACGACCGGCGCGGGCGTGATCTTTACTCTGCATCATGTGCGGCCCGAACCACCGCAAGACTTCGAACCCAATCGCATTCTCAAAGTGACACCGGGCTTTCTGGAAACTGTCATCCAGAGGGTGATCGAGGACGGTTTTGAGATTCTGACCCTCGATGAAGTGGCATGCCGATTGGCGCCGGATGCCGCGCCTTCACCGAGCGGCCGGCCGTTCGCCTGTTTTACGTTTGACGACGGATACCGGGACAACCGCGAGTTTGCCTTGCCGATCTTCCGCAAGTATGGCGTGCCCTTCACGCTTTTCGTTCCGACCGACTATCCTGATGGCCACGGCGACCTGTGGTGGCTATCACTCGAGGCCGTCGTTCGCAAGGCGACGGGGATCGATGTCGAGAAGGATGGCAAACTCCGGCATTTCAAGACAGAGACCGTCGCCCAAAAAGATGCGGTTTTCGACGAGATCTATTGGTGGGTCCGCAGTCTGCCAGAAGCAGAGGCCCGAGCCATCGTCCAGCGCTTGGCGGAGCAGCACGGCATTGATGGGCCGCAGATGTGCCGCGACCTGATCATGACATGGGATGAGTTGCGCGAGGTGAGCCGCGATCCGCTGCTGACGATTGGCGCGCATACGCGCAGCCACTTCGCCTTGGCAAAACTAGCCGAGGCCGGCGCACGCGCTGAGATTTCTGACAGCGTCGCCCGTATTGAAAAAGAAATCGGTAAGCCGTGCCGCCACTTCAGTTTTCCCTACGGTGATGAGACCAGTGCGGGCCAGCGCGAGTTTCAGATGACGCGCGAGTTGGGGCTCAAAACGGCGGTGACGACCCGCAAGGGGCTCATCCATCCCCATCACGGCAACACGCTAACGGCGTTGCCGCGGGTATCGTTGAACGGCGACTATCAGAACAGCCGCTACGTGAAGGTGATGCTGACGGGTGCGCCGTTTGCGGTGTGGGATGCTGTCAAGCGGCTGACGGGCTCGCGGAAAGCGGCGTAGAGCTGTCTTTCAAGGCGGCAGGATTCGTAGGCCGGACTGACCCTGGACTTGATCCGGGGGAAGTCCGAGACAGTGCCCGCAGATTGTCGGACATCGTTGAGGCGCGTGCCGCGCCCTCACTCAGTCCGGCCTACGGTTCGCCCTAAGGACGGGGAGAGGGAGAATTACGATTTCTGCATCCATTTGATCAGCAAGCCGGCCGGCAACACCCATAACAGACCCGCAATCACGTAGTAGGTGAGTTCGACCGCCTTGCTCGCGTTGACCTGAAGGATCACTGCCGCCACCATCGCCAGCAGCGCGTAGACCGACAAGAAGATCACTAACAGGATCGTTCCAACGAGTTTGCGATTGCGGGGCGTCATGCGGTGTCGCGTCCTTGTCGAATGATTTTGGTCGAATGATCTTGCGCCGCGCCGGTTGGGCGCATTGCTCAGCAGGTCAGCAGTGTCTAACTGACCAGCAACACGGTGAAGGATCAAACACGCCATGCCATCGGCTACAGCACAAGTACGCGCGGCGCCGCACGCTGGAGCAGAGGCGGACAACGCTGTGCGCCTGTGGCTGTGGTTTGTGGCGTTTCTCGTTCTGTGCATGATTGTGGTGGGCGGCGCGACGCGGCTGACGGATAGCGGCCTTTCGATCACCGAGTGGAAACCGATCCTAGGCGTCATTCCGCCGCTGAGCACAGCGGACTGGCTCGTAGCGTTCGAGAAGTACAAGTTGATCCCTGAGTACAGCCTTGTCAACAAGGGCATGGCGCTTGAGGACTTTAAGGTCATTTACTGGTGGGAGTGGGGCCACCGGTTTTTAGGACGCATGATCGGTCTCGCGTTCGCGCTGCCCTTGGCCGTGTTCTGGCTGCGCGGCCTGATCCGGCCGGGACGTGGCGGAAAGTATCTCGGGTTGCTGGCATTGGGCGGACTGCAAGGCGCCATTGGCTGGTACATGGTGTCGTCGGGTCTCGTTGATCGCGTTGATGTATCGCAGTACCGGCTGGCGCTGCATCTGTCGGTTGCGTTTTTAATTTTGGGCGCACTCGTTTGGCTGGCAATGGAGTTGACGCCGGAACCGGCAGGCGTGAGGTTGCAAACGCTAACGCGGTCGAACGTGACGGCGGCGGCTGTGATTGCGGGCTTGGTGTTTGTTCAGGTCGCGCTGGGTGCATTTGTGGCCGGTCTGAAAGCCGGGCTGCACTACAACACGTGGCCGCTGATGAATGGCATGTTTGTGCCCGATGACCTGTTCTCGATGTCGCCGTGGATTGTGAATTTTTTTGAGAATGCTACGACCACACAATTCAATCACCGGATTGTGGCTTACATTGTTGTGGCACTGGGCTTGATGCACGCGGTGGCCGTTGCGCGCCGGGTGGATGATGAGCGTGTGCGCTTGTCCGCGCTGCTGTTGGCGGTGGCACTGCTGTCTCAGATGGTTTTGGGTATTTTGACGTTGCTGTGGGCTGTGCCGATCGGGCTTGGTGTCGCGCATCAGGGCCTGGCCGCGATCGTGTTCGCGATTGCCGTGCGGCATGTGTTTTTGCTGCGGCGGGCGTTGCCGGCATAGGTCGCCGGTACCTCCATCACTTCGTCATCCCGGAAAGCGCGCTCACTCGCGCGCGAAAAGCGGAACCCAGCATCAGATGGTGTCAGACACCACTTCTCTGCTGGGGCCCAGCTCGGCGCTCGGGCCAGTGCAGGGCCCGAGCTTGGCCGGGATGACGGAAGATTTTACATCACCCCAGCATCAGCTTGATATTCTGCACCGCAGCACCGGCTGCACCTTTGCCGAGGTTGTCGAGGCGGGCGACGAGGACGGCTTGGCGGTGCGCGTCGTTGGCGAACACGAACAGCTGGAGATTGTCTGTCGCGTTGAGCGCGAGCGCGTCAAAGCGGCCACCCAGCTTGGCGGTCTCAGCGAGGTCCGCAACCTGCACCTGCATAGCCCCTGCGTAATGTTTGTCGAGTGCCTTGCGTAGATCCGCGGCGGTGGGCTTGCCCGGCAGGGTGTCGAGATGCAACGGGATCGACACCAGCATGCCTTGGCGGAAGTTGCCGACGCTCGGTACGAAAACCGGCCGCCGCGTGAGGCCGGCGTACTGCATCAGTTCGGGCACATGCTTGTGCTCCAGGCCGAGCCCGTAGAGTTCGAAGGCGGGTGCTGACTTCGATACCTCGTAGGACTCGATCATCGGCTTGCCGCCGCCAGAATACCCGGACACGGCGTTGACCGTGATGGGATGGTCTTTCGAAACGAAGCCGTTCGCAATGAGCGGGCGCAACAGCGCAATCGCGCCGGTTGGGTAGCAACCCGGATTGGCAACGCGGTTGGCGGAGCGGATGGCGTCTGCTTGGCTTTTGTCGAGTTCGGAGAAGCCATAGACCCAGCCGTCTGCGACGCGGTGTGCTGTCGAGGCGTCAACGATCTTGGGGGCTTGCGGGCCAAGCTCTGTGGCCAGTGCGACCGCCTCCTTTGCGGCCTCGTCGGGCAAGCACAGCACAACCAAATCGACGTCCGCCATCAGCGCTCGCCGCGCATGGGGGTCTTTGCGCTTGTCGGTCGCGATGCTCCGGACGGCAAGCCCGCCGACGCCGGCCAAACGCTCGCGGATTTCGAGACCGGTGGTGCCGGCCTCCCCATCGATGAAAACCGTGCGCGATCCTGTCATGGCTATGACCCGTGAGGCAAACCTATTCCAGCAATCCGACTGCTATAACCCAATCCGGTGGCGGATGCCGTCGATGAGGGTTTCGGAGCAACCGATCTGATACGTGGCGCACAGCACCTTGTGGCTGTCGCGGTAGATCATGTCGGCGGCGACAAACAGAATGATGAGAAGACCGACCCAAGCAATCCAAGGATAACGCTGCAAGAGTTTAGCGATGTAGTTGGACGCCACAGCCATCAGGATAATCGCGAGCGCGAGCCCGAGAACGAGGACTTCGGTTGACTCCCCGGCGGCCCCGGCAACCGCCAGCACGTTGTCGAGCGACATCGAAAGGTCGGCGAGAATGATGGTCCATAGCGCCGACCAAAACGTCGCCTCGTTGGCGGGTGTGGTGTTCGAGGCCAGTCCGGCTTCAATCTCTTCCAGCGTATGACCGTTTTCATCTATGATCTGCTTGTACATCTTCCAGCAGACGAACAGCAGCAAGAGGCCACCCGCCAACGTGAGGCCGATGATCTGTAGCATCTGCTGGGCAACGGCGGAGAACATGATACGCAGAATGACGGCGCCAGCGATGCCCCAGAAAATCACTTTGCCGCGAATTTTCGGATCGACGCGCGAGGCGGCCATGCCGACAACGATCGCGTTGTCACCCGCCAGCGTCAGGTCGATCATCAGAATGTTGAACAGGGCAACGGCGTGCGTGCTCCACCACTCGGGTGACACGAAGTCGCCGAGAGATGTGAACACCGCGGCCAAAATGGTGGATGCATCGCTCAACATCGAAATCATCAGGGCCTCGCTTGGGCAGAACGTGAGCCGCAAAAGCGCGGCATGGAGCAGGTTGTAATCATGACCGGCGCGCTCTCACAACCCGTCATATGATTGAAACAGCACAGCCCGCCATGTGGCGGGCTGTCTGAGTGTGTCGCAAAAGCGCCGGTAAGCCGGTTAGCGCTTCGAGAACTGGAAGCTGCGGCGGGCTTTCATACGGCCGTACTTCTTGCGTTCGACGATGCGGCTGTCGCGGGTCAGGAAGCCGCCCTTCTTGAGAACACCGCGCAGGTCGGGTTCGAAGTAGGTCAACGCCTTCGAAATGCCGTGACGCACCGCACCGGCTTGGCCCGAGAGGCCACCACCGGCAACTGTCACGCGGATGTCGTATTGCGTCGAGCGGGCGGCCGCATTCAGAGGCTGCTGCAACAGCATCTGCAGAACGGGCCGCGCGAAGTACTTTTTGTACTCCTTTTCGTTGACCGTGATGAGACCTTTGCCGGGCTTGATCCAGACGCGGGCGACAGCGTTCTTGCGCTTGCCAGTGGCGTACGCGCGGCCCATTTTGTCGAGCTTCTGGACGTGAACGGGAGCTTCAACGGGCGCGGCTGTCTTGATCGCGCCGAGGTCGCTCAATGATTTTGCTTCGGTTGTCATCTTGATCAAGCCCTCGAATTCTTGCGATTGAGCTTGGCGATATCGATTTTCGCCGGGTTCTGCGCGGTATGCGGATGTTCGCCGCCCTTGTAGACGCGCAGATTGCGCATCAGCTGGCGCATCAGGGGGCCGCGCTTCAGCATGCGCTCAACCGCTTTTTCGATGACGCGCTCAGGGTGCTTGCCCTCGATGATACGGCGTGGCGAGGTTTCCTTGATGCCGCCGGGATATCCCGTGTGGCGGTAGTACACTTTGTCTTCGTGCTTGTTGCCGGTGAACACGACCTTCTCGGCGTTGACCACGACAATGTTGTCGCCGCAGTCCACGTGCGGGGTGTAGATGGCTTTGTGTTTGCCTTTGAGACGTGTGGCAATGAGAGCGGCGAGACGGCCAACGACGAGACCGTCGGCATCGATCAGGATCCAGCTCTTTTCCACTTCGCCCGTTTTGGCGACGTAGGTTTTCATGGGGGCAGCGCTCCTGCCGTGGGGGATTGAAATCTCTTTCTCCGCCGAACCGGCACGACGCAACCGTCACGCCGGGGCAGACCCCGTTGCTTGCGCCCTGGGTTGCGCGGGGAGTACGCCACGCCACAAATCCTGTCAAGAAATATGGCGCCGGATTGGCAGAAAATCTCGCAAAAACCGCGATAACTCAGATGAGGTATTATAATACACCAATAATGGTATAATAATACCTCATAACAGAGCTCTGCGGTCTGCCTGGGGCGCGCTTATTGCTTGATCCGGTGGGGATCGCTATCAAAAGGATCGGTCTACCGATCCCGTTTCATATTGCGGTCCTAGTCTTCGCGTCCAAGTGCCGTCGATATTGCATGTTTTCGAGTCGATCCCGACGTTTCGAGGAGGCCTAAAGCCCATGACGAAGACGAACCAGTCGATTGCGCTGCGCGCGCTTGCTCTGTTTGTGCTGGTATTTGCGCCACTTGCGCCGCTGCAGGCTCAGGAAATGAAGCAGATGGCGCTGACGGATCAGCAAGTGGCGGCCTTCATCGCCGCGCAGAAGGACTTCCAGCCATTGGCCGGCAAGTTGCTTGAGGGCGGCGACAAGCCGAATGACTCTCTACTCGGCGAACTAGAGACCATTTCGAAGAAGCACGGATTTGCAGGGTTCGCCGAGTTTGAAGATGTCGGCGCCAACATCACGCTGGTACTTGATGGGCTCGATCGCAAAGCGGGGACCTACACGGACCCGATCGAGAAGATGAAGACCGAGCTTGAGGACATCAAAAAGGACACCACGATCCCGGAGGAAGACAAGAAGCTGGCGGTCGATGATCTCACCCAGGAAATTGCCGCTGCACAGCCGCTTCAGCACAAAGGCAATATTGATATCGTCAAGAAGTACCAGGGTGACCTCGAGAAGCTGATCGTCGATGCGGCTGGCGACAGTCCTCCGGCAGACGCAGCACCCGCACCGGCAGAAAAGCCTGCAGACGCCGCACCTGCAACCCCTGAAGCCAAGCCCGCAGATCCTGCCCCAGCCACACCAGCTCCGTAGGAGACGTGAACATGCAAGAGCGTGTTGAGCCAGCCGGTAAGACAGCGAGTACCGCGGGAAACCTGGTGCTCGTCACGCGGCCGGAAGTGGGCATTGCCGTCGTCCGTCTGAACCGGCCCGCGGCGCGCAACAGCCTGTCGCTGGCGATGATGGCCGCACTTCACGCCGCGATCAGCGAACTGGGGTCCGATCGCAGCGTGTCAGCTATTGTCCTTGCGGCTGAAGGTCCTGTGTTCTGTGCCGGCCACGATTTGAAAGAACTGACCGCGCGCCGCGCCGATGCAGACCGGGGCCGTGCGTTCTTTACAGAAACAATGACGCGATGTGCGGACCTCATGCAGGTGATCGTGGCCTGCCCCAAGCCAGTGATTGCGGCGGTTCACGCCATGGCTACCGCCGCCGGATGCCAGTTGGTGGCGACCTGCGATCTGGCGGTGGCGTCGGAAACAGCGAAATTCTGCACGCCGGGCGTCAACATCGGGCTGTTCTGCTCGACACCGATGGTGGCGTTGTCGCGCAACGTGTCACGGAAACGCGCCATGGAAATGCTGCTGCTCGGCGACTTGCTCAGCGCGAAAGAGGCGGCAGACTATGGCCTCGTCAATCGCGTTGTCGCGCCGGATGGCGTGATGAATGAGGCGATGGTGATGGCGCGTCAGATCGCGGCCAAGTCGCCCGCAACGGTCGCGATCGGCAAGGCGGCGTTCTACCGGCAGATCGAGCAACCGCTCGGTGCCGCCTACGACTATGCCGCCCAAGTGATGGTCGACAACATGCTAATCGCCGACGCCGAAGAAGGTATCGGCGCGTTCCTGGAAAAGCGGCACCCTGAGTGGAAGGGCTGTTAGGCCGATGCAGCCGCGCGTTACGCTGATCACTCTGGGCGTTGCCGACATGGTGCGCGGCAGGCAGTTCTACGAAGCACTCGGCTTCAAGGCCTCTCAGGATTCAAGCGACGGCGTGACGTTCTTTGATGCGGGCGGTGTCGTGCTTGGACTGTTTGGCCGTGCGGCCCTCGCGGGGGATGCGCACGTGCCCAATAGCGCATCCGGGTTTTCTGGCGTGTCGCTGGCGCACAACGTGTCGAGCGATGCCGAAGTGGACGAAGTTCTAGCCGAGGCCGTCGCTGCGGGCGCGAAGCTCTTGAAGCCCGCTCAGAAAGTGTTTTGGGGTGGCTACTCCGGTTACTTCTCTGATCCCGACGGGCATTTGTGGGAAGTGGCGCACAATCCATTCTGGCAGCTGGATGCCACAGGTCGCATTCAACTTCCGCCGCCGCCCGATAAACCGACATGAGTCACAACAGCTACAGCGACGAGTTCATTGCGGGCGTGCTCGGCCGTGTGCGGTCGTTCGCGTTCGTCGGCGCGTCGGCCAACACCAGCCGGCCAAGTTACTTCGCGATGAAGTATCTGATCGGCAAGGGCTACTCGATTGTGCCGGTCAATCCCGGTTTGGCGGGGCAGGAGATCCTGGGTCAGAAGGTTTACGCAACGCTGGCGGATGTGCCGGGCCCGATCGATGTGGTTGATATGTTCCGCAACTCGGACGCCGCGCTTGAGATCGTGCGCGAGGCGATCATAAATAAACATAAACTCGGGGCCAGCGTGATCTGGATGCAGCTCGGCGTGCGCAATGATGAGGCCGCGAGCCTCGCCGAAGCCGCAGGATTTCAAGTGGTGATGAACCGCTGCCCGAAGATCGAATACGGCCGGTTATCCGGCGAGATCGGCTGGGCGGGGGTTAACAGCGGCATGATTTCGAGCGTGCGCCCGAAGCTCGCCCCCGGTGGCGTGCAGGATCACCGGCTTCCGGGCACGAAGGTCACATAACCCCACAACTCTCCCCACCACTCCGTCATCCCGGCCAAGCTCGGGCCCTGCACTAGCCCGAGCGCTGAGCCGGGACCCAGCGTAATAACCCCTATCGCAAAAGCACTTTCGGTGCCTTTGGCACATTTTACGCTGGGTCCCGCATCTCGCGCGCAAGTGGGCGCGCTTCGTGCGGGATGACGGAGGAAAGAGGGCCCAGTTTCACTTCACCATCTCGAACTCAGTGGAGAGGGTCGCATCGGAGCTTCCCCCGGCGAAGAGTTTGAAGGGTCCGGTTTCAATTCGTAGCGTCCCATCGCCATCGTGGAAGCCGAGGTCGCTGGCGGCGAGTTTGAAGCGCACGACCCGTATTTCGCCGGGTTTCAACTCAACCTTTGCAAATCCCTTGAGCTCCTTCACGGGCCGCGAGCGGCTGGCAACACGTTGCCGTGTGTAGAGCTGCACCACCTCGGTGCCCTTGCGTGAGCCGGCATTGCGCACGGTCACGGCGACCTCGATGTCGCCATCGCGTTTCAGGTTCGAATTGCTCAACATGACGTTTTCGTAGGCAAAATCAGTGTAGCTGAGGCCGTGGCCGAACGGGTAAAGCGGTGTCACGCGCTCATCGACGTAGCCGGATGTGTACCGGCTGCCGGTCCAGGGCCGGCTGGTCGGCAGGCTGTTGTAGGCAATCGGGATCTGGCCGACGGCGCGCGGGAAGGTCATGGGCAATTTGCCTGACGGGGCGAACTCTCCCAATAGAACTTCTGCCGCAGCGGTGCGGCCTTCGGTGCCGGGATGCCACGTCACCAGGATCGCATCGGCGTATTTCTCAGCTGAGGTGAGCGTCAGCGGCCGCCCGGTTTCGACCACGAGCACAATTGGTTTGCCGGTGGCAGCGAGCGCTTCCAACATTTCCTGCTGGACGCCGGAGAGATCGAGCTTGGTGCGCGACGTGCCTTCGCCTTGGATTTCGCAGTCTTCAATGGCAACGAACACGATGAGATCAGACTTGCGGGCGGCCCATAAGGCGTCTTGCTTGTCCGCGAACGCGCGTCCGCATGGATCGGCGAAGGCCTTGGCGTAGTTGAGCGTCTGACCCGGACGCAAACGTGCGGCGATGGCCTCGCGCAAGGTCTCGGCCTTGGGTTTGTCGTATCCCGCGGGGCCGTACCAGGAATGGTCGTTTGCGGTGGTGTCGGCGGCCAGGCCGATCAGTGCAATCGATGTCACAGACGGCGTGACAGGCAGGCGCTGGGCGTCATTCTTCAGCAGCACGAAGCTCTCGCGCGCGACCTGGCGGGCTGTGTCGCGCACCTGCGTTTCGTCGACTTGCTTGGGCAGCGCGGGAACACCTGGAGCATCAAACAATCCGCGCCGCATCTTGACGCGCAGGACGCGGCGGACCGCGTCGTCGACCAGTTTGGCGGATACGCGTCCGGCGCGGATTTCGGCGGCGAGGTGGCGCGCGTAAGCATTGCTTTCCATGTCGAGATCGACGCCCGCCCGCATGGCGATGCCGGCCGCGTCACTCAAGTTGGCGGCGACGCCGTGGTTGATCAGTTCGCCGATGGCGACAAAGTCAGAGGTGACAATGCCGTCAAAGCCCAAGCGCTGTTTCAATAGGCCGGTGATCAATTCGCGGTTGGCGGTGACGGGCACGCCGTTGATGGTGTTGAACGAGGCCATGACCGTGTCGCTGCCCGCTTCAATGGCGGCACGGAATGGTGGCAGGTAGCGGTCGTAGAGATCCGGGGTGGAGATCTCCGCGCCATTGTAGTCACGTCCGCCTTCAGGCGCGCCGTAGCCGACGAAGTGTTTGACGGAGGTCGCCAGCCCGCCGTTGCGGTAGCCGCGCACGCGCGCGGCGGCAAAGGCGGTGGCGAGAAAGACATCTTCTCCGGCCCCTTCGATGACGCGGCCCCATCGCGGATCGCGCGACACATCAACCATCGGCGCGAAGGTCCAGTTGATGCCGAGGCTTGCTGCTTCCTGGGCGACCTTTTCGGCGGCGGCTTCGGCGAGGTCAGGGCGCCAGGTGGCGGCCCAGGCAATGGGCGGGGGAAACGTGATCTTCAGCGCATAGATCGCGTCAATGGCGAAGAGCAGCGGGATCTTGAGACGGGATTGCTGGCCCGCTGCGGTCAGCTCACGGATGTACTCGGGATTGGCAACATTGAGCATGGCGCCGATTTCGCCGCGGCGGACAGCCTCGATTTGGCCTTCGCGCGGAAACGCCAAAGATGGGAAATGCAATTGCCCGATCTTTTCGTTGAGCGTCATGCGACGCAAAAGCCGCTCGACGGCGGCTTCGATGGCAGCTTCGGACCGCTTGGGTGCCGCATCGGCGGGCCAGGCTGCAAACACGACTGTGAGCGCCAAAAGGCCGAGCCTCACAACGATCCTGATGGTTAGGGAGGACACGGCGGCCTGTCGAATGGGGGAAATGGGAGCTCCACAACAATTGAAGACGCTGACCTGTGCCGCCGTCATACAACCCAGATCTGCGCCAGATATGGGACGGCGAACGGCCCGCGTCAATCTCGCTCGCTGATGGTCGTTTACGGCGCGGGCGTGACCGCCTAAGGCCTTGCAGAAGCAAGGGCCGGGCGTCATGGTCTCTCGCCTATCCGTTGCCGCCGTCAGGTCCGGTCGCCAGTAACGTCCGATGATGCGGCACAAGCTGAGGAAGCGCAGGCTTGGCCCTGTGCATCCGGAGGATGACATGGCGTCGCGTACGCTGAAATCGGTAAATCTTGGCATTGACTGGTCGGCGCAGACATCGCTGCCGATCGAGTTTGATGGCCGTGAGTTGCGCCTTGAAGCGCATGCCTATCAGGGGCGCGAGGACGACACGCAGGCGGTCGCGCTGGTGCAGCGGGGCGAAGGCGTTGCAGCGGACGAGATTCCGGTGGTGCGCGTCCACTCGGGTTGCGTGACGGGCGACGTGTTCCATTCGCTGCGCTGCGATTGTCATGCTCAGCTGAAGGCTGCGTTGGAGCGCATCACGGCTGCGCCGCTGGGTGTGCTGATTTATCTGCCCTACCAGGAAGGGCGCGGCATTGGACTGTTCAAGAAGATCAAGGCCTACGCGCTGCAGGATCAGGGCCTCGACACGGTCGATGCCAATTTGGAGCAGGGCGCGCCGATCGATGCGCGCGACTATGCGTTCACGGGCGAGATCCTGATCGATCTTGGCATGCCCAAGATCCGCCTGATGACCAACAACCCGGACAAGCTCGAAGCCCTTGAGCAGGCCGGCATCGAAATTGCCGAGCGGATCCCGCTGGTGATCAGCCCGAGTACGCATAACAAAGCCTATCTCGATACCAAGCGCCTTCGGATGTCGCATAAGATTTGACGTGTAGGTTGATTGACGGGGTCAGGCACCTTTTGGGTTACCTGGCCCCGTTTTGACTACGTCGGCAATGCAAGCAGATCGGTCTGGCTGATTTCGAGCGCGGATCGCGGGCGGGCAAGCCACGTGTCGATCATTTTGTCATGACCCTTCGCCACGATACGTTGGGCTTCGGCCATCTGGTTTTGAATGAGGCGCATGAGCGGCGCTTCTGGTGCGCGCAGCCATACGGGGCTCGGGCCTTCGATCACCGTGTAGTCGCAATGGCGAAATTGTTCGGACAGTTCAGAAGCGGCGAGGGGGCCGGTACCTGGGCCCGCGCCATCGTCGCGCATCAGTGTGCGATGGTATGCGGCAGTGATGGCGCTGTCGGCCGCGTGGTGGGGCGAGAAGCGCAAACGGCCGTCATAAACAAGGTTGGCGTAGAAGATGGCTTTGCGCCCCGCAGTGGCGGCTGCGAGTTTGCGAATGATGGCGGCGGGATAGCGCACAGCGTCGCCGCTGACAGTGACGAGTGCGGGTGTTTTCTTGAATGCCGCACTAAGGTCGCGCACCACGTCGGCGACGACGAACTCAATGTCGAGCCGCAGGCTTTCTCGTGCCAGCTTTAAGATGTTACCGTCGGTCTTGTAAGCTGGTGCCCAGCGGGTGAGGTGGTCGCGCGCGGCATCGGCTTCTGCGGCATCACGGGCGAGCAGCGTCCAGGTCTGGTCCAGCGGCAGAAGTGGAGCCAACGCGCGGACGTTGGCGCCGATGCCAGCGCGCAGGTCAACCACCTCGATGGATTTGCGGCCTTCGAGCCACCCCGACAGCGCTTCGATCACATCGCCATTGCGGGCGCGCTTGCCGGCGGCTTCCTTGATCAGTTGGCCCTGAACATCGTCAATCATTGAGAGAATGAACTTTCTACCAATCCAGGTGCGCCATGACAGCGACAGCTCCGGGCGCATCGGGTGTCAAGATGCGTGAGAGTTTGGCGCGATTGATGACGTCGCCGTCCATGGTGTCGTGACGATGGATGCCAGATGTGATGAACAGGGCATTGATGTTGGCATTCTGTGCCGCTTTCAAATCGGTGCGCACAGCGTCTCCAATGGCCAGAATGCGCGATCCAGGAACGGGGTCGCCGCGCAGCTCTTGGGCGCGCGTGTGCGCCGTGCGGTACGCCGAAGGGTGTGGCTTGCCAGCCCAGAACACGGTGCCGCCGAGATGTTCGTAGCGATCGGCGAGTGCCCCGGCACACAAATACAACGTGCCGCCGACATCGACGACGAAATCGGGATTGGCGCACACGAACGTCAAACCCTGGGCGACGCCCTGCTTCAGGAGCGGCTCGTAGCTATCGACGGTCTCGTTGATGTCATCGGTCAAGCCGGTGCAGACAATCGCTTCGGCATCGCCCAGGTCTGCTGGCTTAGCGGATGAACTGGAAAAGAACGCCGCATCGCGTTCACGCGGGCCGATGTAATGCACGCGCTTGTAGCCGCGCTCGGTGACATGCTTCAACGCGATGGCGCCCGATGAGACGATGTCATCCCAGGCGTCGCGAGGCACGTTGCGGCTGTCGAGCATGGCGGCCACGCGGTGGGTGGGAACAGGCGCGTTCGAAACGAGAATGACGGTGCCGCCGGCTTTGCGGAACGCGGTCAACGCGCGCATGGCTCCCGCTAGCGCCGTGTGGCCGTCGTGGACAACCCCCCACACGTCACAGAACAGGACGTCGTAAGACATCAACAGGGCGCGGGCGGACGTTAGGATCGGCGGGTGGCGGCCATCGGTCATGGGGAGCGGTGGCGTCCTTCCTGTGTCCGGACACATGGTGAGTGGATGCGTGGAAAAAATGGTGCCGACTGCAGGATTTGAACCTGCGACCCCCTGATTACAAATCAGGTGCACTACCACTGTGCTAAGTCGGCGTGTTCGTGGTTGGGCGTCTTATAGACTGATTGGCGGCGTGGGGGAAAGAGGGGCGGAGTTTTCAGCGGATTGAAGGTCTTGCAAGCGCTGTTTTTGATGGGAATGACGGGTTCTGGGTCTCGGATCAGCATCAGGAATGGGGTCGCGACATTGCGCTCGGTCCGTGTCGTCATATCCGTGCCGTCAGGGGACACGATCCTGAACCATCGAGTTTCGCGAATGTATCGCATAAACCGCGCCACGGTTCGGGTCATGCCCCCTCTTTTCACGGCTTCCGCACTCCGCGATGATCCGATCCCATATTTCTGTCATCCCGGCCGAGACGTCCTTCGCGGCGAGAGCCGGGACCCAGGAGAGATGGCGGCGAAGCCGTCATGATTTTTGTGCCTTCGGCAGTTTTGTGCTGGGTCCCGGATCTGCGCGACGCGTAGGGG
>JANOFU010000051.1:0-82540 GCA_031413815.1 Hyphomicrobium sp. | reverse complement strand
CGATGTTCTTGATCTGCGGGAATTCACAAAGGCCTTCCCGGGTGCCAACATCGATACGGTCGTTCATTTCACCGACAGCGCTCAAGGGTCGATGCTGTCCGTGAAGATCGGATCGACGTTCGTCGACATCGCGATGTTGGACGGCGTGCATGGCGCGACAGCCGGCACATGGCTCGCTGATGGGATGATCCTGGCGTAATCGATCCACACCAGGACGCGCGTAAAGCAATTGTTAAGGCGCACGGATCCAAACGCGGCAGAAATCGCGGATATGGTTCGTAGATCGTTTAGACCTTACCCCTAATGTCGAACTATCCGGACGCGGGATATTCCTGCGACTGGCCTGTCGTTCGTACCTCTAGGATCATGTAATGCGTACCTCGAGGCGGATGCTGAAGCAGGTGCGCCGTGCGTTGTTCACGGCGTTCCTGTTCAGCGGCTGCATCAATGTTTTGATGCTGGCAACGCCGCTCTACACACTGCAGGTGTTTGAAACGGTGGTGCCCTTGGGCAGCATCGAAACCCTCGTGTTGCTGTCATTGATTGCCGGTGCTGCGATCCTGACGCTGTCGGTCATCGAAATCGCGCGGGATATGATCCTGCTGCGCGCCAGCTTGTGGCTGGATCACGAGCTCGGCCAGTACATTCTCGAGAACGGCGTAAAACTGGGCACCTCCGGAGCTGAGCTCCGTCAGGATGCCAGTGCGCTGGAGCGCTTCCGTGGCGTGTTGGCGAGTTCGGCGGTGACGCCGCTGTTTGACGCTCCTTGGGTTCCCATTTTCGTTATCGCACTGTTCGCGCTGCACCCGATGATTGGTGCCGCTTCGGTCGCGTGTATTCTGCTGTTGGCGGCTGCGGCTGTTCTTCAAAGTTTGTTAACCGGCCGTTTGGAGCTGGAACGGGCGCGCGCAGCCGAGCGGACCCAGCAATGGTGGTCGACGATTGCCGGTAACGCGCAGTTTGCTGGTGCTCTCGGTCTGGCCAGGGGTGCGTCGTCTCAGTGGGAAATCTTCAACCGCTCACACATTTCCAGTGCCTACTCCATCGGCAAGCGGTCGAGTGTGATCCGCTCGCTGTCGCGCCAAGTGCGCCTGGGCTCGCAGATCGCGCTGTATGGTCTGGGAGCCTGGTTGGTCGTTCAAGGCGAACTGGCGCCCGGCGCTCTCGTCGCTGCCGCAATTCTGATGGCGCGCGCGCTGGCGCCGCTTGAAAATCTTGTCGGGTCCATGAAGGCGCTGCAGTCGGCGTGGGCGGCTTACGGCCGTCTGAAAGCCCTGCCAGCCGACGCGATGGTGCCAAAGCTCGGGTCTGCCGGCACATCCATCCGCGGGCAAATTGTACTTCGCGACGCCACGTTCTATCACCCGGGCCGCAAAACACCGGCGCTGCGCTCTGTCTCCTTTACACTTGAACCCGGCCGCTGCCTGGGCATCGTTGGGCCTAACGGCGCGGGTAAGTCGACACTCGCCGGTATGATCGCAGGTGCAGTTGCCCCGACGTCTGGCAGTGCAGACTTGGACGGAATACCTGTTGCCAAGTGGCAGCGCGGCGAAACGCTGCCCCCCGTTGGGTACATGCCCGACGAGCCGTCGTTGATTGAGGGCACGGTCCACGAGAATATTGCGCGCTTCGGCGATGCCAGCGTCATGACGGTCGCTCATGCGGCACTGAAGGCCGGCGTCCACGAGACGCTTCAATCGCTCCCGCAGGGTTATGACACGGCCGTGGGTCCCGGCGGATCGGGGCTTGCCGTGCGCGAGCGCCGTGCTGTGGCGTTCGCCCGCGCCGTTTTTGGTGAGCCAAAGATCATCGTCCTTGATGAACCTGAAATCGGCCTCGATGGCGCAGGTCTGCGCCGCCTGATGGCTGTTCTCACAGACTTGAAGGCCAGCGGCTTCGGTTTGGTTTTGGCCACGCAGGATCCGCGCCTTCTGCAGCTGACCGACGACGTGGTGGTGCTCAATGAAGGCGCTGTGCAAGCTTTCGGTCCAAGTCTCGATGTCAAACAACGCATTGATGAAAAGCGGGCGGCCGCGGCATCGGCATCAGCAGGATTGCACTAGAATGGAACCGGCAACCAACGCTCTGCATCACGCTACAGGTCAGTTGACCGGACGCCGGCCTATGCCGGTGTTGGATGTTAGCTTGCCCGTCAGGGCGGGGCTGTTCGCGGTGGTGCTGTTCTTCGGAGCGGGGCTCGGCGCCGCAGCTTATGTTCCCATCGACAAAGGTGTCGGACTGCCTGGAACGATCGTTGTCGAAGGCAAAATCAAGCCCGTTCAACATCAACGCGGCGGTACTGTCGCCCGTGTTCACGTCGTCGAAGGACAACAGGTCCGGGCTGGTGACGTTCTCATCACGCTCGATACCCGCGCCGTCGACGAGCAGATCGGCGCACTGAAGGCGCAGTCTGAAGCGGCTGCGAGACAGCTTGAACTGGCTCGCCTTGAAGCCGCGACCATGGCCGACTTGATGGAACGCAAGTTGGCGGCCCGGTCCCGCGTCTTGGCGCTCCAGCGGCAAGTCGCCGAAGTCGAAAAAGAGACAGCAGGGTTAGCTGCCCGCATCTCGGTTGCGGAACAAGAATTGGAGCGCAGTGTCTTGCGGGCGCCAGTCGCTGGCCGGATCCTCAATCTGCGCGTCGCAACAGCCGGTGCTGTTCTCCAGCCCGGTGATAGCGTGGCCGACATCGTGCCGGCAGATGATCGGCTGGTGATTGAAGGCCGTCTATCGCCCAATCAGATTGAAAACGTCAAGCCGGGAATGTCCGCCAAGGTTTGGTTGACGGCCCTGAGCTGGCGTGAGCAGCGGCCGCTGGCCGGTAAGCTCGCCTGGGTGTCGGCCGACAGCGTCGAAGATAAACGCACAGGCGCTCCCTACTTCATTGCCCGTGTCGAACTTGACGACACACGGCTTGAAATCGCCAAGCAGGTTGCTCTGCAACCTGGCATGCGCTCGGAAGTCCTGCTCATGACCGGGCAGCGAACACTTCTGGACCAACTCATCGATCCCATCATGCGCAACGTCAATCGCGCCTTCCGCAGCTAACTCAAGGTTTGGAGTTTGACATGACGATCCCGCTGAAATTAGTTGCGAATATCTCTGGCATCTCGGCAATTCTAATTGCCTCGGCGTACATCGCCAATTCGTTCATATCGCCGGATGTGGAGGCGCTGTGTGAAGCCCGCTACTCCGGGGCAACACAATTGACGTTGCGAAACAGCGATGGCGCCATCATGTCACCCATCGAGTTTCAAGCCCGCGTCGGTTCCAACGAATGGGGCATGCTGCAGAACGCCAAGATTGTCGAGTCGAGCGATGCGCCATCCACGGAGATTCTCGAAGTCAGCCTGCACAAAGGGACTGGCAATGGGTTCGACGAAGCCATCCCCCGCGGCGGTATTGGATTCCGCTGGACACCCATTGAAATGACCAGCGCAACGTCTGCCTGTCTGCATTACGACGTGTGGCTGCCGGAAGATTTTGATTTTTCCTCCAATGGGATGCTGCCCGGCTTGTTCAGCGGTTCGAGTTTCGATCCTCGATCAGAAGCCGAAAAGGGCACGGGCTTTGGAACGCGCCTGTCGTGGGGCAAAGACGGCAAAGTTCTTGTTGTGATGCAGTCACCTGGCGAAGCCGGATGGAAGGTCACCCCGATGGGCAAGACTGGCCGCAAACTGACAACTGGCCGTTGGATGAGTGTCGATCAAGAGATCGTTTTGAACGCACCTGAGAAGTCGGACGGTATCGTGCGGATGTGGATCGACGGCCAACTGATCGTTGAAGCTAAGGATAAGAAGTTGCGGGATGAGGATGGCATTCTCGTCGCAGGCGTCCTGGTTGATGTGGCTTACGGCGGCATCAATATTTCGGGCATGGCACCAAAAGACTCTGTCGTTCGCCTCTCGCCCTTCAGTTTGCGCTGGCAATAGTCGACGTAGATTTGCCGTCATGTGAGCGACCCGCTACCATGACGGCACGATGGACATCACACGCCAGACATTCGCCAATCTCGTGGCTGGACTTTATCTCGCAGGGGGCCTGCTCCTGCTGAGCGACTTTGTGTTTGGCACCAGAGACGCGGTCGGTGCAGCGGCGCTGGCCCTGCACGTTTGGCCCGTCACACTTGCGGGTGAGTGGGCTGTGTCCCAATTCAATCCTGGATTCGCTGGTTTTGGCGCCGCATTCGGACCCTCGGCAACCGTGTGTGCCTATGTCCCCGCCTTGCTGGCTTGCACGATTGTGATGCGCTGGCTTGTCTCTGGCCGGGACCAAGCGCAGCGCCAAAACGGGCCGCTTTGATCGATAGGTATTGGGGATGCAGTGGCGTGGCTGAATTCTATCCAACAACTTGCACATGGCCAATCTTTAACCATGTCTTACTATCGTCAGCCTGCATTCAATATTAACGCAGAAGAAAAAATGATAGTTCCGGATCTTGCGCAACCTTGGGAAAAGGTGTTTTATGGAGAGTAGACGTGGCGCCGTCCCACCTACCCCCCCCTAGAGGTGCCATGTTTGTGCGCCCGCGGTCCCCCCCGACCGCGGGCCTTTTTGTGGGGAGCAGTGTCCCGCCCCCCAAATCATATCGGTCGTGAGTGCCTCAAGATCGCTCGACAGGGCTCCACCCAGAAGTGCGCGCTTCATCTTCGCTGCAAAACCAGCGCTCGCCGCGCGCTTCGCGCACAGTGACCTTGCTGTAGCCGGATGACCACGGCAGTACATAGACCCGCGATCCCGATGTCACGCGCCCTTTGATCGGGCACCCGCCGGGTGCAGCCCGGCTGGCTTCGTTCCAAATCCGCGCGCGCCAGTCGGCAGCGCGCTCGGCGGTACCGGCCCACAGACCCGCTTTGGCTCCTTTGGCTTCGTCTTCCTCCGCCGCGTAACTTGATGACAGCAATCCTGGTGACGAGAAGGCAAAACCGGTGCGGACCAGCTCCGCGCCGATGTCTTTGCCGTTCACGGTGCAGGTGGTCTCGGTTGCCCCGGCGTCACCGCCGCCCGGAGTGCCAACGCACTCTGCTTTGCGGCCACGCGCCAAACGCTCCAGCGCGGCCTTGGCGGCTGCACCACATCGCCAAGGCTTTTGCCCGTCGCGTAGGCAAGTTTGGTTTTCGTCAGGTGTTTCGACACCGGCAAGCTGGATCAGCGAACCTGCGACGCGGAGCGTGTGGGCCGACACCACCGTGACCGTTCCCGAAATCGTGGCTGCGGGGGCCGCGGTTGATGTCAAGGTCTGTGCCAACCGGGGCAGTGCGGGAAGTGCCAACCAGATCATTCCCGCGGCAAACACACAAGCTGCGCCGATGGCCAGAGTGCCGGTGTTGAGCGATGGGACCGGAAGGGACTGGCGTAAATCCGTTACGGATTGGGCGGCGCGCTGGAGAGCTGCCGAAAACCGTCCGGCGGACGGTGTTCGATTTGGATCAAAAATTCTTGCGAGGCAAATCAGACCGGCCGCGATGCCTGCGAGCGATGCCGCGATTTGCGCGTCGCCATCAAAACCGAATTGAAGCGTGCGTGCCAATGCTGCAACGCCAGCGAGTACCGCAACAGCGATCAACGCGCGAAAAACTAAGGGTCTGTTCAAAAGGCTCGCCGCCGGCGCCAAGTGAACCGCCATTCGCTCTCGCACGGCCGCAAGCAGCGGCGATCCAACCATCCACGCCGCCGAAAGTGCTTTGACGGGCGCGGAAGCCAGCCAGAGGCCGCCTGACCACAGCGATGAGCCCGCAGCTTTCGCTCCAACGGCGCCGGCCTCAACGCTGCGGCGGCCAGCGTCCTTGAGGCCGTCAACGGCGGCCTGCTTGGCGGCTTCCAATTTGTTGTGGCGGTCTTTCCGGCGCAGCAAGATCGTCGTGCGCACATATTCCTGCCACTCAAATCCTTCACTCTTCTTGCGCCAGAACACTGTGGTTCGCCTCTTCGTTGCCGTGTCAAGTGCTCCAGGCCACTTTAGAGTCTGTCACCAGCCATTGCGCGATTCGAGACTTCGCCAAATGCTCATGCTGAAACATGGCAACCCGGTGACCCGGTCTCAGCATTTTCGGGCGTGACAGAGATCGAATGTCTCAATGCGAGCGTTTACGGGTCAGCCGCGTCAGGCTAAAGTGCTTTGGCGTTGGGGTGTGATGGAATTGGACACAAAGGATCAGATCCCATGAAGTTTGCCCAACCTATGTTTGCTGTCGTCGCCGCAGCCGCGCTCGCGCTGCTCCCGGCCGCCGCCTCCGCCGACTTCGGACCCAAGCCCAAGGTTGATTGCAAAAAGGCCGCGAACAAGGACAAACCGGCGTGCAAGCCGAGCCGCGGTGCTGCGACCGATGACGAGATTTACAACGCCGCATATTGGATGGCGCGGCAGGGCCAATATGCACAGTCGCTGACCGTATTGGCGATGGCCGCCAACCCGAATGACCCCAAAATCTTGAACGCGACCGGCTTTGCCACGCGTAAACTCGGCAACGTGGACGCAGCACTCCCCTATTACGCGCGGGCACTCGCGATCAACCCGAACTTCGTTTTGGCGCGCGAGTATCTGGGCGAAGCGTATCTGTCGAAGGGTGACGTTGCCAGTGCGCGCGGTCAGCTGACCGAGATCGAACAACGGTGCGGCACGTCCTGCACGGCCTACGTCCATCTCGCCGGGCATATCTCGGCCTTCGTTACCAAAGCTGGCAAAGACAGTTGACGGGTCATCACCGTCCGCGTCCACACCTTGCGGCAATAGACCCCTTGGCGCACACGCCGCGCTGAGGCACATTCGGCCCCGAAGTATGTTGCCCGGGGCCGTTTGGCTGTGGGGCCTGAGGGGATTTCAAGATGACAGCATCGCCGTTAGGACTGCGATTGGCCTGCGCGCTCTGCGCCGCCGTTTTGCTTGGCGGCAGCGCGTCGTCACTTCAAGCGCAAACGGCCGTCGCTAAGGACAATGGCCCCGCAAGTGCGGTATGCGATGTGCACGCCAAGGCGTCACTCGCTTGGCAGTCGTGTCTGGGTGCCGCCTCCGCAAAACTTCGCGACGCTGAGTTGTTCTACGCTGGCTACTGGCTCGCCAAGACCGGCCGCTACGCCGAAGCGCTGGGTTACCTCACACTCGCCAAGGACAAAACCGATCGCGTGCTGACCTACATCGGTTTTGCCACCCGCAAGCTCGGCGATGTCGAGGCTGCGCTGCCGTTCTATGCGCAAGCGATTGCCCTCAACCCGAACTACTCTGTGGCGCGCGCCTATCTCGGCGAAGCGTATTTGACCAGAGGTGAGCCATTGAAAGCCAAGGCGCAGCTCGCTGAAATCGAAACCCGCTGCGGGGCGACGTGCGCCGAGTACGCGGATCTCGCCCGCCACATCGCGGCGTTTGAGGGTTCGCGCGGGTAGTCCATAGTGGGGACAAAAGGTTCGGCTTCCTGCGAACCGTTGTCCGCCGGTCGTGCACCACATGGTTCTCCAATCCATCGGCGTACAACGGCTTGCGAAGGCAAGCCTCATGTACGCCCTACGGCACCGTGAAAGATACGCGGATCTCGCCCGCCCGGTGCCATCGGCTAGAAACTGCGCTACAAGCGGCGCCATGAGCTGGGGCAAAGGCAACGATCCGGGTGCGAAGCGGGGTTACCATCATGGCAACCTACGTGAGGCGTTGATCAAAGCGGCTCTCGATCTCATCTCCGAAAAGGGTCCGGCCGGCTTCACCTTTGCGGAAGCCGCACGCGCCGCAGGCGTCTCACCCGCCGCTCCCTACCGCCATTTCCGCGACCGCGATGCGCTGATTGCTGACGTCGCCCAGCAAGGGTTCTCGGCGTTTGCGGCCGCGCTTACCAAGGCCTGGAACAATGGCGCACCGTCGCCGCGCATCGCGTTCGATCGCGTCGGCGCCGCCTACATCGAGTTCGCGCGCGCCCAGCCCGCCTACTTCTCTGCGATGTTCGAATCCGGCCTATGCCTCGCGGATTACCCCGGAACCCGCGCCGAAGGCGACAAAGCCTTCGCCGTTCTGCGCGATGCCTGCGAAGCCGTACTCGCCACGATGCCAAAGGACAAACGACCCCCGGCGATGATGATGGCGCTGCACATCTGGTCGCTGTCGCATGGCATCGCAGCCCTGTTCGGCCGCGGCGACCGCGCCCGCCGCCCGATCCCCATGCGCCCCGAGGAGCTGCTCGAAGCGGCGACTCTTATTTACTTGGATGGCCTCGGCGTGCCGTCGCCGAAGGCATAACGCCCGCGCGGCCTCGCATTTCGCGTTCTTCCCTTGCCCCTAAATTTTTCACTCCCACGTCTTGACGACCGGCCACGTCCAGGCCACATATGTGAATGTAATAAACATTCACATTAATCGTCCTGAACAACGGAGTGAGGGTGCAATGAACGAGATGGTCATAAAACTCGACGAATGGGGCAAGCCGGCGTGGCTCGGTTTGATGGTCGTCAGTTTCATCCTGTTCTGGCCCATTGGGCTCGCAGTTTTGGCTTTTTTAATCTGGAGTGGACGCATGGGTTGCGGATGGCACGGCGATAAGAGCAATTGGCAGGCACGCATGGCAGAGCGGTGGGATCGCCACTCAGCCAAACACAGCACGGAATCGCGCGCTTATAGCTCCGGTTTTTCAACGAGCGGCAACCGCGCGTTCGATGAGTACCGCGAAGAAACGATGAAGCGTCTTGAACAAGAGCAGCGCGAATTCCGCGAATTCCTGGAACGGCTGCGTCTCGCCAAAGACCGGTCGGAGTTCGACCAGTTCATGACCGACCGCAAGAACCGGCCAGCTCCCGGGCCCGATACTCCGCCCGCCACAGCGTAAATTCAAAGTTTATTGCAGACCCGGCGCAACACGCCGGGTCTGCCAATCCCATTTCAATCATCGTCGTGAGGAGTTCCATGCCAAGACATCTCGCCATGTGGCTGGCCGCAGGCGGCAGCGCCCTCGTCAGTGCTGCGATCACCTATGCCGTGACGCGCCCGCGACTCGCGCTCACCTCCGGCGATGACCGCGAGACTGATCGCGACATTGCCTCGCGGTGGACGGGCTCCATGAAAAAATGGCGCTCCCGCAGAACCGAAGTCACAGCGCTGCCGCGCAACACCGCTTTCGACGAGTACCGCACCAACCGTCTGCGAGAACTCGATGACGACGAACGCGAATTTCGCGAATTTCTGGAACAGCTCCGAGGCGCGCGCGACCGCGCTGAATTCGATCAGTTCATGGCGGATCGCAAGAACCGGCCGCTCCAAAATCCGGACACGCCACCCGAAGCGGCCTAATCGCATGTGTCAGCACCGGCGGGCACAGGGTGAGGTGTTGGCGAACCGGCCCTTGCCGTCTTCGCCTCATGGCGGCCCAAACAGGATCGAGATCCGCTTGCGCCACCCGCGAGACCGCAGGGTGTCGGCCGCCAAGTGACGCCATTCTCCAAGCGCAATGACAAACGGATTTGTCGAAGGAGCCCGGCCCTTCAAACCGTAGCGCAACTGCTCGTTTTCGGGAATGTTTGCGAAGGTCCCGAAAACCCTATCGAAGACGATGAGAACATTGCCATAGTTCTTATCCAAACAGCCGTCATTCGAGGCGTGATGGACGCGATGATGCCGCGGCGTGTTCAGAACATGTTCAAGCGGTCCCAGATGCACATCGAAGGCGGTATGCAGAAAAAACTGATAGAGCAGCCCGGCACCCAGAACCGCACCCACCGCAAGCGGATGAAATCCGAACAGGGGCAGCGGCAGAAAAAAGACAAACGCGCCCGACAACGGCCCCGTCCAACCGAGCCGGATCGCAGCCGACAGGTTGAACTGCGTGGCCGAGTGGTGAACGGAGTGCGTCGCCCAAAGCCACCGCACGCGATGCGACGCGCGATGGAACCAGTAGTAAAAGAACTCGACTGCCAGAAACAAGCCGATCCAACTCCACACCACGTTGAGTGGAATGTCGAACATCCGGTACTCATAGAGAATGAACATCGGCACCGCCGCGACGATCCCGGTCAAGGCCCGCATCGCGATATCGCCGATTGCCACTCCGATCGAGGCCGCCGTCTCGGCCAGGTCGTGCTCGTGATGGTGCGCCAGAAACCGCAGATACATGAATTCCAGCGCAATGAAAGCCAAGGCCACGGGCAGGAAACGCCCTGGAACCGGGTGGCCCTGCCCGATTGTATTGAAGAGTTCCGTCATCGTCGTTCGCCCTCAAGACACGTGTGGGTTAGTCGGCACCGGCACTTTTGGATTGAACCACGGCGCCAAGTGCACTGATGAGCGCCGTGCTGCAAACCGGTGATAGTTTTTCGGGATTGGCCGTCAGACACAGGATGATGCGCCCGCCACCCATGGCGACGCCCCCGCACAGCCGCGACCTGTCGGGTTGGCACGCATCCATTGCGTGCATCACCGCCGGGTTCGTCATCAATCGCAACTTCTCGCCGTCGAAGGCAGCGACCGGTTGGGATGCGGCGGCAAGGGGCAGGATGCCAGCCAGCAGCATAGCTCGGGACATGGGAACAAGGCGCATCGGTCACTCCATCGTTCGTTTCTAATGGAAAGGGGGATTGGGACTGGCCGGCCCGGGCCCGCACACGTCAGCGCAGGACCGGCCAGACGTCAGCGTTTCAGTTTAGTACCGGCTGATCGAGCCGCTGCGCTTCGCGGTGTTGCCACGCGGACCGGTGACCGTCGCGTTTGACGAGCACGTGCCACCTGAGCAGGTGGTGCTGCCGTTTCTCGTCGTCACGCCGCCGTTGGGACCAACGAAGGCCTGATTGGACGAGCACGTTCCGCCAGCGCACGAACCGCTACCCGACGAGCTCCACGAACCGCCGTGGGGGCCTGTGCCGCCGCCTGAGCGCTTCCATCCGGCCTCAGCCATCGAGGCACCGGCGGCGAACATCGCCGCTGCAAGAAGTGCAGGAGCGACGGTCTTCATCATGATCATCTTTGACATTGTTGAGTCTCCTATCTGTAAGTTGCGCCGTGATTGGCGACGACTGGAAACCTGCGCCCTGGAGTTTGCCGGGGTGTTGCCCGCACCCGGCCGGAATGTAACGATTTGTATCAAGGGTGGCGGAGGCTCTTGCGCGCGGCCCGCCCAGCCGCTCTTTTGACGGAATGGCGCATAACCCGATGCAAGACCGGCCCCGCATTCTCGTGATTGAGGACGATCTCGAAATCCGCAATCTGTTGCAGGACTATTTGCAGCGGCAGGGGTTTCGCGCCGATGTGGGCGATGGCGGTGCCGCGCTTGATCGGTTTCTGGCCCAGTTTGGCGATCCAGATTTGATCGTTCTCGATGTGATGATGCCCGGCGAAGACGGGTTGTCGATTTGCCGCCGCGTCCGCTCCAGCTCCCGAGTTCCGGTGATCATGCTGACTGCGAAGGGCGAGGACATCGATCGGATTGTCGGCCTTGAGATCGGGGCGGATGACTACATGCCCAAACCCTTCAATCCGCGCGAACTGGTGGCGCGCATCCGCGCTATCCTGCGGCGGTTGGAGCCCGCGCCCGTCGAGCACAAGAAACTGCATGTCTCAGATTTGGTGGTGGATCTGGAGGCCCGCAGCGTGACGCACGCAACCGCCGGCGCTCTGGACCTTACGAGTGCTGACTTCGAACTCTTGGAGTGCTTCGTGACGCGTCCAGGCCGAGTGTTGTCACGCGAGCAATTGATGGATTGGACCCGCGGGCGCCGCGCCGAAGCGCTTGACCGGACCATCGACGTGCAGATTAGCCGGCTGCGAAAGAAAATTGAGCTGGGCGATGGCGTGCTGATCAAGACGGTTCGCAATGCGGGCTATCTTCTCGTTGCCCCCGTGAAGGAGATTTAGTCCATGTTCGGACGCCTCGGTTTTGCGGGTCGCATCATGGCGATTGTGTTGCTCGCTTTGCTGGCCATCGTCGCATTGGGAACCGGCATTGCGTATGTGCAGGAGAAGCGAGGTCGCACGCAGGCCAATCCGCTGCCCTTGCCGGCGCAAGCGGCCAGTATCATCGAGTTGCTTGAGACGGCAAATCCAGTGCAGCGCGGCACCATCCTCAGTGCGGTCACGTCTGACGCATTAATCGTGACGGTTGCAGACACGCGCCCCCAACCAGACGGCGATGCGCAGCGGCTCGCCGGTGTTGAGTGGCTGGTGAAACGCTATCTCGACGAGTTGGGTTCTCGCGACGTCATCGCACTGATGGCACCTGGGACCCAGCCCCGCTGGACCCAGTTGCGGTTGGGAGAATACTGGCTGCACGCGCGCCAGCCGCTCCGGTTGGCCGTGTCGCTCAAAACAGGTGGCTATGCCATCTTTGAAACACGCGGCGATGTTGGGCCGCGGCTGATGGGACTGCCGCCAGGATTTTGGCTCGGCACTATCGGGTCTCTGGTCGGCGTAGCAGCGTTGCTGGGCATCTTGCGCGAAGCCAAGCCTTTGCGTGAGCTCGCCGCGTCTGTCACGCGATTTACGGGAGATGGACTGCCCGTGGCGATCTCACCGCGCGGCGCTCCGGAAATCCGCAAACTCATCACGTCCGTGAATGACATGCAGGCTCGGATCGGGGGGCTCATCAAAGGCCGCACGGTGCTGCTCGGCGCGATTTCCCATGATCTTAAGACCTACATTACCCGGCTCCGGTTGCGCGCCGAGATGCTGGCCGATGATGAGCCGCGTCAGCGCACCATCCGGGACCTGGACGACATGGGGCAACTCATCGACGACGCGCTAGCTGTGGCCCGTGGCGCGGCCATTGCTGAACGGCGCGAGTCTGTGGATCTGGCCCAGATCGCAAAGTCTCAGTGCGAAGACCACATCGAGCGTCGCGCATCACTTGCAGTCGGGCCGGGCCTCACCGTTGTATCAGGCGATCCAGTCGCATTGCGGCGTATGGCCGGGAATCTCATCGATAATGCCTTGCGATACGGCAGCGCTGCGCAGATCTCCGTTGCCAAGGCCGCTGGCCATATCGAAATGCGGGTCGATGACAATGGTCCTGGGATTCCAGAAGCGGATCGCGAGGCCGTGTTCGAGCCGTTCTATCGATTGGAAACCTCGCGCAATCGCGCGACAGGAGGCAGTGGGCTCGGGCTTGCGATTGTGCGCCAGATCGTCGAAGCGCACGGTGGAACGATCAAGATCGAGACATCTCCTCAGGGGGGCGCGCGGTTCCGGGTGAATTTGCCCGCCGCTTAGCGCAGTGCCTTGTCGAGGTTGATGGCTTTATCTAGCCCGATCACTGTCTCCATCCCCTTGGCACCAGCGAAGTTGGCGTCATAGACGTCGGCACCCGTAAAATCGGCACCCGTCACGTCGGCACCCGCGAAATCAACTTTCGACAAATCCGCGCCACGGAAGTTCACGCCGGTCACGTCCGCGCCGGTCATGCGCGACAGAGTCAAGACGGCCTCTTCAAAATTCGCGCCTTTGAGTTTTGCACCGGAGAAGTCGCTGTAGCGCACGACGTTCTTGCGCAGCGTCGTCAGCGTGCCTTCGCCGGGCCGGTCTTCCAGCGGATGGAAATCGGCTCCCGTCAGATCTGCGCCTCTAAAATCGGCTCCCGATAACTCGGCTTGCACTTTGATGCCCGCCATATTGGCGCCGGCAAATTTTGGCGCGTCCGTTGGGTTGGAGTTGAGGTCAGAATAGATCGTCGGCCGGTAGATCGACGCACCAACAAGATTAGCACCCGACAAATCGGCGCGGATCAACACTGCGCGATCAAGCCGCGAGTTCGACAGGTCGCTGCCTTTCAGATTGGCACCTGTGAAGTCAGTGCCATAGAGATCGGTGCGAGCCAGGTTCGCACCTTTGAAGTCGAGACCGGAGAGATCGAGATAGGTGAGATCGTGACCCGAAAAATCGAGCCGCTCGCCAGCCTTCGCCTTGTACAGAACTTCCGTGATATGGCGCGATGTCAGATCCGCTTCGGGCGTGACCAGCGTGAATGTTGGAGGTTCGGCCGCGCACGGCAGCGCTGCGAGCGCGAACAGACCCGAAAGTTTGCACCGGCGCAGCATGGGCGATCCGCCTTCCTTCGCGTCATCCTACCACGGCGGTTAGAATTGCCCGATTCTAGCAGCGCGGGGATAGCTTCGCGAGGGCAGACAACAAATCCCCCACCGCCGTTGCCCTTCCGTCGCGCAACATCGTAACACTCTCAACCGTCCGTTATCCCGGCCAAGATCGGGCTCTGCGCTTGCCCGATCGCGCGCCGGAACCCAGGAGAGAAGCGGGCGTAGGCCACGAAAGTTCTTTCGAGCCTTCGGCACACTTTGCGCTGGTTCCCGCATCTCGCGCGCAAGTGGGCGCGCTTCGTGCGGGATGACGGAGTGACGGGTCACGTGTGCTTCGCTCCATATCCTCCACCAGTAGGCGTTTCGATCTGGATGGCATCACCCGCCTTGACCGCCGCCTCACCGCAACCCCCCAGGTTTTCCTCGGCTCCGCCGCTGCGAACAATTGTATTCTGGCCCGTTTCGCCGTGCTCGCCGCCGTCGAGCCCAAACGGGGCCACGTCGCGATAGCCCGACAGGATCGATACCGTCATCGGTTCCAGGAACCGGATCTTGCGGCGCGTGCCATCGCCGCTGGTCCACCGGCCTTGGCCGCCTGATCCGCGGCGGATCGAAAATTCGTCTAGAACCACAGGAAAGCGCTGCTCCAGAATTTCCGGGTCGGTCATCCGCGTGTTGGTCATGTGAACATGCACGCCGCTGACGCCGTCGAAGCCAGGACCTGCAGGTGAGCCCGAGCAAATGGTCTCGTAGTATTGAACCCGATCGTTGCCGAACGTCAGATTGTTCATGGTGCCTTGCGAGGAACTCATCACGCCGAGGGCAGCGAAAATTGCATTGGTGACGATTTGTGAGACCTCCGTATTTCCGGCGACAACGGCTGCTGGATAGGCGGGCTTCAGCATCGACCCGTCGGGTACGATGATCGTCAGCGGCCGCAAGCAGCCGGCATTGAGAGGGATCGCCTCGCCCAGCATGACGCGGATCGCGTACAACACAGCGGCGCGCGTCACGGGTTCTGGCGCGTTGAAGCTCGTGGGCTGTTGAGACGACGTGCCGGTGAAATCGACCGTGGCGGTGCGACCAAGGTGATCAATCGTAATCCGGACCTGAACTGTGGCGCCTTGATCCATCTCGACGCGAAATTGCCCGTCTGACAGTTGGGTGATCAACCGCCGCACAGCCTCTTCGGCGTTGTCCTGCACATGCCGCATGTAGGCCGCCACGACATCGGCGCCGGTGTCGCGGACCAGGGCATGCAGGTCCTGCGCGCCGCGCGCGTTGGCTGCGATTTGTGCTTTGAGATCGGCGATGTTTTGGCTCGGGTTGCGCGCTGGGAACTTGGCTCCTGTCAGAAGCGCGCGCGTCCCGGCTTCGAGAAACTGGCCTTCGGAGACGAGCCTTACGCAATCGATATAGACGCCTTCTTCGTCGATCGTCCGGGCCCGCGGACTCATGGAGCCAGGTGTTAGCCCGCCAATGTCCGCATGATGCCCGCGGCTGGCCGCAAAGAATGCAACGCGGTCACCGTTGAACACGGGAGTCACCACCGTGATGTCCGGCAAGTGCGTGCCGCCGTCATACGGTGCGTTGAGCATGAACACATCGCCCGGGCGCATCGCATCACCGTGGGCGCGAATGACTGTCGCGACGGAGCGGTCCATGCTGCCCAGATGCACCGGCACATGCGGAGCATTTGCGACGAGCTCGCCGACTGAATCAAAAATTGCGCACGAGAAATCCAGCCGTTCTTTGATGTTGACCGACTGAGCCGTGAGGCGCAGCGCTTCGCCCATTTGTTCCGCGATACTCATAAAGCGGTTCGCGAACACTTCGAGCTGAACGGGATCCGCCTCTGTGCCAAGTGTTTGCCGTTCGGGCGCACCTTCGCGTGTCAGTATCAAATTGTGATGCGCATCAAGCGTCGCCGACCAACCTGCTTCAACGACGGCGGTCAGGTGCGGTTCAATCACGATGGCAGGGCCCAAGACACAGTCGCCGGGCGTGAGGGCCGACCGGTGCAACGTGCGGGCGTCATGCCACGTCCCGCGTGAGAAGAACCGCGTTGCGGCTGCTGCTGCCGGTTGCGGGGCGAGAGGATCAAGGCATGGTGGAGACGTGTCCCCGCTGCCACCGCCCAACGCCTCCACTTCAATGTGAGCCACAATGACGGACTTCTCCGGCGTCACAAATCCAAATCGCCTCCGGTAAGCGTCTTCGAAGTCCCGCTGCATGAGGCCGGGTTCAGAAAGCGCAACCGGCATGGCGCTTTCGCTGCCGTCGTAGCGAAGGTGAAGCCAGGAGTTCAACGCGATGGCGTCGTGATCAACACCGGCATCGAGAAGCTCTTCAGTGACAGCATTGCCCAGCTCCCACGCGCGATCTTCGATCTCGCGCATCGCGGCGGGTGCCAACAGAATTTCCAGTGATTGTTCGCGGCTCGCCCGCAGATCTGCCAGCCCCATGCCGAACGCGGACAGTACGCCCGACAGCGGATGGATCAGAATTGTGCGCATGCCGAGCGCATCAGCGATGAGGCAGGCATGCTGGCCGCCGGCCGATCCAAAGCACTGTAGGGCGTACTGCGTGACATTGTAGCCGCGCTCAATGGAGATTGTCTTGATGGCGGCCGCCATATTTTCAACGGCAATGCGAACGAAGCCATCTGCGACGTCGTGCGCTGTCCGATGGCCGGGGATCTGCGTGGCGATGGCGGCGAATGCGTCTTGGACGGAACTATGATCGAGTGGTTCGTCACCGTTTGCACCGAAGATCCGCGGAAAATGCGCCGGATCGATTTTGCCCAGCATCAGATTGGCATCGGTGACGGTCAGCGGACCGCCGCGCCGGTAACCCATCGGGCCGGGATGGGAGCCGGCACTCTCGGGCCCCGCTCGGAACCGCGCGCCATCATAGGTGAGGATCGAGCCGCCGCCTGCTGCAACGGTGTGGATGCCGAGCATCGGCATTTGCAGCCGCACGCCCGCGAGGTCTGTTTCGAAGGTGCGTTCATACGTTCCGGCGAAGTGGGAAACGTCTGTCGATGTGCCGCCCATGTCAAAGCCAATGACGCGATCAAAGCCAGCGGCCTTTGCGGTTTCGGCCATGCCGACAATCCCGCCCGCTGGTCCCGACAGGATCGCGTCGCGGCCGCGGAAGGTTCCCGATGGCTTGAGGCCGCCCGATGAGGCCATGAACAACAGGCGGCTGCCGTCGATGCCATCATCCGGATTGAGCGCTTGGGCGACGCGATCCACGTAGGTGCGCAATACCGGCGACAAATATGCGTCGGCAACTGTTGTGTCGCCGCGCCCAACGATTTTGATCAGTGGCGCTACGTCATGGCTGACGGAGATTTGCGCAAACCCTAAGCTGCGTGCGATGCCAGCCGCCACGCGTTCGTGTTCTGGATAGGCATACGCGTGCATGAACACGATAGCGACAGCCTCGTAGCCATCGTTGCGTGCCAGCTGCAGACCTTCGTGCAAGCCGGATGTATCGAGAGCCACCTCGACCACCCCATCGGCGCGCACACGCTCCGTCGCTTCGATGACGCGCGAATAGAGCATCTGCGGCTTGCGCACTTGCTTGGCAAAGATATCCGGCCGGGCTTGCGTGCCGATTTCGAGTTGGTCTTTAAGCCCACGAGTGATGGCGAGAACTGTCTTGGCCCCCTTGCGTTCCAGAAGCGCATTGGTTGCGACCGTCGTACCCATCTTGACGCTGGCGATTTGATCCGAAGGGATTGCGTCGCGCGCGCCGATGCCGAGGCACTGCCGGATGCCGGCCAGCGCGGCATCGTCATAAGCTTGCGGATTTTCCGACAGCAGTTTGCGCACCACGATGCGGCCATCGGGTGCGCGGCCAACGATGTCGGTAAACGTGCCGCCGCGATCAATCCAGAACTGCCAGCGATCCGCAGGCTGGGGACTGCCTGACATGCGATCCACTCCGCGAAGCTAAGCCTCGCTTGAGCTATCGGGCGGCCACGCTCCCGTCAACGTGTGTGCCGTCAACGCATGTCCCGTCACCGCGCAGGCGCGCTGATCAATGCACTCGATTGGGTTTCGGGTTGACTTGGCTGAAGCGCACCCTTGGTCCAGACACCTGCAATGGCAGCCGCGGCAATGACGAGAATGAGGCTCCTCATGGCACCCTCCGTTTCGGCGCAACGTCTTTAGCAACTCGATGGAGGAACTTAGCAAGACGCGGCCGCGCTGCCAGTCCCTACAACTCAACACAGGTCGCTCCGTAACCGGAGCAGCTGAAATTGTTCAACTAAATCCTGTGGAAAGGCTGTCATCTTGCGAACGACCGGTGCCTGCCCGACCGGGCGATGTGTCCGGGAACAGAGGCTTCATGGCCGCCATGAAAGCCGGTATGTGTGAAGGGCATGGCGCAAGACACTCTCGATACAGTACTGGCTGACCGGCGCGGTGGTTGGTTCAGCCGCCGCTTCAGGCGGCTGGTCCGGCGGCTGGGCCTGGCGCGGTTTCTGCGCGGGCGCGGGATGGAGTCGCCCGCCTTCACCAATGCGTTCGTCGCGCTGGCCGCCAAAATGGCCGCCGCGGATGGCGTTGCAGTGAAGGCCGAAGCAGAGGCGTTCGAGCGCTTCTTGGAAGCGAGCCCTCAAGAGTGCGTCCGCATTCGCAGGCTCTATGACTTGGCCAAGTCGGACACCGCTGGGTTTCAAACCTATGCCGGGCGCATCAACACGCTGCTGCAGGCCGAGTCGCGTACCAAACGTCAGGTCTTTGATTGCCTCATGTATATTGCCTGCGCCGACGGGGTCTTACACCCGGCCGAAGACCAGTTCCTGCGTGAGGTTGCTAAGATCTTCGGCTATAGCGACGCGCGCTTCCGCCGCATCAAGGCGATGTTCGTGCATGACCCGGAGAGCCCTTATGCCGTTCTTGATGTGGCGCCTGACGCCAGTGAGCGCGAAATCCGTGCGCAATATGTGAAACTCGTTCAACGCAATCATCCCGATCGTCTCATGGGGCAGGGCGCGCCGCCAGCCGTCATCAAGGCGGCAACGGTAAAACTCGCCGCCATCAATGCGGCCTATGATGCGATCCAGACCGACCGCACGCGGGGCCGCCGCGCATGATCAAGCGGCCCGATAGTCCGTTGGTCACGGATCTGTTTGCTTCGCCCAACATTGAGCCGCGGCTGCGCGGTCTTACACCCACAATTTTGGTGCTGCACTACACCGGCCTTGAAACCGTTGAGCGCTCGCTCGATGTGCTGTCACGGCCCGACTGCAAGGTGTCGTGTCACTATGTTATCGATGTCGATGGCCGCATCATTCAAATGGTCGCTGAAGCGAAGCGCGCCTGGCATGCCGGGTTGTCGTCGTGGCACGGCGAAACTGACATCAACTCTGCGTCGATCGGCATCGAGATCCAGAACCCTGGGCACGCGGGCGGGTATCCCGATTTTCCGAAGGCGCAGATGCAAGCTGTGACCGTTTTGTGTCAGGACATCATCGCCCGGCATGGCATCGCACCGGAGCGCGTCTTGGCGCACTCGGACATCGCGCCATCCCGCAAGATTGATCCGGGCGAGAAATTCGACTGGCCCGGATTGTCTCGCAAAGGCGTCGGATTGTGGGTGCGGCCAGCGCGGATCAAAGACGGCGGCGAAGGCTTGGGTTTGGGTGCGGATGGCAAGGCCGTCACTGAAGCCCGCAAGCTTCTGGCCCAATACGGCTATGGCATTGCGGCGTCCGGGCCCATCGACGAGGCCATGGCGTTCGTTCTGCGCGCCTTTCAACTGCACTTCCGCCCGGCCCGCATCGACAGCCGGCTCGACGCCTCGACGCTGGCCACGCTCCGCAAGCTGATAAACGCTCTTCCCGCGCAAGCCGGTTCCTAAGTCACCACACCGCCGTCGAAATCGGCGTGCTAATCTCCGGCAGACTATGCGGTTGTGGGACGGGCCGCCACCGGCGTGCACAGGCCGGCTCAGTGGGTTGGAGAACGTGATGGATGACGTCGATCTCTTTGAACCAGGCACTCACGTCTTCTCAGGCGTCGTGCGATCCTGGACGGGGAATTATGGCCTGCTGGTCACCGATAGCGGATTGTCGGTCATTTTCGTCATCCAGGGCCAGCCGCAGCCTCTGATTGGCGAACGCATCACCATCAAGGCCCGCCGCTACCGGCCCGTGCATCACGCCACCGCCCTGACGCGGGGTTGAGAACGCGGCGCACGGACGGGGCTAGGCACTTCGCATCATCTTCTATCCGTAAAACCGCCCGCGACGTGCCTGACCCTTCTGTGCGCGGTCGAAACTCAGTGCCTTGACCGGGACACGATCCCTAAGTTCCCAGTGCTGAGAATTCGGGTCATGTCCTCACGCCGTTAGGTGTGCCTTGCCTTGCGGGCAGGTTTCGGCCTCTTGCGAAGCCCAACACGCTTGTCAGCATGTTCGAGCGCGCCGCGTTGGGTTTCGGTCGCGCCGTGTGGCATGATTGCGAAAGCCGCGCGGCGGCCTCGACCCGGCCTACGACCGCAGTTTTAACCCTGCCCATTCAAATGTTCTGCGTGTCGAAGTGTGCCCCCCGTGCGTCTCCGCATTCGCCGGTGTAGTCTCGCGTCAGACGCCCGCGGCCCAGCCGCGTGTACACGGATTTTGAAAGTGATTTTTTGGGTGAGGATACGATGCGCGCGCCGCAATCACCGTCAGTCACGTCAGCAATTCTAACCCTTCATATCCTGATGATCGTCACAGCGATGACTGGATGTGGAGTGCCGTTCGCTGGCTCAGCGCGTGCTGGACAGGAACAGGTTCAGCCCGCAGTGGAGAAAGCCAACCTCTACATCGAGATGACGAAGACCATGGACCGAGTGTCCGACTCGTGGGACCGCTATCGCGAATGGGTCAACCTGAAAACTGGACCGACGGGCAACGAGCGCTACATCGACTATGGCCTCTATGAGGTCCTGGTCTCTGATACCCAGGTTGAGGTGACACGCGAGGCAATCGCGAAAGCGCCGCTGGTGCCCAAACTCGACGAGGCGATGAAGCGCTGTATCGATGCCTATCTCGCGGTTGCGCCGGTCTTGAGCGAAGCGGCCGCCTACTACGACAATAAGGGCTATGCGACGGACAAGGCGGCAATGGGCCAGGAACTGCACAAAAAGATCGTTCCGCTGGTCCCCGCATTTCTGAAAGAGCGCGACGCCATGATGCCTGAGTTGCGTCGTTTCGTGCGTGTTGTCGAAGGCCAAGAGATCGCAGAGATGGAGGCGCGTGACGGCCAGTCAAAAGCGTGGCAGGCCGCGAACGTGCAGTACACCGTAAACCGCGTGATCGACTTTTTCCCGCGTGCCAAACCCGAGCCGATGTCGAGTGAAATTTTCGATGAGCAGTTGAGTCAAATCGGTCCGGATACTTCGGGTGAAAAGTTCGAGGAGTTGATGTTCGGTAAAGTCAAATTACCTGAGGTGTTGATCGACGTGACAGGCATGGGTGAAGCAATGAAAGGATATGCCGCGGCGGTGGCTGCGTTCGATCAATTTGCGGCCGAGAATCCTGAAGACCTCGAAGACCTGAAGCCGTTGCCGAAGAAACTGCTTGAGATGCTGACCGCCCTGCACTCTGGGCTCGTCAAGAGCGGGGGCAAAGATTTTGAGGGTGGTGGGCAAATGACGCAGCAGATTGTGCAGGTCTATTTTGATCTGATGAACAACGTGAGCCCGATTGCGCAGAGCCGGCTGAGGTATTTGCCGTAGTGCGCGCGGCGCGCGCCACCGGGCTTGGCCGGTGTCGGCTTGTGTGGTGTCTGACACCGATCGCACCAAACGCCGTGAGCAGCGCGTCAAGGTGCCTGGCATCAGGCCGTCATGTTGTGAGCCCGAATGCCCGATCCCTGGTGCCTGGCACCGCGGTCGTTCAAGCACCCAAGGCGATGCCAGGCACCGGTCGCGGCTGGTTGCCAGCCCAAAACTGAACGATTAACCGCGATGCGCGAACGCCGCTGGAAACTTTCAGCCGAAGTTATCCCCGCGTTCGAAACCGCACCCATACTCCGCGCTATCCCGGTCCGTGAGGGGGCGCTGCTTAAGAGGCGTCTCAACGGTGTGGAGCGGGAGGCAGGTTTCATTGAGGAGCTTTACGCAAGCTCGTCCATGGAAGGCTCAGTTCGTCCACCCGGTGCAAGTCCGGGAAGCGGGGAAACCGCGTAACGGGCGCTCATAGGCCCAAAATCCTGTCGCGGGGCGGCTCGCGTCGCTACCCAATACACCAGGACGACCCGAGCGGCTCCGGCCGCCCCGCACCCCTCAGCCGTCTCTCTGCGGATCGCAAGATCGCGGAGTGCGGGAGCCGTGAAAAAGAACTCTGTCATCCCGGACGAAGCACGCCAATTTGCGCGCGAGATCCGGGACCCAGCACAAAACCGCCGAAGGCACGAACAATGGATGCACACCATCACGACGGCTTCGCCGCCATCTCTCCTGGATCCCGGCTCTCGCCGCGAAGACCGGCTCGGCCGGGATGACAGAGAGAATAAGGATCGCAAGATCGCGGAGTGCGGGAGCCGTGAAAAAGAACTCTGTCATCCCGGACGAAGCGCGCCAACTTGCGTGCGAGATCCGGGACCCAGCACAACACTGCCGAAGGCGCGAAAAATGGATGCACACCATCACGACGGCTTCGCCGCCATCTCTCCTGGATCCCGGCTCTCGCCGCGAAGACCGGCTCGGCCGGGATGACAGAGAGAATAAGGATCGCAAGATCGCGGAGTGCGGCGGCAGTGAAAAGAGGGTTCAGGGTGCCGGGTGTAGGGTTCTTGAGGACCGGGCAATATGACGGCATGTCACTTACTCAACACCCGACACCCTGAATCCCACACCCACTCTTTCCCGTCATGGCCGCGTCCCCGAGGGATCGTGCCAGCGGCACGACAGGCGGCCATCCAGACAAGGGTCAAAGGGAAAAGAAGAAGGCACCTTGCTCGCTTTCACATCTCACCAAGTCCGCGGCTTGACTGGGTCCCCGCCGTGCTTTCCTTTCGCTGCGCTCAAGGGCGCGGGGATGACGACGGTTCGAGATCGCAAAGAACGGCTTGGCCGGCACGACAGATATCTCTTTGCGTTACTCCTCAGTCTCAACTCCACCTCCCCCTATTCCTCCTTGACGTACCCTGCCGTCATACCTTTATAAACCCGTGTCAGCTGGCTGGACGGCCGCTGCCGGTTCGGGGCGTTATGGCCCGTCAAAAACGCGCCGGTGGAGGAAAGTCCGGGCTCCATGGAAACAAGAGTGGCGGCTAACGGCCGCCGGGGGCGACCCCAGGGAAAGTGCCACAGAAAACAAACCGCCTGAGGGCTTGTCCCAAAGGTAAGGGTGAAACGGTGCGGTAAGAGCGCACCGCGGTTCCGGTAACGGCGCTGGCAGGGCAAACCCCACTCGGAGCAAGACCAAATAGGGGTGGCCGGCAAGCGGGGAAACCCGGCTTGCAAGCCCGTTTTCAGGCCCGCCATCCGGGTTGGTTGCTTGAGGCGTCCAGCAATGGGCGTCCCAGATGAATGGCCGTCGCGGAGGCAACTCCAGACAGAACCCGGCTTACAGGCCAGCTGACACGTTTTGTTTGCCGGAAAGAGATTTTGTTGCAACCGCAAAGCGGCATTGCAGTTATCTCAAGTCAGGTGTTCACCTCGGCCACCTAATTGCTTACAGTGATGACGGATCGGGTCCGGACGATCGGAACACTTTTGGCGGTGTGCGGCCGGCTCGCGACAACAAAAGAGGCGCTAGGAGAGTTCAGATGTTTGGGTCCACGAAGAACCTGATTTTGGTTTTGGCAACGATGTTTTCACTGGCATTGGCTGGCTGGATGACGGCCTCGCGCAATGAAGCCGTGCGCCAATTGAAAAGCGCTGAAGGGCAGATCAAGACGCTGACGGATCGCGTGACGGCGACCGCCACCGGCATGGAGGAGTTGAAATCAGCCAAGGCTGGAATCGAAGAGGCCATGAAGAAGGTCGATGCGATTATCTCCGGCGAGATTGCAAAGGCTGATGGCACGGCGGCACCCTCAGCTGATCCCACAGCTGCGACGCTGGCACCGGCGGCCGTCGAGACGAAGACTGATGCCGCTGTCACGCCCGTCACGACGGAACCGGTGCCTGTCGTACCAGCCACAGACGTGAAGCCCTCAGACGCCGCTGCGACCGAGGTCAAGCCAACGGATGTGACGGCGACACCCGTCACGACGCCAGTTGATGCGGCAACGCCCGTGGCCACAACCACTGATGCGACGCCAGCAGATGCTGCTGTGACCGCGACGGATGCAAAGCCATCGGATCCGGCAGCGGCATCGCCTGATGCGAAGGCGGCTGATGCGAAACCAGCCGATGCCCCGGCTGCCGGCGCGACAACGCCTGCAGATGCTCCCGCGGCAACTGACACAGCAACGCCCGCTGCGACAGATGCCAAGCCAGCAGATGCTGCAACGGCCGCTCCGGCGGATGCCAAGCCTGCCGATGCGGCCGCGTCTTCGACGCCAGCCGAGGTGACGCCGGCTGATGGGTCTGCGTCCACGTTGGGGGACGCCGCAAAGCCAGCGGATTCGTCGTCCACTTCGACCACGTCTGGTTCTGTTGCGCCTGAGGCCAGTGCGGCCACACCGTCCGCGCCGACGCCATAATCGAATGTGGCATGGCCGCTCTTCGCGGCCGTGCCTGCACTGGTCGTTGCCATCCCACCCAATTCGTATCAAATGGACCTTAAGGCTCTGGACTCACAGGGATGACGATCGCGGTTCAATTTCTATCCTGTGCGATCACGGCGTCTGGGTTGGGATCCGGGCCGTTCACGTCCGAAGCCGGGTCGGCATATCGGCCCAGACCGGGCAGTCGCGGGCAAGGGTCTCACCGTTGCGGCTGAGCAGTTTTATGGCCCGCCATGGAGCGGCCTCAAACAAGTCTGGCCGCCAGACGGCATAGGCAGAAAACGCATCGCCGTTCTTTGCAAACCGCTGGATCGCACGCCGCCGGGCGGCGGTGTATTGGCCTTCCCATTCGGCCTCCGGCTCCATCGGTGCGCGGCATAGTTTGGCGTAGACGGGCAACTGTCCGGGACTGTCGGGTGAGATGAAGAAGCGCCCGAGAGACAGATCGCACTGATAAACGCGGCCCGTGATGATTTCGTATCGTTGTGTGACGTCCGGTGCTGTTGAATGTTGAGGAACACCCCGGTTGCCGCCCAGCCCTTGGGCGGCCGTAGCTGAAACCGCCGCTGCGCCGATACCAGTGGCGGCAAGTCCAGATAATCCGGTAAACAGTTGGCGCCGGGAAACGTGAGAGGACATGGCCCAATCTTTCTCCAAAAGCATGAGTTCCCCGCCATGGAATGATGGCGGTCTCCAATCTGATGCTCATAAATGCGGTTGGATCGCGGCTATGCCACGCGTGTCATTCAATTTGAAAGGGCACGGTGCCGGCCATGAAAGCGGATTGTCACCGGCAGTGAACATCAAAAGCTCGCGCAATCGATGCTGTGCGTGCAGGACGCTGACCTGATCGTGCTAACTTTTCCAAGTCTTGCGGACGGCTTCGATCTCCGCTTCGATTTTCAGGTCCGGGCGCATGCCAGATCAGCAGCATGCGTGCCACCTCGTGAACCGGCACATTGTCAGCTCCGCACCATTGCCCCGAAAAAAAGGCGGAAGGTCAGTGTCCCTTCCGCCTGCCAGTGTCGTTAGGAAGTTTCGCCGCGGTCTATGCGGCCGTTACTTGCCGCCGAGAGTGGCCTTGATCTGATCCATAATCATCTGGCGGGTGTCACCGGCACGTTTGTCATCGCCAGCCATGCAATGATCGTAGCTGGAAATCGTCATGCGCATCATTGCGGCTCTCTTTTCCGCAGACATGAGGACGGGACCTGAGACAGCCTTTGACAGCTCATCGAATACAGCACCGCAATCCATCGCGGACGCGGGCGTCGAAACGAGCACAAGTGCAATCAGTGAGGCGAGCGGCGAGCGCAACATATGAGTTCTCCTGAAAGAAGATAATCATGACAGTTTGCGGCGATGAACCCCACTAAGCCCAAGCACCAACTCCAGCTTGATCGTTGTCACGGCCGGTTTCTTTCATGAACCAGCCGGATTGTTTCAGATTTCTGCGAAAGCCGCGTGGCTCACTCTAACCGGAGCGAGCGTCACCTTGACCTGATTGCAAGCGGTACTGCTTCGGTGTTGTTCCAAACCGGTGCCGGAAAACGGTCGTAAAATGGCTTTGCGAGCTGAAGCCGCAGTCATGGGCAATCTGGCTGAGAGTATCCCGAGTTGAATGCAGCCGCCGCCGCGCCTCGTCTACCCGCTGCTCGAGAATATACTGATGAACCGACTGGCCCATCGCTGCCCGGAACGTCCGGCACAATTGCGAAACTGAGAGCCCCGCCACGGCGGCTATTGAACCTAGGTCCAAACGATGCGCGATGTGTGTGCGAATGTACGCGACCGCACGGGCGATGGCGGGGTCGAGCTGCGGACGATGGCGGCCTAAGGTGGGCTCAATCACGGCAACAAGGATCAGGCGCGCGAGGGTCTCGGCCGTTAAGTGCGAGCCCTGGCCGCCGATTGCGGCGGCGGTTCGCAGTTTCTTCAACAAAAGATTCACCAGCGGCGGCAGTGGCGCATGGCTCATTTCCGGCAGCTGCAAATTGGAAATTCCTGCATCTTCCAAAAGCGTGATTGCAACAAAATCCGGTGCCAAGAGCAGGATCTCGTAGGTCGATGGCGCAGCGAAACACCATTCGAACGGCGTGCCTGGATGTAAGATGCTTAGACGGGGCTGCGACGCGAGAGCTGGATTGGTTGAACCGCCGCCGAGGACAGCGGCAGTTTCACTCTGACACTGCGAAAACACGAGTACAAAGCAGGTTAGGACGGTTGGAAAATTTCCTGCCAGTCCGGTCACGGTTTCAAGCCGTCCCCAGCCGAAATCAATTGCGCGGTTCGATAGCTCTCTGGGTACTTGGTTTTGCATACCGATTGACCTAGCGATCGCTGGCGCTGGCAATGGGGACATTGCACGCCGCTCCCTTTGGTGCGTTAACGCTGAGTTCTAGACGTTCGAGTTATGGATGACGTTTGCGGAGAATCACGAAGTGCTTACCCGCACCGGGACTGCGATCGACTGAGGCGGAGAGGAAGTCCGTCAGATTGATCGCAGTCGTGCGCGGTGCATCCTTAACATTCATTAGCGTGCTGAGAGTATGCCGCCCGTTGTAACGAATTGCCCGAGAGCGGCTCCGTCGTTGAGGATGTCGCCAGCCTGTGCTGAGGCTATGCCAGCGATGAAAACGAAGCCAAGAGCGACGATTGCAGTTCCGATTTGTAACGTCATGGGAAGTCTCCTTGTGTTGGGTTTGTGATGAGGTTGCAGTTCAGTTTCGATTAGTTGCTGCCGTAGGCCGTGCCGAGGTAGCCGTGGACGGTGAACGTGTCGGCGTTTGCAGAGGCGGCGCCGCCGATCAGGGCGAGAGCAACGATTGCGGTCTTGAGGATCGAGGTCATGGGGTGTCTCCTAATGTTGGGTTTGTGATGAGGTTGCAGTTCAGTTTCGATTAGTTGCTGCCGTAGGCCGTGCCGAGGTAGCCGTGGACGGTGAACGTGTCGGCCTTCGCCGAAACAGCGCCTGTGGTCGAAATGGCGACACCTACGATGGTCGCAATGATGAGGGCTTTCATGGTCAGTCTCCTTTGGGTGAGTGGTTCAGGAACTATTCTTTGGTTCGGGCCCCGGCGGTGTTCCCCGCGGCCAGTGATGAGAACCTAGACGATGCGTTCCAAAATGTAAATATAAAACGGCTCGTACCGTATTCACTTGATCGTGAGAATGACGTGAGTTGCGCACGCCGCCTCGAAAGGCCTGAGTAAAAATCCAACAAAATCATAAGATTATGTCTGAGTATGTCATTGAATCTGCTAGTCGCGACTGGTACTGTCGGAGGTTCAAACACCATTCTGCGTCATAAAATGTTTGAATACATACGAGCCGTATTGTTTTTAATTTACCCTCATGATGAAGCCTGACCAACGGGTCCCGTTACGGCGAGCCAAATCTTGTTGGCATGAAGGATGGACCCAGCCGCGAGCGGTTATGGGCTCCTGGCCGTCCGCGCCGCGAACTCACGCTGTGTTGCTGCAGCGCGGTCCGCTCTTTCAGCTGTGGAAAACCCGCTTCACTCCGTTTAAATCCTTAACCAACCATTGACGCCCATATAATCCCATGACATCCCATAAGTGCCCGACCGCACCGGGTAGGGAACCGTGGTGTGGCGCCGGCTTCGGAGAGAGGGCCCGAAGCACTGGCGACCGCCACGGCCCCCGCCGGTTCGCGGGCACGATCAGTACGGTATCGAAGGTGAGGTTTGAAATCGGGGGATGGACCGCTTTGTCTCGACATTCACAAACAAAATCGACGCCAAAGGGCGTGTTTCTATTCCTGCACCCTTCCGCGCCGTACTCGAGCGCGACGGATACGCTGGCGGCATCTATTGCTACCCCTCGCTCGATGCTCCGGCCCTCGATGCTGGCGGCGAGAGACTTGCGCAAAAAATCGATGGGCTTCTCGCAGGCCTGCCGGACTATTCGAACGAGCGCGATGAACTGTCTGTCGCGCTCTATGGCGACGTCCAGGTTCTCACGATTGACGGCGACGGGCGCATCGTCCTTCCTCAAGGTCTGCGCGCCCACGCCGGTGTTCAATCCGACATCACGTTTGTCGGTCTTGGCGACAAGTTTCAAATGTGGGCTCCCGAGCGCTTTGACGAGCGCCGCCGGGCCGCTCGCGCTAAGGTCCAGGAGCACCGGACACTGTTCGGCGCGGGGAGCGGCCGCCGCTCGCAAGGTGGCGGCACAGGAGGCACACGGGAATGAGCCGCGAGCGGACATCCGGCGGGGGCCCGGTGACACGCGATTTGCGGGCGAGGCACATTCCCGTGCTGCTTTCGCAGGTGTTGGAAACACTGCAGCCGAAGGCGGCCGAAACCTACATTGACGGCACGTTTGGTGCGGGCGGCTATTCGCGCGCTATCCTTGAGGCCGCTGACTGCCGCCTCATCGCGTTCGACCGCGACATCACCGCTGTGCGGGCCGCGGCCGCCGTCTGCAGCGAACTTCCAAATCGCCTCAATGTCATCAATCAACCCTTCTCGCGTATGGAAGAATTCGCGCGCCTGGAAATAACGCCAGACGGCACCCCGCTGATCACTGGACCCATTGCCGACGGTGTTGTTCTCGATATCGGCGTGTCGTCGATGCAGCTCGATCAGGCCGAGCGTGGTTTCTCGTTCCAGAACGATGGACCTCTCGATATGCGCATGTCCGCTCCTATTGATCCGCTCGACAATGCCATCCTTGACGTCGGCGCAAGTGCCGCCGACTTTCTGAACTCTGCCGAAGAAGACGAGATCGCCAACGTCATCTACGAGTTTGGAGAGGAACGCCGGTCGCGCGCCATTGCACGCGCCATTGTCCGCCAGCGATCGGAAACGCCGTTTACCCGCACGAAAGAACTCGCCGATCTCGTCCTTCGCGTGTTCCATGGCCGCAAAGAGGACGGCAAGCATCCAGCAACGCGCACGTTTCAGGCGCTGCGGATCTACGTCAATGATGAGCTGGGGGAGCTAAAACTGGGACTGGCCGCCGCAGAAGCACTTCTGAAGCCCGGCGGCCGCCTCGTCGTTGTGACCTTCCACAGTCTGGAAGACCGCATCGTCAAGCAGTTCTTGGCCGATCGTTCGGGCAAGGAAGTTCATGCCTCGCGCCATCTTCCCCAACCCTTACCGGGAACGATACAAACTTCGCCGCCAAGTTTCCGAATTGTTAACTCGCGTCCGTTAACACCTGAGAAAGGTGAATTGGATGTGAACCCGCGTGCACGCTCGGCACGGTTGAGGGCGGCAATCAGAACCGATGCCCCCGTCTGGCCCGGCCGCACCTGACCGCCACTGGTCTTACAGCTGGCTGGAGCACATCCCGAACAGGGGAGGTCTTGATGCGTACCCTTAGTCTCGCTGCCGTTCTGATGGCGATGTCGAGCGCCTTTCTGCTCTACGGCCTAAACTACGACACCCGCATGGTCGAGGCGCGGCTGCACACGCGCGAGCGCGAAGCCGACAAGGCCCGGGCAGATATCGCTGTTCTCAAAGCTGAGCGCGCGCACCTGGCGCGGCCCGAACGTATTGAACCGCTAGCCCGCGATCTCGGTCTGGAGCCTCTGACACATAAGCACGCCATGCAACCTGGCAAGGCTGACATCACGACAGGCTCGACTGCGAACTGAGGCGGGCACTGGACGATGCAGCGGTTGCTGACACGAGAGCCACAAACGGCGGTACCGCTGCCCCAACGCCGTCGCGTCCACGCGCCTGCACTGATGCCGCGCTCCCGGTCGCGGGGATTGGCTCTCATCATGTGTCTGGCGTTTCTCGCGGTGTCCGGGCAGCTCGTGCGCTTGGCGCTGCACGCCACACCGCAGCCCGCGGGACGCGTGTCGATGATGAACGCTTCGGCGACAACGAGCTTCGCCCGTCCCGATATTGTTGATCGCAACGGCCGCTTGTTGGCAACGGACGTGCAGGTGCCGTCGCTGTATGCCGATGCCGGGCTCATTCAAGATGCTGACGAGGCGACGGAAAAACTTGTCAACTTGTTTCCTGATCTCAATGCGGCGGGCCTGCGCGCGTCGCTGGACGACAAAACCAAGCGCTTCATTTGGATCCGCCGCGGTCTCAGTCCACGCACAGCGCAAGCGGTTCACAACCTAGGTCTGCCAGGGCTTTTGTTCGTTGACGAACTGAAGCGCACCTATCCGGCGGGCCGTTTGGCGGGGCACATGCTGGGCCGCGTCGATGCCGATAACAAAGGTCTGGCTGGTATCGAGCGCTACATCGACGAAGTGATCGGTGTCGAAGCCGTGCACGGGGCCGTGTTGTCGGCACGGGCACCGGTTGCTCTGTCCATAGACCTCGGCGTCATGCATGCATTGAACGAGGAACTCCAAGCCGCGATGACACGCTACAAGGCACCCGGTGCCGCGGGCCTTGTGATGGATGTTCGCACTGGCGAAGTTCTGGCATCAGTTTCGTTGCCGGGTGTTGATCCAGCCGTGACGGGCGAAGTGATGGACCCAGCCCGTACCGACAAGATTGCGGGTGGCACCTATGAGCTTGGCTCTGTCGTCAAGATGATCACACTGGCGATGGTGCTCGACGATGGCTTGGCGCCCGAAGCGCTGGTCGATACCACGCAACCGCTGACGGCTGGCCGTTACACCATCAAGGATCTGCATCCGTTGAACAGGCCCATGTCGGTATCAGAAGTGTTTGTGCACTCTTCGAACGTTGGCGCCGGGCTGCTAGCGCTCAATGCAGGAGCGCAGCGGCACAAGGCGTTTCTCGATCGGCTGGGGCTGCTGTCCAGCGTGCCATCTGAATTGGGCCCCGGCATCGCGCCGCAAGTGCCACATGAGTTTGACCGTATTGAACAGATCACGGTGTCGTATGGGCACGGCATTGCCGTGTCGCCCCTGCAGTTTGCGTCGGCGGCCGCGTCGCTCGTTAATGGTGGTACACGCGTATTGCCAACGGTTTTGCGCAAAGCCGGTGGAGAGACCGCAGCTGGCCCGCGCGTCATCAGCGCCGGCACAAGCGCCAAAATCAACGCGATGTTGCGGCTTAATGTGACGGATGCGTCGGGCACGGGGAGCCGTGCAGACGTGCCCGGTTATCAAGTGGGCGGCAAAACCGGCACGGCGGAAATGGCCAGTGAGGGCGGCTACAAAGATAAGTCGGTGATCTCGTCGTTTGCCGGTGCGTTTCCCATGGATGCCCCGCGCTACCTGACGTTTGTCATGATCTTCGAGCCCAAAGCCACGGCGCAAACTGGTGGAGAGATCACTGCGGGCCGCAACGCTGCGCCGACGACCGCCCGCATCATCGAGCGTATTGCGCCGTTGCTGGGCGTGGAGGCGAAGTCGTAAGGCGTGTTTTGGCAATAGGGAACACGGAATACTGAATACGGAATAGGGAGTGGGCACAACAACCTCTGACATCCCGGCCGGGCCGCTCTTGGCGGCGCGAGCCGGGACCCAGGCGAGAAGCCAACGCAGCCGTCATTGATCCAAGCTCTGGGACGGGCAATACTGTCACCCCGAAAACGGCCGCCAGAGCACGATGCCGCCTGAGGTCACTACCCGATGGTCTGCCGCAGTCCGGCACCGGGGCGTTCCAGGCGATGGCGTCCGCACACCAATCCATCTTGTGTTTTGGCCGTAAACACGCCAGAACGGGTTCAACTGTCGGGAGAGGTTGCGTGTTGATGATGTCCTTCAGTCGCAGCGCGGCCGCGTTGATCGCCATGGTCGTGATGTTGGCCCCTCTCCGCAGTGCGCTGGCGGCGCCTGAACTCGCTGACGCCTGGAATGCGCCCGCGATCACTTGGCACGAACTCAAGTCCGGTATCCCGGAAGCGACAAAAACCGGAAAAACTGTCGTCATGGTGTTCCACGCCTCCTGGTGCACGGCGTGTAAAACGTACCGCGAGGTGTTCAAGGACCCGGGTGTCGTCGAAGCGTCGAAGAACTTCGTCATGATTTTGATTGATGGCGATAAGGATAAAATGGCCAACGGAGCGTTCTCGCCTGATGGCACTTATGTCCCGCGCACATTGTTCCTGACGCCCGATGGCGACGTGCGCAAAGATCTCACAGGCAAGACCGACCCACAGCATCCCCATACGATCGATATCGAAAGCCCGGCGGAGCTGTTGGCACTGATGACAAAAGCAGCAGGCGGACCGGCCCCGAACCCCGCAGCTGAGCCTGACCGGCGCGCTTCGAACTGACAGCGGGGTGTTCTGCCGGTGACCTAATGTCCGCCGTCGCCATTGCGCTCGCGCTGATCGTCCCAGAAATCGACGGTTTCCCGGCGAAGCGTATCCCGGCAATCCCCGGCGCAATCAATCAACGTCCCGCCCTTGAGCCGCATCTTCATTCCAGTTGGCGACCGCACAAGGCGCGCCGTGTAACACGCATGATGTCCATTTGTACTGCATGCGGTCACCCGGCCTGCGGCGCGCTCCTTGCGTGTTAAAAAATCGGCGTGCGCGGGAGTGCAGACGGTCGCGGCAACGGCGACGGCCGTCAGAACGGGGAAAACAACCATGCGCATGGTGACAGTCTCCATGTTTCTTGAGATGACAAGAAAATGCGTTAGGCGATCTTACACTAATAGCTTTTGAGCGAGACGAAAGTAGGCCGCTTTGGACTGGACCGCGAAAATATTCTCCTACTGCGAGCGTGGCACCGACCCCTCGTTTTGGGCCGAGCCCTTCAACGCCGCTTCGAATACCGCGTTCCTGATCGCCGCCGCTGTGGCCGCCACAAGCTTAGCGCGCGAAACAAGCGGTGAGACGCGCCGCGCAGAATGGGTGCTCATCGGGTTAACAGCGATTATTGGTACCGGCAGCTTCCTGTTTCACACATATGCGACTCGCTGGGCCGCCGTCGCCGACACCGCGCCCATCGGCATCTTCATGCTGGCGTATCTGGCCTATGCGCTGCGCCGGTTCGCAGGTGCGCCCTGGGTCCTCATCGCCGCGCTGCTCGGCGTGTTCGTGGTCGCCCTGCAGATGGCGGACCGCTTTCCGTGCGCCACTGGACTGCTGCCGGTCACCGCCGCGGCTGGCCGGCCATGCTTCAATGGCACATTGGGATACTTACCGGCGCTCGTCGCGCTGGCAGCCATGGCCGTGTGGCTGCTGATCACGCGTCACCGGGCCGGCCCGCTGCTCCTCGCCGCGGCGATCACGTTGGCCGCGTCGATGACGCTGCGGACGCTCGATATCGAGGTGTGCGCGATGACCGAAGTGATGGGCCGGGCACGCGGCACGCACGCGCTATGGCACCTTCTCAATGCAAGCATGCTTTATATGCTGTTATCGGCGGCGATCTGTCATGGGCGATCCCCCAATCCCGACCGCTAACACTGAGGGAAATGCAACACGGCCCGATTGCGCAGTCCCGCCCGGCAGCGCATAAAGGCGCCTTCCCGGCGCGCGGACGTGGCGGAACTGGTAGACGCACAGGACTTAAAATCCTGAGTTCGAAAGAGCGTGTGGGTTCGAGTCCCACCGTCCGCACCATGTCTTTGCTCACGCGCCGGGGCGCTCCTCGCTGTAGCAACTCTGCACCGCTGCCAACCAGATGTTAGCCAGGATAGTTATAATTCAACATTGTTCTCCTGCATTGACGCGAAGATTTACCACTTCGCGACGGATTTTCTTTGGTTTCAAGAACGATTGATTGACGGTGTTCTCGTATCATCCCGGTTCGTATCGGGGGATAGGACACGCAATCATGCCGTACAACTTAACTGGCTTTAACGTCATCAACGGAACTCCAGCCGGTGAAAGCCTCACTGGAACCGTGTTAAACGATGCCATCTATGGCAACGGCGGCGCCGATACGCTGAATGGCGGCCTCGGCAAAGATGTATTGTTCGGCACAGCTGGCGGCGTGATCTTCGTTTACAATCCCGACGGCATTTGGGGCAGCGTCAATGCCACCAATACTGGCGACCCCGGCTATCCCGGCACCGGCACATCGTTCTCCGCTCTCGGCTACGGCCAGAGCCACGATGTTTTTGTCGGCGCAGGCACCAACAACACGCTCGTGATGCCCAACGGCGCACATGCACTGTTTCTCGACGATGCCCTAAGCCCATCGGCCGATCCCATCCGTCTCGTCAACATTCAGACGATCGTTGGAGGCAACGGCGGCCAGATCATCGACCTCACGTCATCGACGGCAGCATACGGCAACGTCACGATCCTCGGCGGCACCGGCAATGACGTTCTGATGTCCAATGGCGGTGCCGACTCGATCCATGGCGGTGACGGGGACGATTACGTCTGGGGCGGCTCGGGCAACGACGTGCTCAACGGCAACGCAGGCAACGACCGAGTGCTCGGCGGCGAAGGCAACGATCGGCTCGATGGTGGCTCGGGTATCGATGCGATGACCGGTGGCGCAGGCTACGACGTTTACTACGTCGATAACACCGCCGATACGGTCATCGAAGCTGCCAATCAGGGAATCGACACTGTCAACGCATCCGTCAACTACACGCTTTCGAGCAACGTTGAACGCCTCACCCTCTCAGGTGCTGCACTCAACGGAACAGGCAACACCCTCGACAATCTGATCATCGGAACCTCCGGCAATAACGTCCTCGATGGCGGCGCCGGCGTTGACAGCATGTACGGTGGCGCGGGCAACGATACCTATACGGTCGACAACATTTACGACGTGGTGGTCGAACTGGCAGGCGGCGGCACCGATACGGTTCGCGCGTCATCGAACTACGTGCTCGGCGCTGAGATCGAGAACTTGGTGCTCCTGGGTTCCAGCGGCATCAGCGGCACGGGCAACGCGTCAAACAACACGATCACCGGCAACAACGGCGCGAATGTCATCGACGGTGCCGGTGGCAATGACATCATGCAGGGCGGCAGCGGCAACGACACCTACCTCGTCGAGTCCGCTGGCGATACCGTTGTCGAGTTGAGCAGCGGAGGTACCGACCACGTCCAGTCGAGCGTCACCTTCACGATGGGTGCCAACGTAGAAAACCTGACGCTGACTGGCAGCGGCAACACCAATGGCACCGGAAACTCCTCCAGTAATGCGATCGTCGGTAATGCTGGTCACAACGTTCTCAATGGTGGCGGTGGCACCGACACCATGACGGGCGGCATGGGCAACGACACCTATGTCATTGACGGGTCATCAGATGTCCTGATCGAAAATGCGGCCGAAGGCACCGACCTCGTCATGTCGTCGATCGCCTACACGCTAGCCACCAATTTTGAAAACCTGACGCTGACTGGCACCGCGAACCTGTCCGGCACGGGCAATTCCGGCGCCAACGTGATCACCGGCAACACCGGCAACAACGCGCTGTCGGGTGGCGACGGCAACGACTGGCTCGATGGCGGCATCGGCAATGACACCATGACCGGCGGCGCAGGCAACGACACGTTCGTCGTCAACCAGGCTGGCGACATCGTCACAGAAGCTCTCAACCAGGGCACGGATCTCGTCCACTCATCGATTACGTACACGCTCACAAGTAACGTTGAAAACCTGCTTCTGACAGGCACTGCCGCCGTCAACGGCACGGGCAATACGCTCGATAACAAGATCAACGGCAACTCGGCCAACAACGTCCTCAACGGTGGCGACGGCAACGACAAAGTTTACGGCGAGCACGGCAACGACACGCTCTTTGGCGGCAACGGCAACGACCACTTAAACGGCGGTGCGGGCAACGACACCATGACGGGTGGGGCCGGCAACGACGGCTTCTTTGGTGGCGGCGCCAACGACACAATGTACGGTGACGTTGGCAACGATATCATGTACGGCGACGGCGGCAACGACACGATGTTCGGCGGCGTTGGCAACGATCTGATGTTCGGCGGCCAGCTCGGAACAAACTTCTCAATCGGCAACGATAGCTATGGCTGGCTGAAATCTGACGTCGTCAATGGCAGCGGCGTGCGCGTAGGCTTCGATACGATTGGCGACTTTGCCGCTGGCGACAAGCTGGATTTCACCGGCGTTTTCACCAGCCATCCGCCAGCCGCGATTGCCGATCTGGTGCGCGTCACCGACACGGCCAACGGCACGCTGATTTCGCTCCACATCGACAACACGATTGGATTCGTCGACGCCGTAATCCTGAAAGACGTCCACAACCTCGATCTCGTTGACCTCGTGCAGCAAAACGGGATTATGGTTTGAGGCCGGTTCAAAGTTGAGCGGAATATTTATCTGGGGCTCCGCTGGATCAGTCCATTGGAGCCCTCAATTTTTTCAGGCTAGGGGCGTGAACGGGCCCCGGCATTGGCTCACTGCGAGCAGAAATGGATCCGCCCGGCCCGACATAATTCCAACACTGCGCCGCGCGATTTCGAACGCGTCCGGGGCGGACGAACCTGAGTTGGGAGATAGGTATGGTGTTCAATCGCAGATCAGATCCAGTTCCACCCGAACCGCAGGCTCCGCAGTTGCGGCGTCCTGATCGGCCACCGGTTGGCGCTCCTGCCGGCAACGTCATGCCCATGGCGGGGCATAATACTGGTGTCATGGATCAGTCCGTGATCGGCAGCGACCTCTCGATCGAAGGTCAAACGATCACGATTCGCTGCAAAGGCACGCTGAAGATCAATGGCAACATCCAAGCCGATTTGCATTCGCGGCAGCTGGAAGTCGGCCGCGAAGCCATCATCAGCGGCTCTATCGCCGCTGACACGGTGGACGTCTATGGCCGCGTGAATGGTGCGATCCTCGGGCAGAAAGTGAACTTGCATTCGACGGCAGAAGTCGAAGGCGACATTCACAGCCAATATCTGACGATCGAGCAGGGCGCTGCATTCGATGGCCGGTCGCGCCGTGTTTTGGACCCGGCCGAGCTTGCGCCGCAGCTTGAAAGTCCGGCTGTGGCTCAGGTGTCCGCGCCGCGTGCGGTGCAGACCATGTCCGCGCCGTCGCAGGTGATGTTGCCCTCGCAACAAGCAACGGCATTAGACCGGTTCAATGGGACGGTGCCGCCGCAGTAGCCGAACCGGGGTCAGGCACCTTTTGCGGTGCCTGACCGCATAGTGTCGTCCTACGCCACGCGGCGTTTGTCGTTGATCAGATCCCACGCGATGTTGATCTGCTTAATCCGCACTTCGCGCTGCAGCCGGTCCGCCTCGTCTTTGGCGTAGTCAGGGTGCCACGTCATGCGCAACGCATCGACCATGCGCTTCAGGATGCTTTCGCTGACATCCGGATTGACCCCCAGTACGGTATAGGCTTCCGCTTTTGTCGTCGGCATGGCCGGCGTCGTGCGCGAGCCTGACAAGCTCTGTGTGGCGCTCTCTGCAATGCGCTGGATATGAGCGAGTTCGCGGTTCAGTGACCGGAACTGCGCAACCAGTTTGACGACCGAGCCATCGCCGTCGAGGGCCGCTGCCTTGGCCGCGGTCAAGCGTTGGCGAACGGAGGCCAAATCCTTCTGCAAAACTTCGCGCAAGGGTGCAGCCGCGGTGAGATCGAGCACCGTCTTTTCGGCCTGCTGCAACATCTGCGAGACGTTCTCGGCGGCATTGGCGAGTAGCGGATCATGAGTGGCGCCTGTGCCTTCATTCTGATGAAAGTAATCCGCTACGCGGTTGACGATCGTGGTGGCCGTTGTGCGCGCGAAGCTGAAGGCGGCTTCCGCGGAGACGCCCGGCCATGGAACAGCAGTTAGAGCCGCCCGCTGCTGCCAGCCGAACCAACCGGCCGCACTTAATGCTGCCAATGCCAAGGCCCACGAGAAAAACGTCATCACGCGAGACGTAGCACTATGAGGAGCCGTGTCCGACACATCGCGCGCTTCGACCACCGTGATCCAGTTCTCGTCCAACTCGATTTGCGGGCCAGGGTTGCCCGGATTGATCGCAGCGGTCACGTCCGGCAAGGGCTCGCGGACAATCGTGAACTCATGCGGCTGTGTTTCCGGTTCTGAGGCGAGCGTACCATCCGCTTTGGCGAGCGTGACGGTGTTGGCTTCGGGTGCGCCGGGGCCAGCGCCAGCGATGAACCGCGCACCGAACTCAGCGGCGGGCGCGAATCCCTCCGGTAGAACCATGCGCTCGACTTCGCGCGACACGCGCCACGGCAAACATTCGCCGGATGCCGTGCTGGCGGCTTGCGCGCTCTTGTCGGAACAGCTGCGTGCGCTGCCGGTTGTGGCGTCGGCTTTGCGGGTCATATTGAGGTGGCCCTTTTCGAGCCACGCCCGGCCAACCTTTGAGCGGCCGGTCGCTGCCGCAACACTGACCCACGGCACGGCGACGCCGCCGCACGATACGTCAAATTTGTGCACGCTCATTGTGCGGCAGTTGTTGGAGAAGGGTGGATTGCACGTCGTGAAGGGCCGTTCCTGCCGCGCTTCGACAATGGTGAAGGGCCGTTCAGGGCCAGACCTGAGAACAACCTTGCCGTCCTCGACCGTGCACGAATACGGCATCACCAGCCGCTCCGGTCCACTGGCGACGGCTATCGGTTCCGCGGCACGCGTGGAGGTTGCCACCCCGCTGACCATCAACATCATTGCTACGATTAATGGACAGCGCACGCCCGGGCCCCTCATTGCCTTCGGTTACACTCTAGACGGCTCTTTTGACCGCGACAACGGTACGAGTATGACATCATCCACTAGTGATTGAAGACACTGTCTCTTATGCTCAGCATTCTATAAATGGCCACAGTGACGGTCTTTAGTGACGTATCGCGACAGCCGCACCGCCGCATTAGCGTCGGACAGCAGTTGTCAAATTGCTGATCTGGAGAGGGGTTAGCCTCGACAACTGATCCACAGGGACCGTAGAACACGGGTGGGGCACGGACAGATGCAGCGGCGGGGTTGACCAGATGACGGCGGGCTGGGGCATGTCTTCAAGCCGTTCTGTGACGGGAGTTGGGTGATGACAACGATCGATGCCGTGCACGCTGCGGCCCAAGTGCCACGAGGCAGAGCACCTGCGAATGGTGCGGCGACTCCTGCGTCTGTAGATCCGCTCGACGTTGTCCCGGCCGATGCCGTCCGCAGCCGGGAGTGCTTCATTCCACTGACCACGTTTGCGCTAGTTGACAGGCTAACGCTGGAAGCGGCTTGGGCCCCGGGCGAAGCAGCACAAGTCCGGCGGTTCTTTTCTTACCTCGAGTTCTGGCGCCGGCAGCAGCACAATGCCCACGTGCAGAAGCTGTTGCGCGCTTACGAACCGTTCAGCCCTGACAGCGATCTGCTGATTACGCGCGAATACACGCCGGAGGATCGCAAGGTTCTGCAGAAGCAGGTCATCCAAGGGGCGACGGCGGTTCTCGAACACGCCAACTATAAGCAAATCAAGCCGTCGGATGTCGAGATCATCCTGACCACAGAGAGCCACTATGGCCTCGATTTACAGGTTGATTTCACGGTGTTCGAGGAATGCCTCGTGTTTTTCCGCGGCGCGTCGGTGCGCCGCGATCAGCGCCGCAACTACAAGAAGTTTATGCGTAAGGAAGAGTTCGACGTTCCGATCTTCCAGCGCTTGTTCCTGCTGTTTAAGTTGAAGCCGCTTGAGGTGCGTGTGCAGGAAGTTATGGCCAGCAACAAGCTCAGCCACAAAGAGGCGGAGAAGCTGGTCAAGAAGCTGCGCGGATCGCTGCCGCCAGAAGTGAAGGAGGGCAACATTTACATGAAGCTCTTCAAGAACATTCCACGCAGCGACATCGAAATGATCTTCCCCAATACGCGCGTGCGCTTCCGGCTGATGGATAAACTGAAGCTCGGGCTGACGGGTGGCGGCGCGGTCGGGATGGGCGTGATGGGAACAGCGGGCAAGATCGCAGCCGGTGGATTGGCTGCGACCAATCCCATCGCGCTGGCCGGTGCCGTGGCGGGGCTTGGCGGCATCGCGTTCCGTCAGGGCGTCAACTTCATGAACCAAAAGCAGCGCTATATGGTGGTGATGGCGCAGAACCTTTATTTTCATGCCATGGCGGATAACCGCGGTGTGCTCATCAAGCTATCCGACCGGGCGGCCGAAGAAGACGTGAAGGAAGAGATGCTGCTCTATTCTGTACTGGCGAAGGAGCACGCGACGCGCGCTGATTTGCCAGCTATCGATGCGGCCATCGAGCAATACTTGTCAGCGACGTTTGGCGTCTACGTCGATTTTGATCTTGATGACGCGCTGGAGCGCTTGATCGAGGACGGTCTGGTCGCCGAAGGGGAGGACGGCACGTTGCACACCATGCCGCCGGCCCAGGCCGCACGCCATCTTGATGCCAAGTGGGACCACTTCCTCGATGATCTGCCAGATTTCGCGGCATCAAGCGGTGGCCAAGAGGTCAACAGCACCGGTGGCCCGCCGGTCTAATACTTGCGGAAATGCAAGACGCACAGAAACGCGAACTCGAAAAATAAGGCGTCTATGGCCAGTGAGAAACTGACACTCGTCACTCCCGACCGGGAGTTGGCACACGCGTTATCTGATGCTCTGCAATATGAATTGGATCCCTCGCCTGAGGCGCTGACGCTGTTCGAGGCAGCCGGCGGAGGCTGGACCATCGATGCCTATTACGATGACATTCCGGACGCGGTGATGCTTCGGGACCAGTTGGCGCTGATCACGGGCCTGAAGGTGCCACAGATTGGCAGGGCCGATATCCCCGCCTTGAATTGGGTGGCCATATCGCAGGCGGCCCTCCCCCCCGTCCGTGCCGGGCGCTTCACAATTCATGGGAGTCACGACTGTAGCCGGGTGTCACGCGGACCCCATTCTATCCTGATTGACGCGGGTGAGGCGTTTGGCACGGCACACCACGGCACGACGTCCGGTTGTTTGCAAGCCATCGATCGAGTGACGCGGCGGCGGGCTTTTTCTAGTATTCTTGAGCTCGGCTGCGGGTCTGGCGTGCTGGCCATCGCCGCCGCGCGCACCCTCCCCAATGCAAGAATCATCGCAACAGATTTGGACCGGCGGTCGGTGGCGGTGGCAGAGGCGAATTTTGATATCAACGGCGTGGGAGGCCGGATCACGGCGCTTTGCGCCATGGGGCTCGATCATCCGGTTTTGCGCGCATCGCCCTCGTTTGATCTGGTGATCGCCAATATCCTCGCCGATCCGCTGATCCGGCTGGCCCGCGATATCGGCCCGGCCATGGAGACGGGCGGCACGCTCATTCTTTCGGGGATATTGATCCCGCAGGCGCCCGCCGTCATCGGCGCGTACCGGGCGCAAGGTTTCGCACTTGTCCGCCACGACCGCATCACCGGCTGGTCGACGCTGCAGTTGCTGCGGCGGCCGTAAGTTATGAAACGGGGTCAGGCACCCCGTCTGATTTTGGTGGATTGAATGCGAGACTGTATATGGGGTGCCCGACCCCACACGATCCCGCCCATTGCCCTCTCCAGCCCGCCCGCCTAAACAGTGGTCATGTTCCAAACTTTCACCGCACCGGCCGACTCCGCTGAAACGCCCGTCCGCGTCAACGGTGTGCGCGAGCGGCTGGCCAAGGCCAAGCTCGATGCATTTCTGGTCCCGCGCGCCGATGAGCATCAGGGCGAGTATGTGCCGCCGTGTGCCGAACGGCTGAAATGGCTGACGGGGTTCTCAGGGAGCGCGGGGCTCGCGGTTGTCGCTCGCAAACACGCCGCCGTGTTCGTCGATGGCCGCTACACCGTGCAGGTTGCGGCCGAATGCGATGCGGAGGTTTTTGCGTTTCCGGGAATCGCGCGGCTGAAGCTCGCCGAGTGGCTGATCGCGCACTTGCCCGCGCGGTCTGTTGTCGGTTTCGATCCATGGCTGCATACAGCTGGCGAAATTGCACGGCTGACTGCGGCGCTCAAAGCCAAGAGCATTCTGCTTAAGCCCGTGCCCCAAAATCTGGTCGATGCTGTCTGGGGCCGTGCGCGGCCGGCGGCACCTCAAGGGCCTGTCGTTCTGCACCGTCTCAAGCTGTCGGGCCGCGCGGCCGACACGAAGATCGCAGACCTTCAAAAGAAGCTTTCGGATGACGGCCAGCACGCTGTGGTGCTGACGCTGCCGGACAGTATTGCGTGGCTGTTCAACATCCGTGGCTCTGACATTGCGCACAACCCCGTCGCTTTGGCGTTCGCGATCGTGCCAGCGTCCGGCAAGCCGGAGCTGTTTATCGATCCCGCCAAGCTGTCTAAAGACGTGCGCAAGGCGTTGGACGCGGTCTCCAAGATTTCCGCACCCAGCAAGCTTAAGGCCAAACTGGCGGCGTTGAAGCGCACGGGCAAGCGCGTGCGTCTTGATACGGAGACGGCTGCTTTCGCGTTGAGCAAGGCGCTAGGGTCCCGGTGTGTCGCGCCGGGAGCCGATCCGTGCATCGCGCTCAAAGCAATTAAGAACGCGGCTGAAATTGCAGGCGCACGCCGCGCGCACGTTCGCGATGGTGCGGCCATCGTGCGCTATCTCTCCTGGCTCGACGAGGCAGCAAGGGGTGGTATGCTCGATGAAATCACGGCGGTGACGAAACTTGAAGATGTGCGCGCACAAACGCAGCAGCTTAAAGAAATTTCGTTCGATACCATTTCAGGCTCCGGCCCGAATGGCGCGATTGTGCATTACCGGGTCACTGAAAAAACTAACCGTAAACTGCAGCCGGGGGAGTTGTTTCTCCTCGATAGCGGCGCGCAATACGAAGACGGCACCACCGACATCACGCGCACGATTGCGATTGGCGCTCCAACGCCTGAGATGCGCGAACGGTTCACGCTCGTGCTCAAGGGCCACATCGCGATGGCGACGGCGCAGTTCCCGAAAGGCACGCGCGGGGTTGATCTCGATCCCTTTGCGCGGCGCGCGCTATGGCAGCACGGACTCGATTACGATCACGGCACGGGACACGGTGTTGGCAGCTATCTGTCGGTGCACGAAGGTCCGCAATCGATCTCGCGCGCGGGCATGGTGGCGCTTGAGCCCGGCATGATCTGCTCCAATGAACCGGGGTACTACAAGCAAGGCCACTACGGCATCCGGCTGGAAAACCTCGTGCTGGTCAGCGAGCCGGAAAAGCCCGATGGCGGCGACCGGCAGGTGATGGCGTTCGAGACGTTGACGCTTGTGCCGTTCGACCGGCGGCTGATTGTTCGTGAATTGCTGACGCGCGAAGAACTCGATTGGCTCAACGCGTATCACTCGCGTGTGCGCGATGAGATCGGTTCAGAAGTTGATGTGCGGGCGCGCGCGTGGCTCGATGCGGCGACGGCAGAAATCTAACGTGCCGGCCTTTGCACAACCCTCTTCACCGTCATGGCCGCAAAGGCCGGGATACATTCGAACCGATGTTATCGGTGACCTTGATGATTGAGCAAGCGGTCTTCATCTTTTCCGGCTGAGGCTTGTCTGGGTCCCGGCCTGTGCTCGCGCCGCTCGCATCGCTAGCGCGACGCCGGGATGACAGGGCAATGAGGGCGACGCGGCCTTACTTCTTCCGGAACTGATCCAAGCTCAGGATCTGCGCACCAGCAACCGGTGTTGGCTTGCCTTCGTCGTTCTCAGCAGGTGCCGCACTGTTGCTTGCGCTGTCGGCGGGTGCTTTTGCAGCCGGTGCGGGGGACGCCGGCACAGAGTGGGCTGCCGGACCTTTCGTCTTGCTGGCAGCTGTTCCAACGGGTGCGACCACTGCTGCCGTCTCTGTTTCAAGCCGCGGCTTCTTGGTTGACCGCGGCTTGCGCGTTGCCGTCGCGCGGGTCGCAACTGTGCGCCCATCCTCGTCGATGCCATTGGACGCCAACGCCTGCGAACCCATCGTCATTTCGGCATCTTCGAATTGCAGCCCGTAGCGCACGGATGGATCAAAGAACACTTTCAAAGCCGCGAATGGCACAACGAGGCGTTCGGGAATGCTGTCGAATGATAGCTTCACTTCAAAGCGGTCATCGCTGACCAGCAGATCCCAGAACCGGTGCTGAAGCACGATCGTCATTTCGGTTGGGTATTTTTCTTTGAGACGTTTCGACATGCCGACGCCGGGCGCGCAGGTATCGAATGAAATGTAGAAATGATGATCTCCCGGCAGCCCCGATTTTGCAGCGGTAATCAAAACCGCGCGAACGACCCCGCGCAGGGCGTCCTGCTGAAGGACCTCGTAGTCAATGGTTTGCCCGCCCATCATGCTGTTGTTGCGTTGTCCCGCTGATCCAATTCCAAACGCAAACCCCTGAAGTCCCCGGCCTGTTTTACACGCCAACGCTTTGACACGCACAGGCGAAAAAAGTGGAGGGCTTTCTGTTGCCCGGTGCCCTCCGGACCGCGCCTTACCCGGCTAGGGGCAAGGGCTTCAGTTTAGGCTTTTCGCACCGCATTAAGCAGCGAGAGCAGCCTCAGCATAGTTGTCATTGGCAACTATTCTGAATGACCCGATAACGGTGGTATCATGCCGGGCAAAAGCAAAGTCCTTTACACCCTCGTCGATCCTATTTCGCCCCCATAGAGAGGGACTAGGTTCTAGGGATTAGGGACGAGTTGCAGCACCTCTGACCGGTGGTCCTGTGCTGAACGAAATCCCTAGTCCCTAAAACCTAATCCCCCGAATTGGTGGAGGCGCCGGGTACCGCCCCCGGGTCCGAACGGCTTATTACGACCGCGTTTATCACCATAGCCGGACGAATCCAGCACAGTGAATATAGGCTGTCGCAACGGGAATGGAAAGCCGTGAGGATTAGGTAGCCCTGCGCTCCCTTGCCGAGTGGAACCCGTTTGCCGCAGGGTGCGTCGCGAACACTCACCCTTGACAGCCGGAACCCTCTATGACGCATCAGAAAGCCGGCCAGCTTTTCACCGGTCCAGCCCTGTATGAGCCGTATTCACCATGGGGCGTGATTGGCGCGCTGGTGGCGACCGCTGTCGCGACCGGGGTCGCGGTGCTGGTGTTCTTTGCCGCCATTGCGGTTTGGTCGGCATCGGGCGCCAGTGAGCCCGACATCGATGAAAAAGCTGCCGCGTGGGCATCGCTGGCGCACCCCGAAGGCGTGGCGCTGACGGCTGGAACACAGATTATTTCGTTGGTTGCGTTGTGGCTGTTTGCCCGCCGGGGAGGGCGAACCAACGAAGTCCTTCAGCTGTCACGGCCGGGGCCGGGGTGGCCAACCTATCTCATCGGTGGGCTGGTGCTGGTTGCGATCACCGGCGTGCTGGAATTCATGATGTACACGGCGTCGAAGATGGACATCTTCGCCGACACGGGCTGGCTGCGCGAGGGATTGAATTCGCCCTACTGGTGGGGCACCGCCCTCATCGCCGTTGTGCTGGCGCCGCTGTGGGAAGAACTCGCGTTTCGCGGATTTCTACTCTCAGCCTTAGCGCAAACGCGGCTCGGGTTCTGGGGGGCCGCGCTGATTGCCAACTCGCTGTGGACACTGCTGCATTGGGGCTACTCGGCGCCCGGCATGATCAGTGTGTTTGTCGCCGGCTTGATTTTAAGCTGGCTCGTGTGGCGCACAGGATCGATCAAAACGCCGATTGCCGCCCACGCTATCGGCAATGCGGTGGCACTGGCGTTTACCTATACGTTCGCGCCGGTCGCTTAGGTGCTGCCAGGCACCTGGCCCGGTCACCTGTGATTATCTGATCAATCGGGGCCAGTTGCCTGGCAGCGGTATTGCTAAATCGCCATCCCCGCGCACCAGCCGCTCGACCAAGCCCATTGGAAATTATAGCCGCCGAGCCAGCCGGTGACGTCAACGGCTTCGCCGATGGCGTAGAGGCCGGGCACGTTTCGCGCTGCCATGGTTCGCGACGACAAATCGCGGGTGTCGATGCCGCCGAGCGTGACTTCGGCTTTGGCAAAGCCTTCCGTGCCTGTGGGAATGAACTCCCAAGCCTTCAATTGCGCAGCAAACGCCATGAGATGGCGATCAGAAATGTTGCCGATCTCGCTGCTGGGCAGATGCGCGGAGGCCATCGCTTGCGCCAAGCGGGCAGGCAGTAGTTCAGACAGGATCGTGTGCGCGGCCGCCTTGGGCCGGGCCCGTTTGCGGTCGACGAGCGCCGTTGCGGCATCAAGACCCGGCAACAAATCGAGTTCAATCGCGGCCCCTTCACGCCAGTAAGACGAGATTTGCAGGATCGCCGGACCCGATAGCCCGCGGTGGGTGAACAGAATGTTTTCGCGGAATTTGGCCGTCTCGATTGAGGCGATCGCTTCGATTGAGACGCCAGCTAACTCGGGAACAAACACGCCAGCGTCGCGGGGCAGCCGCAAGGGGGCAAGGCCGGGCAGCGTGTCCGTGACCCGCAACCCGAACTGCCGCGCGATCCCGTAGCTGAACCCGGTCGCTCCCATTTTCGGAATGGAGATGCCGCCCGTTGCCAGCACCAGAGCAGGCGCAGTGAGCGTGCCGGTGTTGGTTTCGATCTGGAACTGATCGGGCTTGGTGATGCTGGTGACCGATTGCGACAGTCTGACGTCAACCCCACCGGCTTCGCACTCCGCCAGCAGCATGGCGACGATCGCGCGTGCCGAGCCGTCGCAGAACAACTGGCCCAGCGTTTTTTCATGATAGGCGATGCCATGTTTCTCAACGAGCGTGATGAAATCCGATTGCGTGTAGCGGCTCAATGCGGAGCGGCAGAACGCAGGGTTTTCTGACAGAAACCTGTCCGGTGCGATGTTCAGGTTGGTGAAATTGCAGCGCCCACCGCCGGAAATGAGGATCTTCGCGCCCGGCTGGCCCAGGTGTTCCAACACCGCCACCTTGCGGCCGCGCTGGCCTGCGGTCATCGCGCACATTAAGCCCGCGGCACCTGCGCCCAGAACGATCACATCGAACGCCTCACTTGCGCCGCTCATGGCGCCTTCGCCCGCAGCGGCGTTGCCCCAGAAATCAGAGACTGCTTCTCCGCCCGGGTGAGCCGTTTGATGCGCGCTTCTTCCTTCGACGCCTCCGACCGCGTGGGGTGAGGGGACTTATAGACAAGCGTCACTGGCCGCCGCGCAGACGTGTACCTCGCCCCCTTCGGCTTAGCGCCGTTGTGCTCGGCCAGCCGCCGCTCCACGTCGGTCGCGATGCCGGTGTACAGCGTGCCGTCCGCACATTTAATGATGTACAGCCAGTAGCTCATCAGTCCTCAAAAGTGAAAGCCGCGTTATGCAGCCGACCTTCAGGCTGTTCCCTCTCCCATGGGGAGAGCGTTAGGGTGAGGGGTGACAGTGTCTCAGGTGAGCATCCATTGCCCCTCACCCGGTTCGCAATGGAGGAGTTAGCAAAATCGCTAACTCGTGGCGAACTTGCCGTCTGCCAAAAGGCGAGGGAGGTTAAATTTGGCCGGAATCGGTCTAGACTGGTGGGATGCATCAATACCTCGACCTCTTGCGCCGGGTGCGAACCGAAGGCGTGACCAAGACCGACCGCACGGGCACGGGCACCTTGAGCGTGTTCGGCCATCAGATGCGGTTTGATTTGAGCGAAGGGTTTCCGCTCGTCACGTCCAAGAAGCTGCACCTCAAGTCGATCATCCACGAGCTGATCTGGTTTCTTGCCGGCGATACCAACACGGCGTACCTGAAGCAGCATGGCGTGCGCATCTGGGATGAATGGGCGGATGCGAGCGGCAATCTCGGTCCCGTTTATGGCAAGCAGTGGCGCTCGTGGGCGACGCCCGACGGGCGGACCATCGACCAGATTTCAGAAGTCGTTGAGACGCTCAAAAAGAACCCCGATAGCCGCCGCATCATCGTCTCGGCGTGGAACCCGGCGGATATTCCGGACATGGCGTTGGCGCCGTGCCACTGTCTGTTCCAGTTCTACGTCGCGGACGGCAAGCTGTCGTGTCAGCTCTACCAGCGGTCGGCCGATGTGTTCCTGGGCGTGCCGTTCAACATCGCCAGCTACGCGCTGCTGACGATGATGATGGCGCACGTAACGGGTCTGAAGCCCGGCGACTTCGTGCACACCTTTGGCGATGCGCACCTCTACTCCAACCACCTTGAACAGGCGGACTTGCAGTTGTCGCGTGCGCCGCGCCCGCTGCCGGCAATGACCATCAACCGGTCGGTCTCCTCAATTTTCGATTTCAAGTTCGCGGACTTCACGCTCTCGGGCTACGATCCCCATCCGCATGTTTCAGCGCCCGTGGCGGTTTAGGTTGATCGACCGGTGCCTAGCACCAGGGATCGAAAGTTCGGGATCATCGCAAAAGACGGGACTGATGCTACGCACCGGCGCGCCGCCGGACACGGGGGCACTGTGACTTTTCCACGTCAGGACCAGTGCTTCGTGCCCCCATTGACTGGACACCACACGATTTGGATCGTACCCAGATAGATATGCTCGAGTGAGCGTCAAGTTACTCGTCGGGGGCGCCAATGAATTTTCAGGCCATGACATTGTTGGTGGTCGCTCTCGTCGCGACGGGATGTGCTAAAAGTTCGGAAATGGTCACCGGTAGCTATGTGTCGCCGTTGCAGTATCAGACATTCTCGTGCCAACAGCTTGGAGAAGAAGCGCAACGGATATCCGCCCGCGTGGCTCAAACATCGGGAGTTCAGGATCAGAAGAGATCCAATGATCAAGTCGCCACGACTGCCGCCATCATCTTGTTCTGGCCTGCTGCATTTCTCGTTGGTGGTGACGACCAGAATACGGCCGAACTGGCGCGGTTGAAGGGTGAATTCGAAGCAATTGAGAAGACTTCGGTTCAGAAGAACTGTAATTTGCAGTTTCGTCAGCAATCCGTTCCGCAAGGTTCACCACCGCCAAAGGCTTAGTGTCCCCACGTGATCATCTCTCTCATCGTCGCCGTTGCCGACAATGGTGTGATCGGGGCCAAAGGCGGATTGCCGTGGCGCATGTCGTCGGATCTGAAGACGTTCCGGCGGCTCACCATGGGCAAGCCGATTGTCATGGGGCGGCGCACGTTCCAGTCGATCGGCCGCCCGCTCGACGGGCGCGACAACATCGTCGTGACGCGCGATCCGCACTTCGAAGCTGACGGCGTCACAGCGTTTGCCAGTATAGACGAGGCATTGATCTTGGCCCGCGCCTTGGCGCGGACCAGCGGCGTTGACGAAGTGATGATCATCGGCGGCGCGGAGGTCTACCGGGCGGCCCTGCCGAAGGCCAACCGGATTTACTGGACGGCGGTGGCGGTCTCGCCGGAGGGGGACACGTTTTTCCCCGCTCTTGATGCGGCCGAGTGGCGGGAGGTGTCGGCCGAGGCGCTGCCGCGCGGGCCCAAGGACGAGTATGATGCCACCCTCAAGGTTTTTGAGCGGGTCGCAGGAGTCCTGTGAAGTGGCCCTTGAAGCGGACGGGCACCTTCACAATGTGTGGGCTGTGCGTTTGCTTAGCGTTTCTGCCTGCCCTATAAGCGGGTTCGATTTCATCGGGCCGCGACCGGTTTCCGCAGCTGATGCAACCTGAACGTCAGCGGCGGTCCAGCTTCTGGCAAGGTGACCCCTAACATTAACGAGGCGAAGTTCGATGCCGTGGAGCAATCAAGGTGGTGGTGGTGGCAGCGGCAGTGGCAGTGGGGGCGGCGGCTGGAAGGGTGGCGGCGGGGGCGGGGGCCCGTGGGGTCAAGGTGGCGGCGGGAGTGGTGGCGGCGGCGGTGGGCAGCCACCCGATCTCGAAGACATGCTCAAGCGCGGCCAAGACCGGATGAAGCAGATGCTGCCCGGCGGTGGCGGCATCGGCGCCTTGGGCCTCTTCGGGCTAGCACTTCTTGCACTCGCAGCATGGGGACTGTCCGGGTTCTACACGGTGCGCACCAACGAAGTCGCTGTGAACATGCTGTTCGGCAAGTTCGTCGGGCGAACGGGTGAAGGCTTGAATTACAACTGGCCGTTCCCGATCGGCCAGGTGATCAAGCTACCGGTCACGGATGTTCAGACGATCGAAGTCAGCAGTGCAGGTTCCGACTCCTTGCGCAGCACGCGCAGTGGCGAGACAGCCAACAGCCTCATGCTGACGGCCGATGAGAACATCGTCGATATCGGCTTTTCGGTTCAGTGGCGTATTTCACCCCAGCAACCCGAGAGTTACATTTTCAACGTAAAGGATCCTGACGAGTCGATCCGCGCAGTGGCCGAAAGCGCGATGCGCGAGGTCGTCGGCAAGCGGCCTCTCCGCAAAGTTCTGCCGAGCGACATCACGCCCGTTGCGGCCACCGTTCCCGAAGCCGGCGCGGCGGCTCCGGCCTCCGCGGCCACCGAGCCAACACCAAGTTCTGTCGCTGCCGCCAGCGCGCAAAGCGAAATCGTTGAGGAAGTCCGCCTGGTCATGCAAAGCAACCTCGACCAGTATGGCGCTGGTGTCGTCATTGATCGCGTAACGATCACGAAAATCGGCCCGCCGCCGGAAGTACAAGCGGCCTTTAACGACGTTCAAGCTGCGGTGCAAGATCGCACGCGTCTGCAAAACGAAGCGCAAACTCATGCCAGCCGTGTCGTTCCGGTGGCCAAGGGCGAAGCACAGAAAATCGTTCTAGAGGCAGAGGCCTACCGGCAGCGCACAATTGCGGAAGCAAAGGGCGCCGCTGAGCGGTTCCAGAGAATCTTTGAAGAGTATCGCAAGGCCCCGGAAGTGACCCGCGAGCGCATGTTTCTCGAAACCATGGAGCGTGTGTTCGGCGGCACCGACAAGATCATCATAGACAAAGGTCCGGGTGGTGGGCCAGGGGTCGTGCCGTATCTGCCGCTCAATGAGCTGGCGCGGCCCGCCCAACAAGCTCAGCCTCCATCTCAGACCAAGCCATAAGAGCGGAACAGGGAATCGCGAACACCATGGGTAGCACAATCCGCTTTGTCCTTCTGGCGATCCTGCTGATTGGCGGGTTCATCGCTTACAATGCCGCATTCATCGTCCCGCAGACATCAAACGCACTGGTTTTCCAGTTCGGTAAGCTGTCGCGGCCGGTGATCAAGGAGCCCGGCCTCTACTTTAAAATCCCATTCATCGAAAACGTCGCGCTCATCGAAAAGCGCGTTCTGGCGAACGATTTGCGTCCTCAAACGGTGCTGGCCTTGGAAGGCAAGAACCTCGTTGTTGACGCGTTCACCCGCTACCAAGTCACCGATCCGTTGAAGTTCTACCAGTCTCTTCCAAGCGCGGCGGTCGCAGCGGCGACGCTGGAGCGCATCGTTAACGACAGCGTGCGCTCTGTGCTTGCTGGCGCGACGACAGCCGAGATCATCAACACCAAACGCGCGAAGCTAATCGAGGACATCCAGCAGACTGTGAACAAGCAGACGCTCGCCCTCGGGATCACGGTCGTCGACGTGCGTCTGTCCCGGGTCGAACTGCCCAAGGAAACCACCGAGGCCGTGTTCCTGCGCATGAATACGGATCGCCAGCGCGAAGCCGCAGATCTTCGCGCCCAGGGCACCCAGTTGGCACAGACGATCCGGTCGCGTGCGGATCGCGATGTGCAAGTGATTCTTGGCGAAGCCAATCGCAAGGCCCAGGAAGAACGCGGCACCGGCGAAGCCGACAAAACCAAGACCATGGCCGAAGCCTTCAATCGCGATCCCGAGTTCTCCGCCTTCTTCCGCTCGATGCAGGCATATGAACAGAGCTTTAAGCAAGGCGATACGCGGATGATCCTGTCGCCGGACAGCCCCTTCTTCCGCTACTTCAACAATCCGAATGCGACATCCCAGCCGCCTAAGCCATGACAGATCTAGCCGTCGCGTTTGGTTTGGTGCTTGTACTTGAAGGCCTGTTGTGGGCTTTGGCACCGGACCAAGCCAAGCGAATGCTTGAGATTGCGGCAACAATGCCCTTGCACAACTTAAGGCAAGCAGGCACCGCGGCTGTGATCGCGGGCGCGCTCATTGTGTGGTTGATCCGCGGGTAATGGCGCCACGCGCGCGTTGACAGCGCCGCCCCCATATCCTCACTCTAGCCGCAAACGCGCCTTTGAATTGAGTGGCCGCGGTTGCCCATCGGGGCCAGCGGCCGGATAGGGAGAGTGACATGGGCGCTGCCAAGCGGATAACAACGTCGGGCCCTATCCTTGGACGGCTCGTGATTGTGCTCGCTGCTGCTGGAATTGTTGCAGTGGCCTCGGGGCTGCCCGCCGCCGCTTTTCGTGAAGGCCCGCAGTCGGTGGCGCCACTTGCCGAAAAGCTCAGCGACGCCGTCGTCAACATTTCGACATCGCAAACTGCAAAGAGCCCCGAGGGCGTGCCGCTGCCGAAGGTGCCGAAGGGGTCGCCGTTTGAAGACTTCTTCGAGGACTTCTTCAACAAGCGCGGCGGCCGCAATCCGCAGCAAGATCGAAAAGTGTCGTCGCTCGGCTCTGGCTTTGTCATCGATGGAGCCGAAGGGCTGGTTGTCACCAACAACCACGTCATCGACGGCGCTGACGAAATCATCATCAACTTTCCCGATGGCACGAAGCTCAAAGTCGACAAGATCGTCGGCAAGGATTCGAAGTCGGACATCGCACTTCTAAAGGTCACGCCTAAGAAGCCCCTAACGGCTGTCTCGTTTGGATCGTCCGCGGCGATGAAAGTCGGTGATTGGGTGATGGCGATCGGAAATCCGTTCGGATTGGGTGGATCGGTGACGGTCGGCATCGTTTCGGCCAAACAGCGCGATATTAATGCAGGCCCCTACGATGACTTTATTCAAACCGATGCCGCCATAAATCGCGGGAACTCGGGCGGGCCACTGTTCAACATGGACGGTCAGGTGATCGGGGTAAACACGGCGATCATCTCGCCCACCGGCGGGTCAATCGGCATCGGCTTTGCCGTGCCGTCCGATACGGTGATGGCGGTGGTCGATCAATTGAAGCAGTACGGCGAGGTTCGCCGGGGTTGGCTTGGCGTCAAGATCCAGACCGTGACTGAGGACATCGCCGAAAGCCTGGGTGTGCCAGAAAACACTGGAGCACTGGTGGCTGGCGTCACCGCGGACGGCCCCGCTGCCAAGTTCGGTATCGAACCCGGCGATGTCATTCTCAAGTTTGATGGCAAGGACGTCACGACCATGCGCGGGCTGCCGCGTCTTGTGGCGCAAGCGCCCATAGGAAAATCTGTCGATGTCGAATTGTTGCGCAAGGGTGAGAAGAAAACCCTGCAAGTGGCGGTTGGCCGGCTTGAGGATGACGACGAGAAAGTCACATTGGGTGCCGATAAACCAGCGGATGGCCCACCATCGTCCCCAACGTCTATCCTCGGCCTTTCGCTGACGCCGATTACCGATGACATGCGCACAAAGTTTGGGTTTGATCCGAAGGTCAAGGGATTGATCGTGACAGAGATTGATCCGCAAAGCCCGGCCGCTTCGAAAAATATCAAGGTGGGCGACGTCGTCGTTGAGGCGCAGCAGGATACGATTTCTGTCGCTGACGACCTGAATAGGGCGATTGAGAAGGTGAAGAAAACCGGCGGAAAACAAGTGCTTCTGCTGGTCGAGGATTCCAAGGGCGATACGCGGTTTGTGGCCTTGCCGTTCTGACACTGCGAAGCGCCGGACGAGCGCCGCTCATGCGGTTTGGCGTGCGCCGATGGTGGCGTAGACTAGGCATTCCCAGGGCCGCAGGCTAAACACCCCCTGCAGGTGGCATTGACAGCAGGAGACTTCCGGCCGTGTCCGAACACAACAGCCTTCTCGATACGATTCTCGGCACGTTCGTTCCCGTGCATCCGGATGGCTACAAATTCGTTGCGATTGCGGCTGTAATGGCGCTGCTGTTGTTCTGGCTATGGGCGCCGCTGGGATGGATCGCCGCCATCATTGCCGGCTGGGTCGTGTACTTCTTCCGCGACCCGGACCGCGTCACGCCGATGCGCGACGGGCTGATCATTTCGCCAGCTGATGGCTGTGTGTCGTCTATCGACAAGGTCCGTCCGCCAGATGAGCTTGGTCTGGGAGATGAGGAACGGCTGCGGGTGTCCGTCTTCCTGTCGATCTTCGACGTTCACGTCAACCGGTCGCCGATTGCTGGCCGGATCATCCGGTCGGTCTATGTTCCAGGCGCTTTTCTCAATGCGGCCCTCGACAAGGCCAGCGAAGACAATGAGAGGCGCGCACTCGTCATTGAAACATCGAACGGCGCGACCGTCGGCGTGGTTCAGATCGCGGGGCTTATTGCGCGCCGCATCGTGACGTTTGCGACGGAAGGTCAAAGCTTGGGTGCGGGCGAACGCTTTGGGTTGATCCGCTTTGGCTCGCGCGTTGACACCTACTTGCCGCCCGGACGGGGCGCCCTTGTGGCCGTTGGCCAGCGCGCAATCGCTGGAGAAACCGTACTTGCGGATCTGAAATCTGCGGAAACTGAGCGGGAAGCCCGGCGCAATTGACGGAAGTGGTGTAGTCTCCGGCAGAACGTTCGGCGCCCCAGTCATGTAGGTATCAAGGTGCGCGATGGAGGTCCCAATGGATCCAGTCTTGCCCGAACTCGAAAAAGAAACCAATCGGCGCAGACGGCGGCGGTTGTTTAGCCATTCGCGGATTCCTGTGCGAATGCTGGTGCCAAACTTCTTTACCTTGCTCGGCCTGTGCGCGGGCTTGACGTCAATCCGCATGTCGATCGAAGGGCGCTGGGAACTGGCACTCGTCGCCATCGTTTTTGCAGCCATGCTCGATGGGATTGACGGCCGTGTCGCGCGCCTGCTCAAGGCCTCATCGCGATTTGGTGCAGAACTCGACAGCCTCGCTGACTTTGTCAATTTCGGCGTGGCGCCCGCGTTCTTGATCTTTACGTGGGGCCTGAAAGACTTCAAGAGCGGCGGATGGATTGCCGTACTGATTTTTGCTCTCGCGTCGGCCCTGCGGCTCGCACGTTTCAATGCCGCTGCAGATGATGAGAAGCCGAAATGGCAATCAAACTTTTTTGTTGGTATGCCGACGCCCGCGGCGGCGATCGTCGTGCTGCTCCCGTTCTACCTTGTCAATCTTGGCATTGATCTCCTTCATTCGCGCGTTCTGATGACGGGTGTGATGCTCTATACGCTCGCGATAGCGGTTATGATGGTGTCAACGATCCCGACCTATTCGGGCAAGCTGTTGGGCGAGCGCATTCAGCGTGAGTGGGTGTTGCCGATCTTTATGCTGGCAGTGGCCTACGTTGCCTATCTCGTCACTTACCCTTACGAAACGCTGACGGTGTCGACGCTGGCATATCTCGCGGCCATTCCGCTGAGTTGGAAGCGATTCAACAAGAAGGAAGATGAGACCGTGGGAGAGGCGATCCCGGCGGGAGCGGCCATGCCGTCCAAGATACCGGCCGCCAGTGATGCGGATTTAGGCCCAACCAACCCTGACAGTAGCAACCGCGTCATTGGCTTCCGCCCCACCGAACCGAAGCGCTAGAGGGTTGCCACCAACGCATGAAAGTTGAAGCCCTCGCCATTCCCGATGTGAAGCTCATCACGCCGCGACAGCATGGCGATGCGCGGGGGTATTTCTCCGAAACTTGGAATTACAACACGTTCTCTGCGGCAGGCCTGCCAATGACATTCGTGCAAGATAATCACGCGATGTCAGCTGACGTGGGCACTGTCCGCGGGCTCCACTACCAGCTGCCGCCGCATGCGCAGGGCAAACTCGTGCGCGTTGTGCGGGGTGCTGTTCTCGACGTTGCAGTTGATATCCGGCGTGCGTCGCCGGCGTTTGGGAAGCATGTCTCGGCACGGTTGTCGGCAGAGAATTGGGTTCAGATCTGGGTGCCACCGGGTTTCGCCCACGGCTACGTGACGCTCGAGCCCCATACCGAGGTGTTCTACAAGGTTACAGATTTTTACAGGCCCGAGTTCGATCGTGGCATTGCCTGGGACGATCCTGCTCTTGGTATCAACTGGGGTGTGACCCGGGCAACGGCTGGGCTTTCGGCAAAGGACGCAGCCCTCCCTGCGCTGAGCTCGCAGGCCGATTTGTTCTAGCGAACTGATGGCAGCGATCAGCGCGTCGTCGAGGGCTTTAACAGACGGTCACGAAGCGACATCCGGGTGGACTGAGATTCAGACGGTGCCGGCGCGGAAGCTGGGGCCGGTGCAGAGTCGCGGCGCAGCAGAGACGATCCGCTCGCTCGCAGCGACGGGGCGGGCACCTGTCCAGCGGGCGCGCTTTCCTTGCGGAGTTGGTGTCCGGCTTGTGAGCGCAACCCTGTTGGTTGCTGTTGTTGCCCGGAACCGTTCTGATCAAAATGGCCACCCGTATCGGCACCGGTATCCATGCCGCCTTCTGGTGCGCCGCCAATACCAAACGCATCGGCGAACATCGCAGCCTGTTGGCTGGAATCCATGCCTTGCCCCATACCGGCACTTCGCCAGCGCTCAACCACTTGATCAAGGAAGCCTTCGTCGCCGACCGACTTCTGCCATTTTTCAGAGAACTTGGCGGTCGATGAGCGCGGCAGTTTATTCTTGGGGAGTTCGTCGAATTTGATACGCACCGGCAGCGCCACGCCATCACCAAAGGCAATAGCTTCGCGCTGGCCGAGAGCTGACAGAAACTCCAGCAAGCCTGAACCCGTATCCGAAATGGCCGACGTGACGATCGCCTGGTCGCGGTCGTTCGACATCCGCAGAGCAAAGATCGTGTTGCACTGAGACAGAATGGTTGGGTCGATTTCTGCTGGGCGCTGCGTCACGATGCACAGGGAGGCGCCGTATTTACGGCCTTCCTTAGCGATCTTCGCAATCGCGCGCTTGCACGGCTCAAAACCGAGTTCCGAATTCTGCGGCACGTAGCGGTGAGCTTCTTCGCACACGAGGGTCACAGGCACCTGACCTTCGCTCCAGAGTGCGAAGTCGAAGGTCATGCGGCACAGAACGGACACGACGACGTTCACGACTTCCATCGGAATGCCGGTCAGCTCAAGAATGGTAATCGGCTTGTTGTTGACGGGCACGCGGAAGATCCGCGACAGCACTTGAGCCATCCCATCGTACACGGTGAGCGAGCCAAACATGAAGGCGTAGCGGGCATCCTGAGAGATAATGTCGATCTTGCTCTTCAGGTTGCGGTATGGTGCTAGGTCGCGCTTGTTCTCCAGCTTGCCCATGCGCTCGTCGATGAGACTGGTCAGATCGGAAATGCGGTAGGGGACGGGCGTATCAACCGTAAAGCGGCCGCTGTCGATGACGCCACGGCGCAGCTTCTGGCTTTCGGCCGCACGGCCCGAGCTGTAACGGCTCTTGGCCAAGGGGATGAGTTCTTGCAGAATTTCGATCTCTGGCTTGCGCTCGGGATCGCCGACCAGAACTTCAGACGCCTCTTCGAAGTTCAAAAGCCACAGCGGCAGCTGCATGTTACGCGGAGAGATCACCTCCGCGAGATCGCCGAATGAGGTGGCATATTCGTTGTGCGGATCCAGCAGTACGATATGCGCGGCGGGGTGATCGGCAAGAATCGCGCGCAAGATGAGGGCGGTGGTGCACGACTTGCCGGTGCCGGTTGTCCCAAGAATAGCGAAGTGCTTGCCAAGCAAGTCATCGACGCGGACGCGGGCGGCAATCGTTGGGTCCTGCTTGATGCATCCGACGCGGACCGAGCGCTCATCACCGCCGCAGAAGGCGAGCGTCAGTTCGGCCTTCGTTGCCACGCGGGCGCGGTCGCCCAGGCCTGGATAAATCGTTACGCCGCGATTGAAGGACGTCGCTTTGCCTTCCGCGTTTTTCCAAAGCTCACCCACGAGACCCAGTTCTGCAATCCAGATTTCGGTGTCGCCTTCGCGCTGGGCGGGAACGGGCACGCTCAACGCGGACACGATCGCGAGAGCGACGGTGGTGGGGGTGTCAATGGCGAGCAGTGTACCCATTTCCGGACGGTCAGAAATGGTGCGCGTTTTTGCGCCGAGGGGGCCATCCAGCAAAACGATCGCCTTTGAACCGGTGACCGACACGATGCGGCCGATCGAGCCATCGTAACCTGCGATCTGGTTTTCCGAAGTATGTCCGAGCGATTGCATTTTTTCCTAAGACCCTTGTAAAGCCCTAAATTTAAGTGGAACTTCCGTGCCCAAGCATGGCGTCGCGAGCTTGAGAAATGGAAACCTGATCGCGGGGCGGGAGAAGAACCGCCACTTCCGTACCTTGTCCCTTGACACTGCGAACTTTGAGTTCGCCGCCATGAAGTTCGACGAGTGCCATGGCGATGGGCAGGCCCAGACCGGTGCCTTCCCGCCAACGCGACCGGCCAGCATCGACCTGACCGAATGGCGAGAGAGCCACGTGCAATTCCTCCGGCGTCATGCCGATGCCGGTGTCGCGAATGAGAACAACGATGCCGCCTTCCGCCAGGCGAAGGGCTTCCACAGCCACCGATCCCCCCTTGGTGGTGAACTTGACGGCGTTTGACATCAGGTTGGCGAAAATCTGGCGGAGTTTGACCGGGTCGCCGCGAACGGATGGCAGCGAGGGAGCGATGCGCGTCGTGATTTCGACGCCAGATTCGGCGGCCTGATGTTTCAGCGTCGAGAGCGACGAGTTCAAGATATCTTCGATGTTGATTTCGCGCGCATCCAGCGTGTAGCGGCCGCTTTGCATCTTCGAGATGTCGAGAATGTCATTGATGACCGAAAGCAAATGGCCGGCGCCATCAAGAATGAGCGTCGCGTATTCGACGATTTCCTTATCCGGAATCCGGCGGCGCTCGTGTTCGGACAGGATTTTGGAGAAACCGATGACGGTATTGAGTGGCGTGCGCAGTTCATGGCTCATATTGGCGATGAACTCGGACTTCACGCGATTGGCGAGATCCGCTTCAATGCGGGCGGCATGTTCAGCGGCCCGTGTGCGGTGCCGTAGCACGGCATCACCCAACAGCGAGGAGTACTCGCCCATCAGGGATGTTGATTTCGGTTTTCCGAACGCGCCGTTCAGCATGGTGGGCATAGACTCGTGGCTAGAACCAAATCTGAGCCTAGTGCGGATTGGATAAGAGGCGGTTAACCGCCGTCACAAAATTGCAGCCACAAGCCGAGACGTCTGGGGTGCCGCCACCAACGGGGCGGTGGGCCGAATGTGTTAACGAACGGTAAATTTGAATGGCACGGACACGACCAGCGGTCCGCTTGCGACGTTCTCAGGCATCGCAGGGAAGGGGGCGGCTTTTTCGACCGACGCCAGCGCGGCCTCGTCGAGGGCCTTGCTGCCAGAGCTCTTTGTCACCTCGCGATTGAGCAGCTCGCCTGTAGAGCCGACAGAGAACCGGATAACAACCGTCCCGATCTGCCGCGATCGCGGATTGATTTTTTTCTTTTCGAGGTGTGAGCGCAACTGTCCAAGGTAGGCGCTGTGGTCGGTCGTCTGACCACCGGTTTTGGCCGAACTTGCCGCGCGCTTCTCCTCAATCACAACCTGTTCTTGCTGCTCAAGAGTGGCGACTTGCTCAGGGCGCGGCTGCTCCACCGGCTCGGGCTTAATCTCGGGAACCTCTTGGACCGGGCCCTCTTCCGAGGCGATGACCGTCTTGTCTTCGACCTTTTCGATCGATTTGACTTCTTCAACCGCGTCGCGCGCTTCGCTGGCTTCCAGCGGCTCGGCCTCGACCGCAGCGATATTGACCTCATCCTGGCCGAACTGGGCGATACCTTCGATGGCAAAACCCTGTTCGACCACGAACTGGTCGTCGCCGTCGCCCAGTTCCAGGGCCGTGCCGCTGGCTGAGGACAGAAACGCAGCAGCCAGGGCGACGTGAATCGCCGATGACCAGAAGCATGACCCCAACCTGAGAAGCATTGTTCGGTGTTCCTAGTTCGCGGGGGCTGTAACTTTGGGACCGGGTTGCGACAGCAGGGAGACCCGTCCGTAGCCGCTTTCGCCGACCCGGCCGAGCAATTCCATGACGTCGCCATAGGCGTTCTTCTTGTCGGCGCGGACGTAGACCACGGCATCGCCTTCCGCGGCCCGGACCTGCTGCAGCTTGGCAATCAGATCTTCGCGAGCGACAAAGTCATTCCGGATTTGCAGTTTGCCATCACTCGTCAACGTCACGACCATAGGCTTTTTCGTTTGTCCGACCTTGGCCGCTGACGTTTTGGGAAGTTCAATCGGCACGCCAGCAACCATCAGCGGTGCGGCCACCATAAAGATGATCAGCAACACCAGCATCACATCCACCATGGGCGTGATGTTGATTTCAGCGACAGGCTTGTAGCCGCCGTCCTCGTCATCGCCGTAACTGCTGATGTTGACGCCCATGCCCATCAGAATGTCTTTCCTGCGCGCAACGGTTCAACGCTCGCTTTGTGGGCAGCCTCGCCGGGCGGCCGGGAGATCTGTTTGGCAATCTCTGAAATGGCCGTCGCGCCGCGCGCGCCAGCCCGGCCGAGCTTCACGGCGAAGTGGTTGTAGGCCATGACAGCGGGAATGGCCGCGGCCAGTCCCAGGGCCGTTGCAAACAGCGCTTCGGCGATGCCAGGGGCAACCGTGGCCAAGCTTGTGTCTTGGCGTGCGGCAATGGCCGTGAAACTGTTCATGATGCCCCAAACCGTGCCGAACAGGCCGATAAAGGGCGCTGCGGAGCCAGTTGTTGCAAGGAATGGAAGGCCGGTCTCGATGCTTTGCAGTTCAGTTTTCAACTTGGCTTTCATGGCCCGTTCGAGACGCGCTCGCACGTCGCTGCGGGCTTCTCCCCGTGACGCGCCATCGCTGACTTCGTTTTCAGCGGATGCCAGCAACTGGCGAATGAGGCCCGTGCCCTGCATGCCATCTGTGGTGCCAGCGGCCGCGGACTCAATCTGTTTGAGGTCGCGGTTCAGCCGCGACAGTCGAATGGTCTTTTCAATGACGATGGCCCAGCACGCGACGGACGCGAGCGCGAGCAGCAACATGACAAACTGCACGATTGGGTCGGCCGATGCGATCATGCCGTAGATCGAGAAATCGTGGCCAGCGGCTGGTTGCACGGACGAATCCTTACTTCGAAAGCTGCACGTTGGTGAGTGATTTAACCGTCAGGCCGGTGAGGCAATCGGCGACCGGACCGGTGTCGGATTTGCATTCGACGATGTCGTTGATGAGCAGGCTGCCCACCTTATCGCAAGCCGTGCCTTCGAGATCGAACAACTTGACGGTTTTTTTCGAGGCTTTGAGGGGCGCCAGATCAACGGCGAAGCGGCGGCCGATGACGCCATCGGTCTGGAATAGTACGAGGTCGAGCTTGAGAGACTGGTATCCAACGGCACCGGTGTTATCGACGACCATGTAAGCGCGGCAACCCTTATCTTGGCTTTCAAGTTTGTTAAGTTCGACGGAAAGGCCCAAGTCGGCGGCGTGCGCGCTGGCGGTCAAAGCAAGAGCGGAAGCGGCGGCTACGGCAAAACTCAAAGCTTTCAGTCCAAGCGGGGACGTCTTCAGCGAAACCCGTTCAGACCCGCACACACCCACCTTCAACACGCGCAACGAGACCTCCACAGCAGTAACTTGGAACCGGTTCCCGAAATGAAACCGTAATCGCGCGCTGCGCGAATTCGGATGCATAATTTCGGCTGATAAGTGTGCCTCTATAACATGACGGAAATGGGCCGTCGCCTCACGGTTCCGTTAAACTCTCTTCACGTCCGGGATCGATCAATTTCGCCAGGATTGGACGACGAACCCAGCCGCGTTCCTTACGGCGGGAACGCCACAGGAATCAACTGTTTCGTGATGGGAGCACTTCTTCAACATTCGGCCACCGGCGACGCCGGATCGATTGCCAATGCACCTCAATGGTTAGCGGGAAAAATTCCCATACCGAATGGCTGAAAATTCCCGGTGCCAATTCGCAACACGACAGAAAAATGCAGCGCGGGCAGGGCAATCGGGAATGCAACACTATTGCTCGATTTTCGCCGTGGGCCCTATCCCTGAATACGCAAACCCGGCGCGTTGAGTCGGGGCGTTGTGTGTGTGGTCGGGACGGTTCAGTGCAAAGCGCGCGAACCTTGGGGCAAGAGACGATGAACGTACGTTTTAGACTGGTTGTGGCAACCCTGGCCGCGACGATGGTGCTGCCGGCTGCCGGGTATGGCCAGGACACGCCGCCTACGCCTCCAGCCCCACCGGCAGACGCCGCGCCTCCGGCACCCGCTCCGCCGCCCGCCGCCGAACCTTCTCCTCCTGCAGCACTGCCGCCCGCCGCGACGGCACCTCCTGCTGCTGAGCCCCCGGCGCCCGTCGATCCCAAGGCTCAGAACCTGCCTGAGGTCGAGATCATCCAGAAGGAAGCGGCGCCAGGGGAGTCATCCGCTCCCGCCGTCAAGAAAAAGAAGGTGGTGAAGAAGCAGGACCCGGCACCCGCCCCGAAGCCCAAGCCGGCTGTCAAGGCTAAGCCTGCTCCTGAGCCTGAGCCCGCTCCAGTAGAACCCGAGACCGTTGAAGCGCCACCTCCCCAGCCCGAACAACCCGTCAATCCCAATCCCGTCTTTGGAGCTCAGGCCTCAACGGGCGCGGCCGCGCGTGCAGCTCAGGCCGCACAGAGTCCCATCAATCCGACAAGTATCGTACCGCAGGATCTTCAGGGCTACTCAAACTCTGCGACCAACTTGACGCCCGAAATCCTGAAAGAAAACCAGCCGCGCAACATCAATGAAGCGCTCACCCGGGTGCCAGGCATCGTTGTAATCAACGATGACGGGGCCGGTAGTCACGGTGGCATCGCGGCCCGCGGATCACCGGCGCGGCGGTCGCGCAAAATTCTGGTTATGGAAGATGGCCATGCTGTGAACTTGGCTTTGTGGCTTGATCCGTCGGTTCACTTCTTTGCACCCGCAGAACGCTTGGAAGGCATAGAGGTTATTCGCGGCACGACCGTGACGCACGGACCCAACAACAACTTCGGCGTCGTCAACGTCCGCAACCTGTCGCCATTCGGCGTCGATGAAACTGTCGTCAGTTCGGCAATTGGCTTCACAAAGAACAAGACCGGCGTGTTTGAAGAGTTCGACGCCGACGATGCTGTTGGGCCGCGGTTTGGCACCAGCGACACGGACTTCTCAGCCAAGTGGCACGCCCACACTCGCCAGACATCGGGCAACGTCGGGGCCGTCGCATCCTATACCGGCGAGAATGTTCAGGGGACATGGGATACGGAGCGGCTGCGCTTCCACGATTTCTATGGCGCTTTGGGCTGGAAAGGCGTCGATCAGGATTTGGTCGTCTCCGCGTCCTATGCCCGCCAGCGCGACAATTACAGCGAGCTGAACTTGACCGGTGAAGAGGATGAAGATCCGCCGGGAGCAGTCGAAGAGCGCTTCTTCAAGCTAGGACACTGCCAGACTTGTTACGCTCCGAACGCGGGTCTCAACAACTACAACGGCGAGATCTGGCGCGGTCAGATCGTGCACAACTACTTTATTGACGACGACACGACTGTGACCACCCGCCTCTATGCCGGTCAGCATCGCCGCGATCGTTATCAGCTCATCAGCGCTGAAGCTGATCCAGATGGTAACGTTGGCCTGGCCCCTGTCATCGATGAAGCCGACGGCGAAATTCTCTTTGCCGAAGACACGATGTTTGGGCGGTTGCGCACGTTCCGGCACGTTGGCGCCGAAGTTCGCGGTGAGTGGGCCAACCGTCCGCTGGTGGCCGGTCTGTCGCAAACGATCCAGGCGGGCATCCGGTACGAGTACCAGGATATGACCAACCGCAACTTCCTCGGTGCAGAAGGGGAGGTTCTGTCGAATGGCGACGAAGCCGGAGTCACGATCTTCGACCGCTCGCTCGATGTGAATGCTGTATCGGCCTTCCTACAGTCCAGCATCAAGGTCGCGTCTGATGTGAACGTGGTGCCGGGCGTCCGCCTTGAATGGTACAAGGCGAGCCGCCGGAACCGGGTCATTGCCGGCGAAGAGAGCGAAGCCGAAGAGGTCGTTCCGGGCGAAGGCGGCACGCCGGCCGATGCCTGTGATGATCTCGCTCCCGGTCTCGACGAGTGTCTGGAAATCGAAGGCATTGTATTCGACCCCGCCCGCCCGACCGAGAATTTCTCAAACTTCAATGCCCTTCCAGGTGTGTCGTTCGCCTACACTGGCTTTAACAAAACAACCGTCTTTGGCGGCTATCACCGCGGCATGTCGACGGCTGTTCTGCGTAACGAAGATTTCCCCGCACCCGATGAGTTGGGCGACAACTTCGAGCTTGGCGTGCGGTCGACAGCGTTTATGGGCCTGGCCTTCGAAGTGGCCGCCTTCCATCAGAGGCTGCAGGACTATCAGTTTGGGTCCTCGTTCTCGGATGGTGCTGACCGCTCATTCGGCCGAGCTGATGAAGTTCATATCAATGGCGTCGAAATGCTGGCTCGGCTGAACAGCCAGCCATTCACCGGCGGCCCGTATAACCTCTACGGCGAGGCCAACTACACCTACGCCCGGGGCATCTTCAAGAAGGGCTCTAAGATTGTTGTTGATGAAGATACCGGTGATGAAGAAGTCGTCAGTTTTGCTGGCAACCGCATCCCGGAGACACCATTGCATGTTGCGGCACTGACCGTTGGCTTGCAAAACGATACCGGTTGGAAGTGGGACGCCAGTGTAACGTGGACCTACCGAGGCGCGTTCTTCACCGATGAAGACAACACACCGTTTGGCGGCGATCCGGAAGGCGAAAACGGCGAGGTGCCGGAAGTTTGGTTGCTATCGGCACGGTTCAACTTGGACATTGGCCAGACCGGCGCTAGCGTGTTTGTCTCAGGCGACAACCTCCTCGACGAATTCTACATCACCGATCGCGAGGACGGACTGAAGCCGGGCCTCGGCCGGACGTTCTGGACCGGCTTCAAGTACAAGTTTTAACGGCGACCCTCCCGTCGTCTGCAGCGGAACGGCGCAATCCTCCCCCGGATTGCGCCGTTTCCTTTTGTGTTGCTGCCGGATCACGCTTGTTGGGTGTTGTCTGTGTGCATGCCCTGCCGTGGTGCGCTTCTGAGGTGCACGGCAGGTTTCGTATGCTAGCGTCGGCGCGAGAAAAACTCCCGGCGGACCATGGCAAATCTTCCTCAATTCAAGATCGGCAAACAACAGTGCATTCAGCTCGTGGGTGCGCCAGGTCTTGCCTTGTTTTTGTCGCTCGCGGCACTGTCCCCGGTCCAAGCCGGCCCCGCTGTCGGTCAATTCGAACTCAAGAATTTAGAATCCGGCCAAGGCTATCTTGAGTTTCAAAGTCAGAACGCATGGTCGCACGGCCAGCCCAAGCGCAAGTCTGCAATCAATGACGATGGCGAACTTGTGTTTGATGACAATACGGTCATCCGTCAGCGGCATGCGCTGGAAATGGAAATGGGTTTTACGTCTTTCCTCAAGGCGCGCATCGGCATCGAGTATGAGAAGGAGCGCTTGGAAGAGCCGGGCGTGTTCGCTAACGCCAATAGCTTCGACGAACTCAAGCTCGACGAGTTGGGTGCTGAAGTGATTGCTGTTCTCATCCCGCGCGAGGGCGATGGGTTCGGTCTTGGCGCCGTCGTCGAAGTTGAACGGCCGCTCGAACGCGAAGAACAGATGAACGTCATTCTGGGCCCGATTTTCGAGTTCGCCTCGGGTCCGTGGTTCGTAGCTGCCATTCCGATGATGGTGCATCACTTCGGCGGCGATCCCAATGAAGATGGAATTAGAGATGACCGCTGGGATTTCGCTTACGCCGCGCAGGTCGCCTACACGATCTCGTCATCCTGGCAGGTGGCTGTGGAAGCCTACGGCACGGTGGATCGCGTCGGTGGAACAGGCGACAAGACAGAAGCCGTTGAGATTTTCGGCGACACCGATCAGCACCGCATGGGGCCGATCGTCTACTATTCCTATGATCTCGGGAGCGATCTTGTCTTGCAGCCCACGAGTGCAGGCGATGATGACGAGGAAAACAGCGTCGTTTCCGTGGGGCTGGGCTACTTCGCGGGGCTCAATAAGAATACCCCGGACGGCACCCTGAAGTTTAGCGTCGAAGTCGATTTTTGAAATGAAATGGTGTCAGACACCTCTGAAGTGGTGTCTGACACCAGGTTCAATGCCGGCTCGGCAGAAACTTCGAAAACTTCGTCTCGTATGAGACCGGCTTCGACTTCGCCTCGGCCGATTTGATTTCAACGATAGCAGCATCCAGAGCCGCCGCAGCCTTTTCAAGGCCCGGCACGCGGCGCATGTCGTCCGTCATGTAATGCAGCGTCTCGCGCACAGTGGCGAGATCGAGCGTCGGCGGCCACGGGCGGCTTCGCGGGATCTTGAACACGTCAGCACCTCTACAACGACTAACAAAAGCTTAACCGGTTTTTCTTGAAGCCGTTGTCGCAAGAAGTGTGCCTGCGTGCAAGCAAGGGTTTGCAGCCTTCGTGTCCTATTCCGGGACGCATCTCATCGCTCACAAACCATTCTGGTGAGCGGTTTGTTCAACTCTCTCAGCCAATCTGGACAGCGGGGTAAGGGCCGGAACAGGCCCAGCTGCGTCGTGGGTGGCGCTTGGGTGGAGTGAGATGGTGCGTCGAAAACCGGGCGTTCTCATTATCGTTGAGAACCTGACGATGCCGCTAGACCGGCGCGTCTGGCAGGAAGCACGCACCCTGCGTGAGGCCGGCTACACGGTGTCGGTGGTCTGTCCCAAAGGTGGAAAGTACACCCAGTCCTACGAGCTGCTGGAAGGCATCCACGTCTTCCGCCATCCACTGCCGTTCGAGGCCGACGGAGCGCTTGGATACGCAGTTGAGTACAGCTGGGCGTTGGCTTGGGAATTCGCGCTGTCGGTCAAGGCGTACGTCAAAGTCGGCTTCGACGTCGTCCAAGCCTGCAATCCACCGGATTTACTGTTCCTCATAGCCGGGTTCTGGAAGTATCTGTTCGGCAAGCCGTTTGTATTCGACCACCACGACATCAATCCCGAGCTGTTCGAAGCCAAGTTTGGCAAACGCGGCGGATTCCACCGGTTGCTGAGCTGGCTGGAGCGCTGTACCTTCCGCACAGCGGATGTGTCGATCGCCACCAACGAAACGTTCAAAGACATCGCAGTGACTCGCGGTGGCATGGATAAAGACCGCGTGTTCATCGTGCGGTCAATTCCTGATCTGTCGCGGTTCAGACGCATTGAACCTAATGTGGCCCTGAAGAAGGGCCGCCAGCACCTCGTGGGCTATGTTGGCATCATGGGCGCCCAGGATGGCGTCGATCTTCTGGTGCAGGCGATGGCGGATCTCGTTCACAGTCAAGGCCGCCGCGATGTCCAGTGCGCCATTGTGGGATCGGGTACAGAATTGCCGAACCTGCAGCGCATGGCGCGGGATCTCAAGGTCGAGGACTTTGTGACGTTCACCGGATTCCAGTCAGGCGACCCGCTGCTCGCCTCCCTGTCGGCATTCGACATCGGCGTCATTCCCGATCCAAAGAACGTCTACAACGACAAGATCTCTATGAACAAAGTGTTCGAGTATATGAGCCTCGGCATCCCGTTCGTGCAGTTCGATCTGATGGAAGGCCGCAAGATCGCTGGTGATGCCGCGCTCTATGCAAGCGACAACTGCGCTACCGATCTCGCTCGCACCATGGCGCTGCTGATCGATGATCAAGAGCTACGCGCAACGCTGGCTGATGAGGGCAAGGCGCGGGCCAAGGCGCTGCTGAGGTGGGACGAAGAACGCTCACGGTTGCTGGCGGCGTATGAGTTGGCGTTGTCGGGGCAGCCCAAGCCAGCAGTGCGAGCGGCCGAGCAGACGGCTTAAGCGGAAATCTAGAGTGGCGCAACTGACCGCTTCGCCGAAGGGCTGTGCTGGGCCAGCGTTGTAATCGCCAGTCTCAATTCAGGGAACACGCTGAACGCGAAGGCTGTGATGCAGGCCAACACTATCATCAGGCTGGCGACAGCCGCAAAGCTGTTACCTGATCCGGTGATCAGCGTGGCGCACAGCACCGCGGCAAGACCCGATGGCACCAGGAACAGCGCGCGCTTGGCAAAGGCCGTGGCGAGACCCTGTTGTTCGTCTTCAATCCGCCAGGTCACGTAGATCAAGGACGCGAGTTCGCCAGCAGCGCCCACTGCAGCAATAGCAACAAGCCCATATCCCCCCATCGCCAGACCGATGGCTGGGATGAGAGCGCTGGCGCGAATGAGCCCCGCGATGAGGAAGGGCTTCGTCTGGCCGCCTGCCATCAATGCCATACCAGGGACAGCCTGCAGCATCCTCATGGCCCACATCACGGACAGCCACGCCATCAGAGCGTCGAGCCCCGCGTACTGTGGGCCGAATGCGACACGCACCACCAAGCCGCCGGCCACGAGAAAGCCAGCCAAGTAACATCCAGCGACGGCAACAGTTGCTTCGGTCAGCGCGATAAATCGAGTCCGGAACAGCTCTGGATGTTCGCGTGCTTCCGAAAACAGCGGCAGCATCAACGAGTGTCCGACTTTGGCGGCGATCATTCCGGGCACCATGGCAATCATGAAGGCGGCGGTGTAGCTCGCCAGATCTTCCATGCCGAACATGCGGGCAATCAGCATCCGGTCGCCCTGATAGACTGCGATGAGCGCAAAGGAACTCAGCCAGATCGGCCAGCCGAAATCAATCAGACGTTTAAAAATTGCAATGTCCCAAGCCAACGCATAACGGCGTTCAGCCAGCGTATGGGAGACAACTAGGAATGCCACGGCTTGTGCAATCGCGATCGCAACCACGGCGTCATAATGCGCCGAAAAGAACAACACCGGCAGCGTGGTCGCGAGCGCGACGGCCTGGGGAACGAGGTCAAGCAGCATGTAGGGCTTATTGTTGAGTTGGCGCTGCGCACGGCGCGTGTCGAGATGCTGGAACCCCTTGATCAGGGGAATGAGCGCGATGACGCCGAACGCCCAAGCCGCATCTGGAATGCCGAAAAAACTGGCCATGGGGTTTGCGATGGCAAGCAAAAGCACAGCGGCAAACATGCCCCGCAGCACAAGTGCGGTATGCTGGGTGGACACAAAGCGGGGTTCGTCGCCGTCGGGGGCTTGAACGATCAGCCGGTCGGCACCGAGATCCGTCATCGTGTCGAGCAGCTGCAGCATCATCAACAGCGTGGCGGCAATACCGAAGTCGCCCTTAGATAGTGCGTGCGCGAGGAGGGCGTTGCGCACAAACGACATCAATTGCGAGGCGGCAAAGCCGGACAACAGCATGGCACCCTGGCCGGCGACCCGGCTGGTCAACGACTTGGGCGGGGTGCATGGGGTCGCGGCAAGTGTCATGAATTGCCCACCCCTAAGCCGTTGCGGTTCTTCGGTATACGCCGCAGGGCTTTTGAGTACGGGGCGGCGGCCACGCGACCGACGGCTTGTTCCAGCGCTGTGCCGCCAACATGAACGAGGGCACAGGTTGTTTGAATCCAGCGCGATGTCAGAACGCGGTTCCACTTGGCACAGAAGCGGTCCTGAGCGAGCGCGAAGGCTTCGCTCTTGTTGCCACCCGACAGATGTCTCAGGTGAAAATCGATCACGTAGGCAGTGTAGCCAGCAAGACCGGCGTGCAGGCAAATGTCGGTACCATAGAAGTGGAAGCCCGTCAGATCAGCGGAGAAGCCAACACGGGACGCAGCCTTCACGACAATGAAGTTTTCGTCGAGGCTGACAACTTGGCTTGGCAGATTTCCCGAATTCTGATCGTTGCCATGCGGATCGCTGATCCGCAGCGCCAGAATGCCGGGAGCCACGCCGCCGGCATTGCCAGCCAGCGCCCACATTGGGTCGCGCGATTGCAGCTCGTCTAACCGCAGTTCGAGTGTTTCCCGGTCGTCGGCAAACAGGCGCACGTCCTGGTGACAGAGGACAACATACGATCCCCGCGCCGCATTGAGGATGGCATTTAGACCGCTATACGCGCAGGTTTGATCGGGCCCAGTGTTGTCGATGTACAGGTATTCTGTCGTGTCGCCGGTAAATCCTCCGCGATGAAACGAGTCCAGCATCTGGTCGTAGTGCGCCCGGGTGTTGACGAGCGTGCCGATTGTGAAGCGAACGGGCCCCGTTGGCTCCGAGCCTTCCCGGCAAACGGCGATGGTGTCTGTTGTCGCCCGGGGCTCTTTCGCTAGCATCGGCTGATCCTCACGATGCCGCTGGCATGTTCGGCAGAAGCGCGCGCTGCACCTGCGTCTCTGCCTCGGTTAAAGTTGGCTTGGCATACCCAAACCGCCATGCGTCACGCGCGTGCCAAATGTCCCGCCACGTTTCAGCGGCAGACTTATAATCGCTGGTGCTTGAAAACCGCGCTGCAACACTCAGTGCAATCCAGCGCGACAATGGCCACAACGTTAGAAGTTGTTGACCAACCTCGCGAAGGGGTGCTGGCCAATGCCGGTCGATCAGCGTCGCTTGAGCCGAGAGGAGTTTGACGAATTTGTTTTTCCGGGTTTTTTCCGATGCGCCGCCATAGTGCACAATCGTCGCTTCTGGTGTCACCATCGGTTGCGCGCCGATGCGCTTGGCGCGCAGGCAGAGGTCTGCTTCCTCGCCGTACATAAAGAATGCTTCATCGAAGCCGCCCAGGGCCAGCCAGATCGAGCGCGGGATCAACAGAAAGCAGCCCGAAACGATGTCGACGTTGCGGGCACGGTCCCGCGGCCAGGCACCATACGATTCGGGATTGAAGAATTCTGATCTGGGGAAGATGGCGGTGAGGCCTGTGACGCGGCACAGCAGGCTCCACGGCGTAATCCGGCCCCAGCACGATGACGGATTAAGCGACCGGTCGGCGAACAACGTGCGGCCGCCCCAGATCATGGCCCGGCGGTTTGACTTGGCGAAGCGTACCAAAGCGTCAATTGCGCTATCGACGACCACTGTGTCGGGATTGAGCAGCAACACGTATTCTCCGGACGCGTGATTGGCGCCGTAGTTGTTACCGCGGCCAAAGCCGATGTTGTCCTGCAGCGCAAACAAACGCGGGTTGGCCGGGTGCGCCTTGATGGCCTCGGCAGAACCGTCGGTCGATGCGTTATCGACCACGATGATTTCGTATGTGACGGTCGATGTTTCGCGCACGACCGAGTCGATCGCTGCCAAGGTCATGTCGCGCGTGTTGTAGCTGATGATGACGATGGAGACGTCAATGTCAGTGGCCGGTTGCACGATGGGGGCTCCGCGGGCTGTGGCGCGCGACTCATGTTTGCTGCTGCGCTCGACCCTAGAGATCAGCCGTTAACCCGGCGTTAAGTGAACTGGCCAGCCAACGAGCCCGCTGCCGCCGTCCGCTCGCAAACAAAGGATTAACGCCCCTCAGCCACAATGCGCCCGCGATTGGCCCACAGCAGGGCATCCATAGCGGAGCAAAATTAGATGCACAGCCTTGAACCCGGCCACCGGCAGGTCTTCGACGGCATCATCTGCATCGGCGGCGAAGACTGGTGGTACCACAACCGGGGCCACTTTGATTTCCAGATCATGCGGCGGCTGGCGCGCCAATGGCCGGTTCTGTTTGTGAATTCGCTGGGTGTTCGCATGCCCAGCGTTGCCGACAAGTCTCAGTTCGCCAACCGGATCGGCCGCAAGCTCAAGAGCTTGGCCCGCGGTGTCACACACGTCGAGAAAGGGTTTTGGGTGTTTTCGCCTGTCTCCGTTCCCGGCGAAACCGGCCGCAAAGTCTCAGATTTTGCTCTTGCCCCGCAACTTCGCTTGGCTGCAGCGCGCGCCGGCATCAAGCGGCCGCTGTTGTGGATGCATTGCCCAGCTGGCGCGGACCTCATCCAGCAGCTAAATCCCGTCGCGACAGTGATGCAACGGACTGACCGTTTCGAATCCTTCCCGGAAGGCGATCCCGTTTTATTGTCGAAACAGATCGCGGCGATTAAGCAGGCGGCTGATCTGGTCGTCTACGCCGCCCCTCATCTTATGGCGGAAGAGCAAGGTCAGGTACGCCGCCAGCTCCTTGTGACGCACGGGGTCGATCTGGTTGAGTTTATCAGGGCCGGCAGCACGCGGGCGCAAGGTCCGTCGGATGTCGCGATCATCAACAAGCCCCGTGTCGGATTTATCGGCGGAATAGACGCGCACACGTTTGACTCTCAGCTGTTTCTGGGCGCGGTGCAGCGCTTACCGCATGTGAATTTCGTGATGATCGGCGGGTCTTCGTTGCCCGAAGGTTGGTGCCCATATCCGAATGTCCGCCTGCTGGGCCGCAAGCCCTACGAGGTCGTCGCGCGCTATATGGCGGCGATGGATGTGCTGATCATGCCTTGGAATAACAGCGATTGGATCAAGGCCTGCAATCCGATCAAGCTCAAAGAATACCTGGCTGTCGGCCGGCCAATCGTCACCCGCGATTTTCCGGCCCTCGATGGCTGGCGCGATTTGGTCCGCGTCGCCGGGACCGAAGCGGAGTTTGCGGTGGCCATCCAGGCGGCCCTTGATGCACCCTACGATGCCGAACCGGCCCGCGCCCGCATCGCGAGTGAAAGCTGGGACGCAAAGGGCGATCTCGTCGCCCGTTCGATCTTGGAACTGGGTCTCGACTTTGCAGGATCGGCGCAGTTTAGCGGCTGGATCGACGCGGTGTCGTCGTTGCGCAATCGTGGAACGAGTGTTACGGCGCAGTAGGACACTTTGCAGTCTGCCCGCATGAAGCGGTTCCGAAAGAATGGCTGGCGCTTGGCTCGTTTGGTCAGTGCGCGGGCGCGGGCAAATAGGACGGCAAGGCGGGTTCAACTTCGGCAACCGGAGGCCGGACCGGCTCAAGTGATGGATGACGGCGCCGCTTCACTTGCTCTGGCGATGTCACGGCCCGGCGCGACGACCAGGCGGTCGGGTCTGCGATCCAACCGGCCATACCCAGGAAGAAGAAGAAGTAGGCAAACAAAACGTTCCAGTAATGCACCGTCGTTCCGACGAGACACAGGGCAATCAACGACATCATCCAGCCGTTTGAGATACGCCGCAGTGCGCCGTCACGCGCTTGGCAGCCGCGCACAACGACGGCGCGGCCGAGGAGGAAGATGGCGGTTGTCAGAATAAAGAAAGAGGGAATACCGGTCCGCATCGTGAGCACCAGCCAGAAGGCGTCGATGGTGCTGGAGACCATCCAGCCCGGACGTTCCCAATCCGCTTGTCCGATTCCAACCCACGGACTGCCCCAGACGTTCTCCATTCCGTGCGTCCAGATCTGGATCCGGTAGAAACCGGTCCACGAGTCGAACGTCATGCCTGTCGCAATGAGTGTGATGGGTGAGCGGTTCGAGATGAGAGACGCGCCCAGATACATGCCGGCCACAATGGCGACCGTCATCGCGGTCCGCATGGCAATGCCGCGCGTCAACCGTTCCCAGATCAGCATCGCGGTCTGCATCATGAGCGAAAGAAGCGGGGCCGACGATAGTCCAAGGAAAGTCGCGCCAGCGACGATGGCCGCACGCTTGCTGCGCACCGAATGACGCCGTTCTGCAGCCCACAGGAATGCAAACAATCCAGCGCAAAAGGTTCCATAGTGAATGGGGTGGTCGAAGGTTCCGTAAGCGCGGGTCAATCCCATGCGCTTGTCGATGCCTGTCGGCTGAACAATGCCGGTCACTTCCCGCATCAGGTTGTGCGTATAGAGTTCACCCATCAACGTCTCGGGCAATGCGATCAGCCCGGCAACCCCAATCGCCCCAACCATCGCTTTGAGTGCGGCGCGGCACTGTTCCGGCGTGCGGATGTAGGCGCGCGTGACGATGTATGCGCCGACGCTGTCGAGTGCTTGAGATGCACCAAAGATGAAGCCGTCCACGTCGCCCGTGTGCTGGTAGTAAACGTAGGTTGTCCAGACGCCGAACAGAACAAACATCGCATCCCAGCTGCGGATCCGGATGTCGGACCGGATCATGATGCGATAGACGGCGAACAGAATGATGGGAAGTACAACGACGCGGTGGGGCGGCAGCCGCAGTCCGTCCAAATACAGCGAGAGCTCCGACGGAAACAGGAAGCTGATGATCAGCAGCAGGATCGGTTTGGGTGTGTTTCTGAGCGCTTCAACCATGGCCGCTGGTCCCGGAGACAAACGTCAGACGTGTAAGGAACACGCAACGGACGGGGCGCGGCCCGGACCGCGCGCGCCGTTTCAGTGTGCATTCTTGCCTGTGATGACGGCCCAGATGGTGAGGATGAGGATTTTCATGTCCAATCCAAACGACCAGTTGCGGATGTAATCGATGTCCGCATTGACCCGGGCTTCCATCTTGTCCGCCGTCGTTGTTTGGCCGCGGAACCCGCGAACTTGGGCAAGCCCCGTCATGCCCGGTTTCACCTGATGGCGGTTGACATAACTTTCGACGATCTCGCCGTACTGTTCGTCGTGCGCCAATGCATGAGGACGTGGGCCAACGAGCGACATGTCGCCCTTGAGGACGTTGATGAGTTGCGGCAGCTCATCGAGGCTGGTGCGGCGCAGGATGCGGCCAACAAACGTGACGCGCGCATCGCCAGGCTGGGCCTGCTCAATGGTGGCACCGTCTTCGGTGACCGTCATCGTCCGGAATTTGAGCATCTTGATGATGTTCTGGTTGAGACCGCGGCGCCGCTGGCTAAAGATCGCTGGGCCTTTGCTCTCAAGTTTTATGGCAAGTGCAATCAGTGGAAACAGCGGCAACGAGATCAGCAGCAGAAGCGTTCCGATGACAACGTCTTCAACGCGCTTGATCAGCGGTGACCAGTCAGCGAGCGGTCTTTTCTTTACGTCGAGAAGGCCGACTGAGCCGATGGACGACACCTTGTGGGCCGGACCTTCGTCAATCAGATCAGACGATATGTGCGTCACAATGTGAACGCTCACAGGCAGCTGTTCGAGCTTCTTGGCAACGTCGGCGATGCGCCGGTCTGCAGCGGAGGGCAGTGCGATGATGATCTTATCGATCTGATCTTCGCGTGCAGCCTTCAGCAGGTCGTCCAATCGCCCGGTAACGATCAAGCCTTCTGGGTTCAATCGCTCTTCGCCGATACGGTCGTCATAGACACCGGCAAAGTGGATCCCGACTTCGGGCTTCGAGAGATGGTCGTGGACGCGGCGTGCGATCTGGCCGGCGCCGAACACGGCGATGCGCTGATCGAACTTACCGATTGACGTCAAGTAAGCGAGAAGGGGATGGGCGACGCTCCGGTTGAGCAGGACCAATGTATATGTCGCCGACAGGGCAACCGAGAACCACACCCAAGTGTGTCCCTCGCGAATGGCTTGCGGCAGTCCCAGGCCCATAACGCCAACCATCGCCAAGGCGACGGCCACGAACAATTGGCCGGGTTGATGCGGAAAATCATGCATTTTCTCAGTGGCGTACATGCCCTTGAGCCGCAGCACCATGTGGGTGACGATCGCCGCTGTCAGGCTAGCTTGGGTCAGGAGAACCCAGTCTGTAACAATGCCGCCGGCTTGATTGTAGATGATGGCCGGCAACATGGAACCGAGGATGACCGCTGCAATGTCGGCATATCCGACGAGGTCGGCGGCCACTTGGCGCGACCAGCGCTTCTTGGATTTCGTCTCAACGGCGGGGCTTATGATTAGAGCCGCGGGTGAGGTGGGCAGTGCGTCAGTGAGATTGCTGGACATGTCGGCTCCGGATACGCGCCCCCACTGTGCCGACGGCACTGGGCATACAGGTTTATGGTGCTCAGTTAACCGCAACAGTCTAAATTTTGATTGAATTTCCAGAGCTTTGATTCATTTGCTCAGCCCACAATCCGTCAGGCGGCACGGCGGGCATGTGCAACTTCTGGCGGCGCCATGCGCGTGCCCAAAGCGTGCGTGTCTTCGAGCGCGACGGGATCGACCCGGTTGATGACGACACCAGCCACCTTGTCATGGTTGGCACCGAGGCATTGCAGAGCGCGCTTGGCCAGCTGCTTGGGCGTGCGCCGCCAGGTCGTGACAAACACGATCTGATCGGCATAGTCGGCCAAGATGCGCCCATCGACCACGGGCAGCAACGGCGGTGACTCGATGATGATCGTGTCGAACTGCAGTTTCATCGACGCGATGATGGCGGCCATCTGCCGTGACGCCAGCATTTCGGGGAATGCGGGCTCAAGTGGCGTCGGGCTCATCGCTGGCAAGAAGTTCAACCCGGTCGTGCTGTCATGCAGAATCGCGGACTCCACGGGTCGGGAATGAATGAGCACGTCCAGCAGGCCAGACGTGCGGGCAGGCGCTAACCGCCGGGTCAGAGGCGCGCGGCGCAGATCACCATCGACCAATAGCACCCGGTTGCCCGTCAGTGCGTAGTGATGGGCAAGATTGGAGGCGATGACGTCGGAGCCCTCGCCCGGCAGGCTTGAGGCAACGAAGATCACCCGCGATCCGGTCGTCTGACGCCGTTGATCGATCTCGCGGCGGATCCCGCGAATGGTTTCGGCAAAGACGCTCCGCGGTTCTGCGAGTAACATCCGGATCGGCCGCAACGGATCAAGGCTCCCTTGTCCGGGCCCGTTGATTTCCGGAACGGACGCCAGATGCGCAACTTCCAGTACCCGCTCGACATCTTCAGGCCGGCTCAGTCCAGGTGTGGCAAACTCGAGGATCAAAGCCAAGGCGATACCCGCCAAAAGCCCCGCTATGAGCGAGATCAGAACCATTTGCTTGCGTTTGGGCGCTGCCGGGAACAGCGGCACGTCGGCCTGCTCGATAATGCGGGCATCTGGCAATTGCAGTTCTTGGGTCTCAGATGTCTGCTTGTACCGGGCGAGCAAAGCCTCAAAGAGCTGCTTTGAGGACGTGGCCTCACGCGTCAGCTCAAGCAGCTTGACGGTTGCCTCCTTAGAGGTCGACTCCTGGTCTTTCAGAGCTGTCAGATTGCCGTTTAACTGCAGTTCGCGTCGCTCTGCCACTTCGTATTCGTTTTTCAAGTTGTGGACCAGACGGCCGACTTCCAGCGCAATCTGGCGCTCCGTGTCGGCAATCTCGGCTTGAACCTTGAGAATCTCAGGATGGCGTGGGCCGTACTTGGTGGAAAGTTCAGCGGCGCGTTTGGTCGACTTGCCGAGTTCCACCTTCATCAGGCGGACCGTGTCGTTGTTCAGAACGTCCGCGATGGTGGAGCTGCTTTCGCCGGCTTTCGCCATCTTCTGCGCTTGATCATATTTGGCGCGCAGTTCAGCCGTCGTGTTGCGCGCTACAACCGATTGTTCCATGAGGCGTGTCAGCTGGCGTTCCGAAAGGATGAAGCCTTCCGAGTCAAAGATATTGTTGTCGGCTTTGAACTGCGCGACTTTTCTTTCCGAGTCGGCAACGCGAATGCGCATTTCGTCGAGCTTCTGCTCGAGCAGCCCATTGGCAAACCCGGAAGCTTTCTTTTTGCCGTCGAGCTGATCCGCCAAGTAGACTTCCGCGATGGTGTTCGCGATCCGCGCTGCTTTGACGGGATCAGCCGAGGAGAAGCGGATTTCGATCAGCAGCGTCGAGCGGACCCGGGCCACTTTCAAGCGTTCCGAGAATGCGACAGCCACGGCGTCGCGTTCCGGCTTAAAGGTTCCAGGTGCGTCGCTGCCAACGAGCCGGGCGATCGGATCCTGGTCCATCCGCAAGGGTTCGGACTTTTCAGGCTCAGCAGGGCGATAGCTGACAAAGCGGCCGAGCCGCAACCGTTCAAAAATGACGTTAAAGCCAGGTGGCTTTGAGAACTCCGCATCGTCGCGGAGTTTGAGGATGTCGATGACTTTGAGCGATACGCTGCGCGAGCGTATGATTTCAACTTCGCTTTCGAGGGTCGCAGCGTCGGCCTTGAGATCGGACAGGACGTTCTCAAGATTCGAGATCGTTTTTTTCCGCGGATCAATTTGAACGAGGGCGACCGCGTCGTAGCGATTGGGCATCGCCCACATCACGGCGGTTGTCACGCCGACGCAAAGCCCGGCTATAATCGCGACAACGTGCAGCCGGCGGCGGACAGCCAACAGCATGCGGTCAAGGCTCATAGAGCCTCCGCCTGCGTTGTCCTGATCTTGCCGTCTGGCGTGCATCTAGGGTCTCAATTTAATAGCGGTACTTCGCGCCGATACTGAAGCGGTTGCGGACGTGGTCGAACTGATCGTCGTTGGAATCCCGGTGGTGAAGCTGGTAGCCGAGGGAGAACTGCCAGTTTCTTGTATGGTCATACTCTAAGCTCGCGTTGATCTTGCCGGACCGGTCCTCACGGGTCGATCCGATGAACTGTGTATCGGTCAGTTCTGCGCCCAGCTTGAATGCAAGGTCGTGCTGGATCTCGTATTCCATGCGGCCCAAGAGTGATGTATCGATGCGGCCACTGTCTGCAGCACCGAGTTCATCGATGATTTGATGCCGGACCGTGCCGAATAACTTGAGCCGGTCCATCGGCAGCCATTCAAACTCGCCCTCGACCAAGTAGGAACCGATGGATGATAAGGCGTCGCGGTCATACTCACGGATGCCGTAGCCGCCTGTGAGGTGCCAGCTCAACAGTTGGCTCGATTCGAACGCAAGACCCGCCAAGGCTTCATAGCCCGTCGCATTCCGGCTGCCGATGGTGTCTGGTTCGTTGATCTGGCGCAGCGCGCGGAATTTCGTGACGACTTCATACCCTGGGGAGAAGCGGTAGCCGGTGCGCAGTTGCCCGCTGTAGATCTGCTGATCGCGCTGGTCTTGGTTCAGTGTTGATCCATCAGTGGCTTTGACGCTGCCGAAGTCAAAGCTGTCCGCGGTCGCGGAAACTGTCCCATAAAGGCGGCCAACGTCGCGCGTGAGCCCAATGGCCGCGCGGTTCTTTACGACGGGCGCGGGTTCGGCCGCCGACAACGCAGCCGTCGATTCCCCGACCTCTTCATGATCAAGTGCCGACCGGACCACGATTGAGAGCGTATGCGCGTGGTCGAAGTGAAGGGCTGCGCGCGCCTTGCCAAGCACGTTTGCGTAGTTCTGGTCCGTATTGGCTTCGTAGTTCACGATCTTGCCAGCCAGCGACAGATCGATCTCATGGCGAGGCAGCCGAGATTGAATGACCAGCGAAGGGGTTGATTCAAGCCGGACATCGGACACAGCACCCTTGTGGGCGCTGAAAATGTTGTCGTCGTAGACGAGCCTCTCGCCGATTGTTGGAAAGAAGAAGAAATTTCCGATGCGGGAGGCCTCAGGCTCTTTGTGTTCAGGCTTTTTGCTGGCCACGGTCTCGGTGATGACATCACTTTGATCGTCAATGTCAAAGGCGTCAGCGGGCGACATCGACGCGACCGTGATGACCGCGGCCGTCGAGGCGCACACGAACGCTGATCCCAAATTAAGGGATCTTGCGGTGCAGCTCTTTGAAGCCTGGGTCATCGGGTTGGTAGAATTCTTATTGTCGTTGAGCAAGAGGCCGTGCGGTTAAAAGAATCGTTCAGGGATGCGGATGTTGTCGCCCGGCATGATGGGGACCTTGGCTGATGTGCTGAGTTTGACTTCGGGTTGCCCGTCGCGAACCACGAGCACGTAGTTCTGATTGGCGCGGTAGGTGTAGCCGCCTGCCAGCGCGACGGCATCGCGCAGCGTGATGCTGGCTTTGTATGGGTATTCGCCGCCGCCTTTGACTTCGCCATGGACGTAGATCGGGCGGTACCCCGTGACCTCGACTGTGATCCGTGGGTTATTCAAGTAGCCTTCCGACAACTTGCGCCGGACTGTTTCGCGGAACTGCGCGACGGTCAGTCCCTGGGCGGGGACATCGCCAGCCAGCGGAAGCGAGACATTGCCCAGCGGATTGACTTCAGCAGGTCCAGATAGGTTCTCTTCGCCGAAGACAGTGACCTTCAACTTGTCGCCAACCCCTATCCGGTAGCTGTGACCAAGTGCGTTGGGCGCGTCTTGAATGGCAAAATTGGGCGGGGGCGAACCTGCCTCATCGGCGCAACCAGCGGCGAGGCAAGCGATCACGATTGCCGCCAAGCCGGTGCGAAGTGCTTCGTTGAGTGTCATACGCAATACCAAACGCGAGACGATGAAGTGACACACAGCCAAGGCTCGCTTGAGGGGCGAACAGCTGACCGCAACGTCTACAAGAACGCGAGTTGGGTAAATTTGAAGCTAATGGTTTTGATCAAATCCGATGTTTCTTATCTGCCGCCAGCACGTGTAATTCCCCGGTAAGTCAAACAGATTGCGGAGTAATTCTGTCCGCCAGATTTATTAACGGAGGATTCAGATCTGATTGGTACCATTCCAGTTACTCGGCTTCATTGTGAGCAACGACGTGACCAGCAACGCGCTTTCACCAGCTGCCCGGCTTGAAGACGCCTATGAAGGCAAGGCCACCACTTACTTTTCTAACGCGCGCGCCGACTTTGTCCGGGCGCTGCCGCGCGACACCTCTGCTGCCATTCTCGAAGTCGGCTGTGGAACGGGAGCGACTGGCGCCCTGGCACTCGCCCGGGGCCGTGCCGGCCATTATGTCGGCATCGAACTGATGGAAACGGCCGGCGCGCAAGCTCGCGAGGTTTTGAACGACGTGCGGATTGGCGACGTCGAACGCATGGAGTTCGACTGGCAACCTGCTTCATTCGATGCCCTGATCCTGTCGGAAGTGCTCGAACATCTCGTCGATCCTCAGGCCACCTTGCGGCGCTTAGCGCGCTTTGTCCGGCCGGGTGGCATTGTTCTGGCGAGTTCGCCCAACGTGTCCCATTGGCGGGTGATCCGCGAACTGGCTGCCGGCCGCTTTAACCTGGCCGATCAGGGCGTGTTCGACCGCACGCACATGCGCTGGTTCACGCCAGCAACCTTTGCTGCGATGTTCTCGGACGCAGGCTTCCGCGTTGAGCAGGTGGGGCCGGTGACGCCGTTCTCCCCTCGGACGGAAATGCTGTCGCAATGGACCAGTGGCCGCTTTGACCACCTCTTTATGACGCAGATTTCGCTCCAGGCCGTCCGCCGCTAGGCCGGCCGATTCAAAGAACCGTAACGGCCGCGGCCTTGGCCAGCACATCGTAATCGCAAATCAGACGGCTCAACTTATCGCCCATCACTAAGCGGACGATGGGATGTTTGTAGCGTGTGTTCCACAGAGCATGGTCGACCTGCCAGACATAGACGCTGACGTTGGGGTTGCCGATCAGGATTTCGGCGGCTTCCGCCCGGGTCCAATTGACGGACCCTGCCGCTAATGGCATTCCGCGGGCGTCCGTATGAGGCAGACTCTGGCAGGCGGCCATTGCGCGCTCCTGGTACGCAGCCAAAAGCGCTTCACCAGCCGCTGTCCTGTACATGCGGTCCTGGGTCCAGACTTTGAGTCCGGCAAGGATCGCCAAAACGATGATTACGGCTCTCATAGAAGGGTTCCAATGCACTGGTGTGGTCAGCTGTCCGGGCGGTCGATGACCGGTTCCGCGTCAAAGTGACCGAATCTCATGGCCGGAAGTTTGAGCCCGCCTGGTGAAGAAAGGGTAACTGCCTGTCGCACATGCGAGATACTTGTCAGCGGGCGCATCCTGCGGCATGGATCGCGGATAGCCCCCAACCAAAGTCGAACCCTTGGGGGAGGATCCGTCCAACATGTCCAAGAAGAAAATTCTGATCACCTGGCCTCTGCCGGAAGCCGCTATTGCGCGCGCCCGCGCGACCTACGACGTTGTTGCCCACAGCGGCAATCCGCAGATCACCATTGACGAGATGTTAGAGGCGGCGAAGTCGGTCGATGCCATTCTGCTGACGCTCAATGAAAAGTGCCGCGCAGACGTAATCGCCCGCATCCCCGAGAACATTAAGTGCATCTCGACGTTCTCGATCGGCTTTGACCACATTGATCTGGAGGCCTGCAAGGCGCGCGGCATCAAGGTCGGCAACGCCCCCCACGGCGTCACGGTGGCCACGGCCGAGATCGCAATGCTGCTTCTGCTCGGTTCAGCCCGCCGCGCTGGCGAAGGTGAGGCCATGATCCGGCAGCGCAAATGGCCGGGCTGGCAGCCGCTGCAACTGGTCGGCCAGCGCCTCGACAACAAGGTGCTCGGCATCTACGGCTTCGGCAAGATCGGGCAGGCTCTGGCCAAGCGCGCCCGCGGCTTCGACATGGACGTCCACTACTTCGACATTTACCGGCAGTCGCCCGAGAAGGAAAAGGAACTCGGGGCGACCTACCACCCGACGCTCGACA
>JANOFU010000050.1:0-5203 GCA_031413815.1 Hyphomicrobium sp. | reverse complement strand
GAAATCAACGCAGACCAATGGTCCGACCAGTTCTTGAAAATTGCACGATATCTTGTGGCGGGTGCCGATGCTGCGGCGGGTGCGCTGCGCTTTCGTTCGCGGCTTGCCTGCTTTGGAACGCTCGATAGGGAGAACGGCGGCTACAAACTTCTGAAAAACTCCGGAGGCAAAGATGCATTCGAAGATCTCATCGAACGTTTTTGGCGCGAGACCGAGTCTGCATTTCGCGAGGCCCTGGCTTCGCTACGCGGCCATCCATCAGACGAAGAGAAGTCCATTCGCGAAACTTTTCTCAAAGCGCTGCGCGCCAAGGCCCTCCCGTTCTTCGACGAGATTGCTGGCACAGATGACCTTACTGGCAGTGATGCCCGCCGCATCGTAACCGCGCGTGCAACGCTGCAATCGGCGTTTGGCGCAACAGGTGAGGTACGCCGCGCGCTCGACATCGCAACCGAAGAAGCAAAACAGAAAGCCGCCGCACGTAGAAAACCAAAGAAGAAGGGTGAGGACGATGACCGAACGACCGCGTGACTATGACGTGCTGGCCGATGTCTTCACCATGTGGTGGCGAAGTCTTCAGCGTCTTGATGGCTCTGACAAGCCCATCCGCACGAGCGGAACCGGCACACCCCTACCGCCCAATCGCCAGGCGCTAGCAGAGCTTCGGCGCATTGGAATTGTCGATGAGGACGGCACTCCTGCCGTAGACGTCGCTCGTGCACTCAGCATCCCTGCGTTTGGGGATTTGATTAAACGACTGCGCAATGAGCCTAATCTCAGTCAAAGTGTGAAGCTGTGGCTCACTAATGATCGACCCTGCCTCGAGCCCTTCGCCATCGCTGCTGCGACTCTCGCCCGAGTTCGAGAAGACAGCAACACTGGCTCAAGGCGTGGTGTCACAGCAAAACTTCTTGGCAGCGAGCGCAGCAAAGAGGCGAAAGAACCTTTGTTTGCCGAAGCGCGCTTCAAAAGGCTCGTGCGGTGCCGCAACGATTGGCCGGACCTGATGGCGCAAGCCCGCCGGATCGCGGCGATACTCGAAAAAAAAGCGCCAATTGGAGACCTCGGCGCCAGCCTCGTGCTGTGGAACACCGACCCGCACATCAGCCGGGACTGGGCGTTCCAATACTACCAGCGAGATTTTGAAAAGCCTGCTGACGACGAAGTCAGGCCAGTTGCAACCGAATCCGCCACACCCGCCATTTGATCAATTGAGGACGCTCTCATGACCACCTTTCTACAACTTCACGTCTTGACCACCTATGCGGCTTCCAATCTCAACCGCGACGATACGGGTCGTCCCAAGACCCTCATGTTTGGCGGGGCCGAGCGCCTGCGCATCTCCTCGCAAAGCCTCAAACGCGCATTCAGAACAAGCGACGTTTTTGCTGAAGCAATCGGCGATGCGCGCGGCACCCGGTCCAACTCTTTTACCGACGCTTTGGTTGGCGTGTTGCGTTCGCGTAACCTTGCTGACGATGACATCGTAAAGCGCGTGAGTGCGGTGATCGACAAAGATAAGCTCGGCAAACCTAAGAAAGACAAGCCTACTGATACCGAACAACTTGTGCATCTAGGGCCAGAGGAGCTGCGCCGCCTCGAAGGCCTCGCAGACCGCCTCGTTGCGGGCGACGCATTGGCCGACAAAGAAGCGCTCGTCCTTGTTCAAAAGCCGCGCGCGGCTGATATCGCCCTGTTCGGACGCATGCTGGCCGACAATCCGGGCTTCAACGTCGAAGCCGCAGCTCAAGTCGCGCACGCATTTACGACCCATCGCGTCAGCGTTGAGGACGACTTCTATACCGCTGTCGACGACCTCAAAGCGGCCAATCGCGACGCGGACCGTGGCGCCGGTTTTATCGGCGTACAAGAGTATGGCTCTGGTATCTTCTATCTTTATGTCTGTCTCGACGCCTCGCTTCTGGTCAGTAACCTAGCCGGAGACAAAGCGCTTGCCGCAAAAACAGCCGAAGCACTTGTCGAGGCCATCGCCACCGTCAGCCCCAAGGGCAAACAGAACAGTTTTGCGTCGCGCGCCTACGCCAGTTTCGCCCTCGCTGAGATGGGTTCCAAAACGCCGAGGTCGCTCGCGGCCGCATTTCTAAAGCCTGTGGGGTCTGGCGACGGAGCCAACGATTTCGGCGCTGCCTCGAAAAAGCAGTTGCTCGACCTCAGGGCCAAATTCGATAGCGTCTACGGCCAGTGCTGGACAAAAGATGCGACCGTCGATGTCTTCGGTGAAGTTAGCGGCAGCAACAATCTGGCCAGCCTGAAAGCCCTAGCTCGGGAGGCCGTCAATGCCGTCCAGCTCTGAAACTTTGCCCTGCGAGTTCCTGGTGTTCCGCCTCTGGGGACCTATGGCGTCCTGGGGAGACATCGCCGTTGGCGAGCGGCGCGGCACCTGGAGCCGTCCTTCACGCTCGGCAATCCTTGGTCTCGTAGCATCCGCGCTCGGAATTGATCGTGCCAACGGTCCAGCACACGCTGGACTTGAGGCGGGCCTCGGATTTGCTGTGCGGGTCGATAATCCAGGGCGGCCGTTGCGCGACTATCACACGGCGCAGTCACCGGGCGCGCGCAAGGGTCTCCGCTGGCCCACACGGCGAGACGAACTCGATGCCAGCAACGACCTCAACACAATCCTTTCTGAGCGCAGCTACGTCACGGAGATGGACGCCGGAATTGTCCTGTGGTGGCGATTAGGAAAAGAGACGTTCAATTTAGCAGAAATCGCAGAGAAATTGTCCGAGCCTGTGTTTGCCCCGTTTCTCGGCCGCAAGTCGTGTCCGCTGGGACTGCCGCTGAAGCCACGCGTTATTCCAGCTTTAAGCCCACTTGCAGCGTTGATTGAGCATGATGCCCAATCAACGGAAGAACGCATGATTCTGACGGGCAGGAATCGTCAGCAAGAAAATATGCGCGAACTGTGGATGGACGAAGATGATGCTCGCGCTTTTGGGCTCGAATCCCGCGTCCGAGAGCGCACCATTCGCCGTGATCGCGTTCGAGATCGCCCGCGCTGGCTATTTTCTGATCGCAACGAAGTCTTGATTGATACCGGGAGGATCCCATGATCATTTCAAAAGTTGAACTGTCGCGCAGGCCCGGATCGCAAGGTTCACTGGCAAAGGTCTTGCTGTCTGGAACCCAAGGGGATCGCAGTCACGGCCTCGTCTGGTCGCTATTTTCACGCAGCGACGAGGCCAGCCGGGATTTCTTGTTCCGCGAAATCGAGCCCGGATCTTACATGATCGTGTCCCACCGCGAGCCTTCGGACCCGCATGGCCTGTGGAAGGTGAAATCCCAACAATTTGATCCAGCGCTTCAAGTTGGTGACCGGCTCGGCTTCGTGCTGCGCGCGAACCCGGCCATGGCCGTGCCACAACCCGGAAAAAAGCGTGGGCTTCGTGTCGACGCGATCATGCATGCCAAATCGAAACTCTCGAAAGGAGAACGCACAAAGTTCAACTCTGACGATGCCCAGCGTGTCGCACTCGATTGGTTGATGAAGCGTGGAGCGGCAATCGGCGTAGAATTCGACGCGCAAGCCTGTTCGGCCACAGGCTATCGCCAAGTGCAGATCCCACGGCAAAGGCCGGAAAAGCCGATTGAGTTTTCCGAGATCGATTGCGACGGCGTGTTGACCGTCACAGATCCAGTTAAACTTGGAGTCGCACTGGCTACCGGAATTGGCAAAGCCAAGGCTTACGGATGCGGCCTCATGCTCATCCGCCGCGCGTAAGTCCGACGTCTGCCACACCCGGAACACGTCAGCAGGAACCACCCGCATGGCCGACGCACCTTACGTTCCCTTGCGCCCCATCGCCCTCAAACAGCGCGCGGGAATCATATTCCTGCGCTATGGCGCTCTCGACGTGATCGACAGTGCCTTCGTCCTCGTCGATAGCAATGGCGTGCGCGTGCAAATCCCGATTGGCGGACTGGCGTGCATCATGCTGGAGCCCGGCACCACAGTCAGCCATGCAGCCGTTTCGCTCGCGGCCCAAGTTGGCTGCTTGCTCGTATGGGTGGGTGAGTCCGGTGTGCGTGTCTATTCCTCTGGTCAACCTGGCGGCGCGCGCGCTGATCGCTTGCTCTATCAGGCAAAGCTTGCGCTTGATGAAGACGCGCGCCTCAACGTCGTCCGCGAAATGTATCGCCGCCGTTTTGGCGAAGACGCACCCAGCCGTCGCTCGATAGAACAACTGCGGGGCATTGAAGGCGCGCGTGTCCGTGAGATGTACAAACTGCTAGCTCAGCGCCACGGTGTTAACTGGAATGCGCGCAACTATGATCGCAAGGATTGGGACAACGCCGACGTCGCCAACCGCGCTATCTCTGCGGCCACCGCATGCCTCTACGGACTCACTGAAGCCGCCGTGCTCGCCGCAGGTTACGCCCCGGCCATCGGCTTCCTGCATCGCGGCAAGCCGTTGAGCTTCGTCTACGACATCGCCGACGTCTATAAGTTCGAGACCGTGGCGCCAGCCGCTTTCGAGACCGCAGGAAAAATTCTGAAAGGCAAAGGCGACGGCAATCCCGTCGAACGGCAGGTGCGCATTGCCTGCCGTGATCTCTTCCGCAAATCGGGGTTGCTCGAAAAGATCATCCCCGACATAGCCGATATCCTTAAGGCCGGCGGTCTGACAGAGCCAGAAGACGCGTCCGAGGCCGCAGAGCCCGTTATCCCAAGAGAGGAGGCCGGCGGCGATGATGGTCATCGTGGTTGAGAATGTGCCACCGCGTTTGCGCGGCCGCCTGTCACTGTGGTTCGCTGAAGTGCGGGCCGGCGTCTACGTCGGCGTTTACAATCGGCGTGTGCGCGAACGGATCTGGGAGGAGGTCAAACTGATGATCGGTGACGGCAACGCCGTCATGGCCTGGAGCGCACAAACCGATAGCGGGTTTGAGTTTGAAGGCGTTGGTCCAAACCGGCGCCAATCGATCGATTTCGATGGCCTGACCTTGGTAAAATTCAAACCGCCGCCACCCGAAGCAGTAGTGCCACCGGTCGGGCAGAAAGCGGGCCAGTAAAGCTATTTCAATCGGTTTGACCGAGGCATGATTGAATGACGTTTTAATCGGTGGTGATCTTTGACAAGTAAATATCGGCGTGCGATCAAGGTGTTGCACACAAGTCTGTTCCCCGCACACGCGGGGCTGAACCGCGGCCGCGCAGACCCAACATCCGGCTCCGGAGCTG
>JANOFU010000049.1:0-38673 GCA_031413815.1 Hyphomicrobium sp. | reverse complement strand
GTCGCCGCATGTCGACAAGAAAAGTCGTGAGCAGTTCGAGATGCGCACACATAAGCGGATGCTGGATATCGTCGATCCGACGCCGCAAACGGTGGACGCACTCATGAAACTCGACCTCGCCGCAGGCGTCGACGTCGAGATCAAGCTCTGAAATTCTAGCAGCAGCCGGGTTCTGGTCGGAAACGACGGGGATCCAGGTGGCCAGCCAGTGAAAGGGAATGCACGGCATGCGTTCCGGTGTGATTGCACAGAAGGTCGGCATGACCCGTATCTTTACAGATGCGGGCGAGCATGTGCCTGTGACTGTACTGAAGCTGGAAAAGCTGCAGGTGGTCGCACACCGCACCGACGAAAAGAATGGCTACACGGCCCTGCAGGTCGGTGGTGGCACACGCAAGCCGTCGCGGCTGACGAAGTCAGAGCGCGGGACGTTTGCAGTTGCCAAAGTCGAACCTAAGCGCCGGCTCGCTGAGTTTCGAGTGACGCCGAACAACTTGATCGAAGTGGGTGCGGAAATCACTGCCGACCATTTCGTTGCAGGTCAATTCGTCGATGTCACGGGGACGAGCAAGGGCAAGGGTTTCCAGGGTGCGATGAAGCGCTGGAACTTCAGCGGCCTGCGCGCCACGCACGGCGTATCGATTACGCACCGCGCTCACGGGTCGACCGGTCAGCGCCAGGACCCCGGCAAGGTGTTCAAAGGTAAGAAGATGGCGGGTCATCTCGGTGACGAGCGCATCACAACTCAGAATCTTGTCGTCGCCAAAATCGATGTCGCCCGTGGCTTGGTCATGATCCGCGGTGCGGTTCCCGGCTCCAAGGGTGGCTGGGTGATCGTGCGCGACGCGGTCAAGAAGGCTGCTCACAAGGATGCGCCCAAGCCCGGCGCGTTCAAGGCAGCGAACAGGGAGCAGGCGTGATGAAAGCGAACGTCACCACGCTCGATGCGAAGCCGGCCGGAGAGGTCGAGTTGGCCGACGCCATCTTCGGTCTCGAGCCGCGGCAAGATCTGATCCACCGCATGGTGCGCTATCAGCTTTTGAAGCGCATGGCTGGAACCCATCATGCCCAGGACCGGTCGGAAGTGACCGTCACCGGCAAGAAGATGTACAAGCAGAAGGGAACCGGCGGCGCCCGGCATGGCGACAAGTCGGTTCCGCAGTGGCGCGGTGGTGGTAAGGCTCACGGCCCCAAGCCGCGCAGCCATGCGATCGACCTCCCCAAGAAGGTCCGTGCACTTGCTCTTCGCCATGCTCTGTCGGCAAAGGCCAAGGCTGGCGAGATCATCGTGCTTGATCAGGCCGCATCAAAAGACGGCAAGACCGGCGCCCTGCGCGAGCAGTTCGCCAAACTGGCCCTCGTCAACGCCCTGATCATCGATGGTGCCGAGCTCGACGTAGGCTTTACTCGCGCGGCCCGCAACATCCCGCAAATCGACGTGCTGCCGGTTCAAGGCATCAATGTCTACGACATTCTGCGCCGCAAGAAGCTCGTGCTGACCAAGGCTGCAGTCGAAGCGCTGGAGGCCCGGTTCAAATGAGCAGGAAGCTGAAATCCTACGATGTGATCCTGTCGCCGGTGATCACGGAAAAATCGACCCTCGTGTCGGAAGCCAACCAGGTCATCTTCAAGGTCGCACCGACGGCCACGAAGACCGACATCAAGGCCGCCGTCGAGATGCTGTTCAATGTCAAGGTCAAGGCTGTGAACACGCTCGTCCGCAAGGGCAAGGTCAGAGTTTTCAAGGGCATTCGCGCCCGTTTAAGCGACACGAAGAAGGCCGTTGTGACGTTGGAGTCTGGCCACTCCATCGACGTGACGACAGGCCTCTGAGGAGCACGCCATGGCACTAAAGACATACCGTCCGACCTCTCCCAGCATGCGCCAGCTCGTGCAGATCGACCGCAGTTCGCTGTGGAAGGGTGCACCGGTCAAGATGCTCGTTGAGGGCAAGAACAAGACGGGCGGCCGCAACAACGATGGCCGCATCACAACGCGGCACATCGGTGGCGGCCATAAGCAAGCCTACCGCATGGTCGATTTCCGCCGCCGCACGTTTGACATACCAGCTGTCGTTGAGCGTCTCGAGTACGACCCGAACCGCACGGCTTTTATCGCGCTGATCAAGTATCAGGACGGCAAGCAGTCCTACATCTTGGCGCCGCAGCGTCTGGCCGTCGGCGACTCCGTGATCGCGGGTAGCAAAGTAGATGTGAAGCCGGGCAATGCCATGCCGCTGGCGTCGATGCCGCTTGGCACGATTGTTCACAACGTCGAACTGAAGCCGGGCCGTGGCGGCCAGATGGCGCGGTCGGCCGGTTCGTTCGTGCAGCTCGTCGGCCGCGATGCCGGTTGGGCCGTGTTGAAGTTGAATTCCGGCGAGACCCGCAAGGTGAGCGCTGAGTGCATGGCCTCGATCGGAGCGGTGTCGAACCCGGATCACATGAACAAGGTCGTTGCCAAAGCGGGCCGTAACCGCTGGCTCGGTAAGCGTCCGACGGTGCGCTCGATCACTATGAACCCGATTGACCATCCCAACGGCGGCCGCACCAACGGCGGTAAGCATTGGGCGACGCCATGGGGCAAGCCGACCAAGGGTTACAAGACCCGCAAGAACAAGACGACGGACAAGTACATTGTCCGTAGCCGTAGCAAGCAGAAGTAAGCTTCACGAGAAGCGCTGAGGAGAATTCGCAAGTGTCACGTTCTGTTTGGAAAGGCCCGTTTATCGACGGCTACCTTCTAAAGAAGGCCGAGAAGTCGCGTTCTTCGGGGCGTAACGAAGTGATCAAGACGTGGAGCCGGCGCTCAACGATCTTGCCGCACTTCGTCGGCCTGACATTCGGCGTGCACAACGGCCAGAAGCATGTTCCCGTCAACGTGTCTGAGGACATGGTTGGGCACAAGTTCGGCGAATTCGCGCCGACACGCTCGTTCCATGGCCACGGCGGGGACAAGAAAGCGGTGAAGAAGTAATGGGCAAGCCAAGCCGACCCCGCAGCCTCGCGGACACCGAGGCCATGGCGATTGCGAAGAACATTCGCATTTCGCCGCAAAAGTTGAACCTTGTTGCGGGTCTCATTCGCGGCAAGAAGGTCAATCAGGCCATCGCAGATCTTGAGTTCTCGCGCAAGCGCGTGGCTCAGGACGTGCGCAAGTGCGTGATGAGCGCTGTCGCCAACGCCGAAAACAATCACGGCCTCGATGTCGACAATCTGGTCGTCGCCGAAGCCTACGTCGGCAAAAACATCGTGATGAAGCGCTTCGCAGCGCGCGGCCGCGGCAGAGGGTCGACGATCTTCAAGCCGTTCTCGCAGATTACGATTGTCGTCCGCGAGAAGCCGGAAGAAGAAAAGCCCGCCAAGGTCGCCAAGGCTTCGGTCAAGGCAGCGGTCGCAAAAAAGGCCAGCGCCAAAACGACGGCAGCCGTTGAGAAGGGGGCCGAATAATGGGTCACAAAGTCAATCCCGTAGGCCTGCGCCTCGGCATCAATCGCACGTGGGACAGCCGCTGGTTCGCCAGCCGCGGCGAATATGGCAAGCTTCTTCACGAAGACTTCGTCATCCGCGACCACATCATGAAGGACCAGCGCGCTGCTGGCATTTCGAAGGTCGTCATCGAGCGCCCGCACAAGAAGTGCCGCGTCACGGTTCACACCGCGCGCCCCGGCGTTCTGATCGGCAAGAAGGGCGCGGACATTGAGAAGCTCCGCGGCGCGCTTGCACGCCACACCGCGTCCGAAGTGCACCTCAATATTGTTGAAGTGCGTAAGCCTGAAATTGACGCGACGCTTGTTGCTGAAGCGATTGCCCAGCAGCTTGAACGCCGCGTGGCCTTCCGCCGTGCCATGAAGCGCTCGGTTCAGGCCGCACTTCGTCTTGGCGCTGTCGGCATCCGGATCAATGTGGCCGGCCGTCTGGGTGGCGCAGAAATTGCGCGAACCGAGTGGTACCGCGAAGGCCGCGTGCCGCTGCACACACTGCGCGCGGACATTGACTTCGGCTACGGCAAAGCGACAACGGCTTACGGCATCATCGGCATCAAGGTCTGGATCTTCAAAGGCGAGATCATGGAACACGATCCGATGGCTGCTGAAAAGCGCACCATGGACATGCAAGAAGGTGGCGCACCGCGTCCCCGCCGCGATGACGACCGTGGTGGTGAACGGCGCGAACGCCGCGGCGGCCGCGGCTCACCCTCGTCGACACGCGCGAGCCCCGGCGGCTCGGACGGCAGCGTCGATGGCGGCTCAACCGATACCACCAAGACCTGAGAATTCTAGGACACCAAGACCATGTTGCAACCAAAGCGCACAAAGTTCCGCAAGCAGTTCAAGGGCCGGATCCATGGCGCAGCCAAGGGCGGCACGACGCTCAACTTCGGTGAAGTTGGGCTCAAAGCCATTGAGCCGGAGCGCATCACGGCGCGTCAGCTAGAAGCCGCCCGTCGCGCCATCGCGCGTCATACGAAGCGCCAGGGCCGCATGTGGACGCGCATCTTCCCAGATGTGCCGGTGACCAAGAAGCCTGCTGAAGTCCGCATGGGTTCGGGCAAAGGTGGCATTGAATTGTGGGTGGCCCGGGTCAAGCCCGGCCGCATTATCTTCGAGGTGGGCGGCGTCAATCCGGCCATCGCAAAGGAAGCGCTGCTGCTTGGTGCAGCGAAGCTTCCGATTAAGACACGGATCGTGACGCGATTGGGCTAACGGCCAGAACCGGTCTGACGTGCAGCGGGACTTTAGGATTGGGTGAGGACGATATGAAGGCGGCTGAGTTTAAAGGAATGTCGCTTGATCAGCTCGACGATCAGCTGATGAAGCTCAAGAAGGAGCAGTTCAATCTGCGCTTTCAACGGGCATCCGGGCAGCTGGAGAATACGTCCCGGGTGCGCCAGATCCGGCGTGACATCGCCCGTGTGATGACAGTTGCCCGTGCCAAGCGGGCTGGTAGTGCCACGAAGGGCGCTTGAGGAGAATTGAACGATGCCGAAGCGCGTCCTGCAGGGTGTGGTTGTCTCGGACAAGAACAACAAGACCATCGTGGTCGAAGTTGAACGCCGGTACACGCATCCGCTTCTGAAGAAGACCGTTCGCCGGTCAAAGAAGTATCACGCCCACGACGAGACCAACGTGTTCAAGATCGGCGACTTGGTGTCGATCGAGGAGACGTCGCCGATCTCGAAGAAGAAGCGCTGGATCGTCCAGCCGAAGGCTTGAATTTCCGCGGCAACGCGGGCGGGCAATGAGCACAGGCCTTGTTGAAACAGACGCTCAAGAAATTAGCCCTCCACCGGGCAGGTAGAGAAGAAGGACGGACGCGATGATCCAGATGGAGACAAATCTCGACGTCGCCGATAATTCGGGCGCGCGCCGCGTTCAGTGCATCAAGGTGCTGGGCGGGTCGAAGCGCAGATATGCCACCATCGGCGACACGGTTGTTGTGTCGGTACAGGAGGCTATCCCGAAGGGTCGCGTGAAGAAGGGCCAGGTGATGAAGGCCGTTATCGTACGCGTCGCCAAGGGCGTGCGCCGTCCGGATGGTTCGCTCATCCGGTTCGACCGCAACGCGGCTGTGTTGATCAACGCGCAAGGCGAGCCGGTCGGCACCCGCATCTTCGGACCCGTGACGCGCGAACTGAGAGCTAAGAACCACATGAAGATCGTATCGCTTGCGCCGGAGGTACTGTGATGTCGGCGCTGAAAATTAAGAAGGGCGACCACGTCATCGTTCTTGCTGGCCGCGATAAGGGCAAGCATGGCGAAGTCATTGAGATGCGTCCAAAAGAAAACCGCGCCCTGGTGCGGGGCGTGAATGTCGTGCGCCGCCACCAGAAGCAAACCGCCAGCCAGGAAGGCGGCATCATTTCCAAGGAAGCCGCGATCCACGTTTCCAACCTCGCGCTCGAAGATCCCAAGGACGGCAAGCCGACACGCGTCGGCTTCAAGATCCTTGCCGACGGCAAGAAGGTTCGTGTCGCCAAGCGCTCTGGCGAGATTATTCCGGAGAAGAAGTAAGCCATGGCTGAGAACGAGAAACCACAGAAGGCTGCCAAGCCAGCGGGCGGCGGGGCTCAAGGCAAAGGCGCCAAGGGTGGCAAGGGCGGCAAGCCGGCAAAGGCCGCCGCTGGTGAACGCGGGCCGATGACGCCGCGTCCAAAAGACTACCGGCCGCGCATGAAGACGCACTACGAGAAAGTCGTGCGCGAAGCCATGCAGACCAAGTTCGCCTACGGCAATCCGATGCAGATCCCGCGTCTGTCAAAGATCGTGCTCAACATGGGCGTGGGCGAAGCAACAGCCGACCGTAAGAAGGTCGACAACGCTGCTGCCGATCTCGCTTTGATCGCCGGCCAGAAGCCGCTGCTGACCAAGTCGACCAAGTCGATCGCCACCTTCAAGGTGCGCGAAGGCATGACGCTTGGCGCCAAGGTGACGCTGCGCGGCGACCGCATGTATGAATTCCTCGACCGCTTCGTGACCATCGCGCTGCCGCGCGTGAAGGACTTCCGCGGTTTAAACCCCAAGAGCTTCGATGGCCGTGGCAACTATGCTTGCGGTCTCAAAGAACACATCGTGTTCCCGGAAATCGACTACGATCAGGTCGATGAAATCTGGGGCATGGACGTGATTGTTGTGACCAGTGCCAACACCGACGACGAAGCGCGCGAGCTGCTTCGTGCGTTTAACTTCCCTTTCCGCAACTAGAGGACCTCGGGCACGTCAAACCCCGAAAGGCCTTTGGAGGACATTGAATGGCTAAGACGAGTTCAGTCGAAAAGAACAACCGCCGCCGCCGGATGGCTGCTCATGCAGCCGGCAAGCGCAAGCGGTTGAAGGCGATTGCCAATGATCTCAAGAAGCCGGCTGAGGATCGCTTTGCAGCGCGCTTGAAGCTTGCCGAGATGCCGCGGAATTCCTCGCCCACCCGCATTCGCAACCGTTGCGAACTGACGGGCCGTGCGCGTGGTTTTTATCGCAAAATGAAGTTGTGCCGCAACCAGCTCCGCGAGCTTGCCAGCCAAGGCAGAATTCCGGGCATGGTCAAGTCGAGCTGGTAAGGAGGCACACGTATCATGGCGATGAATGATCCAGTCGGCGATATGCTCACGCGTATCCGGAATGCGCAGATGCGCCGCCGTCCCAAAGTCTCGACGCCCGCGTCGACGTTGCGCGGCCGCGTGCTCGACGTGTTGACCGAAGAAGGTTACATCCGCGGTTACACGCGGGTTGAACAAAAAGGTTCGCTGCCCGAGTTTGAAATCGAACTCAAGTATTTCAACGGGCAGCCGGCCATTAAGGAAATTGAACGCGTCTCGAAGCCTGGCCGCCGGGTGTACTCGCCGGTGAAAGATCTTCAGACGGTCGCAAACGGTCTTGGGGTGGCGATCTTGTCGACGCCCAAGGGCGTGATGTCGGATTCGCGGGCTCGCGAAGAAAACGTCGGCGGCGAAATCATCTGCAACATATTCTAATCGAGAACCCGGCTGCGGCCGGGGAACCGAAGGGTTAGACCGATGTCACGTATTGGTAAGAAGCCGGTTCCGGTTCCGTCAGGTTTGACGGCGACGGTGATTGGCCAGACCGTGAAAATGAAGGGGCCGAAGGGCGAACTGTCCTTCACGATGCCTGACACCATCAAGGTGGAAAAGACCGCTGCCGGCATCGAAGTTACGCCGCGCGATGAGACCAAGAAAGCCCGCTCGATGTGGGGCATGTCGCGGACCATGGTGCAGAACCTCATCAAAGGGGTGACTGACGGGTACTCGCACACGCTCGAAATCCACGGCGTCGGGTTCAAGGCCTCGATGAAGGGCAAGGATCTGGTGCTGAGCGTCGGCTACAGTCATGACGTTGTTTTGCAGGTGCCGGCCGGCGTCGATGTCAAGGTCGGCGGTGCCAAGCAGGATCAGGTCACAGTGTCGGGCATCGACAAGCAGGTCGTCGGCCAGTTGGCCTCCGAAATCCGCGCCTCGCGCAAGCCCGAGCCCTACCAGGGCAAGGGTGTGCGGTACAAGGGCGAATATATCTTCCGCAAGGAAGGCAAGAAGAAGTAAGGACGCCACCCATGGGCACGCACAATCCACTGTTTATCAAGCGCCGCGCGCGCGTTCGCCATACGCTGAAGAAGACGGCCACCGGCCGTCCGCGTTTATCGGTGCACCGGTCGGGCAAGCATATCTACGCGCAGGTCATCGATGATGCTGCCGGCAAAACAATTGCCGCGGCCTCAACCATCGAAAAGGACCTTCGCACGTCGCTGAAAACGGGTGCCGACAAGTCGGCCGCAGCCCAGGTTGGCAAGCTCGTCGCCGAGCGTGCCATCAAGGCCGGTGTCGACAAGGTGGTCTTCGATCGCGGCGGCTTTATCTTCCATGGGCGCGTTAAAGCGCTTGCTGATGCAGCCCGCGAAGGCGGCCTCAAGTTCTGATGAAAGGGATCTGACTGTGGCACGTTCACCCCAGAGAGAACGCGGACGCGACCGTGAAAAGGTCGATACCGAGTTTACGGACAAGCTCGTCCATATCAACCGCGTGGCCAAGGTCGTGAAGGGCGGTAAGCGCTTCGGCTTTGCTGCCCTGGTTGTTGTTGGCGATCTCAAAGGCCGCGTTGGCTTCGGCCACGGCAAGGCCCGCGAAGTTCCGGAAGCGATCCGCAAGGCAACGGAAGCAGCACGTCGCGCACTTGTGCGCATTCCGCTGCGCGACGCCCGCACGCTGCATCACGACAGCGAAGGCCGCCACGGCGCTGGTAAAGTCGTGCTGCGCTCGGCTCCCGCCGGTACGGGCATCATCGCGGGCGGGGCCATGCGCGCCGTGTTCGAGATGCTGGGCGTCCAGGACGTGGTTGCCAAGTCGCTTGGCTCAACCAACCCTTACAACGTCGTGCGCGCGACATTCGACGCCTTGAAGGGTCAGGAAAACCCGCGCGGTGTCGCGGCCCGCCGTAATAAGAAGGTGTCGGATATCGTTGCACGCCGCCGCGATGGCTCGGCTGTCACCGAAGCCGGCGCAGACGCCTAAGACGGCGTTGATCGAAAAGGATTTGGCCCATGGCTAAGACGACAAAGACTGTCACGGTTGAGCAGTACGCGAGCGCGAACCGCCGTCCGGAAAAGCAGACACAGACCCTTGTTGGTCTTGGTCTCAACAAACTACATCGCCGAAAGACGCTGGAAGATACTCCGGCTGTGCGCGGCATGATCCAAAGAATTCCCCACCTTGTCCGCGTCGTCAGCGACAAGGCCTAAGACCAGATACGCTTGAAGGAAGACCTGTCCCATGCGGCTGAACGAGATTAAAGACAATGCCGGTGCGCGCAAGGTGCGCGTCAGGATCGGCCGCGGCATCGGTTCGGGCGTCGGCAAGACCGGCGGCCGCGGCGGTAAGGGTCAAACGGCGCGATCGGGTGTCGCCATCGGCGGCTTCGAAGGCGGCCAGATGCCGTTGCATCGCCGGTTGCCCAAGCGCGGCTTCAACAAGTGGCGTGCCAAGGACTTTAACGAGATCAATACCGGTGCGCTCCAGAAGGCCGTCGATGAGGGCAAGCTGAAGGCTGGCCAGACCGTCGATGTGGCGACACTTATTTCGGCTGGCCTGCTGCGCCGCCCGAAAGACGGCGTGCGTCTCCTCGGTGCAGGCGAACTCAACGCCAAGCTCACGATCACAGCCAATCATGCTTCGGCATCGGCGAAGGCTGCCGTCGAGAAAGCTGGTGGCTCGATCAAGTTGATTGAAGTCAAGGTGCTCGCGGCTGACGTTGCCAAGGCCAAGAAGTCGGCCGCCAAGAAAGCGACCAAGGGCAAGAAGCCCGGTTCGGCCAAGACGGAGGATTAAGTCAGGGCGCGCGAGGGTCTGGACGAACGATGTGGCCGCAGTGCAGCGGCCATGTCTTTTAAGGGGTTCCTCAGTCTTGCCGGTCGTCCGGCCGCACCTTAACTAGGCGGAAGAGACCTTCGATGTTGAGCCCGCGATCCGGGTTCCAGGAGGCCGGGAGAGAGACGACGATGGTATCCGCTGCCGAGCAGCTTGCTTCAAACATGAACCTCGGGGCCTTCGCCAAGGCCGAGGATCTCAAGAAGCGTCTCTGGTTCACGCTGGCGGCGTTGCTTGTCTACCGTCTAGGCACATTCATTCCGCTGCCGGGCATCAACACCGCCGCATTCGCTGAAGCGTTCAAATCGCAGTCGTCCGGCATCCTCGGCATGTTCAACATGTTTGCCGGTGGCGCGGTCGAGCGCATGGCGATCTTCGCCTTGAACATTATGCCCTACATTTCGGCCTCGATCATTATTCAGATCATGACGTCGGTGAACCCGAAGTTGGAAGCTCTGAAGAAAGAAGGCGAGTCGGGCCGCAAGCAGATCAACCAATATACCCGCTACCTGACCGTTCTTTTGGCAACCCTTCAAGCCTATGGTATTGCTGTGGGGCTGGAAGGATCGCAATCGGGAGCCGGCGCGGTTGTGGCTGAGCCCGGCTGGTTCTTCCGTCTCTCGACCGTGATTACGCTCGTTGGCGGCACCATGTTCCTGATGTGGCTTGGCGAGCAGATCACGCAGCGCGGCGTCGGCAACGGTATTTCGCTCATCATCTTCGCGGGCATCGTCGCGGGTCTGCCTGCTGCCATCGCCGGCTTGTTCGAACTGGCGCGCACGGGATCGATCAACACACCGTTGCTGATTGGTCTACTCGGTCTGATGCTGGCCGTCGTGGCAGCCGTCGTGTTCATCGAGCGTGCGCAGCGGCGGCTCCTCATTCAGTATCCCAAACGCCAGACGGGCAACCGGATGGCGCAGGGCGACAGCTCGCACTTGCCGCTGAAGCTCAACTCAGCCGGCGTCATTCCGCCAATCTTTGCCTCATCGCTGCTGCTGCTGCCGATCACGATAGCGCAGTTCTCAAGCGCTCAGGGCGGCGGACCCGAGTGGCTGAACACGATCGTTGCGTCGCTGGGCATGGGGCAGCCCCTTCACATGTTTCTGACGGCAGCCCTGATCATCTTCTTTGCGTTTTTCTACACCGCCTTGGTCTTCAACCCGAAAGAGACCGCGGACAATCTACGGAAGTACGGCGGGTTCATTCCGGGCATCCGCCCCGGCGAAAAGACGGCCGAATACATCGACTACATCCTAACCCGCATCACCGTCATCGGCGCCATCTATCTGGCCGTGGTCTGCGTGCTGCCGGAGTTCCTGGTGTCGTACGCTGCCGTGCCGTTCTACTTCGGTGGCACATCCCTGCTGATCGCCGTCAGCGTGACCATGGATACGGTCGCTCAAATCCAGAGCCACCTGCTTGCGCACCAGTATGAGGGCTTGATCAAGAAAGCCAAGTTGCGCGGCGCGACCAACAACAAGGGCCGGCGATGAACCTCATTCTGCTCGGACCGCCGGGTGCTGGCAAAGGCACGCAAGCGCAGATGTTGTCGGCCAAGCATGGGCTGGTGCAGTTATCGACGGGCGACATGTTGCGCGCGGCGGTGAAGGCTGGCACCGACGTTGGCCGCAAAGCCGAAGCGATTATGAAGAGCGGCAGCCTGGTGCCGGACGAGGTGGTGATCGGCATAATTGCCGACCGCATCGAACAGCCCGACTGCGCCAAAGGCTTCATCCTGGATGGCTTCCCGCGCACGCTGAACCAAGCCGATGCACTAAGCCGTTTGCTCGTCTCCAAGAACAAAGATCTTGATGCCGTGATCGAGCTCAAGGTCGACGACACAATTTTGGTCTCGCGCATTGAGACCCGGGCCAAAGAGACCTTGGCTGCTGGCGGCACGGTGCGGGCCGACGATAACGCCGAAGCCCTTAAAACCCGCCTCATGGCCTACTACCGTGAGACGGCGCCGCTGACCGGCTACTACTTCGCCTACCGGAAATTAAAGACCGTAGACGGAATGGCTGCCATTCCGGCCGTTTCTGCTGAGATTGAGGAAATCCTCAAGCCAGCCGCCGCTGCCGTGTGACACGTTGTTTGTGAAAGGTTGACGAAGCACTAGTGCCGAGCTACAACACCGCGTTTTCATGACGCAGCTCAGACGGGATTGGCCGGGCGAATTAAGCGCGGGGCCGATCGCGTCGTGTTTTAGCTGGTGGTAACAATGGCCTAGCTTCCATCAGGGGGCTGCGCTGGGAACAATTCGGACGGCTCCAGGAGAGACTCGTGGCTCGTATCGCAGGTGTGAATATCCCGACCCAGAAGCGCGTCGTCATTGCGCTCCAATATATCCATGGCATTGGTCCGAAGTATGCCAGTCGAATTTGCACGACTGTCGGTATTCCGGCAGAGCGGCGTGTCAACCAGTTGACGGACGCCGAAGTGCTTCAGATCCGCGAAGCCATTGATCGCGATTTCACGGTCGAAGGCGATCTTCGCCGCGAAGTCTCAATGAACATAAAGCGCTTGATGGACCTCGGTTGCTACCGCGGTCTTCGCCACCGCAAAGGCCTGCCGGTCCGTGGTCAGCGCACGCACACCAACGCTCGCACCCGCAAGGGTCCTGCCAAGCCGATCGCTGGCAAGAAGAAGGCGTCCTAATTCAGGCACCCGCGCAGTTGCACTGGCGGCCGTCACTCACACGAAGATCCGATTGCCAAATTTCCCCGCGGTTGACGGGGGCAGGAGTTGAGAAAAGACAATGGCGAAAGAGCAGGCCGCCCAGGGACGTGCAAAGGTCCGTAAGCGCGAAAAGAAGAATATCACATCGGGCGTCGCCCATGTGAACGCTTCGTTCAATAACACGATGATCACGATTACCGACGCGCAGGGTAACACGCTTGCTTGGTCGTCTTCGGGCACGATGGGCTTCAAAGGCTCGCGTAAATCGACGCCGTTCGCCGCGCAGATGGCCGCCGAAGATGCCGGCAAAAAGGCCATGGAGCACGGGATGAAGGTGCTCGAAGTGGAAGTGACCGGTCCGGGTTCGGGCCGTGAATCAGCGCTGCGTGCATTACAGTCGGTTGGGTTCCAGATCACATCGATCCGCGATGTGACGCCGATCCCGCACAATGGTTGCCGGCCGCGCAAGCGCCGTCGCGTTTAATTTTGTGACGGGCCGCTGCGCGCGGATCCCCTGATCTGAGCCCTCGGGCTCAGTCCCGGTGCGCGGCTCAAATGAAGACCCTCTGGTGGACAAGCGCAGCCTTTGGGCGAAGAGCTGGCGCGAAAACCTGATCGAGGCCAACCGTGACAAACGTACTTCAGAAGAACTGGCAAGACCTTATCAAGCCGAATAAGCTGGAAGTCAGCGCTGGCCGTGACCGCACGCGGCTCGCGACTGTTGTTGCTGAGCCGCTGGAACGCGGCTTTGGCATGACGCTCGGCAACGCGCTGCGCCGCGTGCTGCTGTCATCGTTGCAGGGTGCTGCGATCCGCACCGTGCAGATCGATGGCGTGCTGCATGAATTCTCGTCGATCCCCGGTGTGCGCGAGGACGTGACCAACATCGTTCTGAACATCAAGGAAATCGCTCTGCGCCTCCACTCGGATGGCGTCAAGCGCATGGTGCTCAAGAAGGAAGGTGCTGGCCCCGTCAAGGCCGGTGACATCGAAGGCTCCGCCGATATGGAGATCCTCAATCCCGAGCATGTCATCTGCCACCTCGACCAGGGGGCCTCCATCCGCATGGAGTTCCAGGCCGATATGGGCAAGGGCTATGTGGCCGCCGATCGCAACCGTCCCGATGATGCGCCGATTGGCTTGATCCCCGTCGACAGCCTCTACTCGCCGGTCAAGAAGGTCTCCTACAAGGTCGAGAATACGCGCGAAGGCACCGTGCTCGATTATGACAAGTTGACCATGACGGTGGAAACCGACGGCTCGGTGCGCGCCGAAGATGCTGTGGCTCTTGCCGCCCGCATCCTGCAGGATCAGCTGGCCGTGTTCATCAACTTCGAAGAACCCAAGAAGCCGCAGGAAGAGACCCGTCACCCCGAGCTCGCGTTCAATGCCGCGCTGCTCAAAAAGGTCGATGAACTGGAGCTGTCGGTGCGTTCGGCCAATTGCTTGAAGAACGACAACATCGTCTACATCGGCGATCTCATCCAAAAGACCGAAGCGGAAATGCTGCGCACACCGAACTTCGGCCGCAAGTCGCTCAACGAAATTAAGGAAGTCCTGGCCACGATGGGCCTCCATCTGGGGATGGAAGTGCCGAACTGGCCGCCGGATAACATCGAGGAACTCGCCAAGCGCTTCGAGGACCAATACTAGACCCTTCCGCGCGTTGCGGCCGGCTCCACGGAGTGGAGTCGCAACGCGCAAACCAAAACGAGGAGAGGCCAAAGAACCTCCCCGCAATAACCGGTAGAGAAAAGAGAGAAAGTTATGCGACACGGAAGTCTCGGCCGGCGGTTCAACCGCGACAGCGCCCACCGCCAAGCCATGTTCTCGAACATGGCCGCGGCCCTCATCAAGCACGAACAGATCGTGACAACCTTGCCGAAGGCCAAAGACCTGAAGCGCGTCATCGACAAGTACATCACGCTGGCGAAGCGTGGCGACTTGAACTCACGCCGCTTGGCCGCCGCGCGGTTGCGCGACGAAGACATGGTCAAGAAGTTGTTCGATACGCTTGGTCCCCGATATAAGGACCGCAATGGTGGCTACTCGCGCGTGTTGAAGGCGGGCTTCCGCTACGGCGACAGCGCAGCGCGCGCCGTCATCGAACTCGTTGATCGCGACACCACCGTGAAGGGGGCAGACGACAAAGCCCGGCATGCTGCAGAACAGAATGCCCGGGAAGATTCGGCAACGGGTTGAGTCCAAACCGCACGTTCAGGACATCCACAGCCGCCCCGCTGGCTCTCCCGCGGGGCGTTTGCTTTTTGATCCGGCGAAGTGTCCGGCGCCGCCGGATCGAACGTTGCTCAATTGATCTGGGGGCAGCAGGACCCTCGCCGGTCTCTTGCCCTTTCTCTTGGCCACCAAGTCTCCTATATCGAGCGAACAAAGTTGCAGGGCGGGGCGAGCGTCCCTGTCGCTCCTGCGATCACATGCATGGTGGTGCCTTCGATGAGATGTCATAAGACCGCGGCGTTGGTTCTTGGTCTTTTCGGAGTTCTGGCCGTGTTAGGGACGGCGACGGGAGAAAAGCGTGAAACGCCCCCGTCGCGCGAAATGGTGCAATATTCGTTCGCGCCGATCGCACGCAAAGCGTCGCCCGCCGTCGTCAATGTTTACGTCCGCCGCCGGGTTCAGGCCTTCAACTCGCCGTTTGCCAATGACCCGTTTTTCCGCGAGTTCTTTGGCCGCTCTGGGCGGCCGTCTGAACGAATCCAAAGCTCGCTTGGTTCTGGCGTGATCGTCAGTGCCGATGGCACCGTTGTCACAAATACGCATGTCATTAAAGGGCGAGGTGAAACTGAGATTCGCGTGGCACTTGCCGACAAGCGCGAGTTTGATGCGAAGGTTGTCACTCAGGACGACAAAACCGATATCGCAATTCTCAAAATCGAGAATGGCGATGGCCGCTTCCCAACTATCGAACTGGAGGATAGCGACACGCTTGAGGTCGGCGATCTGGTGCTCGCGATCGGCAATCCGTTCGGCGTGGGCCAGACTGTCACCAGCGGCATCATCTCGGCACTGGCACGCTCCGAGATCGGCAACTCCGATAGCCAAGTCTTTATTCAAACCGATGCAGCCATCAATCCAGGAAATTCTGGCGGCGCGTTGGTCGATATGTCCGGCCGGCTTGTCGGGATCAATACGTTGATCTTCACTCAATCCGGCGGCTCACAGGGCATCGGGTTTGCGATTCCCAGCAATCTCGTCAAACTCTATGTCGACAGCGCAGCGTCCGGCCGCAAAGTTGAGAGGCCCTGGCTCGGCGCGCGCCTTGAAGCCATGACGCGCGAAATTGCCGAGGGCCTCGGCGTTGACCGGGTCGCGGGCGCGTTGGTGGCGCGTGTGTCCGACAAGGGACCCGCGGCAGAGGCGGGTCTAGAGGCTGGCGATATCATCACGCGGGTCGATGGTTTTGAGGTCGCCGATCCGCGCGGCGTGCAGTACCGGCTGACAACACGGGGCGTTGGCAACACGGCCCGGCTCGACTTGATCCGAAAAGGCAAGCCGGTCACAGTCAATATCGCGCTGACGGCTTCCCCGGCTCCCGGCCGCGATGATATTCGCAATTTGGCGGGCCGGCATCCCTTCGACGGAGCCCGGATGTCCAACATTCTACCCGGTCTCATTGATGAGATGGGACTCGATGAGAGTTCGGGCGTCGTTATTATCTCGCTGCGGCAAGGATCGGTGGCCCAACAGCTTGGCTTCCAGCCCGGGGATGTGGTCGTGGAACTGTCCGGCAAGGCGATCGCGTCACTGTCGGAACTGGAGACGTCGCTCAGTCAGCGGCAACGCACGTGGGTTATCGGCGTCAAGCGTGGCGGCCAAAAACTGGTGCTGCAGGTGCCGGGCTGAGTGGAGACCTTCGATCGTGGGCAGACGGGACGAGCAGGATGGTCGCCATTAAAGCGGGTGCGCTGTATTTCGCTCTAACGTTTGCCGTTGGCGCCGTGTTTGGCCCGATCCGTCAACTGGTGCTTGAACCCCAAGTTGGTCCGCTCACTGCGACCGCGATTGAGGCGCCCGTGATGATCGTCGCGATGATCCTCGCCGCGCGATGGGTCATCGGCTGGTTTCTTGTCGCCAACGGCCGGACCACGCGAATCGCTATGGGAGCCACCGCATTTGGCCTGCTGATGGTCATGGAAGCCGTGACCGCGTACCTAGCACGGGGGTGGAGCTTCGCGCAGTGGCTCGCCAGCTTCACAACGCCGGTCGGTGCCTTTGCAATGGCCATCTTCCTTCTGTTCGCCGCGATGCCTATGCTGCTGGCGCGCCGTCACACAGAGAGCGGGCCGTCGTGAGCAACCTGTTTGAAGCCGCTGGATTGGAGAAGGCTGCCCCGCGCCCGTTGGCGGACCGGCTGCGGCCGAAGTCGTTGGCCGAGGTTGCAGGGCAACCCCACATCGTGGGTCCTGACGGGACACTAACTCGCCTGCTGGCATCCGGGCGTATCCCGAGCCTCGTTCTGTGGGGCCCACCGGGTTGCGGCAAGACAACGATCGCGCGGCTGTTGGCGGGCGAAACGAAGTTGGCCTTCGAACAGCTGTCGGCGATTTTTTCAGGCGTCGCGGACCTTCGCAAAGCATTTGATCGCGCCAGGCTATCGCGCGAGCAGGGCAAGGGCACGCTGCTGTTCATCGACGAGATTCATCGTTTCAACCGGTCGCAGCAGGATAGCTTCCTGCCGCACATGGAAGACGGCACCATCACGCTGGTCGGAGCGACCACTGAGAACCCATCATTTGAATTGAATGCTGCGCTTCTATCGCGTGCAACGGTGCTGACGCTGAACCGACTCGACGACACGGCACTCGACGATCTCATTGCGCGCGCGGAAGCCGAGATGGCGCGTGGACTTCCGCTCGACGCGGACGCACGCGACGCTCTCAAAGGCATGGCTGACGGCGACGGCCGCACCATGATCAATCTGGCCGAAGACGTGTTCAGCGCGGTGGCTGAAGGTGCAAAACCGATCAACCGCGAGGCGCTGGTCAAGATTGTGCAGCGGCGCGCACCGCTTTACGATAAGGGCCGCGAAGGTCATTATAATCTAATCTCGGCGTTGCATAAGTGCGTGCGCGGGTCGGACCCTGATGCGGCGCTCTACTACTTTTGCCGGATGCTCGATGGAGGCGAGGACCGGCTGTTCCTGGCGCGCCGCCTCGTGCGTATGGCGGTTGAGGATATCGGTTTGGCCGATCCGCAGGCGCTGGTTGTCTGCAATGCTGCGAAGGATGCATACGATTTTCTGGGGTCGCCCGAAGGCGAACTGGCACTGTCCCAAGCCGTGATCTATCTCGCAACAGCGCCCAAATCGAACGCCAACTACGTGGCGTTCAAGGCGGCCATGCGGGCCGCCAAGGAGCACGGGTCATTGAGCCCGCCAAAGGCCATCCTCAATGCGCCGACGAAGCTGATGGAAGACGAAGGTTACGGTTCGGATTACCGCTACGACCACGATGCGCCAGATGCGTTCTCGGGCCAGAACTACTTTCCCGATGATTTCAGGCGGCGGCCGCAATACTATGATCCGCCGGAGCGCGGCTTTGAGAGAGAGATCCGTAAACGGTTGGACTATTGGGCAAAACTGCGCAAAGAGCGTGGCTAACGGCAGGGATAACCCCATCTGGTCAAGCGGCCCGGCCCTGGCCTATAGTCCCTGCGGTAGCCGTCAAATAGTGTTTGCGTGACCCGGAGACGTGTTGATGCTCGAGTTCAGGGACCTGTGGTTCGGACACCCGATCAATGAGAGCGTGCAGACGCCCTGCATTGCGCCTTATGAGCTGACCAATCTGGAAGGCAAACAGGTCGGCGAAGGTTTCCCTATTTTTTCCAATCAGTGCGCCATCCGCATGGGCGTCGCCTTGCGCCGCGCGGGCGTCCAGCCGGCACAAATCGCAGGCTGCTCGCACTGTGCCGTGCACCCTCGTGAAGACATGCATTTCATCAACGCCAGCCAGCTTGCCAACGCGATCAACAAGGCGAAGATCGAAGGGGTCGGACCGGTTGAAAAGTTCTCAGGTGCCGATGCCGCGCAGTTCTATCCCAAAATTTTCGGCCGGACTGGCATCATCTTCATCCAAGACTATTGGCGCCGGTCGACAGATGATGGCCGCGCTACCGGCGACCACATTGACGTCTGGAACGGGTACCGCTCTTCGGCCAAGTGGCTGATGGAGTGGTTCTCGTGGATGGGCTACTACTCGAACTACGCTGAGGCCGGAGAGATCTGGTTCTGGGAAGTGAAATAATTGTTTCGAATTGCGGAGCGGAGTGCCGCCATCGGAGTTGAACAATCCGAAGGTAACTTTAAATCGGCCGCTTGCGCTTCCGGAGGACCCTATGCGCTACTTGGTTGCCATGATTTTCGCCATCTCGGTCGCGGCCGCAACAGCGGTTTTTCTAAGCGGACCGGTTGCGAGCTGGGTCGTTGATCAAATGAAGTTTGACAGCCCCGATCAGGTTGGCGACCTGCACACGGCCGTGTTTATGGGCACCAATCTGCTCGGCATGCTTATTGGTTGGACGATCGGCTGGGCGCTGGGCGGCTCGTTACGGCGGGATGCCCGCCAGGACTAACCAGAATGCAAGCGCGCCCGAGTGAGGCTTTGCACTTCCGGTCCATGGGACGCTATATGAGCCCAAATCAAGGGCTTTGAGGACACCAATGAAATTGCTGCTGCTCGCCTCAGTGGGCGGAGCCATCGGGGCGGGGTTGCGCCACCTGATCAATCAGGCTTTTGCCGGCCCCGACATTGTGCGCGGGGTCATGGTGTTCCCTTGGGCGACATTGACTGTCAATGTGGTGGGCGGGTTCTTGATGGGATTGGTTTGTGTGTTGGTTGGAGAGCGGCTCGGAGGGTCGGCTGAGTGGCGCACATTTCTCGCGACGGGCATCTTGGGAGGGTTCACGACGTTCTCGGCCTTCTCGCTCGATTTGTTGGGGCTTTACGCAGATCGCTCGATAGGCTTGGCTGCAATCTACACTGTCGGCTCGGTTGTTCTGTCGCTTATTGCGCTCATCGCGGGGCTCTGGCTTGGTCGGACATTGCTGACATGACAGACGCCACAAACTCAAAACTCGAAACGATCCGCGTCGGCCGCGACGAAGCCGACATGCGGCTTGACCGGTGGATGCGTGCGCATTTTCCTGAAGTCGGTTTCACGTATCTGCAAAAGCTGCTGCGCTCCGGGCAGATCCGCGTCGATTCCAAGCGGGCGCAGGCCAATGATCGATTGATCGCAGGTGCGGAAGTGCGCGTTCCCGCGATTGTGCGCACGCCCAAGACCGTGCCAACGGGATTGAAGGCGCCGCTTGGCGTGTCGAAGGCCGACCGCGATTTCATCGAAAAAATGATCCTCTATGAGGATGATGACATTCTGGTCCTCAACAAGCCATTCGGTATTGCGGTCCAGGGCGGCACGGGCACCAAGCGGCATATTGACGGCATTCTGGCCGGCATGGCCGACCGCTTCGGGGGGGACCGGCCCCGGCTGGTGCACCGCATTGATCGCGACACCACCGGCGTTCTCCTGGTCGCCAAAACCCGCACTGCCGCCGCTAAGCTCGGCCGCACGTTCCAGACCCGGTCGGCGGCCAAGACGTACTGGGCACTCGTCAAAGGCGTGCCCTATCCCGTGCAAGGCAAAATCGAGGCCGCGCTGGTCAAGGACACAAGTCCCGACGGCGACCGGGTGCGCAAGGCCATGGCGGGCGAACAAAAAGAAGCGATGCACGCAACCACTCACTACAGTGTTATCGACCGGGTCGGCCGGAAAGCGGCCTGGGTTTCGCTGAAGCCGGTCACCGGCCGCCAGCACCAGCTCCGCGCCCACATGCACATTATCGGCACGCCCATCGTCGGGGATAACAAATACCCCGGCGGATTGGACCTTCCAGCCGAGAATATGGAGGCGAAGCTCCACCTCCACGCCCGCCGTCTGATCATCCCTCACCCCACGCGCCAGCAAAAAATCGACATCACAGCCCCCCTTCCTCCACACATGCTTCAGACCTGGGAACTTTTGGGACTCGACGCAAAGAAGTACTCTGCTGACGGCGACTGACTCGTTTTTGATAGAACAGGGGATGGATATGCTGAGCGGCGACCTGATCGGGCTTTTGGTCAATTGGCTGCCCGTGCTGGTGTTGATCACGGTCTTTGCGGTGTTCGCGCTACGCAGCCAGTCGGTGTATACTGGTAAGAGCGGCAAAACCCACGGCGTCATGCTGGAAGAGCACATTGCCGAAATGCGCCGCCAGAACGACCTTCTGGAAAAAATCGTCCGGGACCAGGAAACGCGCCTCCAGCGGCTCGAGACGACCCGGCGGTCCTCATCGGCGGGTGGTGCCAGCGGAGCGGCCGGCCGGTGATGAGCTATCCCGTCCTTCTCGCACTCTGCGGTGTGCTGATCGCCGCGCTTGTCACAATTCCACGCCTGATCGCGCGGCAATACTGCGGCCTGTTGGGCCGGTCCTATGGCCTTGTTGTCGGTGAGCTGTATTCTGAGACCGAGCGGCGAGCGGTGCTGATCGGGGCAATGGCCGAAGCCCGCGAACAGCGGATCGAACGGCTTGAGCGGCGTCTGGAGCAAAATCGTTGAAGTTGGTTGTGTTTGATTGCGACGGTACACTGGTCGATAGCCAGCACATGATCGTTGCCGCAATGGACATGGCGTTCAAGCGCGCCGGACGCAAAACCGCCTCGCGTAATGCGGTTCTCTCGGTGGTTGGATTGTCGCTGACAACGGCCGTCTCGCGGCTCTTGCCGGACGTAGATCGCAGCACGGTCGAGGAACTGGCCGAAAGTTACAAGGTCGCGTTCGGCGAACTGAGGGCTGACCCGGCGCATCGAGAGCCGCTTTACCCGGGTGTGCGCGAGGCCATCGAGACCCTCGTCCAGCGTGACGGCGTGGTTCTGGGCATCGCCACTGGCAAATCCCGCCGTGGCGTTGCTGCGGTGCTGGAGCGCGAAGGGTTCTCAGGGCATTTCACCACCATTCAGACGGCGGACACGCATCCCTCCAAGCCCGATCCGGCGATGCTTCTGGCAGCGATTTTGGAAGCCGGCGTCACCCCACACCAGACGCTAATGATCGGCGACACGACCTATGACATGGACATGGCGCGGAGTGCTGGCGCACGCGCGGTTGGCGTTGCGTGGGGGTATCACCCGGCTGCAGATCTGCACGGCGCAGGCGCACAGCTGGTGATCGATGATAGCGCACAGCTTCTGCCGGTGCTCAGCCAGCAACTGCAGTCCTTGGAGCAGGCGTCGTGAGCGGAGAGGCCAATGGGTCACCTCCCAGGAATGCTCCGAGCGGGGCGCCCAAAGGGCCGATCACCGACACCATGCGTCAGCCGCTGCCCAAGCGGTTCTATCAAGATGTGTCGGTTCGCGAGGGCGCCTTCTTCCAGATCCTGCTGGATGGCCGGCAGGTCAAGACGCCGAAGAAGCGGGCCTTGATGCTGCCCACGCGGGCGCTGGCGCAGGCAGTTGCCGCAGAATGGTCGGCGCAGGAAAAATTCATCGATCCGGCCGCAATGCCACTGACGCGGTTTGCCAACACCGCCATTGATGCCGTTTCTGAAACGCTCGACGCTGTCGCGGCTGATATCGTGGCGTTCGCGGGCAGCGATTTGCTGTGTTATCGCGCTGAAGCTCCGCGTGATCTCGCCATCTTGCAGGCGAAAGCTTGGGACCCCGTATTGGCCTGGGCCGAAACAACCTTGAGGGCGCGCTTTGCCGTCGTTGAAGGCGTTATGCCGGTCGAGCAGCCGGCCGCCGCGCTGTATCCCATTGCGTCAGCACTACAGCCTCATGAGCCGTTTCGCCTGACAGCCCTGCACATTCTGACTACCCTCACTGGCTCAGCGCTCCTGGCGCTCGCCCATGCCGGTGGACACCTGTCGTCCGATGCAACCTGGTCAGCGGCGCACATTGATGAGGATTATCAAATCTCCTTATGGGGGCCGGACGAAGAAGCGGCCGCCCGGCGGCAGTTCCGCCGCCGCGAGTTTGACGCTGCTTGCACGCTGCTGGCGTCGCTCAAGTGACAGCCCGCGATCCCGCGTTTGCCGTTTCTAAATGATTAACCGTGTAGTGTCGGAGCCTTCGTCCACGGACGCCATTTAACCGGGAGGACCCGGCCTCATGCTCGTTCCACCGCTCAATCTCGAAACCAAACAACGCGACAGCTTTCTGGCGAAAGTGATGCGCTCCCGGCACATCTATGCGGTGGCGGGCGAAGAAGGTCTGGCGCGCGTACCGTCTAAGCGGTTTCGCGGGCGGGAGGTCGCGCTGTTGTGGTCGAACCGCGAGGATGCCGACCGTTGGGCCTCGGTCGTCGCTGTCAATCCGCGGATCAAAACGCTCACCCTCGGCGAAGTGTCGTCGGGCGTGCTGCCGGGTCTTGCGAAGCACCGCCGCTTTGTTGGTCTTGATTGGTCTTCGGAGCCCATCGAAGGCGAGTTCGATCCTGTTGATCTGGGCGAACGGCTGCGGCTTGCGGCGCTTGATCATTTCATCGCATCGGCGCGCGAGACCGGCCACGTCTGGACGCTCGAAGACGCTCATGGCCCCGCCATGGTCGTGTCGCAGACGCGGCCTGACATTCTCATTCTGCCGTGCTGGTCCGAGGCCGGCGAAGCTGTGGCCCGCACGGAAGGTCCATGGCGCAACATGATGCCCATGGACATCCCCGTCGAGACATTCCTGTCGGCAAAGCTGGTATGGCTGATCGACAATAATCATCTGGTGGCACCTGAGTTCTCGGGCGGACCAGGCTCTCTCGAGCTTGACCCGTGCGACCTGCAGGCCCGGTTTGCCGAGGTGCGCAAAGCACCCGTCCCGGCCTGAGCGCCGGTTTCGCCGCGCTGCCATCCGGTTAACGGCCCGAAGTGCGGCATCCCGTGCTGCTCCAGCAACCCGTCAAGCCGTTGGCCCTTGAGGCCGCCTGTGCTATCCCACGCGGCATCCATCCGACCACCGCCGGGACAGGGACTTTTTTTCATGAAGACCGTCATTGAAGAGCTTGAGCGCCGCCGCGACAACGCCCGCCTGGGCGGCGGACAGGTTCGCATCGATGCCCAGCATGCCAAGGGCAAGCTGACGGCCCGCGAACGCATCGAGCTTTTGATGGACGAGAACTCGTTTGAAGAGTTCGACACCTTCGTGGAGCATCGCTGTACTGAGTTCGGTATGGAAAAGAACAAGACGCCCGGCGATGGCGTCGTCACCGGCTGGGGTACCATCAACGGCCGCGTGGTGTACGTGTTCGCCAAGGACTTCACGGTGCTCGGCGGCTCCCTGTCGGAGAGCCACGCCCGCAAGATGACCAAGATCCAGGATATGGCGCTCAAGAACCGCGCGCCGATCATCGGTCTGTTCGACGCGGGTGGCGCGCGCATTCAGGAAGGCGTCGATGCGCTCGGCGGCTATGGCGAAGTGTTCACGCGCAATGTCATGGCCTCGGGCGTTGTCCCGCAGATCTCCGTCATCATGGGCCCGTGCGCAGGCGGCGACGTTTATTCGCCGGCCATGACCGACTTCATCTTCATGGTGCGCGACACAAGCTATATGTTCGTCACCGGCCCGGATGTCGTGAAGTCCGTGACCAACGAAACGGTGACGGCCGAGGAGTTGGGCGGTGCGAAAGTTCACACGTCCAAGTCGTCGGTCGCCGATGGCTCGTACGAAAATGACATTGAGACGCTGCTGCAGATGCGCCGCCTGATGGATTTCCTGCCGTCGAACAACAAGTCGGGCGTGCCATTCCTTCCGACGCGCGATTCGGCCGACCGCGAGGATCGTTCGCTCGACACACTGATCCCTGACAATCCCAACAAGCCCTACGACATGAAGGAGCTGATCCTGAAGGTCGTCGATGAAGCAGATTTCTTCGAGATCCAGGGTCCCTACGCCAAGAACATCATCACCGGCTTTGCTCGCATGGAAGGCCGCACGGTCGGCATCGTCGCCAACCAGCCGATGATGCTGGCTGGCGTCCTCGACAGTGACGCGTCGCGCAAGGCCGCGCGCTTTGTCCGGTTCTGCGATTGCTTTGAAATTCCGATCGTGACGTTTGTCGATGTGCCGGGCTTCCTGCCGGGCACCGCGCAAGAGTACGGCGGGCTGATCAAGCACGGCGCAAAGCTGCTGTTTGCCTATGCTGAGGCGACGGTGCCGAAGATCACGGTCATCACTCGCAAGGCCTACGGCGGCGCCTACGACGTGATGAGCTCCAAGCACATCCGCGGCGACCTCAACGCTGCGTGGCCGACGGCAGAGATCGCAGTGATGGGTGCCAAGGGCGCGGCCGAGATTTTGTACCGCGCCGACCTCGCCGACCCCGTCAAAATCAAAGCGCGCATTGATGAGTATCAGGAGCGCTTCGCCAACCCGTTCGTGGCGGCCGAACGCGGCTACATTGACGAAGTGATCCTGCCACACGGCACCCGCCGCCGCATCTGCCGCTCGCTCAACATGCTGCGCAATAAGACGCTCGAAAATCCCTGGAAGAAGCACGACAATATTCCGCTCTGATTCGCTCACGGGCCCGATAGCTCAATCGCGTATGCGCGATTGAGCTGGCCCTCCGCGGGGGCGGCGCTCGCGCCGTCGCCCGGTCGGGATCTTGCCCTTCGGGCGAACTAACTTGAGGGCGTTTTCCGCTTGTTGACGGTCGTGCCCTTTCCTGCCGGTTTCGCTTGCGGTGTCCGGCAGGCAGCCGCGGCGGAATGCGCCAATACTTCGAGCGCCCGAAGCTGCGCCCGCAGAAGGCGGCGGTAGGCGCGCTCCACCCGTTTTGTTGACAGCGGACTGGTGGGAAGTGGCGGTCGAACCGATTGCCAGTCGGAATAGGTGCGTTGATTTGAGCGGGATCTACAAGTCGAGCGTGGCATGGCGGGTCTCAGGCTCCTGTGGTTTTTTCAAATTCCCCCGTGTGATGACACGAGGGGGCGGGGCGGCCGGCGGCCGCACTGGGCATTAGTGAAATCGGTTCGGCAGCGAGCCGCCCCGCGACAGGATTTTGGGCCTAAGCTCGGCCGTTACGCGGTTTCCCCGCTTCCCGGACTTGCACCGGGTGGACGAACTGAGCCTCCCGCCCGCGCGTGTGCGTAACACCCGCCGACGGAACCCATCTCCTGCTTCACACTGACAAAACGCCTCTCGAGCAGCATCCCTCTTGAAGCAGGATGCGGCGAGACTACTCGGGCGGCGGTGCGCGGGGATAAGTGGGTTCGGAGAAGGAGTGGAGAATTTTGTGGGTGTGGTTAAGGGTATGGCGGTCAATACGCCAGAATTGCGCAACGGGGTCAGGCACGTCGTGGGGTGCGTCGCGGATGCGTGACGTTTCGATGTGCCTGACCCCGTTCGTGGACCTGTGTTGGGCCGCCTCGTCGCGCTCGAACCGGCGCAGGCCGCGCTGCTCGACGCCATTCTCGCCGGAGAGTTGATCGACAACGCACTACTGACCGCCGCCGGGGCACTGACAGCGCCGGACGCTGCCGACGCAGACTGAGGAAAACGCTGATCCCTGCCTCGCACCGAATCGGTGTCTCGCGCATTATCTAAGTGATTCGTAGCCGCACCCGGACCTCGCATGGCCAGCCCCACTCAGCCCGACATGTTCGGCGCGCCGCCGCCGCAGTCGTATGCGCCAACACTCGAAAAAGTGCGCGCCGAAGTGACCAAAGTCCTCGATCAGGCGCGGAGCGCGACCGTCATGCCGTGGCCGTCAAACAAGGTCGCATATTGGAAGCTCGTTTTCCCGCAGATGACCAATTGGCTGCCCGAAGACGAGGCGCGGCAGCTGCGGTTTGAATTCGAGACGGAACTCGCCCGTCTGGAAGCGGCGTAGGTCCGCGACGGCGTGCAGCGATTGGCCGTGCGCAGCGGGGTCATGCGCAGCGGGGTCAGGCACGTCGCGGGCAGCTTCGCGCATGAGAAGCAGGTCAGAGTGCCTGACCCCGTTCGGGATTACTTCGATGCCACGTCTTTGTTTGGCTGGTAGTTGATCACAACGCACGCCGCGGCCAGGATCAGGATCGCGCCGCTTTCATAGAGCAGGTTGACGGGCGGCTGGTCTTTGCCTTGCAGAATGACGAGCCGCGCCAGCGCCGTGATGGCAATGAACAGCGGCAGCGTGATCGGGATTTTCTTACTGTCGTAATAGACGCCGACCATGGCCAGCACCTCGACATAGATGAACATCAACAGCAGGTCTTTCAGAGCAACCGTGCGGCCTTGAACGATTGTGTAAATCTCTTGGCACATCGCGACGATTGTGAAGAGCCCGATGACCAGGAGAAAGGCATTCTCAGTTTGATGAATAACCTTGCTGACCAGAGCGCCAGGCTTTTCGGGTTTTGGAACATCCATAGCTTAGCTGTATCCTTGTGAAGTGGCGTCTTTCTTGTCAGATCTGGTGTCAGACACCTCTCAGTGGTGTCTGACACCAAGTTTATGCGGCAACATTATCAATCAACCGCGTTTTGCCCAACCAACCGGCCGCGAGAACGCGCACTGGCCGGCGGGACTTCGGCTCCCACGGCGCCAGCGTGTCTGCGTCGCGCACGGCGATGTAGTCGATCTTGGAAAAGCCTGCTTCGAGGAGATCGCGCTGAGCGACATCGATGGCCTTATTGATCAAGCCTCCGGTCGCGGCGATGGCCGCGATGCCCTTGATGGCGCGGTGGAGAGCAGGGGCCGCCTGCCGCTGCTCCGGGGTGAGATAGACATTGCGAGACGACCGCGCGAGGCCGTCTTTTTCGCGCGACGTCGGCATGGCGAGGATGCTGAGCGGCAAATTGAGATCGCGCACCAGTTGGCGGATGACGCACAGCTGCTGGTAGTCCTTCTCGCCGAACACGGCGAGGTCCGGTGTGACCTGCGAAAACAGTTTGCAGCACACCGTCGCCACACCGGCGAAATGGCCGGGGCGGCACTCGCCTTCGAGTGGCAGAGCGGCACCGGCCGGAACAATCTGAGTGGCAAAGCCGTCTGGGTACATCACTTCAAACGTGGGCGCCCAGATCAGATCCGCGCCAACGCTGGCGAGCTTTGATAGATCGCCGGCTTCATCTCGCGGGTAACGCGACAAGTCATCGGTGGCAGCAAATTGCGTTGGGTTGACGAAAATCGACACGACCGCGCGCGCGGCTTTTTTCTTCGCCAGACGCACCAGCGCCACGTGCCCCTCGTGCAATGCGCCCATGGTCGGCACGAGTGCGACGCTTTCATCAGCCGCCCGCCAGGCCGCAACGGCCTTGCGGAGCGCGGGCACCGTTCTTACAATCTTGGGTTTAGATGTGAGCGCCAACGGTGTCCTCGCGAGCCGGGGCATTTCCCGAACGTGCTACTGCGCAACCTCATCGCCCGCGGCCGGGGCGTCAAGAGCTGTTCATGGACCGGGCTTGTGGAGCGCGGGCGTGCCACCAATCTGATACGATGGCGGATGACGCGAATCGCCATCATCCGGCGGACGAGCAGGGGGCGGAATGGTTGCGCTGCGCAAATCGAACCAGACAGCGGGAACGGGTGCCGCCGGTCACCGGCCCCCCAACACGGGCCGCCTTCCTTCGATTGACGAGATTGCGGCCCACCATCTGATGGACGAAACGCGCCTTGTCGGCGGATTGATCGAGCGCGCGGTCTATACCGAGGACGAGCGCCGCCGCACGGGAGAGATTGCGCGCCGCATCGTGCAATCGGCCCGGTTGAGCCGCGCCACTCACGGCGGCGTCGATGCGTTCATGCGCGAATATGGCTTGTCGAATGAGGAAGGCATCATCTTGATGTGCCTCGCGGAGGCGTTGCTGCGCATTCCGGATGCTGAGACCGCCGACGCGTTCATTGCCGAAAAGATTTCCGGCGGGCAGTGGGACCGCCATCGCGGACACTCGGACAGTTTATGGGTCAATGCCTCGACCTGGGGGCTGATGCTGACCGGGCGTATTGTCAAAGTGCGCGATGCCAAGTCCGGCAACCCGATCGACAGCTTGAAGCGGTTGGTGGCGCGCTCGGGCGAGCCTGTCATCCGGCGTGCTATCCGCCAGGCTGTGAAGCTGCTCGGCGATCAGTTCGTGCTTGGCCACACCATCAAAGACGCAATCTCTCGCGCTCATAGTTTCGAGCAAAAGGGCTACCGGATCTCCTACGATATGCTGGGCGAGGCGGCGCGGACCGAGGCCGATGCCGAGCGCTACTTCCAGCGTTACATGGCGGCCGCTGAGGCCATCGGTAGAGCGTCGGGCCCGATGCCAGCGGTGCATGCCGATTCGCTGATGCACCGGCCGGGCTTGTCGGTAAAGCTGTCGGCGCTGCATCCGCGTTTTGAAGCTGGCAAGGAAGCGCGGCTGCAAAATGAGCTGCTCCCCCGGGTTCTCGCCTTGGCGAACGCGGCGCAAGCCCATGGGCTGGGGCTGACGATTGACGCCGAAGAGCAAGACCGGCTGGAGCCGACGCTGCTGATCTTCGGCGAAGTGTTTTGCCATACCGCGACCCGAAATTGGCAGGGGCTTGGCATCGCCGTGCAGGCCTACGGGCGGCGCGCCATCCCAGTGCTGCGGTGGTTGCGGCGTTTGTCGGAACGCGAGGGCAAACGCATCCCTGTGCGCCTCGTCAAGGGCGCCTATTGGGATAGCGAGATCAAATGGTCGCAAGAGCGCGGGCTGCCGGATTATCCGGTGTTCACCCGCAAGCTGCACACGGACGTGTCGTACCTGGCTGCGATGCGGCTGATGCTCAGCGATCCGCGCGCGTTCTATTGCCAGTTCGCCACTCACAACGCCCATACGCTGGCCTCTGCCATGGTCGCGGCAGGTGGCACATCGTTCGAATTCCAGCGGCTGCACGGGATGGGCGAAGCCATCTACGAAGATGTTGTTGGCTCGGGCAATTACGCCAAGCCGTGCCGCATCTATGCGCCGGTTGGTGACCATGAAGACTTGCTCGGTTATCTCGTCCGGCGGCTGCTGGAGAACGGCGCCAACACGTCGTTCGTGAACCGGCTGGCCGATGATGAGGCCCCCGTAGCCCACATCGTCCGCGACCCTGTTGAAGTGGCAGAACGCGAACGCGTGGCCGGGGAAACGCCGAAACTTCTGGTGCGTCCGCGCGAAATTTACTGGCCGGATCGCAAGAACTCGTCTGGCATTGCGCTGGCCGACTATGCGGTGCGGTCCGCGCTGCTGGCCGACGCCAACGCGGCGTTGGCCACACCGTTTGCTGCTGGTCCCATCGTGGCAGGAGAAGCGAGCGTAGGCGGACCCTTGGCCTCAGTCGCGATCTGCCCCCATGACCGGCGCGAGCGCATGGGAACAGTGCGGGTGGCGACGCTGCAGCAGGCCGATGCTGCGGTACAATCGGCAATCGCTGCGGCTCATGGTTGGGACCGGCTGGGCGGACCGGCGCGGGCGAAACTGCTCGAGACCGCGGCGGATTTGATCGAGCGGGATCGCGCCAAGCTGATCGCAGCCATCGTGCGGGAAGCGGGCAAGACGGTGCCAAATGCTTTGGGCGAGGTGCGCGAGGCGGCCGATTTTCTGCGCTACTATGCGCTCGAAGCCCGGCGATTGTTCAGCAATCCGGTCACCCTGAAAGGTCCAACAGGAGAGCACAGCAGCATCGAGTTGCGGGCGCGTGGCCCCTTTGCCTGCATAGCGCCCTGGAACTTCCCGTTGGCGATCTTTGTGGGTCAGGTGGGTGCGGCCCTGGCAGCGGGTAACCCGGTTTTGGCCAAGCCCGCTGGACAGACGCCGATCGTGGCGTTTCTTGCAACCCAGCTGCTGCATGAGGCGGGCATTCCCAAGGATGTGCTGCATCTGTTGCCGGGCAACGGAACCATTGGGGCTGCTTTGGTCAAAGATCCGCGGATCAAGGGCATTGCATTCACCGGGTCGAATGACACAGCGCGGGCTATTCAGAAAGCGCTGGCTGAACGGCCCGGCGGCATGGTGCCGTTCATCGCGGAAACCGGCGGGCTCAACGCGATGATCGCCGACAGCAGCGCGTTGCCCGAGCAAGTCGTGCGCGACGCGGTAAGTTCCGCCTTCGACAGCGCTGGGCAGCGCTGCTCGGCGGCGCGTGTGCTGTTCGTGCAGGAGGAGATTGCCACGCGCACGGCCGCCATGTTGACGGGCGCGATTGCTGAGTTGCAGACTGGCGATCCGTTTGACTATGCGACGGATATCGGCCCCGTGATCGATGAAACGTCGCAAGACGCGCTTGAGGCGCACAAACTGAAAATGCAACGCGTTGGACGCGAATTGATTGATGTGATGCTGCCGGAGCCGTGCCGCGCGGGGACGTTTGTCACGCCAGCGGCGTATGAAATCGACCGGATGGACATCCTCGACCGGGAGGTGTTCGGACCAATTCTGCACATTGTGCGCTTCCCCCGTGGTGGGCTGGATAAGGTTGTGTCCGCCATCAATGCGAGCGGCTTTGGGCTGACGCTTGGCCTGCACAGCCGCATCGAGACGGTGGCATCCTACGTGGCCGAGCACGCGCGCGTCGGCAATCTGTACGTCAACCGCAACCAGATTGGTGCGGTTCCGGGCGTGCAGCCGTTCGGCGGTGAGGGTTTGTCGGGGACAGGCCCAAAGGCCGGGGGGCCGAATTATCTGGTCCGGTTTGCGACAGAGCGCGTGCGCTCAACGGACATCACGGCCACGGGCGGCAACGTGCAATTGCTCATTCATGGAGCGCCGGATACGGCGTGATCTGTCGAATTCTGCGCCTCCCATACTGTAGTGTGTCTCAAATGCTTTCCCATGGAACGCTTCCGTGTTATGTAAATCTACGCTTTACGTAAAGCTTGGGTTTCCATGCGGATTTCAGACAAGATCCTACGTAAGTTCTGGGAGCATGGCAGGGCCAAGGGTATTGACCCGAAGTCGTCGGAACGGCTCATACTTTTGCTAACTCAGCTCAATGCGGCCACGTGCCCCGAAGACATGGATCGTGCGGGCAATGGGTTCCACCGGCTGAAGGGAGACAGGCAGGCCCAATTCGCCTTCGAAGTGAGAGCGCAGTGGCGACTGGTGTTTGAGTGGAGCGATGGCGAAGCGGTTCTTGTGCGAATGGAGGACTATCATGGCAAATGACAAAGTCGGCCGTCCCGGTTTCCGCCCGCTTCATCCCGGCACCGTGCTTCGCCATGATCTCGAAGCGTTGGGCATGTCGCAAGAGGCCTTTGCGGAACACATTGGGGTGACCCGTCAGACCGTCAATGCGATAATTGCGGGGCGGAGCAGTCTTACGGCAGAAACGGCTGCGAAGGTTGCGAGGGCTATCGGCGGATCAACCCAGTTTTGGATGAACATGCAAACAGCTCACGACGCTTGGGATGCTGAGAGACGGCCTGGGCTATCTCGCATTAAGCGAATCAAGGCTGCGCCATCGGTGTTTGCCAAATCAGCATTATCGGGACAGTTCGCGAAGCCGGGCGCATCTCTTCGCAAAGTGGCACTGCCGGGCGAGCAACGCGCTGCAGGGCGCGGGTCCCTTAAACCGGGAGCACGATAAGGCGCACGTCACGGTCGCGAACCCGAATGCAATTTTCACGACATTGGCCGCGCCAGTCGAAACCTCCCGAATCGGCAAGCAGACCTTGCACCTCATCATTGTCTCGTCCTCGCGAGCCGCTATGTTAGGGGCATGACAACCAAATCGAAAACGTCGGGTCAGACCACAGGTACGCGGGCGGCCGGGGCGGGTGTTCCAGCTGCGGCGGGGTCAAACGTGCCCTCGGCGAGCCCAACGGCTGATCAATCCGTGGCTGACTTTGTTGCCAAGATAAAGGCGTTGGCGCCACAACAAGGGGGCAACCGTGGCCGGCTCGTCTTCGCCATGGACGCCACCATGAGCCGCCAGCCGACATGGGATTTGGCGCTGACCCTCCAGGCGGACATGTTCCATGCGGTCAAGGATGTTGGCGGCCTTGATGTGCAGATGATGTACTTTCGTGGAGCAAGCGAATGCCGCGCCTCCAAGTGGGTGTCGGACCCCGACGAACTGGCACGATTGATGACGACGGTGACGTGCCGGGGCGGCACCACGCAGATCGGCAAAGTGCTCACCCACGCCAAAGCCGGGACCGCTGGCAAGCGTGTCAACGCGCTGGTCTTTGTCGGCGACGCCATGGAAGAGGCGATTGATCCGTTGTGCGCCACGGCTGGCGAATTGGGATTGCTGGGCGTGCCGGTGTTTCTGTTTCAAGAAGGCAAGGACGAGCAGGCCGGGCGCGCCTTCAAGGAGATCGCGCGATTGACCAAAGGCGCCACCTGCCGGTTTGACGCGGGGTCCGCGCAGCAGTTGCGCGACCTGCTGACGGCGGTGGCGGTCTACGCCGCGGGCGGGCGTGCCGCCCTTCTGGCGCTCAGTCAGCGCAGCAAAAGCAAGGCGGCTCAGCTGCTTCTTACCGAAATGAAGCTGGGCGGCTGAGGCAAATGGGTTACTTCTTAACGGGTCTCGCCGTCTTGGTGGTTGGGCTGCTGGCCATGCAAGGCTTTGCGCGTGCCAATCCAGCTGTGCTCGCCCGCCAGATCCGGATCGGTGGCGGGTTGCTGGCCTTGATGGGCGCTGCTGTTCTTCTGTTGCGCGGTTCGGCAGGCTCTGCTGTGCTGCTTGGCAGCTTGGGTTGGCTGTTGTTGGACGGACGCGGAGTGGCACCGTGGGGACCTCGAGGATGGGGTGGGGCGAGCCGGTCTGCGGGTCAAGCGTCACAGATCAAGACCGATCACCTCGAAATGGAACTCGAACACGACAGTGGCGCCATTCGCGGCCGGGTAATCAAGGGAATCTTCAAAGGCCGGACGATCGAAAGTTTATCGCCCGCGGACTTGGCACTCCTGTGGCAGGATTGCCGGTTCAGCGACGTGCAATCCGCCCAAGTGCTTGAGGCCTATCTCGATCGAGTCCACGCCGGGTGGCGCGAGGATATGCAGCGCGGCGAAGCGGAGCTGGCAAGCGGCCCGGATGGCCGTATGACGCTTGCGCAGGCGTATGAAATTCTCGGATTGAAACCCGGTGCCAGCGAAGATGAAGTCCGCAAGGCGCATCGCGAGCTGATGAAGCGCATGCATCCCGATCAGGGCGGCTCGAATTATCTCGCCTCCAAAGTAAATGAGGCGAAGGATGTGGTGTTGGAGTCGTAACCCAACTGGCCCAAATTCGGCGGTGCGACGCAGCAAAGTCTTATAGGTTTGACTGAGTGAGGGCCGCTAGGCGCCGCAACGATGTCCGGCAAACCGCTGGCATTGTGTCGGACTTTGCACGGTCACCCACGGTGACCTCACTCAGTCCTACATGCGCCACTCCGCAACGGGTCGAGCCAAAGCCTTATTTCGACGGTGCGACGAAGCAGTCGAACGCGAGGCGGCGGAGTTCGAGGCACGCCGCGGACGCCTTCTTGGCATCGAAGCCCGCAAAGCGCGCACGATAGAGTGGCTTGTCGCCGGACGAGACCGGCAGCGTCATGGGGGCATGACCTTCAAGAAGTTCGCTGGCGCTCGACTTGGCCGAGACCAGTCGCCGTTCGGCTTCATCAGGACTTGAGAACGAACCGATCTGAACGTCATAGGCGGACGGCTCGCCGGTTGGGCCACCAAGACCGGACGGGGTGTCAAATGCCCCAATGCGCTGGGCTTGCTCTTGCAGGGTCGAGGGCGGCAATGCAGGCCCTTCCGTGCTGGCAGCAATCAGAGCGGCCATGGTGTTGGGTTGAGATGAGGATTGCACGGCGGGTTCACCGTCAAGGCCCGCCATCTGAGCATTGAGTGTTGACGGCGGACGGGCGGCGAAAGTGCCGCCGTTTGCTTTGGCGATCACTGTTTCCGTCGCGGCCGGTGGCGCAGACGCATCGGGAGCCGCATGACGCTCGCCGCGCGGCGGCTGGCCTTCGGCCTCGTCGCGCGCGGCACGCAAAGTGGCGCGCAAGGCTGCGAAGTCGAGTTTGGGAATGACGGCGGCGGTCTCAAACTGAGGGGCAGGCGTAAGACGTGGTGAGTTCACCGCTGAAACACCCGCAACTGTGCCCGCGAGTTCTGGTTGTGGCCCGGCGGCGGGCAGTGCCGCGATTGCATCCGGTTGCGTGGCGGGTGGTGGTGTTACTTTCGCAGTTGGCCGCTTGGCAGGAACGGGGGCTGGCACCGGCCGCTTATCCGCGGCCGCAAGCGTGACGGCTGTTGCTTCTTTCTTTGCCGGCCGTTTCGCCGGGCGCGCTTGCGCGATCAGCTGCGGTCCAGATATGCGCGAGCGTTCGGTCGAGGCCTTGTCGAGAGCGTTGAACATCAGCATGCGCATGTGCGCGTTGCGCACCGATGCTGTCGCGCCGCCGAACACCGCGCCAACCAAATGCTTGCCGCTGTTGCGGACAGACGAAACCAGATTGAAGCCCGATTTCGCCGTGTAACCTGTCTTGATGCCGTCCATGCCGGGGAAGCGGCCCATGAGTGTGTTGTGGGTGCGGTGCGTTTTGCCGCCGTACGAGAATGTCTGAGTTGAGAACAGCGCGTATTGGCGCGGGAAATTATCCTGCAGGCGCATGGCGAGGGTGAGCATGTCGCGCGCGGTCGTTACCTGGCCGCCGTCTGGCAGTCCAGACGCGTTCTTGAACACGGTGGATTTCATGCCAAGTTGGCGCGCGCGCTTGGTCATCAGCGTCGCGAACGCGTGTTCGCTGCCGGCAATGTGCTCGGCCAGCGTGACGGCCATGTCGTTGGCGGATTTGACGATCAGCGCCTTGATGGCGTTAATCACTGTGATTTGGTCGCCGGCGTTCAGGTCCAGCTTGGAGGGAGCGACAGAGGCCGCCCGTTCGCTGACCGTCAGTTTCGTGCTGGGGCTGAGAGTACCAGCCTCAATCTGCTCGAAGGTCAGGTAGAGGGTCATCATTTTTGTGAGCGAGGCTGGGCGGCGCAGCTCATCGCCCGAATTGTTATGCAAAACGGCGCCGGTATTGGCGTCGATGACCATGGCGGCCGACTTTTCGGCAGCTACAGCGGCCTGCGGCGCGCAGATCACCGCCAGCGCCAGCGCGCAGCCCCCAAACACTCCTGATGATAGCCCCGAACGCAACACGGACACGACGCCCTCTAGTACCCCGTTGATACACCGTCTTTTTTGTCGTCCGGCACCGCTTGACCCTACGGCTGTCCGGTCCGTCCGGGCGCGTTCGGCGCCTTGGGCAGAAAAAGTCGTACCGCTCCTTGTGGGCGGCTTTACGGCTGATGAACGGCGGTTGCCGGGCATCTCGCGCAAGTGTACCGCGGACCCGCTGAGGTTTGGTAAACCGGGGTGTGCCCGCAACTATTAGTGTTGCAGCGCGAGATCGACATTGCAAATTGGTGCGGTGCAATTAGATTAACCACTGTGGTGCGCCGGGCGCAGCCAACGAAATGACAGTGTGTTCCGACCTCCAAGCCGGCCCTAGCCAGACCGGCATTAGACAGAGTCACAGTAGGAAGTGGATCCCGCCATGATCAATAGCTTTCAAGACTTCCAGAAGCTCGGGCAGACGAACATGGACAGCTCGATGCGGATGATGGGCGAATGGAATAAGAGCTGGCAGACGATTGCCGCCGAAATGACCGATTACCAGAAGCGTGCGTTCCAAGAAGGCACTGCAACTTTAGAAAAGCTGATGTCGGCAAAGACACTCGAGCAGGCGCTTGAGATCCAGACCACTTATGCCAAGCGCGCCTGTGAAGACTACATGCAGCAAATGACCAAGATTGGCGGCATGTACAGTTCGTTGGCCAAAGATGCCTATAAGCCTGCCGGCACGCTGTTCCAGAACGGCCGCTGACAGTCGCAGGAGTGTCACTCAGGTAGGTTCAATTGGCCCGGACGTTGTCTGGGCCTTTTTTATGCCGGTGGGCAGGGCCATATATGAGTGGGAACTGGAACCGCGGGTCGTCAATCGCAAGGAGAGTTGACCCGAGCAGTCACCGGCAAGTTTTCTCCGCTGCAAACGGCATAAGAGTAACATTGCAGGAGCCGCCCCTTTGCGCGAAACTAGCGTTGTGAGTTGGGTCTCGTGGGGCCATTTTGCGAAACATGAGGGTGTTCTATCATCGTGACGGTTGTTCTCAAATCTCTGGTGGCAGTGGATGAGCTTGCGCTGCATCCAACGCTGATGGCCGGAAAGAACGGCGGTAAGCCGGGCGAGGGCGACAACGATGGCGAGGGCGACGGCAAGACCGGTCTCGTCACCAAGACGCGTCCAAAAACCAAGAAGCCGTCCCTGTATAAAGTTTTGCTGCTCAACGACGATTACACGCCGATGGAGTTCGTCGTCCTCGTTCTGCAAAAATACTTCGCGAAAGGCCGCGAGGACGCCACACGGATCATGCTGCATGTTCACCGCAAGGGTGTGGGAATTTGCGGCGTGTTTACCTACGAGGTCGCCGAGACCAAGGTGACTCAAGTTATGGAATTTTCCCGGCAGCACGGCCATCCGCTACAGTGCACAATGGAGAAAGAGTAGGTCCCGGTGCCATCGTTCTCGAAGAGCTTAGAGACCGCGCTGCATCGCGCGCTGGAATACGCCAACGAGCGCAGTCACGAGTACGCGACGTTAGAGCATTTGCTCGCGGCCTTGCTCGATGATCGCGATGCAGCCGGTGTGCTGCGCGCCTGCAACGTCGATATCGATCAGTTGCGCACGCGCGTGACGGAGTATCTTGACAGCGAACTTGCGTCGCTGGTCTCGAAAGCAACGGCAGAGGCCACTCCGACAACGGGGTTTCAGCGCGTCATCCATCGCGCGGTGGTCCATGTTCAGTCATCGGGGCGTGAAGAGGTGACGGGGGCGAACGTGCTGGTCGCGATCTTCGCCGAGCGCGAGAGCCATGCCGCGTTTTTTCTGCAAGAGCAGGATATGACCCGCTTTGATGCGGTCCAGTACATCAGCCACGGAATTGCCAAGCGGCCCGGAATGTCGGAGCCGAGATCGGCGCGGGGCAGCGAAGAGCCGGAGCAGTCCGAGAGCGGCGAGGATAAAAAGCCTAGCCAGGACGCGCTCAACACGTACTGCGTGAACCTTAACAAGAAGGCGCGCGACGGCAAGATCGATCCGCTCATCGGCCGCGAAACCGAAGTGCTCCGCACCATCCAGGTGTTGTGCCGCCGGCAGAAGAACAACCCCCTCCTGGTCGGGGACCCCGGCGTGGGTAAGACCGCCATTGCCGAAGGCTTGGCGCGCAAGATCATTCGCGGCGAAGTACCCGAGGTCCTGCTCAATGCCACCATTTTCTCGCTCGACATGGGCGCTTTGCTGGCCGGCACCCGCTATCGTGGCGACTTCGAAGAGCGCCTCAAGGCCGTGATGAAGGAGATTGAGAATTATCCGGGTGCCGTGCTGTTCATCGATGAAATCCACACGGTCATCGGTGCCGGCGCCACGTCAGGCGGAGCGATGGATGCGTCAAACCTGCTGAAGCCCGCGCTTCAGTCGGGCACCGTACGCTGTGTTGGCTCGACGACCTACAAGGAGTACCGGCAGCACTTCGAGAAAGATCGCGCGCTGGTGCGCCGGTTCCAGAAGATCGACGTCAAGGAACCGACAGTTGAGGATTCAATCGCCATCCTGAAGGGTTTGAAGCCGTACTTCGAGGAGTTCCACAAGCTCAAGTACACCAACGAGGCCATCAAGGCGGCGGTGGAGCTGTCCGCCAAGTATATCCACGACCGCAAGCTGCCCGACAAGGCGATCGACGTGATCGACGAGACGGGTGCGTCGCAGATGCTTGTCATTGAATCGAAGCGGAAGAAAAAGATCACGGTCAAGGAGATCGAGGCGACGGTCGCGACCATGGCGCGCATTCCGCCAAAAACCGTCACCAAGTCGGATGCCGAAGTTCTCGGCAATCTGGAAAAGGATATGAAGCGGCTGGTGTTCGGCCAGGACAAGGCGATCTCGGCTCTGTGCGCGGCCATCAAATTGGCGCGTGCAGGACTGCGCGAACCCGAAAAGCCCATCGGCTGCTATCTGATCACCGGCCCGACAGGCGTCGGCAAAACAGAAGTCGACAAGCAGTAGGCGAGCCTGATTGGTGTCGAACTTCTGCGCTTTGATATGTCGGAAAAAATGGATAAGCAC
>JANOFU010000048.1:0-2094 GCA_031413815.1 Hyphomicrobium sp. | reverse complement strand
AGCATGACTGGTGCAAGCGGCATGGTTGGTGCGACAGGTATTGGGCTGGCAACGGTGGGCGTGTCTTGCAGCAAGCTCTGCAGTTCGGGGGGGCGCGTATCAGATGGTGTGCCGCGATTAAACACTGTTACCTCCAGTGGGAACATTTTTGCAGTGGGAACATTTTGCAGCGAGAACATTGTTGCCAGCGGTGACGCCGCGGCGCTGTTTATGAGGTTCAAATTTCAGGCCAGATATGGTTTCAGGCACCTTGGGGTCAATTTTCAGGCAAGCGATAGGCTCGGTGCCAAACGTCAGGTGCGCTACACTAGCCAGTCAACAGCGCATCGCACGCTTCGTGTTCCGCCTGCGCGGCTTGCTAACATCACCTTAAGGTCGACAGCGCCCTCATGCCATGACTCGTTTGACATCCACGCAAATTCAATCATTCTGGTGGCAGTCTTCAGCAACATGAAAGGGGGTGATCCGATGTCTAGCAGGCTGTTGAAATTCTCGGCTGCTGACAGGCTTACGCGAATATGATTCCCTTGAGGCTCCAGGCAAAGGAGGCTTCGATGCGCGGATCGGATCAGAACTCGGGATCGCTGTTTTCGTATGTGGATCTGGAAGAGCGCGTGCCGTCGCGGCATCCGCTGCGGATCATCCGGGCCTTGGTCAATGATGTTCTGGTCTCGCTCAATGCCGAGTTCGAGCGGCTCTACGAGGGCACCGGGCGGGCCTCGATCGCGCCGGAACGGTTGCTGCGCGCCTCGCTGCTGCAGGCGTTTTATTCGGTCCGTTCCGAGCGCCAGTTGATGGAGCAGATCAACTACAATCTGTTGTTTCGCTGGTTCGTCGGGCTCGGCATCGACGACGCCGTCTGGGACCATTCGACGTTTTCCAAAAACCGCGACCGGCTGCTGGATGCTGACGTGGCGGCCAAGTTCCTGGAGGCGGTTTTGCGCCATCCCAAGGTCAAGCGGTTCTTGTCGGACGAGCACTTCACGGTCGACGGCACCCTGGTGGAAGCGTGGGCGTCGATGAAAAGCTTCCGCGCCAAGGACGGCTCCGACGAGCCGCCTGCGCCGGGCCGTAACGGCGAGCGCTCTTTCAAGGGTGAGCCACGCGCGAACGACACGCATGGCTCGATCACTGATCCGGATGCCAAGCTCTATCGCAAGGGCCGGGGACAGCCAGCGAAGCTGTGCTTCATGGGGCATGCGTTGACCGAGAACCGGCACGGCCTCGTCGTCAAGGCGGACGCGACACTGGCAAACGGCATGGCCGAGCGCGAAGCCGCCGTCGCGATGCTCAACCGCCATGCGCCGGGGACGGCAAACCAGCTCACGCTCGCAGCCGACAAGGCCTACGACGCGCGCGAGTTCGTCCGCGAGTTGCGGCAGATGTGCGTGACGCCACACGTCGCCCAGAAGGCATGCCGTTCGGCCATCGACAGTCGGACGACGCGGCATCCGGGCTACGCGGCCAGCCAGAAGAAACGCAAGCTCGTCGAAGAGGCTTTCGGCTGGGCGAAAACCATCGCCGGCATGGCCAAGGTACGCGTGCGAGGTCTCGCCAAAGTCCGTTTCGCGTTCACCTTCACAATGGCCGCCTACAATCTGATCCGGATGCCAAGGTTGCTCACTGAGGCTGCATAAAACAGCACCGACGGCCGACCCGACCCGCACCCGACAGTCCAAACCCAGACCCACTTAAGAGACCACTCCGAGAAACCAAGTTCTAGCCCATCCCAAATTTCAACAGCCTGCTAGGTCTGCTTGATACCGCCGACCGCGTCGCGGCGGCAAGCGACGAGTCATCGGACCTGGTGGCATTGACGAAAACCCGGGTGAAGGAAAAGCTAGCCAAACTAGAGAAAGAGGTGAAACGGTTGAAGGCTTTCCAGAACGAGATTGCTCTGTCGCCCGACAACCAGATTTCTCTCACCGATCCCGACTGCCGCTCAATGGCCACGAGCGGTCGCGGTCGTGGCATCGTCGCCTATAACGTGCAGACTGCGGTGGACTTAGACCATCATCTGATCGTGGCGCACGAGGTGACTAATGCTGGCAACGACCGCACACAGCTGGCCACAATAGGACGAGCCGCGAAAGC
>JANOFU010000047.1:0-5374 GCA_031413815.1 Hyphomicrobium sp. | reverse complement strand
GCCGACATATTTTTCAAAGGAAGCGTCAGGGCGCGCCAATGCTGCGCTCAATTTGCTTCACGTTGGCGCGGCCTTCAGTGTGCAATGGACCATCGGCATCGTCATCGATCTCTGGCCAAGCGTTAACGGTCGCCACCCTATCGAAGCATACCAGTTCGCGTTTGGTGCGAACCTGATTGTTCAGTCACTCGCACTTGCCTGGTTTGTATCGCCGTCGATTAAGCTTAATCACCTAGCACGGAGGAGGCGCGTCAACATCCCCCTGACCCTGCATGCGCACCAGATACCAAAACCGCACTGTTCATATCGCGCGGCTCGCCAGGATTGGTTGGCGCGAACGCGAGACGCGCGCGCCCAAGCCGATTGCTGGATGGCCGCTGCCATGATGTCGATGACGCTGTGGGTCGTCTTGGTGACGCTCGTAGCACCAAGCTTCGCTATTAATTTCACCGGAAGTCAACCCAGCTTTCAAAACGGTCAAACAATCTGGAGCGATTCTGTCGCCACCGGTGTGCGTTTCGCAGAACCATTGGCTGCAACGATAAGCACTTTGCCTGCTCATGGCTCGGTGCGCGAAATGAGAATTGGCGGGTCTGATGGCCGGCCAATCGACAAATGAAAACCAACCTTTTCACGAGGTGCAACTATTGGAGTTCGCCACCAGCTGTTGCAGGCCCCCGCAACCAAACCTCTTAATCGCGACGAACCGCCAACTTTGCCTTGGCAGAGACGAGTTGTTGTCACAGTTCGGTGCCCCTACCCGGACCACAACACCTAAAGTAATTGAATTGCCAATTCGGTGTTCCGTTATGACTTTAGGGACGCCATGTCGATGACGAACCGATAACGCACGTCGGCTCGATCCATGCGTTCAAAGGCTGTGTTGATTTCGTCCATCCGGATCATCTCGCAGTCGGGCAAAATGTTCTTACGCGCGCAAAAGTCCAGCAATTCTTGTGTTTGGGCAATACCACCGATCAAAGACCCTGCGATACGACGACGCCCCATAATTAAAGGCACGGTCGTCGTCGGCGCGCTGAGCGGGCCTATTTGGCCGACAAGAACCAGCGTCCCGTCAATATCGAGGAGCGGAATATAGGGATTAAGGTCATGCTTGGTTGGGACTGTATCGACAATGAGATCGAGGCTCGATGCGGCCTTCGTCATTGCTGCGTTATCGGTCGAGACGAGCAAACGATCCGCACCCAACGAGAGCGCGTCGGCCTCCTTATCCTTCGAGCGGCTCATGACTGTCACGTCGGCACCAAGTCCGGATGCAAGTTTGACCGCCATGTGTCCAAGGCCGCCCAAGCCGATAACGCCCACGCGGCTTCCTGGCCCAACGTTCCAAGTTCGCAACGGCGAATACGTGGTGATGCCCGCGCATACGAGCGGCGCGGTACGAGATAGGTCTAATCCGTCGGGTACCCGAAGGACGAATTCTTCGCGCACTACCACGTGCTTGGAATAGCCTCCGTAAGTCGTCTTGCCAGTCACACGATCCTTGGCGTTGTAAGTTTCTGTCATGCCTGCGCGGCAGAGTTGCTCCTCGCCGGTGCGGCATTGGTCGCAGGTTTGGCAGCTGTCGACCATGCAGCCAACGGCGACGGCATCCCCTGCCTTATGCCGCGTAACTGCGCTCCCGATGTTTGCAACGCGGCCGACGATCTCGTGGCCGGGAACCATGGGAAAGATGCCGCCTCCCCAGTCGTCACGAACTTGGTTGTAAGCGCCCGTGAGAAAGTAGGCCATTAAGCGGCGGCGTTGTGCTGGCGCGCGCCCGCGCAAAAGGGCGCCATTAGCTAGCCTTCCTTCGAGTGATTCGAACTCGGAGGCAGGCGGGGGATGTATGGCTTGGATAACTACGCGGCTGTGCGGCGGTTTGTGTTTGTTGAGGGTCATAGCGAGCGCGAGGCGGCCAGGGTTTTCGGGGTCTGCCGCAAGACGATCAGCAAGATGTGCCGGTTCTCGGCACCGCCAGGGTACCAACGCACAAAGCCGATTGAGCGGCCTTCACTGGGCGCATTCACGGGCGTGATCGATGCGATACTTGCCACCGATAAGGACGCGCCGCCCAAGCAACGTCACACGGCCAAACGGATCTACCAACGTCTGAAGGCCGAGCACGGGTTTGCCGGTGGCTATACGACGGTGAAGACCTATGTTCAGGACCGCAAGGTGGCGGCGCGCGAGACGTTTGTGCCGCTGGTTCATCCGCCAGGTCATGCCCAGGTCGACTTCGGTGAAGCCATCGGCATCATCGGCGGCGTTCGCCAGAAGATCCACATTTTCTATATGGACCTGCCGTACTCGGACGCCCCATTCATGAAGGTCTATCCTTCCGAAACAACGGAAGCTTTCCTCGACGGCCATGTGTCGGCGTTTGCGTTCTTTGGAGCCCTATCGGAAACCGGCAACGCAGGCGTGCCGAGATCGATCCTGTACGACAACACCACGTTGGCCGTGGCCAAGATTTGCAGCGACGGCACGCGTGATCTGACGAGGATGTTTACGGCCCTGCTCAGTCATTACCTGTTTACGGAGCGGTTCGGGCGGCCGGGTAAGGGCAACGATAAGGGCAAGGTCGAGAACCTAGTCAAGTGCGGGCGTCGTGCGTTCCTGACACCTGTGCCTGTGATGGAGAGCTATGACGCATTGAACGCCAAGCTTGAAGCCGATTGCCGGGCGCGACTGGCCGAGTGCGCTGGCCGCAATAGCGAGACAATCGGCACGCGGCTGATCGCTGATCTTGCAGCCTTCCGTGCGTTACCCGCCGCGCCCTTTGAGCCTTGTGAAGTCCGCACAGCGCGGGTCTCGTCAACGGCGCTGGTGCGCTATCGCAGCAACGACTACTCGGTGCCGACGACCTATGGCTTCCGCGAAGTCCTCGTGAAGGGTTTTGTCGACAAGGTTGTGATCTTTGCAGGTTCTCATGAGATCGCTCGTCATCGGCGCTCATACGGGCATGCCGACCTCGTGTTTGATCCCTTGCATTATCTGGCGCTGATCGAGCAGAAGCCGGGCGCACTGGATCAGGCGGCACCGTTGCAACACTGGGACCTGCCCGAGGCGTTCGCTCATCTGCGCCGCCTGCTGGAGGCCCGGATGGGGCGCAGGGGCAAGCGGGAGTATATCCAGGTGCTGCGGTTGATGGAGCTGTTTGCGCAGTCCATCGTGGCAGCCGCTGTCGCGGACGCCATCAAGTTGGGTGCCATCAGCTTTGATGCCGTCAAGCAGTTGGTGCTGGCTAAGGTCGAACGGCGTGCGCCGCGGCTCGATATGGCGGCCTATCCTTACCTGCCAAGGCCTGCGGTTGCGACCACCCGGGCAGCCGATTACGCCGCACTCCTGGAGGGAGCAGCTGGTTCCGCCGAAGGCAGGCAAGCCGGTCCTGTCGAAGGCAGGCAAGCCGCATGAGTAGAGCCACCGACAAACCCCAGGTGCTGCTGGAGCACCACCTGAAGGCGCTCAAGCTGCCGACTTTCCTCGCGGAATACGAGAAGGTCGCCCGCGAAAGCGCCACCGACGGCATCGATCACCCGCGCTATCTGCTCAGGCTCGCCGAGTTGGAGCTGATCGAGCGTGAGCGGCGCCTCGTCGAACGGCGCATCCGCGCGGCTAAGTTCCCGGCCGTTAAAAGCCTAGATACGTTCGACTTTTTGGCGATCCCCGCGCTCAACAAGATGCTGGTGTTGGAACTGGCCCGGTCGGAATATGTCGTCCGCAACGACAACATCATCGCACTTGGCAACTCGGGCACCGGCAAGACGCATGTTGCGCTCGGGCTGGGGCTTGCTGCATGCCAGAAGGGCTTCTCGGTCCTCTTCACGACTGCGGCGACCCTGGTCAACAAGATGATGGAGGCGCGCGATGCCCGACAGCTGTCGCGGCTGCAGGCGCAGATCGCCAACGTGAAGCTACTGATCATCGACGAGCTGGGCTACGTGCCGCTGTCGCAGACGGGCGCTGAGTTGCTGTTTGAAGTGTTCTCGCAGCGCTACGAACGCGGCTCGACGATCATCACATCGAACCTCCCCTTCGAGGAATGGACCAGCGTCCTGGGCTCAGAACGCCTGACGGGTGCCCTGCTCGACCGGCTGACCCACCACGTCCACATCCTGGAAATGAACGGGGAGAGTTATCGGCTCAAGCACGCTCAACGTCGCCGCCGCAGAAACGGCAAGGCAACGCTGGAAGATGCAGTAACGCCAGGCGACAGCGTCGACCCGCAAACTGGCGAAATCAACACGCCCTAGCGCCAAACCAACACGGCTCAAGGAAAAACGCGACAAGCAGCAAGGCCCCCTCGAGGGGGCCTTGCTACTTTGCTTTTAGCCACCAGCCGTGGCTCCCTATTGCGCAGGCGCGCTGGAAACCTTTTGGACGGGCGTTGACATCCGCAACGCGGCTGCGGCAACGAGTACTACTGCAAGTACGAACGCAAGCAGAACTGCGGCCCTTAAACTGAAGGCCTCTCCCTCATTCGAAGGGAATTCCGCGGCTTCGCCTTTGATACCGAGTGCAAAAAGAAGCCCATAGGCTGCAGCTGTCAAACCGGCGAAGGTGAGCGGTACCGCTAGCGCGAGTAAGCCACATCATAATTTGGCACAATGGGGAAACCCCGGAAAAGCGGGGAAGCTGAGCTTAGGACCTGCGGCATCCCCACCTATCGCGCGGAACAATATGCAGCGCGTAAAGCCGACGCCCGATTTCCTCCTCGACCGCGTTGCGACGTACGTGTTTGTCACGAACATTATTGCCGGGACGGTTTCAGCGATTCATTCGCTTAGCCAAGAAGTAGTCGCCACTTTCGTAGTGGGGCGAACCCGAACGGCATAACTTACGGACCTTGTTCATCATGTTCGCCAGGGGTGATCGGGCAGTTCGGCGACACCGATTGTAGTGACGCCTGCGAGTGCGACAGCATGGTCGTTTTCAACGGCACTCCCCGACACACCGATAGCGCCCACCAACACGCCATCTTGATCAACAGTGGGCAGCCCACATGGAAACGTGATCAATCCGTCATTTGAGTGCTCGATGCCAAACAGTGGCGCTCCCGGCTATGATAGCGTTCCTATCTGGCCAGTTGGCATGCCAAAATAAACTGCCGTCTTGGCTTTCTTGATCGCAATGTCGATGGAGCCGACCCAGGCATCGTCCATGCGGTGAAACGCCTTAAGCTTCGCCCCAGAATCAACGACGGCAATGCACATGTGCGTTTTAAGAGCTTTTGCCTTTTTGACGGCCGCAGCGATGGCTGTTTCGGCGTTTTGCAAAGTCACATGCATGATGTTAGCTCCTCATGTTATCGGGTTTGGACCTTAAATAGTGTTCGACGATCACAAACACGCAGATAGGAACGACGACCCAC
>JANOFU010000046.1:0-51723 GCA_031413815.1 Hyphomicrobium sp. | reverse complement strand
CACCATGGTGACCAAAACCGGTCTTGACCTGGCCCTGGAGCGACAGACATCGACCCTCATCCGGTGGGTCAGCGGCATCCTCGTGGCGCACGCCGCCCTGGTCGTGGCGCTCATTCAGCTCATGGCCCGCTGATGGCAACTGGCGCGCCAGCGTCCCCGTATCATATGAACCGCCCTTGCCCAGCCACCGACGACCTGCTCGATGAATTGCGCGAACAGGAGCTCGCCGCGCTGACGCAGTATTTCCGTGCTCGCGGTTTAAGCTGCATAGAAGAAGACGAATAGCCCCAAAGATCAACCGGTCAGCAATTATGGCGATGGTTACCTCATCGGCGGACCCGATGTTCCTTTACGTTTCCCAAAGTTCTGGACGTTGTCATTATATTCAAGTATATTCATCAGCAACTTCAGCATTAGGCGTGGCTAATACTTTATAAGATCTGGGGATTTGACGGGGGAACCATGAAATCCCCAGGTTGACGTCAAGTATAATGACTTGATTTGACTGACGATCTTGATTGCCCACCCTGTCGTGCGTCCCGCCCGACCCCACTCCTCCTACGCACCCCAGCCTTATGACCCTGAGCTTGGCTGACGGGATTCGGCGTGACCTCTTTTCGCGTTGGCTCTGGACGATGACCGTCCAGAGCCAACGCTCAGTGGAGGACCGGGGTCGGGCAGGCCGTTTGACGCTCGGTGGCAAGGTCTCTTATCCGCAGAGGCTACAAGAGAGTTCATGCCGACAGGGTGGGCGGCCACGACCGCGTTCGAATGGATCAAACGAAGTTTGATCGGCGAATATTTTTGTTACCGAGATTCCAAATCTGGAAAACTTCTAGAACTTATTATTGGCGATCAATCGCGGGGAAAAAGCCGAGCCAAACGATCAGGAGCGGCTCAGCATTAATCTCTATACAAATTGAATGCTACACTTGCCGCAAGGGTGTCTTGAGGCGTCCGCGCTCAGTGGCCGCCGTCCGCCCCCGGCTTGGCTGCTCCACACACAAGCAGTGCCACGACAGCGCCGCCCACTGCGGGCCGCGTCCCGGCTCGGATGGCGACCCATGCTTGAGGACGAACCACTTGTGCTGGGGCTTACCGTGCGCGGTGAGCAGGCTATTCTCTCGGCTGATGACCGGCGCCGCCATCTCTACGTGATCGGTAAAACCGGCACCGGCAAGTCGACGCTGCTTTTTAACCTGATGCTGGCCGATTTGGTCCACGGCCGCGGGTTTGCGCTGCTTGATCCACATGGCGACCTCGCCGAGGCCGTCATTGATGCCGTACCGCCGTGGCGGACGAATGACGTATTGTATCTGAACCCCGCCGACATCGCCTTCCCTGTCGCGCTTAATCCGTTGGACCGGGTGTCGCCCGACGCCCGGCCTCTGGCGGCAGCCCACCTTGTGGCGGCCTTCAAGCACCTATGGGCCGACAGTTGGGGGCCACGGCTTGAATATATCCTATTGAATGCGCTGCGCTTGCTGCTCGATACGCAGGGATCGACCTTGCTCGGTCTTCCCCGCTTGTTGGTCGATGACAGGTATCGCAAGCAACTCTTGTATACATGTGCCGATCCCCTCGTGCGGGCGTTCTGGCAGACGGAGTTTGCCGCCTACCATGATCGCTTTCTGACAGAAGCCATTGCACCTCTGCAGAATAAGATCGGAGCGCTTCTATCGCCTCCCCTGCTGCGCAATATCATTGGCCAGCCGCGGTCAACCATCGATATCGCTCACATCATGAACAACGGCCGCGTGCTGATCGCTAAGTTGTCCAAGGGCAGGTTGGGCGAAGGACCTGCACATCTGCTCGGCGCGTTTTTAGCGACGGCTTTTGCACAGGCTGCCGAGTCCCGTGCCGGCATTCCCGAAGCCGAGCGGCGGGATTTCTGCCTTTACGCCGACGAATTTCAAAACTTTGCCACCGACAGCTTCGCATCTGTTTTGTCAGAAGCTCGCAAATGGCGTTTGTCACTCGTGCTGGCGCATCAGTTCCTGGAGCAACTGCCGAATTCTTTGCGTCACGCGGTGTTGGGCAATGCCGGCTCCGTGATTGCATTCCGTATCGGCGCCGAGGATGCCGAAGTTCTCGCTCCCGAACTCGGCATCGAGCATGCCCTGACACTCACCGACACGGCAAACTTCGCGGCCTGGACGAAGCTCATGCGCAACAACTGTCCGGCAGATGCTATGCCGATTAGCATGGTGTTGCCAGAGCCGCAGTTCGCCGGCCGCGCTGGTGCGGTCATCGCGCGGACAAGGGCCCGATACACGCGCCCGCGAAAGATCGCCGAAGAGGCAATCACAAAATTCTTAGTGGGTTAGCGGGAAAAAATGCCAAAAATCATAGACACCATTTAGCTCAGCGAATTGAGCAAACCAGCCTGGCTGATATCATTCCCTTATGTCTGCTCGTTGGGATAGGTCACAGACTCATTAAACCTCAACCAGATACGTAGCGCAGCAAGCTGCACCGACGCCAGATAGTTGGCGTCGTGGCGGCAGAAGCGCGTCGCGATGGCTCGGTAATGCTTGAGCTTGTTGAAGAAGCGCTCGACCAGATTGCGCTGCCTATAGGCCTTCGGGCTGAACCTTGGCTTGACGACCCGGTGCTCGAGCGGGCGGATGTTGGCGCGCGCGCCTTGCGCTTCGAGTTTTTCGCGGATGGCATCGCTGTCGTAGCCACGGTCGGCGAGCAGCACTGTGCCCTTGCCGACACCATCGAGCATGTCCTCGGCCGACTTGCCGTCGTGGGCTTGACCGGCTGTGAGCTTCAGCTCGATCGGTAAGCCGTTGCTGTCTACGAGGGCGTGGATCTTGGTCGTATTCCCGCCGCGGGAACGGCCCATGCAATCGCTGAGCCCGCTTTTTTTCGCCGTTGGCGGCGTGCTGGTGGACCCTGACGGTGGTCGAGTCGATCATCCGGATGCGACCGTCATAAGCCTCAGAGATCGCGCTCAAGAGTTGCCCCCAGATGCCGGCCTTCTGCCAGCGCACGAAACGGTTGTAGCACGTCGTCGAGGGGCCATATCGCTCCGGGATTTCGACCCACGGCGAGCCTGATCGCAAACGCCAGAAGATCCCGTTCAGAACCCGGCGGTCATCGACCCGCTCCACACCTCGTGACTTCTGCGGCAACAATGGCCCGATGATCTTCTACTCGGCGTCGGTCAGGTCGTATCGATGTCGTGCCATCTCAAGCTCCTCCGTTTGAGAGCTTGAATTACTGTTCGCGAACGATGGGAATCCCGTTTATGAGTTTGTGACCTAGTCCAGCCCGGCTGGTATCATCCTCGACCGGTAAATTTTGACCCAGAGCGAGCGCAAGCGTGGGAGCAATCACCGTACCAGCGAGGAATACGGCGGGCAAAGCGGTCGCGGCGGCGTATAGCTTTGCCAATCAATTGCTCGACGCATCGCGTGCCTTGTGTTTCAGTGTAGCGCAGGGTTGAATGGCAGAGCGATCGCAGCCAACCGTCAAACTGACGCGCAATCCTGAATTGTCGGGACGATAGCTTGAAAAGTGCGTGCCCGACACTGACGCTTTCGAAGACCTGAGTTTTTTCTCATTGGCAGCGTTCGGGGTTGGTGGGAACCGATGAGGTGTAGCATGCCATCTCAGCAACTTGTGATCACGGCGTTCGCAATTCTCGCCGCAGGCTTAGCGTTGTTCACGCCGGCCAGAGCGCAGACGTCCAACGACCTCAGCGCACTTGATCAGCAGATTGGTCCGCTCTTTCAAAAGGGATTGTACCCCGAAGCAAAGGAGCTGGCCGAGCGCTATGTCGGCCTGGCCAAAGCGAAGTACGGAGATGCCGATCCGCACTATGCAAATGCCTTGAGCTGGTTAGCCGTTATTGCGCAAGGCCAAGGCCAGTACGAAATCGCCGAAGCGCAGTACAAGCGCATCCTTGCAATCGATGAGGCTGCGCTCGGGGTGGAGCACGCCGATGTCGGACGAGACTGTAACAACCTTGGGCTGCTCTACCAGGAGCTTGGCCGGTACGCCGAGGCCGAGGCGCTTTATGATCGAAGCCTCGCCGTTACGGAGAAGGCGCTCGGACCGAACCATACGAACTTCGTCAGTCGGCTTCACAACAAAGCGTCGCTGCTTCGGCTGCAAGGCCGCTATGGCGACGCCGAGCCTCTGCTTCAGCGTGCGCTCGCCCTCACCGAAAGCGCTCCCAACCCCGAGCTCCGGGACGTCGGCAAAACCCTAAGCAATCTCGGCAGGCTCTATCTCGACATGGGGCGCTACGCGGACGCTGAGGCCCACCACAAGCGAGCGCTGGCCATTTTCGAGAACGCGTTCGGTCCCGAAAGTTTGAGGACGGCATTCAGCTTGAATGATCTCGCAACCCTCTATCAGGCCGTGGGCCAGAATGCCGAGGCGGAGCAGTTGATCGAGCGCACGCTCGCGATACGCATGAAGATGCTGGGCGCGGAGCATGCCGATATCGCCCGGAGCCTTTACGTTCTTGCCGGCATCCAGGAAAAGCAGGGCAGGGTCGACGATGCCGTCGTGCATTATCAGCGTGCGCTCGCCATGCAGGAAAAGACGCTCGGGCCTGATCATGCCGACGACGCTGCGACCAAAACCAGTCTCGCAGTCCTTTACGCGTCGCAATCCCGCTACGACGAGGCCCGGGCATTGCTCGAAAGCGCCGTCGCCATCCAAGAGAAAGCGCTCGGGGCCGATCACCCCGCCCTCGCCACGAGCCTGCTGCCGCTATCTGAGCTATATCGGAGGCTAGGCCGGCGGGACGATGCGGATCGGCTCTTCAAGCGCGCACGCACCATCCGCAAGGCCAGCCTCACAGAAGTTCCGGTCTTCTTCGCCACGAACCGCAAGCGCGACCCCGACGCCAAGAGCGTTGAGTTCAGCACAGACGGCGAATCCCGTCTGACCGTCGGCTCGGCGAGCCTCACCATCTTGAAGGAAGTCCACGCAGCAGTGCCGGCGCTTCCGCCCGGTTCCCCGAAAAAGGCAGATGCGGGCGACAGCATTACGGATGTGACCCGACTGAGTATCCCTCGTCTCGACGTTCAGGACGAGACTGGCGTGATCAAAGCCGCGCGACAGCAATTGCAGTCCGCTCAGGTCTTTAAGAACCAGGCTCTGATTTTCGTGCATGGATACAACGTTTCCTTCGAAAGCGCTGTGCGCCGCGCCGGTCAAATTGCCTACGATTTGAATTTCGACGGACCGGCGTTTCTCTTCAGTTGGCCCTCGCGTCAAAGTTACTTGAGCTACTTCACCGATCGCGAGACCGTCGACATCGCCATCGAGCAACTGAAGGGCTTTCTTCAGCGTGTCGTCGTTCCACTGAATGCGGCCAAGGTTCATATGGTCGCCCACAGCATGGGCAACATGGTCGTCCTACAGGCGCTGAGTGACATGAGCGATTTCGATCCTTCCCGCCGTCCGGTTATCGGCGAAGTCATCGATGCCGCCCCCGACGTCGCGCCTGACGTCTTCGGGCAGTTCGCCGCCAAGATCCAGACCGGTGGCGGCAATCTCACCGTCTACGCGTCCGCGGCCGACAAGGCGCTTCGGTTCTCCAAGTGGCTGTGGGACCGGCCGCGCGTCGGCTACATCAGCGGTGATGGGCCAGAGCTCATCCCGGGCGTCGACGTGATCGACATCACCAGCGCCGGCATGGCGATCTTCGCCATTAATCACGACGTCTATGCGTCCAGCCCCATCATCGTCTCCGACATGAGGAACATCATCGGCGGCGAGCGGCCGCCGGATAAGCGCACCAAAGAGTTTTCTGCGGTCAGTTCGAAGAGGGGAAAATACTGGATTTACCGCGCGCTGTCTGAAAAACTCGAGCCGATGACGCCAGCGCCGAAAGGCACGCCTTAATCCGGCATTGACCGTCAAATCATCCGGGTGTTACCTTTCACGCGACTTTAAAATGATACGTAAAAGTCATGGGGGTGTTTGATGCCGGAAAATAAACGGAAATCACAGCGCTATATTCTCCGGCTCGGTGCTGCATTTGCGGTCACAGCCGCCGTGCCTCTCTCCAGCATTGTTGCGGATGCTGCGACGACGGCCGACAAGCTCTCTGCACTGCGTGCAGCGGTCAGCTCCGGTCAGCTGGAGCTGAGGGCAGGGACCTCGGATGCAGCATCGGTCGCTCGCCGCCTGGATCTTGCACAAGGGTTCGATAACAGATCGCCGGACAATCCTCCGCCGGAACCGGCGCCTACGGCCGATCCTGGAAAATGATGAAATCAGTGGTTCGACAGGCGACGGAGATTTCCCTCTCGCCAGTCGAGTTGCTGATCTTCCGGGGCACGCCGTTCTGCAACATCGATTGCGCGTACTGCTATCTGCCGGATCGCGCCAACCGCTCGAGGATTTCGCTCGAGACAATCGGCGCGACGTGCAAACTTCTGGTGCAAGACGAACTCGTCGCAAGCAATCCAGAGGTCCTCTGGCACGCGGGCGAGCCCCTCACGCTGCCTGTGGACTTCTATGAGCGCGCCTTTGCGATCATCGAGACCGTGCTGCACGCATCGGCGGTTGCCCACAAGTTGCAAACCAATGCGACGCTACTTAACGATCGCTGGATTGACCTCTTCAAGACATGGCATGTCTCCGTCGGCGTAAGCCTGGACGGGCCGCCTCACATACATGACCGCTATCGCGTGACGCGCTCACATGGACCTACGAGCGCGCGCGTGCTTGCGGGCATTTCGAGACTGAAACAGGCGGGACTTGAGCTCAGCGTCATTTGCGTCCTGACCCGGGAGTCCATCGGCAACCCTGAAGAGCTGTTTGCCTTTTTCGAGTCGATTGGTGTGGATTCTATTGGCTTTAATATCGACGAGGCAGAGGGACCGTACCTTCACTCTTCCCACGCCGAAGGGGACGCTCTGCCGATATTCCGGATGTTTTTGCGGCGCTATTTTGAGCTCGTCGTTTCCTGCAACTCCAAGCAAAACGTACGTGAATTGACCAGAGGTCTGCGAAATGTGTTCCAGAAGACTATTAATTGCAGCGACGAGACAGTTCCCATCCGGGTTTTGACGGTCGGGCACAGTGGGGATTTCGGAACGTTCTCACCTGAGCTTTTCGGTCTCCACCATGCCGAATTTGGTCAACTGATTTTCGGAAACGTCGGCGATCATCGCGCATTTCGAAATCTACCGGGTGATCCTCGGTTTCTGCGGGTTCATCAATCAATCCGTCGCGGCATCGACGCCTGCGCGAAGGCCTGCAACTACTATGAGACCTGCAAAGGCGGCTTGCCATCAAACAAGCTCGGAGAGCACGGCACGTTTGAGGCAACCGAGACGATGGCCTGTAAGTTCAAGTGTCAGGCCGTCACCGATGCTGCCGTCGACCTGTTGCTTTCGGGCGATCTGCATGCCTCGGGTTGAGGGCAATGCGGTAACGCTACCTATGTCGTACATCGCCATTGTTAAAACGGCAGCTGCTGGCCCGTAGTGTGAGTGATGACAATCTTCCGCCGTTCCGGTGTTAGGGCAAAAGTAGGCGTAGTTGACCATCACCCACCCCCATGCCGCGATTGCCAACTCCCCTCACACTCTCGCCATATTGATTCGGGGGGCGGGCCATGCGGACAGCATTGGTGTGTGTCGCAGTCCTTGTTATTTTCAGTTTAGGACATTCTGCGCAGGCCCAAGACGGCCGTCAGATCTTTGATTTCTTGGCCGGTCAGATCGGCCAGGAAATCGAGCGTGAGCAGCAGCGCCAGTTTCAAGCCGAAGAACAGCGCCGCGTGCGCCAGCAGCAGCGCGACCATAACCGGGCTTACAAACAGCTTCTGCCGAACTGGCATGCCTGTTTTGGCGGCGATGTGGCGGCCAGTAATCGGGCGCTGTCGTCGACTATTTTGTCTTTTGAGGATCAACAGCAACTGCTTGCCGCACGTGCAAGAACGATCGAGCGTGTGCGGCAAGAGGAGGCGGAACGCGAGCGGGTCGCCGAGCAACAACGGCGCGCTGCTGCGCAAGCGCAACGGGACGCCGAAGTAGAAAGGTCTTTTGCGCGCTGCCAGAACTTTGACGTCGGCGGCTGTGAGGCCGTACTGGCATCGCCGCATGCTGATACCAGTCAGCGCACGCAGGTCATGGGCTGGAAGGCCAGCGCCCACGACTTCGAAACCTGGCATCGCGAGTGCCAAAACGGTTCCGTCAGCGCCTGCGATCAAACCCTTGCCTCGCCTGTCGCCACTGCAACAGCGCAGGCAGACCTGCGCCGCTGGCGCTCGGCAATTTCTCCCGTTAATCGCCTAGTCGCGTTGGTGGCTGTGGGCGGTTCTGATGCATCTTTCGGAATGCCGGTGTTGTTAGTCGCGATTGTCATCGGGCTGGGCGCCACGTTCGCGTGGATACATTTCGGTCGGATTCCGGCCGCAGCAGTCCCCCGCAGCATCATGCAGCCGCCGCCGATTCCGAAAGCACCGCCACCTCGCGATTCCGTCAGTGCGGTGGCAGCTTTGCAGTTGGCCCACGCCTACTTGCGCGAGGTGCTGGACAATCTGAAGGCCCTGCACGCAAATCCCGCCATGGCCGCGCACCTGTTGAACGAACTGTCGCTTGCGTCCAAGCAGCTTGCTGTTGCCGAAGTGGCCGATGCGACGGCGACACTGACCGATGACGAACTCGGTACGTTTGGTCTGGCGGACCTCAAAGCACGGGCGCTGTTCTATGAGGCCGTGTGCCGGTCCGGCGCTGACCCCAAACGCGCCATCCGCATTCTTCACCAAGCCGTAGCCCTTGAGCCGATGCTGGCACCGGCGCACTATTGGATCGGGTCGCTCGAAGCGGACCTGTTCAATAAAGCGCAAGCCATTGCAGCCTTCGAGCGCGCCATTGCCATCGATCCGGATAATCTTGATTACAAGATGGAACTCGGACGGGTGCACAATATTTCATAAGCCAAGTGGCGTTTGAGCGGGCCGCATCGGGCACGCGCTTCGGCGTGCGCGTGGCGAAGCTCACCGGGGCTGGATTTGCGCTGCTGCTTGGCATCACAATTATTTCGCATCTGGCCGATCCGGCAACACGGCTCGCCACCATCTTTGCTCTCGTCGCCGGAAGCGGGTTCATCGTCCTCTTTATCGATACCGTTAAGGTGATGTGGGCCAACGTCACCGGGCAAGGCTAAGCCATGGCACGGGCAAGCGAGCCGCCGCTGGCCTCACTTCTCACAGCTGTGGTGCGGTCTTCTCTGCGGGATTTAAAACGTTCGTAGAGCAGACACTGGCTAAACTTCTCGCGGGTCAACAGCATAAAATTACAAGCGTCAGAAACACACTTTAATACGGCTCATTGGCGTAGACGTCCCCTGCTGGCATCGATCCTACCCCGGCGATTCTGACCCCTAGTAAAGAAATTTCACGCTCCGCTTTGCCGTCACCAGCATGACCGTTCCTGTGGATAGTTGACGGTCCAGCGCAGCGCACGGCCAATATGCAGAAAAAGCCGCCGGGGGGTCTCATACGCTGTTTGCGGGTGCCGTCGCGCTACGCATTCTCGATCTCTCGCATTCTTGACGACGGCGCCCGAGTGGACGGGAAAATATCACGTTCCCAAACCGGTTGACCCTTGAACCGCTCTGCCATGAAGTCGAGAAAGACACGAGTTTTGAGTGGCATTTGGCGGCCGTGCGGGAACAACGCGCAGATCGATCCATGCGTGAGCGTGCGTTCTAGCATCAGAACTTCAAGCAGGCCCTCGGAAACGGCGTCGCCGACCACATAGGTGTGTAGCAACGCAACGCCACCGCCGTTGACGGCGGCTGCGCGCAACGCAAAACTGCTCCCGAGCGTCATCGATGCCGTGAGGAGATTGGGGCGTTCGTGTTCCGGCAATGCTGCCAGCCATTGTGACCAGTAAACCCACTCGTCGTCGTGCCTCAAGCAGCGATGTTGAATGAGGTCGAGAGGCTGAGCAGGGCGACCGTGTGCGTCCAAGTATCCGGGCGAGGCAACGAGCACCAGCCGGTTGGGCGCGAGCCTCCGCCGGATCAGTTGCGTGTCGGATAACACTGTGACACGCACAGCGAGATCAAATCCGCTCTCGACGATATTGACAATCTGCTCGCCGCACTCAAGTTCGACCTTAATGTCAGCGAACTTCGTCTGAAAATCGACGAGCGCAGGCGCAAGGTAGAGGGCACCGAAGACAGGTGGCGATGCGATGCGCAAAAGTCCTTTGGGCGTTGAATGGTATTCGGCAACGTTGCGCTCGACTTCCCGCCAGTCACTGAGCAGCGCCTGTGCCCGCTGCAGGTATAACGACCCCGCTTCAGTCATAACAATCTTGCGCGTCGTTCGATTGAAGAGCCGTGCACCGAGACGTTCTTCGAGTTTTTTGATCTCGTAGCTGACAACGGATTTGGAGATTCCGAGTTGTTCTCCCGCCGCTCGCATACTGCCGGTCTCGGCGACCTTTATGATGATGGCAACGGCCCGGAACTGATCCAACTCAGTCTTTCCATCAGGTTCGAGGAATTGTCTTGGCGAACAAGACAGTTAGTTTTGGATTTTAGCATTTCCGGGACCATCGGACAACCATACTCTGCCCCGGCGTCAGCTTGGAGGTATGCGTGCTTACGGGTCAGAATTACATCGGCGGGGAATGGTCAGATACGCTTGAGAGCACGCCCAACATTAACCCATCGGATACCCGAGAGTTTGTCGGCTTGTTTGCAAACGGGTCACGAGCGGATATCGCAACGGCTGCCGCAGCCGCTCGAGGTGCCTTCCCGGCATGGTCGCAAACAACACCCCAACTGCGGCATGACCTGTTGAAGGTGATTGGCGCTGAAATACTGGCTCGCAGAGACGAACTCGGAACGCTGCTGTCGGCCGAAGAAGGTAAGCCGAGAGCCGAAGGCATCGGAGAATGTACCCGCGCGGGGCAGATTTTCGAGTTCTTTGCAGGGGAGTGTCTTCGAATCCCTGGCGTGTCTGTCCGTTCCATCAGGCCTGGTGTTGACATTGAAGTTTGGCACGAACCTCTCGGGGTCATCGGGGTCATTACGCCCTGGAACTTCCCGATCGCAATTCCGGCATGGAAGACCGCGGCTGCTTTGGCTTATGGCAACTGCGTCGTGTTCAAGCCAGCCGAACTCGTTCCAGCCAGTGCGCACGCCCTTGCCAGCATCGTGGCCCGGAGTGGGCTGCCAGCGGGCGTGTTTAACCTGGTCATGGGACCGGGTTCCGAACTCGGTCCTGCGCTTACGAGTTCCCCGGACGTCGATGCCGTATCCTTTACTGGATCGACCGGGGTTGGAGCGCTGGTCGCGTCGTCGTGTATGAGTGACGCTCCCATGAAGCGCATTCAACTCGAAATGGGCGGCAAGAACGCGCTTATTATCTTGGATGATGCCGATCTTGAGCGGGCCGTTGACTGTGCCGTCAACGGCGCGCTGTTTTCGACGGGCCAGCGCTGCACGGCGTCGTCGCGATTGATCGTCACTCCAGCAATTTACTCGGAATTTGTCCGCCGATTGATCGAGCGAACTGCTTCGCTGACTGTCGGCCATGCTCTGGAGCCAGGAACAGACATCGGACCCGTCGCAGATCAACGTCAGTTAGACAAAAACCTGAGCTACATCGAGGTCGGCAAGTCGGAAGGCGCCACGTTGCGATGGGGGGGCGAACGCCTTGATCGAGAGCATCCCGGGTTCTACATGCAGCCAGCGATTTTCACCGGTGTGAACCCCGCCATGCGCATAGCCAAAGAAGAGATTTTCGGACCCATTGCAGCCGTCATCCGCGTGAAAGACTATGACGAGGCGCTTGCAGTCGCGAATGATAGCGCATTTGGATTGTCCGCTGGCATTTGCACGCGCAGCCTCAAGCATGCCACGCACTTTAAGCGGAACATCCAAGTTGGCATGGCCATGGTGAACCTGCCAACGGCGGGCGTCGACTATCACGTTCCGTTTGGAGGCAGGAAGGCATCAAACTACGGCCCGCGCGAGCAGGGGCAACAGGCCCGTGAGTTTTTCACGGTCACAAAGACGATATACACAGACCCGCAGTAGTTGATGGGTCTCTAGCTCCATCGGGGAGCGGCAGCCGGAAACCGCCAGTTCAAGCCAGTTTCGTATTGTGTATGGCCTGTGTCACGGCCTGCTCAAGCATGACGCCCGCAACATGAGCACGGTAGTCTGAGCTGGCGTGAATATCGCTGTTGAGATCGGTAGGGTCGAGGCGAAGTCCGGCAATCGCATTTTTATCGAAAGTCGATGCGAGTTTAGTTTCCGCATCAGCCCAGCGGAAGACGCCCGTTGCAGCCCCAGTGACACCAACGCGAGTTTCATTCGCGGACTGGATCACAAAAACACCGACAGTTGCGTAACGGCTCGCAGGATTGGGAAGTTTGGCGTAGCCCGCAGCACGAGGAATTGGAAACTCAAGCGCCGTAACAATCTCGCCCTGCACCAACGCTGTTGAAAACAGGCCATGAAAGAAGTCTTCGGCCTCGATTGCCCGGTGATTGGTGACGACGCGCCCGCCAAGCGCCAGGACGGCTGCCGGGTAATCGGCGGCAGGGTCGTTGTTGGCAACGGATCCTCCAATCGTGCCGCAATTGCGCACTTGGCTGTCGCCGATGACGCCCGCCAAGTATGCCAGAGCCGGTATGCTGCCTTGAATGGCAGGCGAGCGCGCAACGGTATCGTGCGTGGCCAGCGCGCCGATCTTCAAACAATCCGCTTTGATCTCAATCTCGGATAGCCCCTCGATCTGGGTGATGTCCACAAGAGATGCAACTTGCAGCAAGCGCTGCTTCAGAGAGGGCAAGAGCGTCATGCCGCCAGCCAATGCTTTAGCGTCCGGCTCCTCGGTGAGGATATGGCTTGCTTCAGCGAGATCATGCGGACGCCGGTATGTCAGTCGATACACATTCCGTTCCTTAGCTTTGGCGGGAGTGGTGGCCGTCCTGGCGCAGCTCGGCTGCACAGGCCAGAACAGCAGCGACAATATTCTGATACCCCGTGCATCGGCAGAAATTGCCTTTTAGCCACGATCGCACATCAGCTTCCGATGGATTAGCGTTTCTAGCGAGGAGATCAAGCGAACTCATTATCATGCCGGGCGTGCAAAACCCACATTGCAAGCCGTGATGCTCTCGAAAGGCGGCTTGCATGGGATGGAGCTTGTTGTTTTCTGCGAGCCCTTCAATTGTCCGGATATCCTGACCATCTGCTTGCGCCGCAAGTATCGTGCAGCTTTTGACAGCTTTACCGTTGAGATGGATCGTGCACGCACCACACTGAGACGTATCGCAGCCAATGTGGGTGCCGGTCAGACCCAGGTCATCCCGCAGGAAGTCTACGAGGAGGCGCTCGTCGGGGATATCAGCAGTGGTTTGAGTATCGTTGATGCGCAACGAGATTTTCAGCGGCATTCACCATTGCCTTTTTCAAACGGCCGCAACGACTTGGACTAAGAGCAGGGACGTGACCAGTGATATCGTACAGCTAGGCACGAGACCGTTGTGTCCGTCAATTCAGGACAGTCTGTGCGTTGCTTTTGCTCTCGTCACGCAACTCCCTGCAGTGCTTGATTTCCCGCACTGAATTCAGCTTGGAGTTTCAATCAAAATGAAGACGGCGCTTACTCTGGAAACGGTTGCACCGCCCGTGGGACCCTACTCTCATTCCTATGCGGTGGAGATGGGGGATACGCGCTTAATTTTCCTCGCTGGTCAGTATGGAACAGATAAAACGGGACAACTGGTTGGCAAGGGAGACATGTTTGCCCAGTCTCACCAGACGCTTCTGAACATCCAATTGGTTCTTGAAGCGAACGGCGCCAGTTTCGCAGACGTCGTTAAGACGACGACGTATCTGACGGACATGTCACTGCGCGCAGAAGTCACGCGCGCGCGGACGTCGTTTCTGCCCTCGCCCCCGCCTCCCAGTACGCTGGTTGAGGTGAGCAAACTCTGCGATCCAGATTTTCTCGTCGAGATTGAAGTAATCGCCGTCGTGCCTATGAAGCGCTAGCGCGAACAGCGCGCGATGCTGATCGTTGAGCACGCATTTCACTTACCGAAAGCACGAAGTCAAAACTGACAGGAATTCGAAGTTGGACCACGGCATTGGAGCATCGGTTAGACGACGTGAGGATCTCCGGTTCACAACTGGATCTGGCCACTATACGGCTGACTTTAGCAAGCGAGACCAGTTGACTGCCTACTTCATACGCAGCGAGCATGCGCACGCCATTATTCGCCGGATTGATACGTCTGCCGCCCTGACCATGCCGGGAGTAAAGGCGATTCTGACCGGTGCCGATTGGGCCCGCGAAGGCCTGGGCACGCTACCGAGTGATTGGGTCGTCACATCCAAGGACGGCAGCCCGATGCGCGCTGCAAAGCGACCGCCACTGACATCGGATCGCGTGCGGTACGTGGGTGATGCTGTCGCGGTTATTATTGCGCAAACGTTACGTCAAGCGAAGGATGCGGCCGAAGCGATCGATATCGACTACGATTCGCTCCCCTGTGCACCTAGCGTGACATCAGCCTCGGCGGCCGGTGCGGCATGCCTCCACGACGTTGCACCGGACAATCGGTGTTTCTCGTGGGAACTTGGAGACGCTGTAAAAACGGAACAGGCGTTCGCATCCGCTGCCCATGTCGTACGAACGAAAATCGTCAACACGCGCCTCATCCCAAATCCGATGGAGCCGCGCGCGGCGCTGGCAGACTACGACGCTGGTATGGACCAGGCGACACTGGTCACGACGAGCCAAAACCCTCACGTTGCCCGGCAAGTTTTGGCTGGGCTGGGCATTATTCCCGAACACAAGCTGCGGGTCCTTGCGCCCGATGTCGGCGGCGGATTTGGCGCCAAGATATTTGTCTACCCAGAGGAATCCGTCTGCCTTTGGGCGGCCTGCAAACTGCGGCGGCCGGTGCGGTGGGTATCTGAACGAGCCGAGAGTTTCCTGACGGATGCCCACGGCCGCGACCACGTCACGGAAGCTGAACTCGCACTTGGCGCTGACGGCACGTTTCTCGCGCTACGCGTGCGCACGAAAGCGGCGCTTGGGGCTTACCTCTCGACGTTCGCAGCGGTTATTCCGACGTGGATGTATGGCACCATGCTAGCAGGTCAATACCGGACACCAGCGATTCACGCCGTGGTGGACGCTTACTATACGAACACAGCTCCCGTTGATGCCTATCGCGGGGCCGGCCGGCCAGAAGCCTGTTACGTGGTCGAGCGGCTTGCCGATCTGGCGGCGCGGCAGCTCAATCTCGATCCGGCAGAGGTGCGGCGCCGCAACTTCATCTCAGCGACGGCTTTCCCCTATCAGACTCCCGTTGCAGCGGTCTACGACAGCGGCAACTACCAAGCGAATTTCGATCGTGCTTTACAGATGATCGACTACTCCGGCTTTGCCAAGCGCCGCGCAGACTCTGAGAACCGAGGGTTGCTCCGGGGTATTGGCATCTCTTGTTACATTGAATGCTGCGGCCTTGCCCCATCGAACCTCGCAGGCATGCTGGGGTCGGGCATCGGCTATTTCGAAACAGCGACGATCCGGATGACCCCGACAGGCAAATGCGTGCTGCTTACTGGCTCGCACTCGCACGGCCAAGGTCACGAGACAGCATTCGCGCAAATCGTGCATCAGCAGCTCGGTATTCCATACGATGATATCGAAGTCGTCCACGGTGACACAGCCACCGTTCCTTACGGATTGGGCACCTATGGCTCGCGGTCGGCTGCGGTCGGTGGTTCCGCCATTGTAAAGGCCTGCGATAAAATAATTGAGAAGGGCCAAAAGATCGCCGGTTACATGCTGGCTGTTTCTGCGGATGAGATCACTTTTGCCAGTGGTATTTTTTCTCATGCTGGATCAGGCCAGACGCTGCCGTTGGCGCAGGTTGCCATTGCCGCTTTCAAAGGACACGTCACGCCGCAGGGTCAAATGGAACCTGGGTTGGAAGAAAGCGCTGCTTACGATCCTCCCAACTTCACATATCCGGCCGGCACCTACATTTGCGAAGTTGAAGTCGACCCGCGCACGGGATTTGTCCGTCTCGTTGATTTTGTGGCCGTTGACGACTTCGGCAAAGTCATAAACCCAATGATTGTCGAAGGACAGGTTCACGGCGGTTTGGCGCAAGGCATCGGCCAAGCCCTGTTTGAGCAGTGTGTCTATGACCCGCAATCGGGCCAGCTCCTAACCGCCAGCTTTATGGACTATTGCCTGCCCCGCGCGGATGATTTTCCGCAATTCAGAATCGAGCTCGCCGAGACGCCGTGTCCGCACAACCCGTTGGGTGCCAAGGGCTGCGGCGAAGCCGGAACCGTTGCCGCTCCTCCCGCCGTCATGAATGCCGTCATCGATGCCATTGGGATCGACCTCGACATGCCCGCAACCCCGTCCCGAGTTTGGGCGGCGCTCAACTCCGCAAAACAGGATCTCACGCCATGAGTATTTTTCTCGCTGAAATGATCGGCTCGATGTTTCTCCTTGTCTTCGGCTTCGGTGCGGGCGCGTCCAGCCGATTGCAACACTCGCTCGGTAAGGGCGGCGGGTTTCTCATGGAAGGGCTGTCTTGGGGCATTGGTCTCGCCCTCGGCATCATGGCTGCAAGTGCGTTGGGGTCTCAAGGTCACGTCAATCCAGCCGTGACCATCGCCATGGTGACAGCTGGCATTCTGCCAGCTGCCGAGGCGCCTACCTACTTCATGGGGCAAATTGCTGGCGGAATTCTTTCGGGTATCATCGTTTGGTTGCTCTACTTGCCTCATTGGTCAGCAACAGAAGATAAGGACGTCAAACTAAGCTGCTTCGCCATGGTTCCTGCCATTCGTAATCTGCCAGCCAACTTCATCGCTGAGCTACTGTCATTCTTCATCTTTATCGTCGGCGTATTTGTCATCGGTAAGGTTGTGTTCCCGGTATCAGCCATCGCCTGCGCCTTCGTCACTGGCCTGTGGCTGACGGCTGCGATTTGCGCGACGGGCGGTCAAATCGGCTGCGGTTACGGTATTGATCTGGGCACGAGGATCGCACACCAAATTTTGCCGATCTCAGGCAAGCGCGATTCCGACTGGGTATACGCTTTGGTCCCGGTAGTCGGTCCAGCTATTGGAGGCTTCGCTGCAGCGCTGGCAGCCCTGCAGTTAGGCCTAGTCTAAGCAAACGACGAACATGTTTTGGATTCTCTGACGAGGAGGAACACGCGAATGCCGCGCACCACACTGCAACCGCCTGAGTTGTTTTCAAGCAAGCCTTGGGGGTTCTCCCAGGTCGTCATTTCCCCGCCCGGAACGGTTGTTCATATCGCAGGACAGGTGCCGTGGGATGCTAGCGAAACCTGCAATGCCGTCGGACGCGAGGCCCAGTTCCGGCAAGCCCTGAAGCATGTGTTCATTGCCTTGAAGGCCGCCGGCGGAACTCCTGATGACATTCAAGTTCTTCGGTTCTACATCGTGAACTTCATATCAGGCACCGAGGCGGACATGATCGCAAAGGTCCTTGTCGATGTTTTTGGCTCAGACAACCCGCCTGCGTCATCCTGGATTGGTGTTCAGGCCCTCGCCCAACCCGAATATCTGATCGAGGTTGAAGCAATGGCGATTTTGCCGATTCAAACTGCACCGTGAATTGGATTAACCGCGCGGCACAGCCTCACTCGGAAGACCAAGAAATATGGAATTGATTGGACGACATACGATACGAGCCCAACGAGGTGCCGTTTGGGCAGCACTCAACGACGCCGAAGTTCTGCGCCGTTGCATTGAAGGATGCGAAAGCCTCGTCCGGCTCGATGACAATCGCTTCGAAGGTATTGTTGTGGCGGCGGTGGGGCCTGTGAAAGCCCGGTTCACTGGCATCGTCACACTGTCAGACATCGAACCGCTGCACGGCTACACAATCTCCGGCGAAGGCAAAGGTGGGGCCGCTGGTTTCGCTAAGGGGCTTGCTGCGCTCTCGCTCAGTGATGAGCCAGAAGGCACGGCTCTCGACTACAAAGTTAAGGCAACGGTTGGCGGCAAGCTGGCACAACTGGGAGCCCGCTTGGTTGATGCAACGGCAAGCAAACACGCGAATACGTTCTTTATCCGGCTGAAGGCCGAGCTGGAAGGGCCCGCTGTCGAGGGTGCAAACGCATTCAAATCAGACAGCGAAAGTTCAAATGCTGTGTCTCCAGCAGCATCCCAGCTCAGCGCCAGCTGGCCACTTTTGTTCGGGTTGGCAGTTGCTGCAGCGATTGCAGCTTTGGTTCTGCTGTCGCGTGGGTAGCATGCTGCGAAAGACTACTCTGTCCGCGCAACAACCGCATTACACCCAGCCATATTGGCTGACGGTGCATCAAATCAATGAGCGAGCCGATGACCGCAAACACGAACACCTCACCGTCGGAACAGCCTTTTGTTTGGACCGATCCCTTCTTATTGGAAGATCAGCTAACTGAAGCCGAGCGTTTGGTTCGCGATCGCGCGCGCGACTACTGTTTGGAAAAGTTGATGCCCCGCGTCATTGACGCCGTGCGGTACGAACGCTTCGACCGGGAGATCATGACTGAGCTTGGTGCTATTGGCTTACTGGGTTCAACGATCACGGGATTTGGTTGCGCAGGTGGCAACTATGTCAGCTACGGACTGATTGCCCGCGAACTTGAACGCGCTGATTCAGGTTATCGAACGGTCATGAGCGTGCAGTCATCGCTCGTCATGCATCCTATCTTGACCTACGGCACCCAAGCACAGGCCGCAAAATACTTGCCCAAACTGGCCACAGGCGAATGGGTTGGTTGTTTCGGTTTGACTGAGCCCAATCATGGCTCGGATGCAGGCAGTATGGAAACCCGTGCCACAAGCGAGAGCGGTGGTTATCGTCTTTCCGGAACCAAAATGTGGATCACAAACGCTCCGATCGCAGATGTGTTTATCGTTTGGGCGAAGACCGATGACGGATTAATCAGAGGATTTATCCTTGAGCGGGGTATGGCTGGGTTGTCGACGCCAAAAATTGAGGGAAAAATGTCGCTGCGCGCCAGCATCACAGGCAAGATTTTTATGGACGGCGTGTTTGTTCCTGCTGAAGCGCTTCTCCCAAATGTCACCGGCTTGAAGGGTCCCTTCGGCTGTCTCAACAAAGCACGCTACGGTATCGCGTGGGGTGTCTTTGGTGCGGCCGAAGACTGTTGGGTGAGATCCCGCAACTACCTGGTCGAGCGCACCCAGTTTGGCCGGCCGCTGGCGGTCAATCAACTTGTTCAGTCCAAACTCGCCGATATGCAAAGCGAGATTGCTCTCGGCTTACAGGCGTGTCTGCGGGTCGGGCGTTTGATGGACGAGACGCGCGAAAGACCGGAGATGATCTCACTCATTAAGCGCAACAGTTGCGCCAAGGCCCTTGATATCGCGCGAACGGCCCGTGACATGCACGGGGCCAATGGTATTAGTGACGAATTTCACGTCTTCCGGCATATGACCAATTTGGAAACCGTGAAAACGTATGAAGGCACCCATGACGTTCATGCATTGATATTGGGGCGGTCACAGACAGGGATGCAGGCATTCACCGCATGACGGCTAGCAACATCACACCAGCCCTCGCGGGTCTGCGCGTTCTAGATCTTTCACGTGTGTTGGCTGGCCCGTGGGCAACACAAACGCTTGCTGATCTTGGCGCCGAAGTCATCAAAATCGAAAAGCCCGGCCAAGGCGACGACACCCGTCAATGGGGGCCGCCGTGGCTTAAGGATGCAAACGGTACTGACACTGAGGAAAGCGCTTACTTCCTGAGTGCTAACCGCAACAAAAAATCTGTCACCATCGATATGGCAGTGCCGCTCGGACAGCAATTGATCCGTGAATTGGCAGCGCAAAGCGATATCCTCGTAGAGAACTTCAAAGTCGGTGGATTAGCAAAGTATGGGCTCGAATATCAGAGCCTAAAGGCAGTCAATCCACGTTTAATCTACTGCTCGATCACGGGTTTTGGCCAGGACGGCCCCGACGCAATGCGGCCCGGCTATGACTTCATGATCCAAGGCATGTCAGGGCTGATGTCAGTGACCGGAGCGCCGGTTACAGATCCCGGAAGCGAACCGCAGAAAATCGGTGTAGCGCTTGTCGATGTGATGACGGGGCTTTATGCGGCCATCGCAATACTTGCGGCCGTCGAGCAGCGTCACACGACGTCGTTAGGTCAGCACATCGACTTGGCACTCTTTGACTGTGCGGTTGCGACCCTTGCCAATCAAGCGCTGAATTTTCTGGTTTCCGGTGAAGCGCCGCAGCGGCTCGGGAATGCACATCCCAATATCGTGCCTTATCAGGCTTTCGCGACGGCCGATGGCCATATCATATTGGCTGTTGGCAATGACGGCCAGTTTCAGAGGTTCTGCCGCGCGGCCGGGATCACGTCTCTAGCTAGCAACCAATGGTTTGCGACCAATGCGGGGCGCGTCGCCAATCGTCACGAGCTTCTACCCATTATCAGTTCAGCAATGTTGCAAAGAACGACGGCCCATTGGATGACAGACCTACAATTAGCGGGCGTACCGTGCGGCCCGATCAACAGTATTGAACAGGCATTCGCTGAACCACAGGCAAAGGCCCGCAACTTGACGCAGAATTTGCATCACGCCTCCGGCGTACAGGCACCAAGTGTCCGCAGTCCATTGCGCTTGCAGGGGGACGCTAACGGTTCGGATACGGCACCGCCACTGCTGGGACAGCACACGCATTCAATTCTTTCTGGCACCCTTGGCAAATCATCCGCAGAAATTTCATCACTGAGGACTTGCGGAATTATTTAGTTCAGGTTCAGGCCGCAGGTCCCGGCCGGATCAGGTCGGCCAGACAGCCTCATATTAATTATCTCACTTCACGAAGCCTGCGTCCGTCGTTAGCTGCCGGAGTTCTATTTGCTGACTTGGTCGGCCGCCACGCACGTGATGGGCTCGAAGTGTAGTTGATGCCACCGCCTCGTCGTGATCGGTTTTCGGGCAACAGTGGACGCTGTTGGCTGTACCCGAAATCCCCTTGCCCTGATTCGACACTCCCCTCACACTCTCGCCATATTGATTCGGGGGGGCGGGCCATGCGGATAGCATTGGTGTGTGTCGCAGTCCTTGTCATTATCTGTGTAGGACATTCCGCGCAGGCCCAGGACGGCCGTCAGATCTTTGACTTCTTGGCCGGTCAGATCGGCCAGGAAGTCGAGCGCGAACAGCAGCGTCAGTTTCAAGCCGAAGAACAGCGCCGCGTGCGCCAGCAGCAACGCGATTATAACCGTGCTTACAATCAGCTTCTGCCGCACTGGCATGCCTGTTTCGGCGGCGATGTGGCGGCCTGTGACCGGGCGCTGTCGTCGCCCATTTTGTCGTTTGAGGATCGGCAGCAAGTGCTTGCGGCACGTGCAGGCACGATCGAGCGTGTCCGCCAAGAAGAGGCGGAACGCGAGCGGGCTGCCGAGCAACAACGGCGCGCTGCTGCGCAAGCGCAGCGGGACGCCGAAGTCGCAACGGCTTTTGCGCGCTGCCAAAACTTTGACGTCGGCGGCTGTGAGGCCGTGCTGGCATCGCCGCATGCGGACACCAGCCAGCGCACGCAGGTCATGGGCTGGAAGGTCAGTGCCCAGGACTACGAGACCTGGCGCACGGAGTGCCAGCAGGGATCGGTCAGCGCCTGCGATCAAGCCCTAGCCTCACCCGTCGCCACTTCAACAGCGCAGGCACAACTCCGGGACTTGCGTGCCGCCATTCCACCAGCCGATCGCCTTGGCGCGTTTTTGGCTGGCAGCGGTGCCACCGGATCTACCGCAATGCCAGTGTTTTTTACTCGCAGTTCTGATCGGACTTGGCGCTACTCTTCGATGGATCTTCTTTGTGAGGACGTCGCCAACGCAAGAACCGCCTGTCATCGTGCAGCCGCCGCCGATGCCGAAAGCGCCGCCCCCGCGCGATGCGGTCAGTGCGGTGGCAGCTTTGCAGTTGGCCCACGCCTACTTGCGCGAAGTGCAGGACAATCTGAAGGCCCTTGATGGAAATGCGGCCATGGCAGCGCACCTGTTGAACGATCTGTCGCTTGCGTCCAAGCAGCTTGCTGTTGCCGAAGGGGCCGATGCGACGGCGATACTAACCGATGACGAGCACGGTACGTTTGGTCTGGCGGACCTCAAAGCGCGGGCGCTGTTCTGTGAGGCCGTGTGCCGGTCCGGCACTGACCCCAAACGCGCCATCCGCATTCTTCACCAATCAGTAGCGCTCGAGCCGATGCTGGCACCGGCGCACTATTGGATCGGGTCGCTCGAAGCGGACCTGTTCCATAAAGCTCAAGCCATAGCAGCCTTCGAGCGCGCCATTGCCATCGATCCAGATAATCTTGATTACAAGATGGAACTCGGCCGGGCGCACAATATTTCTATGAGCCAGGTGGCGTTTGAGCGGGCCGCATCGGGCACGCGCTTCGGCGTGCGCGTGGCGAAGCTCACGGGCGCTGGATTTGCGCTGCTGCTGGTGATCACGATTATTATGCATCTGGCCAATCCGGCGACACGGCTCGCCACCATCTTTGCATTGGTCGTTGGAAGCAGCTTCATCGTCCTCTTTATAGATACCGTCAAAGTGATGTGGGCCAACGTCACTGGGCGAGGTTAAGCCATGGCGCGGGCGAGCGAGCCGCCGCTGGCCTCCCTTCTCACAGCTGTCGTGCGGTCTTCATTGCGGGATCTGGCCCATTGGTCGTGGCGGCCGCACCGGGTCTTTGATGAGAAGCCCGAGCCGCTTGTTCTGTATCACGACCGGCTCGCGAAACTCTATGAAGCATCCCAATATGCCAAGTCCGAAACTCTGAGCGATCTCATGGTCGAAGTTGTGGCGTGCAGCATCGAGGTCGCCGGCCGCCGCCCGCTGTGGCCGGTCTGCAAAGGGCTTGCAGTCCTCCTGAACCAATTGGTGCGCGATAACAATCTGGTTTGTGCGTTCCCAGCCCTTGATCGGTCGCTTCTAAATAATTCTGCGTATGCCGTACCGCTGCGGCGCAGCCTTAATAACCTTGAACCCTACCTTGTGCACGAAACCGGCCTTCGCGAGCTGTTTCTAGACCGCGTCTGTGCAATTGCAACCGGCGTCATCGGTGACCACCTGCCGCCGGCAGCGTTCGGCGATCCCGATTATGCCAGTGCTGCAAAGCCATCCTTGTTCACCGTGCCGCTGATCAGTCTGATGGCTAATGCACGGGCTTTTGTGATGGCTGTCACAGAGATCGTGTTCCATGACGGAGACGGTGACGCCGATCCGGCCATGACCCTGGTCTTGGCCGCCACCCGTCATCAAGTATCACTGAACATTCTCGCGGCCTCAGGACTCACCCCCGATCAGGCGGCAGCCAACCCCACCAAGATCATCGGGCCGCAGGCGTCAGAGTTGCAGGGTGTGGACCTGGTCGAGGCCTATCTTGCCCATACGCCGTTTGCCGCCTTCGCCAAACTGCCAGTGCCGTTTTCTATCCCGATGGCCACGCGCTTTGAGCATTGCCATATCGTCGCTGGAACCGGACACGGCAAAACCCAACTGATGCAGGCCATGATCCTCGCCGATCTCGATGATCCGGCGCGGCCGTCGATCGTCACCATCGACGGCCAGGGTGCCATGATCCGAGATTTGGGCAGGCTGCGGCGCTTTGATCCCGATCTCGATGACCGCCTCATCATCATCGATCCCGCCGACAGCGAATGGCCGCTGCGCCTCAATCTGTTCGACGTTAACCGGAGCCGCATCGATAAACTCTCGCTTGGCGCGCGCGAACAGATCCTGGCCGGCGTGATCGAGCTATACGATTACATTTTCGGGGCGCTGCTCGGCGCCGAACTCACCGCCAAGCAGTCGGTGGTGTTCCGCTTCCTGGCGCAGCTGATGATGGCTATTCCGAATGCCACCATTCACACCCTGCGCCAGCTGCTCGAAGACCCAAACCCCTTCGCCGTCTATGTCGAAAAGCTGCCGCCGACAACACGCGCCTTTCTCACCGATCACCTGTTCAATGGCAAGGACAAGCAATATTCCGAAACCCGCCGCCAGATCCTGCGCCGCCTATTCCATGTGCTGTCCAATCCAACTTTTGACCGGTTGTTCTCGCACCCGAAGAATGCGCTTGATATGAAAGTCGCGCTCGATAGCGGCAAGGTCATCATTATCAACACGGCGAAAGACGTGCTGAAGGACGAGTGGTCGGCGATCTTCGGGCGCTACATGATTGCCCTGTTGCTGCAGGCCGCGTTCGAACGCGCCGCCCAGCCCGCAAACCAGCGCCATCCAGCGTTCGTCTATATCGATGAAGCGTCGGATTACTTCGATCGCAACATCGATTCCCTGCTCATCCAGGCCCGTCAGTTCAAGGTCGGGCTGACCTTTGCCCACCAGTCGATCGGACAATTAAAAGATCCAGGACTGCGGGCCTCGGTTATGACCAATCCGGCCGTGCGCTTTGCCGGCGGTTTGTCGGCACTCGATGCCAATGCGCTCGATTCCGACATGCGCACGTCAAATGCGTTTCTGATGGCGACCGGAAAACGGCGCGCGGAAACCGACTTTGCCTGCTACGTCCGCAATCTGACGCCAACCGCGGTGCGCTTGTGCGTGCCGCTCGGAGCGGCCAGCCGAGAACCCCTGATGAGTAATTCGGCACACGACAAACTGATGACCCGCATCCGGGCAGCCGTGGCAGCTCCCTTGGACGAGAGCATCGGTGCGGCCCCCGCCGGGACACCGTCGCCTCTCCCCAAGGAGCCCGACAGCTTCTCCGATTCCTACTAGCCCCACGGTAGACTTGACGCATGACCTTGCCCCTTCCCCGCTCACCGTCTTCACCGCGCCGGCCACACTTCCGCCGCGAGCGGCCGCCGCCCGTGCGCTTGACCGAAGACGATCTGGCAATTTTGCGCCATGTGGCCAAGCACCGTTTTGTTCGTTCGACCCATTTGGTGCGTTTGATGGCGCGGCCGCCTAAAAAGATTGTTGAACGCTTGGGCGCGCTCTATCACACCGGTCATCTTGACCGGCCGCGGGCGCAGCTTGATTATTATGCGACCGCTGGCTCATCACCGATGGTCTACGGGCTCGGCAATCGTGGTGCGCAGGTGCTGGCCGAGCTTGATGGGGTTGCAGCGGCCAAGGTCGATTGGACCGACAAGAACCGCGATGCCGGACGGGTGTTTATAGAACACACGCTCCTCATCGCCGAAGTGATGATCGCCTTCGAGGTTGCCGTACGGCAGCGCTCCGATGTGACGGTGATGGAACCCAAAGAGATTCTGGCGCGAGCGCCCGAGGTGACACAGCGATCTGCCAATCCCTGGAAATGGCAAGTCTCTGTGGCGAGCGCCGGAGTTACCCATTCCCTAGCCCACGTCCCGGACAAAATGTTCGGGCTCGATCTGACCGTCGCGCGCAAGCGGGTATATTTTGTTCTTGAGGCCGATCGCGCCACCATGCCGGTGCAGCGCAACAACTTGAATCAAACCTCGGTGCAGAGGAAGTTCCTGGCTTATTTTCAGGCCTATCGTGCGGGCGTACACAAGGACAGGTACGGCATCGGCAACTTCCGGGTGCTGACGGTGACCACCAGCCCGCAACGCATCGCCACCATGGTCGAGGCGGTCAAGACATTAAGCGGCGGATCGGGGTCGAACTTGTTTTTGTTTGCCGATGCCGCAGCACTTTCTACCGCGTCTGACGTGCTGTCGTTTGAATGGACCAGCGGCAAGGGTGAGCCGGTGCGTTTAATCGAATGATCGCGCCGCGGCGGCACCGAGTGGCTGACGACAGTTGAGACTAGCGCGCACCGGCCGCCGGCCGTCAAGCGCAGTGGGTGCCATGGATCGTGTGTGGACGCTTGACCGCCGCCGCCGGACGCGCACGGTTGACACCATGTCGGCTCCGGAAAGCATGTCAGGCGTGTCTCACCAGAAAGCATTCGCACAGTAAGATTGGACAGCGTTTTTGCACGGCGAGGTAAGCACTCAGGTGCCCAGCCCGTCGTCAATGGTACGGCTAGAATTTTTTTGAGCTTCATCGAGGGCAATGGGCGGGACTGGATCGATGGGAAATTTAGACCGAATTCCAACCGGCGAGAAACTGACCACCAAGTGCCCGCATTGCAGCGGAACTGGCCGCCGTCGCGACGTGGTGTGCAAGCCGTGCGCAGGTACGGGCCGCACGAAACAACAATAGTTTTCTTACCGGAATTGGCGAGCAACAACCGTCTTATGCTTTGCCACACTGCGGCTTCAGTGCGGAAGACTTGTCATGCCTTGACGGACGATGCCAGGAAGGTACACTTTCATAAGACCTCCGAACATTTTTGACGCTTGGGCACGATGACGCGATCGAGCCGTCCTTGTGCCTGCGCGAGCAGGATGTGTGTCAACGCAAAGTGAGGAGTTCTTTCAATGGCGAAAATGTTCCGGGTGTACTCAATCATCGAGAGGCCGAAGCAAGACGACTATTGGCTTAATATCGGTGTCGCTTTTCCGCACGAGGATGGCGAAGGGTTCAACGTCATCCTGCAAGCCCTCCCCTTGCACGGCAATGGCAAGATCGTGCTCAGAGCCTACGATCCAGCCAAGCACGAGGCCGAAGAGGCTGAAAAGCAGACGACCGTCAAGAAGGCACGAGCCAAAGAATAGCGCCAAGGCCAGACAGTAGTTTACCAGCGCCCCGCGAACCCGCGGGGCGTATTGATGGCGTCCAGCTTGGCGGACCCGTCGGCAGCCCCAATAGAAAAAAAGCCCGCAAACTTGGGACAGTTGCGAGAGTATTGAAACGCAAGTATCCGAACCCCCGACGCTTCTCGCCATCGGGGGTCCGGGGTTGCCTAGTCCGCCGGAGCTAAGGAAATGCGAAGCGCAGCGCGCTCGCCAACCCAGGCTTCGATTTCGGAGAGGAGCCAGCCGACGCGACGGGCGCCGATCTTGAACCTCTGCGGGAACTTGCCAGCCTTCTCTAGGCGAAGAATATGCTGGCGCGTGAACGGGATCATCTCGGACAGCTCCCGCCACGAGATGACTCGTAGTGGTCGGACTGTCGTTGCCATGGGCGTTGAAGTTCGCTGAACCCTCCTTGTTGATCCCACCGGCGAAAATATCTGCGTCGCCGAATCGCAACAAGCATTGGTCACAATGCTGCAGTGCGATTTTTCGGCGGTGTATCATTTACGGCAGAAACGTCGAGAACGTGCGCCGTCCACATGTCGAGTGCGGCGCGCATTTCCCGGAGATAGCCGAAGCGGTTGTAAACGCCAGCAACGCCGCCGAGTGTGCCTGAGGTGTGATTGAGCACACGCTCGACGACGTGCGGGCTGACACCCAGCCGGGCCATGCCGGTTGCTGCCGTGCGGCGCAAATCATGCAACGTCCAGTCTGAGACGTTGGCGCGTTTGTCGAGAGTGCGTTTTGATTTGGAAAAGCCGGAGAACGCTTTACCGCTGCCGCCCTGCGCCGGGAATACATGTGGGTCGCCGAATTGCGGCAGCGAGGCAATGAGTTTGAGCGCAACAGGTGTCAGCGGCACGATTTGTGATCGGTTGCTTTTCGAACGTGCTGATGGGATCGACCACGTCGCCTTGTCAAAATCAATTTCTTTCCAGGCCAGGTCAGAAACTTCATTGCGGCGTTGCGCCGTCAGAATCAAGAGTTGCACGATGGCACCGAACGGATAGCCGGTATCGCGCGAAGCTCGGAAAATGGCAGCAAGCTCGTCGTCGTCGAGCACGCGATCACGCGAGCGATGCGGAGCTGGTGATTTCATGCCTGCACACGGGCTTTGCTCGATCAGGCCGCGTTCGACGCTCCAATTGAAGAATTTGCGAATGACGGCCAGCGAGCGGATGGCCGCGCCGGGCTGGTCGTTGCGCATCATGTGATCGAGGATTGCTAACACCTCGGCGCGTTTGATCTCGCGCACATCGCGGCTGGCCCACTTTGAAGTGAAGTGATTGGCGAGCGTGGCGGCAGCTTGTGTGGCGGTGCTCTTGCGATTGCGGCGTTCGCAGTGCGTGGTGACGAATGAGGTCACGGCATCATCGAAACGGTAGCTGTGACGCTGGTCGTTCTTTTCTTGCTGAAGGTCCGTGCCATGGGCGACGCGATTGAGAGCGTCGTAAGCTAGCTTGCGCGCTTCGGCCAGCGACAACACCGGATAGCGACCGAGAGTGAGGCGCCGCAGTCTCCCCTTCTGGCGATAGAGCACGATAAAGGATTTGGTGCCCGACGCCGATACGCGTACGGCGAAACCTGGGATTTTGGCATCGAAGACTTCGTAGCGCCTATTACCTGTTCCGTCTTTCCGTGGTTTCAATGCCTTAAGAGTGAGTTCGGTCAGCGGTTCGCTTTCCATTTCATTTCTCCGCAAAGAGAATTCCAAGCGATGCACTGGAGTGTTTTGGGTAACGGAGGGGTAACAGCATTCGATGGTCATCGGGGTAACAACGGGGTAACACATGGGTAACAAAATGAGGTGGTCTTGAAGGTTCCCACATGTTCCCTTCCGCACCTTAATCTATTGAATCGACATAGTATTTTCAATATGGATTGCTGCGCCCGGTTTTGTTGGTTTCCCGGAAAACACAGTATTCGTAATGACGGGGTCAGGTGTTCGAGTCACCTAAGCGGCACCAGTCAACGACACCTGACGATTGCTGCGCTATCGCGCAGGCAAAGCTGGCAGCCCGGGCCATAGCTTCAAGCGCTGTATGTGGCCCAATCCGACTTAGTCACGGACCCGGCTCACGAGGCGATTGGCGAGAATCCATGTTGTGACGACCGCTGCAGTCAACAGCCCCACGCCAAGAATCCCGGCGAAATAGCTGAAGATCACCCATGGATCGATGAGGGGATGTTTGGTCGAATAGGACAAGCGCGAAGGTACAGCGGCATCGGCATAGAGCAATCTGCGGGGAGATACCTCGGGTAAGGAAATCATTCGAGCGATGTCATACAACTCCCGCCCGATCGCATTGAGTCGCGCCGCTACGGGCATCAAACGCTCTGCTGTCTTGGACACGTTGCCGTCCGCACGAGGGGTCGCAAGCGCCTCTTGAGCAAGTATTCCAAAGCGCCGCTCTGCGGCTTCCACTTCAGCAGCGCTATTGCGAATCCCGATCTGCTGATCCGTTAGTTCGCGCCGGTAAGCCTGATTGAACGCCCGTTCCGTTAGATTGATCACCCTATCGATGTATTCGGAATCCAACTGGGTAATTGTACCGCCGCCAGTTGAGGAACTGGCGCCACTTGTTTCACCAGCACCTTGGTTGTTCCGGTCTGTTTCGAGATAACCACTCATGGCAGATTGCAGTGCCGAACCCCTACTCAAGAATGCCTGCCGTTCTGCTTGGAGGTAGGCTTTGCGGCGCTCGACATAAGAATTGCGGGCTTCAGCCGATGAAGGTTCTAGAAGAAGTTTCACCTCCACATCCTCAAGTTCCTGCTCGACTGAAACGGCTGACAACTTATTCTGAGATGAAACAATAGACCCTATTCCGCGCACTTTCTTGATTTGCCGAAGGGCCGTGTCAAGTCTCGCAACTCCGGACGCAAGGAGCGTCATGCCAATGACGTCGGACACAGCTGCAAAGCTCTTCTCGTCGACCAATGGCCTTTCACTGACCATGGTCACGATCTGTAGAACACCCATTCGTGATGCCATATGATCGGCCCAAGACGACGCGACATCATGAACGATCTTCTCGCCAAACGAGACATCAAAAGGCACACGGCCGTCGTAATGAAATCTGATCAAGGCTCCTGCATTGGATGCTTTCTCTATTTCATCACGCTGCTGCCGTTCAATCTGTTGGCGCTCAACGAAAGACAACTTGCGATCATTCAATCGCGTTTGGAAGCGATCAGTAATGCCATCCAAAAGGGGGGAATACGGCACAATGCTAATTGACGCGGCAAACTTTGCCCGGTCCAAGCCGTACTTATCCAGACTGTTCTCTTCAAAAACTTTTGACAGAACCGCTGGTGCAACGAGATCGCCGATCGAAAACGGAAGTCCGCTGGGATACACACCCTGATCGACGCCAGCGAACTTAAAGCTCACGGCATGACCAAAAATCTGCTGCCTGGGAATCGAAAAGAACAGCAGCGCAAAGACCGCACCCAATGTCAGCGCGCTTAGAAGCATCGCCGCCACGACAAAACGCCGCGAGCGAAGCAGCGCGTCGGTCAGCGAACCCAGGTCTGGACTCTGTTTGCTGTGATCCTCAATCGTGCTGGTCTTGTGTACTTCCAGTTGCGTCATCCGCAGTTGCGTCCTCTGAGTCAGGTGAGCCCCGGGAGCCCTTATAGCTTCTTTGCTTGTATATCAACTGACTGGGCGCGGGAGATTGATACCATCACCCTGACGAGAGAACCAGTATCCTGTTTTGAGAACCGGCCCCTCAGAAGAATCGGTTTAGCGTTATCAGCGTTCCAGGCCTCGCTCGTGGCTCGAGGAAATCCTGCAAATCGTTTAGAACGTAGCCACCTCCCCCTCGTTCGGGCGCTGTTTGTTCGTTCGCTGGACGGGTAATCCCCTGCCACTAACGGGATTTGAAGGTAGAATTTTCTCGGGTCAAGAACCAACGAGGAGATTAGGATGAGGAAGAGCCGGTTCAGCGAGGTCCAGATGATGGGGATTTTGCGCCAGGCGGAGGGCGGGTTGGCTATTGCTGATCTTTGCCGCGAACACGCGATCAGCAACGCGACGTTTTACAAACGGCGCTCGAAGTACGGCGGCATGGACGCTTCCATGATCTCTGAGATGAAGGGGATCGAGGACGAGAACCGTCGGCTGAAGAAAATGTACGCCGAACTCAGCATGCAAAACGAATTGCTAAAGGAGGCGCTTGGAAAAAAATAGCCCGGCCATCCCAGCGTCGGGAGATGGCCGCGAGTGCGGTGACGCGCAAGGGTGAACCGCTCCCCAATGTGGGCTCAGCCGGAACTAGATTTTCCGGCCTGTTCCGGTCCGCGTAGGCCGTTACCCGCTGACCGTTCGATGAGCGTTACCGGCTGCTTGCCGCCAGCGAGCCAGCGCTCGTTTCCATCTATGAAGATCAGACCCGGGACATCCGGAAGAGCAAGATCGCGCTGGAGGAAAAGCTGGCCGTTGAACCGCGTCCCATCGCCGACATCGAGACTCGTTATCGAACCGCCCTGTCGTTCGTCGCAAACCACCGTAAATACTGGGATTCTGGCGACCTCAAGCGCCGCAGACTGGTCCCCAAACTCCTCTTTGGTGAACGCCTGCTCTAGGAACGAAATGAGGGCTATCGAACTGGCGGAATCGCCCATCCCTTCAGGACTTTGCGCCTCATCGAGGGTGCAAAGTCCGGTATGGTGCCCAAAAGAGGACTCGAACCTCCACGCCTTGCGGCGCTGCTACCTGAAAGCAGTGCGTCTACCAATTCCGCCATTTGGGCCGAGCCGTACTCGGGAAACAAGGGAGTTAGTGCCCGGCGCATACGTTGTCAATTGGGCCCGTCATGACTACACAGACGCTGAGGGTACGACTGCCGCCATTTGGCTCATGGGACATTGGATTATGAGGCTATCAGCATGAATTCCGGCCGTAACATGGGTGGCCTCGTGACGATCTTCGGCGGACCGGGGTTTGTCGGACGGTATGCGGTGCGCGCTCTGGCCAAAAATGGCTGGCGGTTGCGGGCGGCGTCGCGGCGGCCGGATCTTGCCGGTCATCTGCAACCCATGGGCGCGGTCGGCCAGATCCATGCGGTGCAGGCGAACCTGCGCTACCCTGAGTCTGTTGCGCAGGCCGTGCAGGGTGCGGATGCCGTCGTCAACTGTGTCGGTGTGCTGGCGAGTACCGGCCGTCAGACGTTTGACGCGATCCACGCCAAGGGTGCACGCGCGATGGCGAAAGCCGCACGAGAGGCTGGCGTCAAAACGTTCGTCCATGTCTCGGCCATTGGCGCTGACAAGGAGTCGCCGGCTCAATACGCAAAGTCCAAGGCCGAAGGCGAGCGCGCGGTGCTTGAAGAGTTCCCCGGCGCGATCATTCTGCGTCCCTCGATTGTGTTTGGTCCCGAAGACGAGTTCTTCAATCGCTTTGCGGCCATGGCGAAGGTGTCGCCGTTGCTGCCGCTGATCGGTGGCGGCATTACCAAGTTCCAGCCGGTTTTCGTGGGCGACTTGGCGTTGGCCATCACGGCGGCGGTTGAAGGCCGCGCCAAGCCCGGTACGATTTACGAGATTGGCGGGCCCGAGGTGCTGAGCTTCCGCGAGTTGCTCGACAAGACGCAAGAGTTCGCCGGCCGGAAGCGGCGCTACATGGCGCTGCCATTCTGGGTGGCGAAGCTACAGGCGATTGCGACGTCGCCGCTGCCCAACAGCTTGCGGCCAGTGACGCTGGATCAAGTGCGGCTGCTAGAACGCGATAACGTGGTCAGCGCCATGGCCCTCAAAGAAGACCGCACTTTGCGGGGGCTGGGTGTCGAACATCCGCAATCGATCGGCACGGTGGTTCCGGGGTATTTGGAGCGGTTCAAGCCCAAGGGCCAATTCGCGCATTACCGGGGGTAGTTCGTGTCGAGTAATTGGATTTTTCTGTCATCCCGGCCGAGGCCGCCCACTTGCGGCCGCTGAGCCGGGACCCAGGAAAAACGCTGGCGAAGCCGTCGAGCGAGTTATCATGCGTCTGCGACGAATCTTGTGCTGGGTCCCGCATCTTGCGCGCAAGGAAGCGCGCTGCGTGCGGGATGACAGACAAAAAAGATGCGCTCACAGTTATGGAAACTCCACAAGGCCTGTGAATTCATAATAGAAATCCCGCCAAGCCGGATTTTGTGCTTCGATGAGAGCAATCTTCCAGCTCCGGCGCCATCGCTTGATCCGTTTCTCTCGCGCAATGGCCTCAAGAATTGAGTCAAAATACTCGACATAGACCAACTTGTGGACACCATAGGTCTTGGTGAATCCATCGATGAGATCTTGCTTGTGAAGCGATATCCGGCCCGCCAGATCTGATGTAACTCCAACGTAAAGCGTGCCATTGCGACCGCTTGCCAATATGTAAACAACCGCTCGCTTGTTGGCCGACGGTCCAAGCCATCGGTTGTTCCAGTTTGCCATGACGATCGTTCCCCTGCCGTCGCAACAGTTTCGAAACAGATGACGTTCGGGGAGTGAAAATCCGTTGGTGGTTTTTAACAATTCTGTCATCCCGGCCGAGGCCGCCCACTTGCGACCGCTGAGCCGGGACCCAGGAAAAACGCTGGCGAAGCCGTCGAGCGAGATATCATGCGTCTGCGATGAATCTTGTGCTGGGTCCCGCATCTTGCGCGCAAGGAAGCGCGCTGCGTGCGGGATGACAGAGGAATAGGAGCGGAACCGAAAAAAATAACCCCAGCCTTGCAGCAGGGGTTATCAGTTTTCAAAATCCGTTGTGAGGCCTGGCCGAGCAGAGCGCTCGCCGTCTCAATGCACGGCTGCGATCTTGAGTTCGCCGTCCATGGCGTGGCTCAAGGCGGCCTGATGCGAGTCCGTCAGAGCAATCGGCGTGCCGTCGGCTCCATGCAGAGCAAACAGCGTGATGCCGGACGGCAGGCCCTCAATGGCCGGGAACATGTTGCGGGCTTCATCGGCGGTCAACACCTTGATGTAAGCCACTTCGCCGCCGCCCAATCGCGCGAGTTCAAATTCGCTCATGACCGGTGCAACCAGGTCTGCGGTCCGTGATGCTTTCGACTTGTTCTTACTGGTGTGGTGGTTCATGACGCACGTCCTCCTTCGGGAGTAGCCTTGCGACGTCGAGGATCCTGGTGTGATGTGCCGTACCCGGCAAGCTCGCCCACTGGGTCCAAGTGTCGTACGATTCTACGGTATTGGCTGTAGCGGGGCGGCATCTATCGCCGCGTTTTGTCTGCCGCAATTTCGATCTTTCTGATGAGCCGCTCGGGCTCATGGCGCACCAGATCGATTGACAGCAGCCCATTGTTTAAGTCGGCCGCGTTGACCTCAATGCCATCCGCCAGGACGAACGTCCGGGTGAACTGGCGAGCGGCAATCCCGCGGTAGAGATACTCGCGCGACTTGTCGTCTTGCTGTTTGCCGCGCACGCTCAGTTGGCGGTCTTCCAGCGTGATTTCAAGTTGGTCGCGGGTGAAGCCCGCCACAGCAAGGGTAATACGCAACAGCTCGGCTTTCGTATCATCACCAGCGACGCGCTCTATGTTGTAGGGCGGATAGCCGTCGCCCGTTCCCTTTGCCGCGCGGTCAATCAACCGCTCGATTTCCTCGAACCCGAGCAACAGAGGGTTCGACAGCATGGTCAGTCTCGACATCGTCTTTTGGCCCTTTCACAAAGCGACCAGGTCGTCTGTTGAGCCCGTGAGCGGCGCCGGTTGGCCCTCCGCTTGGCACCAGTCCCGCGGGGGCACTGGCAAGCTCACTTCCACGATATGGTGCGGCGGCTCGACGGTTCAAGCGATGGAACACGCCGGTTTCCAGGGGTGGCGCTCGATTGCCTCAGTTCTGCGACAGTGCCCCAGTATGTGACGGTCAACCTGCAGAAACTATTGAGATAATGATCATGATGACTGTGTGTTTTCCAGCCCCGCCGCGTCTTGCGCTGCTGGCGGTCCCTTTCGCGTTGGTTGCGGTGGCCGTGGCCGTGCCGGGGCTGGCGTCGTCCGCATACGCCGACGACGTGCCGGCATCGTCCGCGTCAACGCCGGAAATCGAGCTGACGCCCGAAGAAACAGCCGAGCGCGAAAGCCGCAAAGCGTGCAAGGCGGCGGTCTGTGCGGGTTTCCGCAATAGGACACCCGGGGCGGACGTGGCGTGCGACATCACCAAAAGTTTCCGCAAGGAACAGCTGAACAAAATAGTCGGCAAAGCGAAGGTGTCTTGGCCGTGGGGCAAGGTCGTGTGCAAGGCGTCGATCAAAGCAAAGCGCGATACGCTCATGAAAGCGATGACTGAAGATAAACTTCAGGCCGAATTCGAAACGCACAAAGTCGCTTGCCAAGTCGAACGCGAGAAAGACGCTGCCGCGGACATCACCGCCGAGATGACGCCCAAAGTCACGTTCGAGAAGGGCAAAGCGGTAAAGGCGTCACTGAACTGGGGCAAAGTCGAAGGCCCGACAGTGATCAAAGGCGCGATGTGGACGGCGACCGCGACCGACAACACCGTCAATGTGCTCGGCAAAATGATCGTCGACGATATCAACGACTTCGTCACCAAGAAGTGCGACGAGATCAAAGGCGAGTGGGACGGGAAGTGAGGGGGTGTAGCGGGTAGGTAACAACGCATTCCGTCATTCCGGTCGAGGCCGCCCACTCGCGGCCGCTGAACCGGGACCCAGGAAAAAAGGCGGCGAAGCCGTCGGGATTTTTGTGCCTTCGGCAGTCTCGTGCTGGGTCCCGGATCTGCGCGACGCGAAGGGGCGGTCGCTTGTCCGGGATGACAGAGTTTTTCTACGGCCGCCGCAGCCAGAGATCTTGTCGCCGTTCAAGGCAATCCTTGGCAATTACCCCGTCAGCCCATCCCGCATCATCTCCAGCTCCAGCCACTGCTCTTCGGCAGCGGCAAGTTTGCCCTCCGCGGTGGCGAGTTTAGCCGTGAGTTCCGAGAATGTTTTGGGATCGCGCGTGTAGAGGTTCGGGTCGGCGAGCTTGGATTGCAACGCGGCGATGTCGGATTGCAGTTTTTCCATGGTGCCGGGCAGCGTGTCGAGAGCGTGCTTGTCTTTGAAGGTGAGTTTGCGTTTGGCTATGGCGGGTGGCGCGCCGCGGCTTGCGTCTGTGTCCAATGATGTCCCAGCGGCAGCAGCCGAATGGGCGGCGTTGGCTTTGACGAGATCGGCCCCTTTGCGCTGGTCGAGCATGTCGGTGTAGCCGCCGGCGTATTCGGTCCACAGGCCGTCGCCCTCGAAGGCGATGACGCTGGTCACGACGCGGTCGAGAAAATCGCGATCATGGCTGACCAGAATTACGGTGCCGGTGTAGTCCGCCAGCAGCTCTTGCAGCAGGTCGAGCGTTTCCAGATCAAGATCGTTGGTCGGTTCGTCAAGCACCAGCACGTTCGACTTCATTGCGAGAGCCCGCGCCAGCATGAGGCGCGCGCGTTCGCCGCCCGATAGCACTTTGAGCGGCGAGCGCACCTGTTCGGACGTGAACAGGAAATCCTTCATGTAGCTCGCCACGTGACGCGCGCGGCCATTGATGACGACCTGATCGCCGCGCCCTCCTGTCAGCGCTTCGGCGACCGTCCATTCTGGCTTTAATTCATCGCGCCGCTGATCGAGCGTGACCAGTTCGAGGCTTTGGCCGAGCTTGATTGTGCCGCTGTCGGGGTGCAGTTCCCCGGTCAGCATTTTCAGAAGTGTGGTTTTGCCAGCGCCATTGGGGCCAACGAGAGCCAGGCGATCGCCACGTAGAATGCGCGTCGAGAAATCGCGCACAATCGGTACGCCGCCATACGACTTGGCCAAGTGCTGCGTTTCGACGATGAGCCGGCTCGATTTGCCGCCATCGGCCGCGGCGAGTTGCACGTTGCCTTGAACGCTACGTTGCTCGCGGCGCTCTTGCCGCATGTCTTGCAGCAATGCGACGCGGCGCACGTTGCGCTTACGCCGGCCCGTGACGCCGCCGTGCATCCATTCATTTTCGCGCACAATCTTGCGGTCGAGCTTGTGGCGGTCTTGTTCTTCGGTTTCCAGGACGCTATCGCGCCAGGTCTCAAAGCCGGCGAAGCCCTGGTTCAGGGTGCGCGCCACGCCGCGGTCGAGCCACACGGTCTTTTTGGAGAGATTTTCGAGGAAGCGGCGGTCATGGCTGATCAGCACAAGCGCGGACTTAACGCGCTTCAGCGTTTTTTCGAGCCATTCGATGGCCGGCAGGTCGAGATGGTTGGTCGGCTCGTCCATCAGCAGCACGTCAGGATTGGCGACGAGCGCACGCGCGATGGCGACACGGCGGGCTTCGCCGCCTGACAGCCGTTCGGGGTCTTCCTCACCGGTCAGGCCGAATTCCATCAGCAACAGGCGCGCGCGATAGGGATCATCCGTGGGCCCGAGGCCCGCTTCAACATAACTCAGCGCGTTGTCGAAGCCTGCGAAGTCAGGCTCCTGCGTCAGGTAGCGTACGGAGGCATTGGGATGAACGAAGCGTTCGCCGGAATCTGGCTGGATCAACCCGGCGGCGATTTTCAGCAGTGTGGATTTGCCTGAGCCGTTGCGCCCGACGAGGCACACACGATCTCCCGGTTCAACGGAGAACTCCGCGCCCTCCAGCAGCGGATGTCCGCCGAACGTGAGGTGGATGTCGGTGAGTGTCAGTAGTTGTGCGGCCATGATGGACGGGTGCTACTCGATGCACCGCCCGCCGTCTACTTCGATCACGACGCAGGTGATAAAAGCCAGCACAATAGGCCTCAAGCACTCGCGAGCGGACGCGGTGCGGCGGTTTTGGGTGTCAGAGTTGCCGTCGTCAGCGCACCGCCCAGGATCCAGCCTTGCAGGTATCCCGCGACACGCAGCGCGGCGTTGTCCGGGTCATCATAGACGGCGGCCATTTCGCACAGAGCGCCGAACGCAACGCCACGGGCGGCTTCATCCCACAGCATGGCTTCTTCGCGGGACAGAACGCGCACCATGGATGTCATCTCGCGGCGCCACACCAGAAGGGGCTCCGGCGGATCGAAACGAGCAGGGGCAGGTGGCGCCTCCTCGCGGTTCAAAGCGCCCCAGATCGCGTGGGCGTTGGTCGCGAAATTGAGGCGCCGGGCGGACGCGTGAGCGACGAACGCCAGATCAACCCATTGCTCCGGCGGAATGGCAGCCAGCCCGGAAAGTTCGAGAACGGCGGCATCCTCAGCATCGAACGCATCGTTCAGCGCGCGCTCAAGCAACGCTAACTCCGCGATTTCGGGCTGCTCGGCTGTCAACACTGCCGTGGCCAGATACTCAGGCAGCCCGTTGGGGACCCAACGGGCATTGGTCGACTGCGAAGGATGCTCCGCGAGGTATGCCGCAATCACCTCATCGGCCAGATCATCGCCCAGGTAGGCAACAAGGCCCGGGTGTTCGTGTCTCACAATTCCAATGAGGCGCGCAGCATAGCCATGACGATAGACGCCTAGCAGGACATCGTGGCTGGTGCGCGAATTGCCTGGAATGAGATCGAGAATGCTGTCGTCGGCTTTCAGGATCGCTGTCTGAAACAGGTCCTGCAATTCCGCGAGTGTGGGTGGAGCGTTCTTGGTCATGGTTAGCGCACCGAAGCGGCCGGACCCAACACATCCGCCGCCAGATCACGCGCCTTGCCCAGTTCCGTCACCATATCGGCGAGCGGGGGAATATCGTCGTCGCGCTCAATGATGGTCGAGACTGGACCGAAGCGTTTCAACGCTGCGCGATAGAGCTCCCACACCTCATCGCAGACCATGGCATCGTGCGTATCTATGATATGCGTCGTTGCGTGTTCGTGGCCGGCCAGGTGGAACTGCACCACGCGGTCCGCTGGAATGCCGTTGATGAAATCGAGCGCGCTGGTGTCGTGGTTGAAGGCTGAGACAAACACGTTGTTAACGTCAAACACCAGCCAGCACCCGGTCCGCTTGGTCATCTCGGCGATGAACTCCCACTCGGGCATTTCGGAATGGCCGAACTGCACGTAGGTCGAAACATTCTCGAGCGCGAGCGGGCGCTTGAGTGTGTCCTGCACTTTCTGAATGCGCGCGCACACGTGGTAGAGCGCTTCTTGCGTGTACGGGACCGGCAGAAGATCGTGCAGATTCACGCCATGCACGCCGGTCCAGCACAGATGATCGGACACGAATTCTGGTTCAAACCGGTCAGCCAGCGATTTCAGATGTGGCAGGTAGCCGGGGTCAAACGGCGTGGTGGAAGCGATCGACATCGATACGCCGTGCAGAACGATGGGGTAGCGTTCGCGGATACGTTCCAGCATGCGCAACGGCTGACCGCCAGCCACCATGTAGTTTTCGGAAATGGCTTCGAACCACTCGATTGGGGGATCGCCATCGAGAATATCGGAGTAGTGCTGCGGACGCAGGCCAAGACCAAAGCCGAGATATTTCGGCTTGATGGCCGTCGAAGGCCGATCATTTGTCGATGTGGCCGTCATCGCCAAAACTTCCGGTGGTTTGAATTGACTCTCGCGCAACAGCCTAGTCCGGCCGCGTGTGCCGGCCGGATCTTAGGCTATCATATTAGCTCCGAGTGGTCTTGCCGCCCTTGGCTTCGCACTTCGACTTCGAAATCATCGAGAAGCCCTGGCCCTTGCACGCGTTGTTGCCCTTGCACGAATTGCCGAGCGACTTGCACTTGCCGTTGCCCTTGCAAGCGTTAAGGCCGAAGCACTTGACGGTGTAGTCCGATGCGGCCGAGACTGGGAGTGTCGCGCCTGCAACGAGCGCTGCCGCCGCTGCGGCGAGTGCCGCACCGGAAGTGATTGAAAGTTTCATTGGGTGTTTCTCCGAGTGAGTTCTGTGCTGTTTTTGCAGGAGGCGGGACCCCGGCACACGCAGGAATCCCGCCAGCGCAATCCAGTCAGCGCAGTGGGGCACGAACCGGACGGCGCGTTTGTTTGGAAGAGCTTAGCTCTTCTTGTCGTCCTTCATCGGCGCTTCGAACTTCGCGCCTTCGATCTTGGCGCATTCTTCCGCTGTGGTTGCTGTGAAGCCCGTGCCCTTGCAGGCGTTCTTGCCGGCGCAGGCGTTGGCGGCAGTCTTGCAAGCGCTGGTGCCCTTGCAGGCGTTGGCGCCGACGCAATGACCCTTGGCCATGTCGCCCGCGAACGATGGCGTGACGACAGCGCCCGCCAGAAGAAGCGTGGCAGCGGTTGCGGCGATGGCTGAGCCCGACTTGATGGAGAGTTTCATGAGACTTTCCTTCCCTTGAGTTGTTGAAAATAGTGTCCCGAGCTGCAACACGCCGGCCCCTCGGGCTGGGTCAATGACGTGCTGAGGGAGTTACGGGGCAGTGGGATGCGGGTTTCACGGATCCGTGAACTTTTTTGGCTGAATCGTAGGCCGGACTGAGTGAGGGTGCCGCAGGTGACCGAATGAAGTCCGGCCTACGATTCGATCATTCAACCTATGATTTCGGCGCGAGCAGCCGCTTGACGGTTTCGGCAAGTTCGGCGCCGGAAAACGCTGGAAGCGAGCAAATCTTGTTGGTGCAGGCGAAAGCTGCGGCCTCGGGCAATTGAGGATATTGCACATCGGGATTGGGGAGTGGGCCTTCGCTGCGGTCCCACCAATCGAGCCGTTTGTAAAGCGCGGGATATGCGCGGGCCGCAGCATAAAGTTCCGTCGCTTTCGGATCTGATTTTGCGCCCACGATCGTCATGTGAGTTGGCTCCTTGGCCAGTTCCGCATCGGCGAGCAGAATGCCTGGCAATGTGCGCGGCATGTCCAGAATGGACGATGACGCCAGATAGCGCATGACGTGTTCGGCGAGGGCGCGATACTCGGGAGCCCCGAAATAACGATGCAGCCGATTGGCGAAGCGCGTCGCCATCACTTGCTCATCCAAGGGTTTGACGGGGATCAAGAACGTGGCAGCCGATGCCTCCGACGACAACGTCGTGAGAAGCCCACCGGCCGGGTCTTTGAAGCGGCTGTTGATCCAATGGCCGGCCTTGCGCGCCGCCTCAAGCCAGTCGCGCTTGCCAGTTGCTGCATAAAGATCAAGAGCCGCCTGTCCCATGGCGAGCGTGTCCCCCAAATAGGGCCCGCCTCGATCGGTTTCGCCATGCGCGAAGCCACCGTCATTCAGGCTGCGATTGGCGATGATCCAGCGCGCAGCGGCTTCGGCCTTGCTCAATGCACCCGTGTCGCCGGTGGCGTTGGCATAGGCCACAATTCCGCTGATCGCCCAGCCGTTCTCGCGGGCGTAAACCTGAGTGTCGATGCGTGGCTCGCGGCCGAGTTTGCGGCGCGCATCCGCCGCCATAGCGTAGTAGATTTTACCAGGAATGGCTCCGTCCACATCGGCATCCTGGCTGGTGTAGAACGCGCCCTCGGGGCTCAGGAGTTTGGCCGTCAGATAGCGATAGATATCGCGAGCGGCTTGGAGATACTGCGGGTCTTTCCAGTGTGCGTAAGCAAATGAATATTGGCGCAAGCCGTTGGCCTGATACCACATGATCTTTTCGTAGTGAGGCGATGTCCAATCGAGTTGGTCGGAGTACTGGTAGAGGCCTCCATCTTCACGATCCAACAGATTGAGGGCAGAGTTTAAGGTCTGCTTGACCCGCGCGCCGGCCTCAGCATCGCCTGCTTCAAACGCTGCGAACTCAACGTCCATGGCTTCGGCGTCGATAAATTTGTGGACGCTGCCCCAACCGCCGCTCGCCGCGTCATAAGCTTCACGGCTGCGCGCGATCAGCTCGTCGCGCTGTTGCGGGGTGAGGACGGCAGTCTTCGATGGAACCACCTTCGGGTCTTCCACGACAGATGGGCCGGGTGTCGGGTCTTCAATGATCGCTTCCAGAAGCGACACCATCACGTCAGGTTCGATGTAGCCCTGGCGCTTGGCGATCTCCTGGCCGTCGGGTCCAAAAATGATGGTCGCGGGCCAGCCCCAATCGCCATAGCGGTTTGACAGATCCGGGTTGGCATCCTGATCGACGCGGACGGTCAGATACTTGGACTTCAGCAGTTCGACGACTTTTTTATCTTTGTACGTCGTCTCTTCCATGACATGGCACCAATGGCACCACACGGCTTCGAGATCGAGGATGACGAAGCGGCCTTCGGCTTTGGCCTTGTCGAAGATGCCGGCACTCCATGGCTGCCAGTCGATCGCGTCGCTGGCCCTTGCTGGCGCAGCGAGACTGAGCGCGCACAGCAGTGCTGCGGCTTTAATGCAAAAGCGCATGGCAGTGTCCTTCGCAGACCAATCGTGTGATTGATCTACGATGGGGTGGGATGGGGAGTTTCAGTTTCCTACTTGTAGGTTGGGTTTGGGCGCACCTTCGCGCCGTAACCTACCGTCACGCGCACCGATACAAGCTGTTGGGTTACGCTTGGAACAACCGCTGGATTAAAATCGCAGGGCTGTTGGCCAAGCTAACCCAACCTACAAGTGAAGGCGTCCTTATGGAGTCGCTTGCACCAACTTGCCGGTAAACAGAACCGGGCCTGTTGGCGAGCCGGTGGGGGAACCGCCTTCGGGTTCCATGCTGACCGCGAACGACGCGTTCATGAACATGTCCATGTCCGGACCCGGCGCCATCGGCATGACGCTCATGTCGCCTTCCGCGACTACGCCAAGGGATTTTGGCGCTTTCAACTGCTCGTGGATCATCCAGACTTCGTAACTCTTGTCAACTTTCTTGGGCGCCTTCACCGCCGTGATCACGCAGTTATGCGTCTTGGTATCGACCGTGAGCAGGAACGCCGGCTGATCCGCACCCGCACTCGTTTGCAGTACGGCGACAAACTGCGTCGGCAGTTGCTGATTGACATAGTCACGGTAGCCGAGCACACCGACAGCGGCGGCGGCCATGGCGCTGACGCCTACGAACGCATTGCGCCAACGATTACCGCGGCGCGTCAACTGCTGTTCGCGCGCTTTCAGTGAAATCACATGCGAGGATAACCCGATCTGGGCGCGGATCTTGTTGTACAGGTGCGGCGGCGGCGCTACGGGCGCCACCGTCTCGATCATCGGACCCAAGCGCCGTTCCCAGGCTGCGATCGCCGCTTCGAGTTTTGGTTCGCGCTCGCGCCGCTCCGTCACCGCGAGTCGTTCCTCGCGGCTCAGCGTTCCGAGCACAAACTCAGCCGCAAGGGCATCGATGTCATCGAGCTCGGTCATTGCTCGAGGCACCCCTTCAGTTGCGCCAGGCTGCGGTGCAGCCAGGTTTTGATCGTTCCTTCGGGCCGGTCGAAGCGCTTAGCGAGCGCATCCCGGCTCATGCCTTGCAGATACGCAAGACGTACTATTTCTTTCTTTTCCGGCTCCAGTCCGTCCATACATCGCAGCAGCCGTTCAACGTCTTCCCGCAGCTCCATCGCGACCAGCGGGTGCTCGTCTTCACTCTCGATGTCTTCCAGCTCAGTGGCGTCAGCAAACGGCCGCACAACCCGGCGGCGGGCCTCGTCCAAGGCCCGGTTGCGGACAATGGCGGCCATCCACGTGATCGGCGAGGCGATTTCCGGTTTGAAATCTCCGGCTCGCTCCCAAACCTTAAAGAATGCTTCCTGGACCACTTCTTCCGCCACCTCTCTATTGCGCAAGATACGCAGAGCCACGGAAAAAAGTTTCGAAGAGGTCGCTTGATAAAGCTCGGCAAAAGCGGATTCGTCGCCTTTGGCCACCGCTCCAAGTAGCTTGTCGAGCTGCTGGCGGGTGGAAGCCATTGATCCTCTGGGTGGGCGGCCGTCGGGGACGGTGATTGAGGTGGCTGACATAGAACACTTTATCTGGGGATGTCGAGACGAGATACGGAGGAGGGCCGGCACAGGTTTCGGCGAGACGGGGGTAGCAGCTCCGGATAGGGGATTTATTGTCAGCTGAGACCCGCAACGTGGAGCCCAAAGCCGATGCCAACCCTGGTGCCTGCCTGGTTGCAGCCGATCCTGCTTCTAACGCTGTCCAATGTGTTCATGACATTCGCCTGGTATGGGCATCTGAAATATAAGGCATCACCGCTCTGGATCGTGATCTTGGCGAGCTGGGGGATTGCCCTGTTCGAGTACTGTCTCGCAGTGCCCGCCAATCGCCACGGGCACGCGGTCTATACGGCGGCAGAACTGAAGACCATTCAGGAGGTCATTACCCTGACAGTATTTGCCGCGTTCTCGGTTCTGTTCCTGAAGGAGGCGATCACCATTAATCACGCCATCGGCTTTGCACTGATCGTGGCAGGCGCATTCTTCGTATTCAAGGTACCGGTTTAGCACAACCTTCTAGGTAGATATGGCCGCCAAGTCTCAAGCGCGGATTCGCGCGCTGATCCCAGTTCTCGGCGACCAGTTATCTCTGTCGCTGGCGAGCCTTAAGGCCGGCGATCCTAAGTGCGATGTGGTCGTAATGGCTGAGGTGGCGGCGGAAGCGACCTACGTCCGTCACCACAAGAAGAAGATCGCCTTCATCTTTTCGGCCATGCGCCATTTTGCCGAGGAGTTACGCGCGGCGGGCTGGCGGGTTGAGTACACCAAACTCGACGATCCGAAGAACGGTGGCAGCTTTACCAGTGAAGTTGCGCGGTTTGCGGGTGCTCTCAAGCCCGAACGTATTGTTGTGACGGAGCCGGGTGAATGGCGCGTGGCCGAGCTGATTGGCACATGGCCGCAAATGATCGGTGTCCCGGTCGACGTCATGCGCGATGATCGATTCGTGTGTTCGATCCCGGAGTTCGCCGCGTGGGCGCGCGATCGGAAATCGCTGCGCATGGAGTTCTTCTACCGCGATATGCGCCGCAAAACCGGGCTGTTGATGGATGGCGGCGAGCCCGAAGGCGGACAGTGGAACTTCGACGCGGACAACCGCAAGGCTGCGAAGCCTGACCTGTTCATCCCAAAACCAAAGGCGTTTAAGCCTGACGCGGTTACCCGTGACGTGATCGAACTCGTTGCGAAACGGTTCGGCAATCATTTTGGTGATCTGGAGCCGTTCTGGTTTGCCGTCACGCGCATCGAAGCGCAAGCGGCGTTCGATCACTTCGTAAAAGTGGCGCTGCCGAACTTCGGTGACTTCCAGGACGCGATGCTAACAAGCGAGCGGTTCCTGTATCACTCCATCGTTTCGCTCTACATTAACGTCGGACTTTTGGACCCGCTGGCTGTATGCCAGCGCGTGGCGGCCGAGTATGCCAAAGGCCGCGTGCCGTTGAATGCAGCGGAAGGCTTCATCCGGCAGATCATCGGCTGGCGCGAATATGTGCGTGGCATCTACTGGCTGAAAATGCCGGGCTATGTGGAAGAGAACTTTTTCGGCAACACGCGCCCGCTGCCGGACTTCTACTGGACTGGCGAGACGGATATGGCTTGCCTCAAGGCGTGTATCACGCAGACGAAGGAGGAGGCTTACGCCCACCACATTCAGCGCCTGATGGTGACGGGCAACTTCGCACTGTTGGCTGGCATCAACCCCAAAGAGGTGCATGAGTGGTATCTGATGGTCTACGCCGACGCGTTTGAGTGGGTCGAACTACCCAATACCCTTGGCATGAGCCAATTTGCCGATGGCGGTTTGCTCGGGTCAAAGCCTTATGCCGCGAGCGGCAACTACATCAACAAGATGTCCGACTACTGTAAATCATGCAGCTATGACGTCAAACAGCGCACTGGCCCGAAGGCCTGCCCGTTCAATGCGCTCTATTGGGATTTCCTCGACCGCAACGAAGACAAACTCAGCAGGAATCCGAGGCTGGGCCAAATCTATGCCACGTGGCGAAAGATGAAAGACGCCGACAGGATCGCGGTCCGAGATAGCGCTAAAAAGTTCCTCGCCACCCTTAAGCCTTACCGGTTGCCGTCGCCGCCTTCTGACTGACGCCGCGGCCGCCGCGTTTGCCCCGGCATTTGCCGGAACAGTACTTCACCTCGTTCCACACCTTCGCCCAGGCTTTGCGCCACGTAAAATGGCGCCCGCAAATGACGCAGACTCTGGTTGGCAGTTCGGATGGCTTGCGGATTTTCGGCATCGCTGGTCTTATACGAGACTCGTTTGCAGGCGTCTCGCACCAGAGTGCGATCAGCGATGGAATGACACATGACGCCGTTTGAAATGGCCCTCAACCAGATCGACGCCGCCAATGCCCAAGACCCCCATCTTGAGGTGGTAAAGGGTGAAACACGGCCGGCGGAGCTGGTCTATGGCGAGCGCATGTCGGCGATGCTTGTGCGCTTTTTCCCAAACGCCCCGGAGGCGTTGCGGCTTGCCGTTCGCGCGCAGCATTTGCGCCGTTGGATAGTGCCGCGCGACAGTTATCCTATGGACCGCGCTGGCTATCACCACTGGCGCAACGATTTGAAGCGCAAGCATGCCGAGTGGGCCTCAGCAATCCTTTCTGAGTGCGGGTATGACGAGGCTATGATTGCGCGTGTCGCGACGCTCATCCGCAAAGAGAACTTCAAACAGGATCCGGACGGCCAAGCCCTTGAGGACGTGGCCTGCCTCGTGTTCCTCGAGCACTACGCGGACGACTTCGCGGCGAAGCATGAGCCAGAGAAAGTGGCGGACATCTTTCGTAAGACTTGGGGCAAGATGTCGGAGCGAGGTCATACAGCCGCCAGAACGCTCAAGCTGTCTGCGGGTGTGCGGGCACTCATCACGGCTGCGCTCTCGCCATGACCCATTCCGATCTCTCAAACATCGCCGTTGTGCTCGCTGCCCATGGTGACCGCGGAGGACCGTCTCCCAATTCGACGCTGATGGCCCACCGCGACGCGCTTTCGAAACTCGGGCTGTTTCGCACCGTGACAGCTGGCGTGCTGAAGGGCGAGATTGAGTTCGAGACGGCGCTCGATGAAGCCGGTAAAAGCGGCGCGCCGTCGATTGCCGTCTATCCGATGTTTATGGCGGACGGCTACTTCACCAACAAAGTCCTGCCCGAACGCATCGCCAACACCAACTACGGGCGACAGTGCCGCGTGCTGCCGCCGCTCGGCCTCGATGCACGGCTTCCCGGCTTGATGCTGTGCGAAGCGTTGTCAGCGGCAGCCCGCGCCAAGATCGACGGGTGGGACGCACGCCTGCTCGTCGTCGGGCACGGGTCGCAGCTTGGGCCGGCATCAGCCAACGCAACCCGGGCGGCTGCAGCGCAGATGGCAGCCCGTGGATTGTTTGCCGATGTGACGTCCGCGTTCTTAGAGGAAGCGACATTCTTGGAAGATGCACTCAGGGCTGATACGCGCCCGACGATTGTCTCTGGCTTCTTTTCGGGCGATGGCCTGCATGCAGCGGAGGACGTACCCGAGGCCATTCGTTCGACCGGTGCCAATGCGCACTATGCTGGCCCCATTGGCCGGTCCCCGGAGTTGCCGCGGTTGATCCGCGAGGCCATTGAAGCCAGCTTCGCCACCGGTTGATGCCGGACAATCGCCAATCGCGTCGAAGACCAGACTTCGTGTTGTTTTTCCTTGGAAGTTCTGGGCTCTCCCTACGGCGTTTTGAAGAGCCGTCCCTGAGGACAGTTCTGTGCCAGTCTGATGACAGTTGGCCGGATGCGCACCGTTTGACCGATCAAACCTCTGTCGCACTCACCAGCGCGCGCTCGGCATCATTGGCCATGTTGGAATCCCACGCCGCCAAGCGCGGCGTCATCAGCCGCGTCCATACCGGCGGCACCATCGCGGCGATGATCATGGTCATGTATCCGTGTGGCATTTGCGGTGATGCCGGTTCCACCTCGAGCGCCCAATAGGGCTTGGCCGCGAACCGGTGATGATGGGAATGACGCGCCAGATTGTAGAGCATTCCGTTGGTAGTACCGTGATCGCAGTTCCAAGAATGGCGTGGTTCGACGGGCGTGCCCGGTACACGCACCAGCCCGTAGTGTTCGATGTAGTTCACGGCTTCCAGAAAAAACTTACTGACGGCGGCGATCGCAAGTGCAACGGCGACACCCAACCCGCCGGCGAGCAACCCCCACACGGCAAGTATGAAGAGCGATGCAGCCTGCCACGTGATGGCGCGGTTGGCGAAGCTCCAGACGGGCAGTCCCTTGCGCTTCAAACGCTCGGCTTCAATGGTCCAGGCGCTGAGGTTGCCGTCGCGCGCTGAGCGCCAGGCAAAGGCCAGCACGTATTCTCCACGCCGGGCGGTTGCTGGATCGGCGGCAGTCGCGACGTTGCGATGGTGGCCATAGACATGTTCAATCGCGAATGTGGTGTCGAACGCAAAAGCGAGCAGCCAGCGGCCCACGTTAAGGGCTGTTTGATTGCCGGTGCGATGGACCAATTCATGTGCGACGTTGATACCGGCTGCTCCGCCATAAAGGCCGAGGCCGAGCACGCCGCCAAGGACGTGGAATGGAGTGGTTGCCTCGCGCGCTTCGGCTGACCCGAAGCCGAGAGCCGATAAGTACAGCGGATCGCCGGTCCCGAGCAAAGCCGCAAAAGCGAGCGCGTTCAGAGCCAGCAGAGGCAGCGTCGCAAACAGCAGCGTATTAAATACCAAGACTGGGGCGCCAGACCCGGCAGGCTCCGTCAGATCGTCGCCCGCGGCTTCGTCGATGATGGTTGATAGGAACACTGCAGCGGCAAAGCCAAGCCACAACCACGCCCCGCCCGCCATCAAGCATGCGAGATTGAGGCACAGCAACAAGGACATCAGACTGTAGTGGGCATAGCGCATAGGAGTATTTTGGCGCGAGATGGTGGAAGGATCAAGCTGTAGGTTGGGTTGAGCCCTTGCTCGCGAAGCCCAACAACTTTTGCGCTGCAGTGTTGGGCTTCACAAGAAGGTTCAGCCCAACCTACGCATCACCCGCCCAGATCATACGCCGCTAAGGCCGCTAGATTCATAATATCCGCGTCCGTCGCGCCGAGGGTGCAGATCTGGACTGAGTGTTCGAGACCGACCAGCAGCGGGCCCATCACGGTCGCGCCGCCCAGTTCGCGCAGCATTTTTGTGGCGATCGACGCCGCGTGGAACGCCGGCATCACCAGCACATTGGCGGTGTCGGTCAACCGGCAGAACGGATAGAGCTTCATCAAATCGGCGTTGAGCGCCACGTCGGCCGCCATATCGCCGTCGTACTCGAAATCGACTTGGCGCTCGTCCAAGATTTTCACCGCCTGACTGACCTGATCGGAGCGTTCGCCGCGCGGCTGGCCGAACGTTGAATAAGCGAGCATGGCGACGCGCGGCGTCAGGCCGAAGCCGCGGGCCGCGCGGGCCGCTTCCACTGCAATGTTGGCCAACTGCTCGGCCGTCGGCATGTCGTGCACGCTGGTGTCGGCGATCAGCACCGCGCGGCCGCGGCATAACGCGAGCGACACGCCGATGATCGTACGCCCCGGTTTGGCGTCCATCACCCGGCGCACATCCTGATGCACGCTGGTCCAATTGCGCGTGGCACCCGACACCATTGCGCCGGCGTGTCCGTGCACGACCATCAGGGCTGAGAACACGTTGCGTTCGTTGCGCACCATGCGTTCGCAATCGCGTTTCAGATAGCCGCGCCGCTGCAGCCGCGAATAGAGAAACTCCGAAAATTCTTCGCTATGCGGCGCGGTCGCTGTGTCGAGCACCTTGAACTCGGGCCGCATTGGAATGCCGAGCGCTTTGAACCCGGCTCTGATCATCTCCGATCGGCCAACGAGGATCGGTTGGCCGAAGCCTTGCGCCAAATAGGTGTTGGCGGCGCGGATGACGGCATGATCTTCGCCTTCGGCAAAAATGAGGCGCTTGGGCTTTTCGCGCACGCGATCAAACGTCGATTGCAGCCATCCCGTGACGGGATCAAGACGGCCCTTCAATTGTGCAACGTAGGCATCCATATCGACGATCGGGCGGCGGGCGACGCCTGTTGCCATTGCAGCTTTTGCAATGGCTGGTGGCACATGGCTGATGAGGCGCGGATCGAAGGGGGCTGGGATAATGTAGTCGGGGCCGAACGTGGGGCGGCGGCCGTGGAAGGCAGCCGCCACCTGATCGGGCACCTCCTGGCGCGCGAGATCAGCCAGCGCTTTTACGGCTGCGATTTTCATTTCGTCGTTGATGGTTTTGGCTTGCACATCGAGTGCGCCGCGGAAAATGAAGGGAAAGCCCAGCACGTTGTTGACCTGGTTGGGGTAGTCGGACCGGCCCGTGGCGACAATGGCGTCATCGCGCACGGCATGCACCTCTTCCGGTGTGATTTCTGGATCGGGATTGGCCATGGCGAAAATGATCGGTTTCGGCGCCATGGATTTGACCATCGCTTGCGTGACGGCGCCCTTCGCTGACAGCCCAAAGAACGCATCCGCCCCAACCAAAGCCTCAGTCAGCGTACGCGCTTTGGTTTGCGCGGCGTAAGCCGACTTCCACTGGTTCATGCCTTCTTTGCGGCCTTGGTAAATCACGCCCTTGGTATCGCAAAAGATCACGTTCTTGCGCGGCATGCCCATGGCGCCTAGCAATTCGAGGCACGCGATGCCGGCGGCACCCGCGCCATTCACAACGAGCGTGAAGCTCTTGATGTCGCGGCCCGTTAGTTCGAGCGCGTTGAGCAGGCCGGCCGCCGCGATGATCGCCGTGCCGTGCTGGTCGTCATGAAACACGGGGATGTCGAGCAGCTCTTTCAGCTTCTCTTCGATGATGAAACAGTCGGGAGCCTTGATGTCTTCCAGGTTGATGCCGCCGAACGAGGGACCTAGATAGCGCACGCAATTGATGAACGCATCCACGTCTTCGGTATCGACCAGCAGGTCCATGGCGTCGATATCAGCGAAGCGCTTGAACAGCGCGCCCTTGCCCTCCATGACGGGCTTAGATGCCAGCGCGCCAAGATTGCCGAGGCCGAGAATGGCGGTGCCGTTGGACACGACAGCCACCAGATTTCCCTTGTTGGTGTACTGGTAGGCGAGCGCTGGATTTTTCGCGATGGCAGCGACTGGCACCGCGACGCCGGGCGAATAGGCGAGCGATAAGTCGCGCTGGGTGGCGAGCGGCTTGGTCGGCGTGATCTCAAGTTTGCCGGGCTTGCCTTGGGCATGGAAATCGAGCGCTTCCTGATCCGTAATGCGGGCCGGTGTCGTCGTCTTCGCGATCATGGTGGGTCTCTAAGGGGCGGGGGCGGGGAAACGCGCATTGGTGTCAGACACCCCTGAGTGGTGTCTGACACCGTCGTAATTTGACACCATCGTCATCTCTGATGGTGCACCGCGGGAGCCTAGGCGTGTGCGCGCACTTTCTCAACCCGGCACCGTTGGGACTTTCGACGGGCCCAGCGGGGTCAGGCACGTCGCAGGCCGGGGCGGTGTCAGACGCCTTTCAAGAGGTGTCTGACACCATGAACCGCTGTCATCCCGGTCGGACCGGATGACGGGGTCAGGTATCATTTTGGGTGCCTGACCCCGCTCTATGGCTGGGCGGGATGTGAGATTGAGCAAAGTGCCTTTTCCTTTTCTGATTGACGCTTGTCTGGGTCCCGGCCTGTGCTCGCGCCGCTCGCACGATCCCGCTGCGAAGCGGCCATGACGGGAAAGAGTGGGTGTGGGGTTCAGGGTGCCGGGTGTTGAGTAAGTGACATGCCGTCATACTGCCCGGTCCTCAAGAATCCTACACCCGACACCCTGAACCCTCTTTTCACTGCCGCCGCACTCCGCGATCTTGCGATCCGGAGGTTCGGCGGCTGAGGGGTGCGGGGCGGCCGGGGCCGCTCGGGCAATCCGTGGTGGTAGAGAAGCGACGCGAGCCGCCCCGCGACAGGATTTTGGGCCTAAGATCGGCCGTTACGCGGTTTCCCCGCTTCCCGGACTTGCACCGGGTGGACGACCTGAGCCTTCCGCCAGCGCGCGTGCGTAACGCATGCAAACGGAACCTGCCTCCCGCTCCACACCGATGAGACGCCTCTTAAGCAGCGCCCCCTCACGGACCGGGATGCGCGCAGTATGGGCGAGGTTTTGAGCGCGGGGATTGTATCTGAGGAATTGCTTGATCGTAGGGTTAACTGACGCCGATGATCAGGCCCGTGAGGCAAGGTCACCACCAAGCCTCACGGGCAGCGAGCGGTCACCGCGGGGATAGACCCCTTCAAGGTCGCAAGTTA
>JANOFU010000045.1:0-9302 GCA_031413815.1 Hyphomicrobium sp. | reverse complement strand
CGCGGAAAATGTCGTGAATTCAGCGCTGCGCTATCGGGCGCAGATGCCTTTCGTCGACAATCTGCTGGAGGAAATTGGCATGTCGGCCAGCGAGATCGGCAATGTGCGCAACATTTTGGGCGATGCCCGCAAAGCAGGCGTTTTGCCCGATGAAAAATGAAGTCGATGCCGGCCGGATCCGGTTAGCTGAGCCCGCCACACCAAAAGCTCTTCGGGGCACAGATGCGATGCTTGGGGATAGAAGATGAAGCCGGACATTAAGGCTTGGGCGCGCAAATATGAAAGCCTGACCAACAGTGACGAGACTATCGCCGCCATGGCCCGTTACTACACTTGCAGCTTCATCTTCGACATGGAGCATGCGAGGATCTTGATTGAGATGCACGACGGCAAGGTCAAACGGATCGAAACCAATGCCGGTCCGATGGATGCCTGCGACTTTCTGCTGAGGGCTTCGGCGGCAACGTGGCGGGAGTTTTCACGCCCCATTCCTCTGCCGATGTATCACGGCATCTGGTCCGCCTCGTTCCGCCGCGATCTGAAGATCGAGGGCAACCATCTGATCTTGATGAAGAACCTGCGTAACTTTACGGTTCAGTTCGAGTTGCTTCGCAAGAGCGGAGTGCCGGTTTGAGATGCGCACTGGGAATAGGAAGTTGAGGAGCGGGTCATGGTAAAACACTCACCGGTGACAGGGCGCTATGTGACGATTGACGTGGACGGGTTGGAATACAAGGTATTCTACCTGCAAAACGGCACAGGGACCCCGCTGGTCTGTCAGCACACTGCGGGTTGTCACAACCATCAGTGGCGTGGGTTGCTGGAGGATGAGGAGATCACACGGCATTATAACGTCATAGCCTACGACTTGCCGCGGCACGGCAAATCCGATCCGCCCCATAACGTGGAATGGTGGAAGCAGGAGTACAGGCTGACCGCCGATCATTATGTGAATTTCATCGTGGCCCTGTGCGATGCGCTTGGACTGCGTGACCCGATCTTCATGGGCTCGTCCTTTGGCGGCAACGTTGCTTTGCAACTGGCGCTGCGGCGGCCGAACCGGTTCAAGGCGGTGATCCCAGTCGAGGCGGCAGCCAATTCGCCGGGCTTCTACCTCGATTGGTGGCGCCATCCGCATGCCAATGCGGCACAGGTCTGCGCAAGCGGCGTTTGGGATCTGATGGCCCCGCAATCGCCCGACATGGATCGCTGGCTGACCTGGTTTTACTACACGCAAGGGTCCGAGGCGTTCAAAGGCGACCTCTATTTCTACTCTGTCGATCATGATCTTCGTGACGAACTCAAGAATATCGACGGCCGCCGCTGCCCAGTGGTGATGATGACAGGGACCTATGACTATCTGACCACGCCTGAGGAATCCGAGGCCACCGCCCGGCAGATCCCCGGCGGCGTCTATATCGAAATGGAGGATATCGGCCATTTCCCGATGAGTGAGAATTACCCGGTGTTTCGGATCTACTTGAAAGAAGCATTGCGCATCATTCGGGAACGCACACCGAAATGACAGGTGCGACGCACATGGAGGCGATCTGATATGCCCCAGACTGTCGTCTGGATGTTCGTATTCTTCCTCGCCTACGGGGCGTTTTGCCTTTTCATGGGTATTCGGGGCTCGCGCATTCATCCCGACCCCAAGGAGTTCTTTGCCCCAACGGGGGGTATAGGCACTTGGGTGTTTGTGATCGCGATTTCGGCGGCGATGTTTGCTGGTTGGACTGTCACCGGGCATCCGGGGCAGGTGTTTCGCGATGGGTTTCAGTTTGTGAATGCCTCGCTCTTCGTCATCACCGTGCCGCTGGCGGGCGTTCTGGTGCAAAAGCGCCAATGGCTTATGGCGCAAAAATACGGCCATGTCACAGCAGGCGATCTTTACGCGCACTACTTCGGCGACGGTTCGATTGCGCTGATTTCTGCACTGATCGCCGTGGTCTTTGCCATCCCCTTCCTTGCCATCTTGCTCAGCGCCGCCGGGGCCCTGATGTGGGGCCTCAGTGAAGGGGCCGTGTCGCGCGAGGTGGCGATGTGGGGGCTGGCGGGCCTGATGCTGGTTTATGCCGCACTCGGCGGGATCCGGACAGCGGCGGCGGTTGGGGTGGTGCAAGGGGCGCTGTTTGCCGGGGTCGTGATAATCCTTGGCATTTTTGCGCTGGAGCAGGTCGGAGGGATCACTGCGCTGGGCCAGGGCCTCGCGACTGTGGGTGCCTCCGCTGGGGAGGACATACGCACCCACGGCTTTGGCGGCGGCGATTATCCTGGCATGCTGGTGGTGCCTGGCGTGGTGCAATGGGTCTCTGGCATCGGGCTGGAACAGGCGCTTGGCGGGCCGTGGACAGCCGTGATGGGCCTTTCGTTCGCGATATCAATGATGGGTATCCAGTTTGCCCCCGGCTTTACCACCATCGGCATGGCAAGTCGTGGGGTGCGCGCCTTTTCCATCCATCAGATCTGGGGAAGTGCGTTCTGCGTTGGACTGCTGCTTTTGTTGTTTTCGACCTTCCAAGGGGTTGGGGCCCATTTGCTTGGAGCCGGTGGGGCGGCGGTCCTGCCAGAACTGGTCGAGGCGCGTCAGGGAGAGTTGGTCCAGCAGTATATCCGCGCCATCGGTGTACATTACCCTTGGCTGATGGGCCTGCTGGCGGTTTCGGCAATCGCGGCCATCCAGTCCACTTCGGCGATCCTCCTGACCAGTTCGGGCAACGTGCTGGCGCGGGATGTTTACAAGCGTCAATTCCAGCGTGATGCAGACTGGGGCGATCAAAAACGGGTGAGCGCAATTTTCATGTTGCTGCTGTGCTTGGCCGCCCTGATGTTGGCCAGCTTTGCAATGAAGGTGGCCGTGGTTCTGGCGGCGCTGGCCATTCCGATGAGTTTCCAGTTGTTGCCAGCGCTGATGGCCGCCCTCTGGCTGCCTTGGGTGCCCCGGCGGGCGGTAGCTTTCGGCTTGATCGTCGGACTGATTGTGGTGGTGCTGACCGAGCCTATAGGCCAGATCTTGACCGGCTATGCGCTGCCATGGGGCAAATGGCCATTTACCGTGCATTCCGGCATCTGGGGCATGTTCTTCAATCTTGTTATCTGCGTGCTTTCCGCCTCTTTCTCGGGGCGGGATGCCGACAATGACCGGCGGCAAGCCCTTCATAATGCGCTGAACGCGGCCTCGGGCAAGCCTAACAGCAACCGCGTCAAGTCCGCCGCCTGGATCCTGCTTCTGCTCTGGGCCTTCTTTGCCACTGGGCCCGGAGCCGTGCTGGGCAACGCGATTTTTGGCAACCCAACTGGCGGGATCGAGGCTTGGGTGTTCGGCGTGCCTTCCATCTGGGCGTGGAGCCTGTTCTGGTGGGCGCTGGGCGTGGGTCTAGTGTGGTTTCTGGCCGTCAAGATGGGCATGTCGGTGCTGCCGAAACCGGACCTAGGGTCGCAATCAACAAATTCTGTCGTCAGGGGAGTGTCGGACAATGGGTGAACCAACAGGCGTTCAGACCAATGAAGGGAAGATGGCCACGGATGACTTTATCACCCGGACTTATGTTTTGCCGCTGTTGCGCGACGAAGCGACGCGCAACCGCCTGATTGCCGAGCATCGGGCAAACCCGGTGGGAGCCCCGCCAAAGAATGGCCGGCCGGCGATTGAGCATAGCGAGGATCTGATCCGCGTGCTGGACAAATTCCGTCGCCAACCGATGGCTGGCAAGCTGGTGACCGTGTGCAAGAAATACTTCGCCGATTACCGCATTGCCGTGTGCAGCGGCGTGCGAGGCGAGCCGCTGAAGTTTCTTGAAGGCTCGTTTTCATCAGAAGAGGCTGCAGAGCACGCCATCTTCCTGAAACGGATCGCCACGTTTTTGAAGCAATACGGGTACTGACCATTACTCTAACATCCACGAACAAACCTGCCGGTTTGAATGAAGCGCAGAGGAAACGACAATGCTACGGATTACGGGATACAGCGACAAATACTCGATCGCGCCAGGCGGGCAGGTTAAGTTCTACGTCAATTCCGAACATGGCGAAGACTATACGATGCAGATGGTTCGCCTGATTCACGGCGACACCAATCCCGAAGGGCCGGGCTACAAGGAAGAGATGATCAGCGCCTCTTGCAACGGCAGTTTCAAGGGCCGCAACCAGCGCATTCACGGTGGCTCTTATGTAGTGATCCCGCAAGACGGCCGACTGAATGTGCAAAGCTTCACCCTGCAGGCCTACATCTTTCCAACCACCCCGGAAAAGGGGCGGCAAGGTCTGCTGACCAAGTGGAACGAGGTCAAGAAGACCGGCTATGGACTGTTTATCGACGACAAAGGTTGCCTGTCGGTAATGATCGGCGGGGCCAATGGGCAGGTGACGGTGCTGTCGAGTGGCAAGAAGCTGCTGACGAAGGTATGGTATCTTGCTGCGGCAAGCTATGATGCTGCCTCGGGCAAAGTGATGCTTTACCAAATGCCCGTCGTCACCGCGACCAATGGTGGCCTTGGCATGGCGGTTCTGCACCCGGCCGGGGAAACCACGGCAACCACTCAAACGATCAATGGCACATCTCCGGCCATCAATGATGCACCCCTCCTGTTTGCAGCCTCGACCAAGGTGGAGCGCAGCGGCAGAAAAATCTCGGGCGCGCATTACAAGGAAGCTCTGACGCCGGTGGAGCTGCCTGAGCAGACCAACGTCTATAACGGCAAGATTGATCGCCCGCGCCTGTCGAAGCGTGCGTTGTCGCGGTCCGAGATTGCCAATCTGGCCAACGGCTATCGCGGATGCAGTGCCGATTTGCGCGGCGATGTTGTCGGAGCCTGGGACTTTCAGGCCAACGTCACCAAGCACATCGCATCGACTTATGTGATCGACACTTCGGCCAATTTGCTGAATGGCCACACGATCAACATGCCCTGTCGCGCGATGACCGGCCACAACTGGACAGGGGATGAAATGATCTATCATCATGCCCCCGACGAATATGGAGCGATCCATTTTCATGACGACGACATCGACGATGCCCGTTGGGATGTCGATTTCGAATGGACCGTCCCCGAAGGATTACGCAGCGGGATCTATGCCGCGCGCTTGCGTATCGGCAGCGAGGATTCTGCGGATACGGAGGACTATGTCCCATTTGTGGTGCGCCCACCCGTCGGCAAGGCGACGTCCAAAATCGCCTTCATCATGCCCAACAATGCTTACATTGCCTATGCAAATGATAATCTCGGAACCAATTCGGTGGTTGCGCAATTGCTGGCGGGCAAGGTGCCCGTGCTCAATCCATCTGATCTGTTCCTGAACGAGCATCGCGAATACGGGCTTTCCACCTATTCGCTGCATTCTGATGGCTCCGGCGTCAGCTATTCTTCGCGCCTGCGTCCGATTCTGAACCTTCGCCCAAAGTATCGGCATTGGCTGTCGCCCTCGTTATGGCAGATGAACGGCGACCTGCACCTGACCGACTGGCTGGAACATGAGGGATATGAATTTGATGTGCTGACAGATGAGGATTTGCACCGCGAAGGCGTGGACCTGCTGAAGCGTTACCGTGTGGTGCTGACCGGAAGCCACCCGGAATATACTTCGGAGCGGATGTTCACGGCTTACGAAACCTACCAGCTTCAGGGCGGTCGCTGGATGTATCTGGGGGCCAACGGCTTTTACTGGATCAGCGAATTTCACCCGGATAACTTCAACATCATCGAGGTGCGCAAAGGCGAAGCCGGAACCCGGGCCTGGACGGCAAATCCCGGCGAATATAACAACGCGTTCGATGGCAAGTACGGCGGAATGTGGCGAGCGCGCGGGCGAATTCCCAGCAAGCTTTGTGGCGTAACCTTTACTGCTTACGGCTTTGACGTCTCGTCCTACTATCGACGCGCCAAGGACAGCAAGCGACCGGAATGCAAATGGTTCTTCAACGGGATCGGCGAGGATGAGATTATCGGTGACTTCGGGCTTGTCGGCGGAGGCGCCGCAGGATTGGAACTGGATCGCTACGATCTGGATTTCGGCACGCCGCACAATGCCTATCTCCTGGCGCGCTCTGAGGGGCATACCAACCTGATGTTGCAGGTGAATGAGGAAATCCACTTCTCCGTTCGGGGATATTATGGTGGCGGAACTGAGAACCCGATGGTTCGGGCCGATATGGTCTACTACAAGACGCCGCAAGACGGGGCGGTGTTTGCGCCCGGCTCGTTGTCGTGGTGTGGCAGCCTTTCGCACAACAACTACAACAACAACGTCTCCACCATCATGCACAACGCTCTGAAAGGGTTTCTGAAAGATGGCCCGCTGCCGTAGACCCTGCATCAAGCCGTAGCCGAAAAGAAATGGAGTGTGCATGATGTCTGATCTGAGCAAGGGCACTTTGCCGAATATGGCCGACCGGCCGGATGGCAAGCCGATGCTGGGTGCATCGGCTGACCCTCCGAATGCGCTGGAGAAGGCAGCACTGAACGGGCTGGATGCCGACAAGATGAATGATCTTGGCGAAAGCCTGTTCACCCTGAACAACCGCCGCTATGGGCCGATTGCCGGAGCCTACATGGTCATTTGCACCAAGCCGGACAAGGAATGGTGCGTGGCGCAGTTGAACGCCGACCGGGCCAAGCCGTTCATTCTTTTTGAGGACAAAGTGTTTTCGTCGCCCGAACTGGCGCAGGCCGAGGCCGAGCGTTTCAAGCAAGAACGTGGCGAGACCGTGCCACCAAGTCGCAACACATGAGGGCCCATATGCACTTCAACGTCCTAGCCGTTGCGATCCTGATGCTGGGTGGGGCGGCATCAGATGTCTGCGCCGATAGCCTCAATGGGGCTGAACTTCTGGCGCTCTGTGATACGCCTAAAAGTGACTCGATGGTCTATTTCACCAACTTCTCGCTGTGTGCCGGCTATATCAACGGCGTCTCTGATGCTTCGCTGTGCGGCTCCATGGTCGGCGGCTCCAGCCATTCGCATCCCGAAGGGGCAACGGTCGGCCAAATCTTCGAGGTGTTCGTGACTTGGATGCGCAATAACCCCGATAACGCCAGCGAAGGGGCCTCGGTCCTTGTGGCGCGCAGCCTGGCTGAGGCCTATCCTTGTCCTTGAGGGCTTTCAACAGACGCACGACTCGGGCCTGACCCCTAATTGGCGAAAGACGGACTGCAAGATGAAGATTGTGGAGTTCAATGGCGCCGACAGCGCATTCGGAGCATCCCGGCAGGGTGCGGCCAAAGGCGCGTCTTCGCGCATCGAACTTTACATGTTTCAGACCGGAACGCTGAGAACCAAGACAAAGTATATCAAGATGAATCAGGGTGGGGACTCGGATTTCGAGATTCCGGTGCCCTGGTTCTTCCTGCGTCACCCGCGCGGCAATATCTTGATCGATGGCGGCAATGCCGCAGAAGTAGCGATCGACAAGCGCAAACACTGGGGTGCGGTGATTGATGCCTATGATCCGGTGATGGGTCGGCATGAAAACTGTGTCGACCAACTGGCCAGCATCGGCGTGCGTCCCGAAGGTGTGGCTTATGTCCTGCAATCGCACCTTCATCTGGACCATTCCGGCGCCATCGGACGATTCCCGAATGCCATTCACTATGTCCAGCGCATCGAATGGAGTTATGCGTTCAACCCGGACTGGTTTTCCGCCGGGGCGTATATCCGCGCCGATTTTGACAAACCCGGTCTGAAGTGGAAGTACCTGCAAGGCTTGGACTCAGACAATTATGACCTGTTCAATGACGGCGTGGTGCGGATGATTTTTACTCCGGGCCATTCGCCGGGACATCAGTCCTTTTTGATCACCTTGCCAAATACCGGCCCGATCCTGCTGGCGATCGATGCCGCCTATACGATGGACCATTGGGAAGAAAGAGCCTTGCCGGGACTTGTCTGCTCTTCGGTCGACGCGGCACAGTCTGTGCGCAAGCTGCATGCCATCGCCGAAAAGACCAAGGCGATGGTGGTCACGGGCCACGACCCCGATCTCTGGCGGACCTTCAAGCACGCTCCCGGAGGGACTTATGACTGACTTGACCAGACCTTTCCTGTTTCAAACCACCCCCCGCATCCGATTTGGGGTTGGGGCGCTTGAGAGTCTGCCTGCAGAACTGCAAAGGTTTGCTGCCACCTCGGTGCTGGTCGTGTCAGACCCAGGGGTCATCGCCGCCGGGATCGCCGGCCGCGTGCAGGATCTGGTGGCCGGTACGGGTGCTGCAACCCATATGTTTGGCACGGTGGAACCTGACCCAAGGATCGAAACCGCCGAAGCTTGCGCCAAACTGGCCGCTGCAGTTGGGGCGGACCTGATCATCGGCGTAGGTGGCGGCTCGGCGATGGATATTGCGAAGGTTGCTTCGATCCTTGCCCGCGCCGAGCAGCCGATTGCCACTATGTTCGGCATGGATCTCGTCAAATCCCCCGGCATTCCACTGATCCTGATCCCGACAACCGCCGGAACCGGCAGCGAAGTGACCCATATCGCCATCCTTTCAGATGAGGCCGAGCATCTGAAAAAGGGCATCGTCAGTCCCTTTCTGTTTCCGGCCCTTTCCCTCGATGATCCGGCACTTTCGGTTGGCGCGCCGCAATCTGTTACCGCCGCCAGCGGCATGGATGCGTTGTTGCATGCGGTCGGGCGCCTTTACCTCCAAAAACGCAAGTGATGTTACCGACACTCTGGCAAGGCAGGCGATCCGCCTGATCTCGCAGAACCTGCGATCCGCTTATGCCGATGGCAGCAATATCGCGGCGCGGACGGCCATGCTTGAAGGCAGCATGTTGGCCGGAATCGCCTTTGCGAATGCAGGCATTACGGCGGTGCATGCCTTCGCCTATCCAATCGGGGCCGAATTCCATATTCCCCACGGTGTAGCCAACAGCATCGTGATGGGGCCGGTGCTGACTTTCAACCTAATCGGAAATCTGCAGAAGTTTGCGGAAGTCGCAGGGCTTCTTGGTGCCCAAACCGGCGGCCTTTCGCAACGCGACACCGCGATCCTGGCCATTCATACCATGAAACTATTGGCCGAGGACATTCGCATCCCCAAACATCTGGCAGATTTCGGTATCCGCGAAGAGCATTTGCCCGGCCTTGCCGATGGCGTGCTGAAGGTCACGCGCCTTCTTGCGAACAATCCCCGGATATTGTCCCGCGATGATGCCATTCTGATTTACCGCGAAGCCCTTTAGCCGGGCCCACCCTACTTTCTTAGGTAATCACCCGGTTGTGGCCGCCTTCTGAGGCTGTGGAATTTCGTTTAGTTCACCTGTCGTTGTTGACGTCATCAACGGCGTCGTCTGTGGCGGGTGTT
>JANOFU010000044.1:0-33861 GCA_031413815.1 Hyphomicrobium sp. | reverse complement strand
AAGTCAATGACAAAGAGGCCCGCAAGCTCCCGGCTGCTGTCGTCGAATATAAGTTCAAGGGCAAGCCAACCCGGCGCGAGGCGCGCTTCAATCGCCACCAGATGGTGGGGGCAGGAACAAGCGTGCAGGGAACGGCAGACCGGGCCCATGAACACGGACTCGTTCTGCTGTTGCAGATCGACAGCGACTACGGCGTCGATGATGGCTTTGTGTTCTGCGACATGGGTATGGTGCAGTTCTGGATCAAACCGGAAGATCTCGCCGCAGCCCGCTTTGAGAAGGCATGGGGAACAACCGAGGGCGGGTGAGGCTGGGTGTTGATCGTGCTCAACGATCATGGGTTTCGTTTGCGCACTATGGCATGCCATAATTTGAGCCGCCCACGTAACCTCGCCCGAGCCGGGACGACCATGCCGAGCCGTTTGCCAATTGCTGTGACGATACTGCTCCTCTCCGCGTGTGCCGCCGAAGGCCCCGCGACCGGTGTTGGCGTGGAGCCGCCCTTGGCCCCATCCGAAGCCACGGGAACGCGAACGTCGCCCGTTGTTGCCGGGCGCCCCGCCCGCGTCTTCATCATGGCCGCCGTTGGCAAAGCCTGCGAACAACTCGCGCCGCCTGAAATCACCATCACCGCTCAGCCCGCCAAGGGCGACGTGTCGTTCACGCCGGGCCAGGACACAACAATTACGACAACCGCGCTGGGCACCTGCATCGGTACCAAAACCAAAGGCATGGGGATTTACTACACCGCGCGGGCCGGTCAGACTGGCACCGATACGTTCGCGATCTCTGCCAACCTCGCAACCGGTGAAACTGCAAAGCGCAGCTTCACCGTCACGATCGCAGAATAGAACGGGACGCCGGTTTTGACCTATGACTTGGCCATATCAAACAGCAGAACTTCCGCGTCCTCTACGCCCTCGATTGACAGCACTCCAGCATCGGTGGTCGAAGCGCCGTCGCCGGCGTTCAATACCGTGCCGTTGACGGCGACCGAGCCCGTCGCCACCTGCAGCCAGGCCGCACGCCCTGTGCCGACATCGTGCGAAACTTTGTCAGCTCCGCTCAGCCGGCTCGCGTAGAGGTTCACGTCTTGGCGTACGGTGACCGAGCCGTCGCGGCCGTCCGGCGACGCAACGAGGCGAAGTCTGCCGTGCTTGTCGTCGGCCGTGAACGTCTTCTGCTCGTAGCCGGGCGGCAAACCGGTCTCGACCGGCTCGATCCAGATCTGCAGAAGATGCGCTGACTCTGTCGCCGAAGGATTGGCCTCACTGTGACGGATGCCGGTTCCCGCCGACATGCGCTGCACATCGCCCGGCTTGATCACCGAGCCGTTGCCGAGGCTGTCCTTATGCGCCAGAGCGCCGTCGAGCACGTAGGTCACGATTTCCATGTCGGCGTGCGGGTGCATGGGGAAGCCTTTGCCCGGCGCGATGCGGTCATCGTTGATGACGCGCAGCGGTCCAAATCCCATGTGATTGGGGTCATAATAGCGGCCGAACGAGAAGGTGTGGCGGCCGTCGAGCCAACCGAAGTTGGCGCGGCCGCGGTCGTCTGCTTTGCGGATCGTGAGCATGGCAGGTCTCCTGATTCCGGAGCGGCGGGATGCCGGCTGCGTTGGCTCATAAATAGGCCGCAACTCACCCGCGCCAAGTGTGCGGCGCGTGGAAGCGATGTCGCGGCACTTGCGGAGCAACTCGAGTCGCGGCGTACCCGGGCCCTTGCAGTGCAATTGTGCTTTTGGGATGCAAACTCTATATAGCGCGCTCACTTATTCCCTCTCCCCATCGCCTTCGATGGGGAGAGGGGGAACGCTGAGGCTCACGTGAAATCACCCAATCTCCCCACCTCCATGGCAACCCCCGCCTACGTGCTCGATGTGGCCGCGTTGAAGCGCAATCTGGCGACGGCCGCGCGCGTGAAACAGGAAAGCGGCGCGAAGGTCTTGCTCGCCACAAAGTCGTGGGCGATGCCGGCGGCGTTTCCGTTGATGCGCGACACGCTCGACGGCACCACGGCGTCGGGCGAGTACGAAGCGCGCATGGGGCATGAGGAATTCGGCAAGGAAGTCCACGTCTACGCGCCGGCTTACGGGCCGGGCGAAGTTCAGCGCGTGTTGAACCTTGCCGGGCACATTTACTTCAACTCGCCGTCGCAGATCGCGCAATATCTGCCCCTGGTGAAGTCAGCTGGCAAGCACGTTGGCATCCGCATCAATCCCGGCTACTCGAACGCGACGCTCGGTGGGCCGCTATACGATCCGTGCGCGCCCGGCTCGCGCTTCGGCACGACGCGCGCCGAACTCGACAAACTCCCCTGGAACGATATCGACGTGCTGCATACGCACGCGCTGTGCGAGAGTTTGGACGACGGTTCTGTCGGCCTGATCGAGCATGTGGCTAAGACGCTCGGCGACTATGTGCGGCGCGTCACGGCCGTGAACTTCGGCGGCGGGCATTTCATGAACAAGCCTGGTTATAAGGTTGAGCGGCTGATCGCGGCCGTCAAGGCGTTTAAGGCCGAGTTCAGCGTTGAGGTTTATTTGGAGCCGGGCGCGGGCCTTGTCGTCGATACTGGCTATCTCGTAGCCACCGTGCTCGATCTGCATTGGAACGAAAAGCCGCTGGCGATCCTCGACACGTCCGCGTCCACGCATATGCCGGACGTATTGGAAGTGCCTTACCGGCCGATGATCATCGGCGCGGGCGAGCCGGGCGCGAAAGCGCACACGTATCTGTTGGGCGGCAAGACCTGCATGACCGGCGACGTGATCGGCGAATACTCGTTTGATCAACCGCTTAAGCCCGGCGACCGCCTCGTGTTCACCGACATGATGCAATATTCGTTCGTGAAGAACACGACCTTCAACGGCACCCCGCTTCCGGATATGGCAATGTTGGATGAAGACGGCACGTACAGGGTATTACGCGAGTATGGGTATGAGGAGTTCCGGCGGCGGTTGGGGTGAAACCCTCCCCCTAACCCGCGTACGCGGCGCTCCAATTTCCCGGCATGGCCGCGTCCCAGCGGGATCGTGCCGGAGGCACGACAGGCGGCCATCCACGCAAGCGTCAATGGGAAAAGAAGACGGCATCTTGCTCAATCTCACACCTCCCCCAGCCATCGGCTTGTTTGGGTCCCCGCCGTGTTTCCCTTTCGCTGCGCTCAAAGGCGCGGGGATGACGGGGTGGAGAGAGCGGCGTTGGGGTAGGAAAAATTGTAGGCTGGCGCCGAGCCCCTTGCGAGGCCCAACGACTTTGCGCGCTGCGAGATGTTGGACTTCACGAGTGGGTTCAGTCCGACATACAGCTCTGGCTGGAAGAAAATGTTCGACCACGTTCAGAAGTGCTGCCCGAACGCTGCGCATCGTGGCGGGTCGGAAAGGCTACTAAAAAACCCTTCTTCAGCCAAAAGTTTTGACGTGTAGTAGTCTGGTCGATGATCGACCGGTTGGTAGCCCGGGAAGAATGCGAGCAAATTTTCTTGCGGAAGACAGATGTAAATGTCGTCGCCACGCTCTGTGCTCTGGCACAACATTATTAGTTTACGATAGTCACTGTTCGGCTGAGCCGCCAATTTGAACTGCAGCTCAGCGATGACATCTTGATCGCGTGCCCATTCCGTGCCGAAGGGATAAGATTTGCAGAACCAATACATCTCGTGCCAGCTTCCAAACATATTCTAGCTTTTACGCTGCAACCGATTGTTGGCATTTTTTTGGTTTGTGCGCGGATTTTCCACAGCCTTTTGATTCCCTGGGCGTTTGGTTCTCATCCAGCGTGCTGCAGGTTGCCCTTCCTCTCCCGCCCCCGCTGTCATCCTAGGCCTTGTGCCTAGGATCCATTGATAGGCTGGTTCCCTTGTTTGCTACACCATGGATCCTCGGGACAAGCCCGAGGATGACATTTGTGAGGCGGCGCGTTTGGTGCATTGCGCCTCGCATGCCGAACGGGGCACGATCCTAAATTCAAGTGCAGCGAATTCGGGTCATGACCCCGGGACGCCCTCCAACCAATCCCCCAACACCGCCGCCGTCTCGTCCGTAAACTGATCGGGAAAGAAATGTCCGCCAGGCAGGGTTGCGGTTTCCATTTGCGACAGCCGTTTCTTCCACTCCGCTTCCATGTCGAACAGTTGGTGCATCAGACCGAGCGTGCCCCAGAACACCAGCGCGGGGCACTTGACCTGGCGCGCCAGATCTTCCGCATCGTGGACGACATCAACCGCCAACGCCGCGCGGTAGTCCGAGCACGAGCCGTGGACGAAACCTGGGTCGCGCCAGCAGCGCCGGTATTCGGCCAATTGCGCGGGATCGAAATCGGACAGAGCTGCTTTGCCCCAGGTGGTCAAACAGGTTTCGAAAAACGCATCCGGGTCGCGCCCGATCATGTGCTCGGGGAACGGCTTGGGCTGCGCCAGGAAATACCAGTGCCAATAGGCCGTTGCGACGCGATGGTTGGTGTCCATGATCATCGCGTAGGTCGGCACGATATCCATCACTGCCAGCGAGAGCACGCGATCGGGATGATCGAGTGCCATGCGGTGAGCGACGCGGCCGCCGCGATCATGCCCGATGACATGAAACCGCTCAAACCCAAGCCCGCGCATCAGCGCAACCTGATCCTGCGCCATCGCGCGGAACGAATAGTTCGAACAATTCGGCAGGCACGCTGGCTTGGAACTGTCGCCGTACCCGCGCAAGTCCGCCGCAACCACCGTGAATCGCTGTGCCAGCTTGGGCGCAATCTTGGCCCACATCGCGTGTGTCTGCGGATACCCGTGCAGCAGGAGAACCGGCGGTCCGCTGCCGCTGATTACAGAGTTAATCTCGATGCCGCCGGTTTTGGATAGCTTGCGCTGAAACCCTTCAAACACATCCCGCTCCCTGGAACGTGAATCACGCGGCGCCGCCGCGCCCCTTTACATCTGCCGCCTTCAAAATCGCGGGCACGAGCCCTGGAAACTTGGTCGCGATCTCATCACAACGCAATGAGTTCACGACTTCCACACCGCGGCGCTCGGACTTGATCAACCCCGCTTCACGCAAAATCTGGAAGTGATGCGATTGCGTCGACTTCGCCATCGTGACAGGCGCGGCCGACTGGCAGTTCATACCGCAGGTGCCGGTGCCAAGTTTGCGGATGATCTCAAGCCGCACAGGATCGGCGAGCGCGTAGAGGAGGCCCTCTAACGTCACGGTCTCAATCGGTGGATGAACAAACGGCCTTTGCATGAGTTGAAAGGTACACACGAGGATTTGATAATTCAATAGTTCAATAAACTTGAACAATGGGAATTAAGGAGTATTTAACTCCCCGACGGCGCCTAAATGGTCCCGCCGCCCGCCTCCAGAGACGGGCTAATGCATTCACAAATATGGAGAAACCCAATGTCTAAGCCCCTTACAGATAAAATCGCCCTGGTCACCGGCGCCAGCCGTGGCATTGGTCGCGCGATCGCCGAGCGCCTCGCCGCAGACGGCGCCACGGTCGGTGTGCACTTCGGCAAAAGCGCCAACGCCGCCGGCGAAGTCGTCGCGTCCGTCAAGGCCAAAGGCGGTGATGCTTTTGCGGTCGGCGCAGAACTGACCGAAAAGGGCGCGGTTGCGAAACTGTTTGCAGGCGTCGATGCTGAGCTTTCGAAACGCGGTAAAACCAAATTCGACATTCTCGTCAACAATGCTGGCATTGCACCCTTCGTCAGTTTCGCAGACACGACGGAGCAGCAACTCGACGATATCTACGCAGTCAACGTGAAGGCGCTCTACTTCATCACGCAAGCGGCCCTCTCGCGCCTCAACGATGGCGGCCGCATTATCTCGACCAGTTCGATTGTGGCCCGCGCGCCGTTCCCGGCTTTGCCTGCGTACTCCATGCTGAAGGCTCCGGTTGACAACATCACGAAGTCTCTCGCTGTCGAGCTGGGGCCGCGCAACATCACGGTCAACGCTGTGGCACCGGGCGTGATCGAAACGGACATGGCCGAATTTGTGAAAAGCGCCGACGGGGCAAACCTCGCGCTGAGCAAGCAAGCTCTCAAGCGCATCGGTAAAGCCGAAGATGTCGCCGATGTCGTCGGGTTTCTGGCTGGTCCCGACTCACGCTGGGTTACAGGTCAAGTGGTCGATGTTGGCGGCGGCGGTGTGCTCACGTTCTAAACACCACGCCCCTTCAGCGGGATCGCGCGCCCCTCCTCCCCTGCGCGGTCCCGCTATTCGTTCCCAGTTGGCATTTTGGGAATGAGGGCAATGGCCGATTGAAGAGTGTCGGCCTCCGCGGCGGGTTTGTCCCAACGGATGCGGTGAATGCGCGGAAACCGCATGGCAACGCCGGATTTATGCCGCGTCGACGTCTGCACCGCATCAAATGCCACTTCGAGGACGAGGCTCGGCGTGACTGCGCGCACCGGTCCGTAGCTTTCGGTCGTATTGGCGCGAATGAACTTGTCGAGTTCTTTGAGTTCCGCGTCTGTGAACCCGGAATAGGCCTTGCCGACAGGAACCAGCTCCCGCGACCCATCGGTCTCGGTGCGCCAAACGCCGAACGTGTAATCCGAATAGAATGACGAGCGTTTGCCCGAGCCGCGCTGGGCATACATCAGGACGCAATCGAGCGTCAGCGCAGCCCGCTTCCACTTGTACCAGTGACCTTTGGGACGGCCCGCGAGATAGGGGCTCGCTGTGCGCTTTAACATCAACCCTTCGATGCCGGCATCTCGGGCACCCGCCCAGTGTTTTTCCAACTCCGCAAAATGCGTGAACGGCACAAGTTCGCTGATGTCACTGCACGGTGGAGCATGGGCTGCCTGCCATGAGATCAACCGCTGGCGCCGGTCTGTGTATGACAACGCGCGCAGGTCTTCGTCGCCGTCGAAGAGAATGTCATAGAGGCGGACGTGAGCGGGATGCTCGCGCAGCATTTTCGGCGTCACGGACTTTCGGTTGAGGCGCTGCTGCAGATCATTGAAGGGGGCGACCGCGCCATCCCGGACCACCAGCAACTCACCATCGGCCACAACGCGACGCCCGAGAAACGCCGATCGCATGTCGGGAAACGCAGGCGAGATGTCATCGCCTGTGCGGGAGAAAATTCGCACATCGTCCCCGGCCGCTGCGATTTGCACGCGGATACCGTCCCACTTCCACTCGGCGGCGACGTCCTCAGGCCGCAAGCTGGCCCAGCCTGCGTCGTCGATTGGGTTCGCCAGCATCAGCGGCCGGAACACGGGCTTGCCTCGCGGATCGGGACGCGGACCTTTTGCAGTGAGCCACGCAAACAAATCGAGATACGGCGGATCAAGCGCGTGCCAGATTTCCTCGATCTCGGAGACGTCGTGGCCGCTCATGTCAGCAATGGCGGTCTTAGCCAAACGGGCGGAGACGCCAACGCGGGGCGTACCCCCGAGGAGCTTCAGGAGCGCCCAACGTCCGCGGGCATCAAGCGCATCGAGAAACGTGCCGACGGCTCGCGACAGCGCGGCAGGTGGGCTAGAGCGGACGGCCTCAACGACAGTTGCAACGGACGGTGCATCGCCACCGTCGGCCTGGAACTGCGCAGCATTGTCCGGCCACAGCAGCGCAACCGTTTCCGCGGTATCACCGACGTAATCACGCGACAATTTGTAGAGAACCGGGTCGATCTTGTCCCTCATCAGGTCGCCCAGCACGCGGCGCAGCGGGAACTTGATGGGCAAGCCATCGGTCAAAGCCGCCAACACCCAGCCGCGGTCGGGATCGGGTGCTGTCAGAAAGTAGTTGGTCAGCAGCGCCAGCTTCGCGTTGCGGCTGTGGGTGGTGACGAGCGTGTCGAGAAGTTCAGAAAAGGCGCGCATCGGCTATTCGGCCTCGTCTTCGAAACCAACCAGTGACAGAGCGCGGGCTCGCCGCCCCATGACGCCCAACTGGTGCACAAGGGCATCCTCGCGCCCATGCGTGACCCAGACGTCTTCAGCGCCGGTTTCTACGATGGTCTGTAGCAGTTCGGGCCAATCGGCATGGTCGGACACGATCAACGGCAGTTCGATGCCGCGTTGCCGGGCGCGTCCTTTGACCCGCATCCAGCCAGAGGCAAACACGGTGACGGGATCATTGAGTCGCCGCGACCAGCGGTCGGCCAGTGCCGAGGGCGGGCTCATCACCAATTCTCCCGCGAGAGCTTTTGGATCAATCCCGCTCACGGGCCGGCAATCGCCTAGTTCGATTCCAAGTTCTTGATAAAGGTCCGTAAGTGCCACCAGTGCTCCGTGCAGATAGATGGGTGCTTCATAGCCTGCCTGGCGCACCAGCTTGATCATCCGCTGGCATTTGCCCAACCCATAAACGCCAAGCAAATGCGTCCGCTCGGGCTGCCGCGCCATTGATGCAAGCAGCCGCTGCACTTCTTGGCCGGGGGGCTCGTGCCGGAACACGGGCAACGCAAACGTCGCTTCCGTCACAAACACATCGCAGGTGACAAGCTCAAATTCCGCGCAGGTTGGATCGTGAGCGCGTTTGTAGTCACCCGAGACGACGGCGCGCTGGCCAGCCCATTCGAGCACGACTTGCGCGGAGCCCAGAATGTGGCCAGCTGGAACAAGCCGGATGGATACGCCGTTGATGTTTCGTTGTGCCCCGTAAGGTACGGCGTCGAAGGAACCGGCACAATCCACGCCATAGCGCACCTTCATGATCGCGGCGGTGTCCGGTGTCGCCAGCACGGCACCATGCCCAGAGCGCGCATGGTCTCCGTGTCCGTGGGTGATCAGGGCGCGCGAAACAGGCCGGGGTGGATCGATGTAAAAATCACCCGGTTCGCAATAGAGCCCGCGGTCTGTTGGGTAAAGCCAGGTTTCAACCGCCGGCATGGTGTGCACTCTGGCCGCGCATCGGCAGCGCTTCAGTCATCGGGAACGGTCTCGCAAGCGAGATGTTCCGGGCAGCGAGACTTGGCCTAGGCGATGATATCGGGCAGCAGCTGATCCTCGGTCGCGGTGATCTGATCCTTGAGCCCCAGCTTCCTTTTCTTAAGGCGCCGGATCGACAACTGGTCCGCCATGCCGCAGTTTTCGAGCGACACAATCTCGGCGTCGAGGTCGCGGTGCTCGGCGCGCAGCTTGGCGAGCTGTTCACGTAGGTCTCGATCGTTCTGACGTTGCATAACGCCCCTTCGCCCTATCCCCGCAACGCAGGTGCGAAATCAATAAAAACCTCATCAATAGGGCCTTTTACGCCTATGGTTTCATTTGGCAACAGGCGTCTGCGGGAGCAGTCAGTTCGCCGTCGTGGACACAGGCACCCGTCGCGGTCCCGTCAAAAACTGGAATGGTTCGTAATCAATTTTGAACGTCACTCCTGGAAACCGGCCCACTTGCGATGGACTTTTCGTGACAGTTCTGTCACCTTATTGTCGTCTCAACTCTGAGAAGGAGCACAGAATGGCTTTATCTGGGCATCTCCACGAACTTTCAGAGAAGCACCGGCAACTTGAACGCCGGATTGAAGAGGAGATGGCAAGGCCTGGGTCGGATGACCTGAACATCCGCCGCTTGAAACAGCAGAAGCTGAAGTTGAAGGACGAAATCAACCGTCTGGAACTTGAAACGCGCCATTAAAGACGAAGCCGGCTCCGAGAGGGTCGGCTTTTTGAGTTTTTAACCCCTGGGATGACTTGGTTGCGCCATCTGGTGCGCCCGGGGAGCAGGGCTTTGACACGGCCACGACGGGACAGCGGTCTCACCGCTGCCCCGCAATCGTAGCTGTTTTCATCTCTCGCTTATGGGGCGTCGCGCTTGTCGCCACCCCGGCCGTCGCCAGGCCGGTCGTGATGACCACGCTTCCCGCGAGAGCCCATCTCCGACAGAATGGTTTTTTGGTCGTCCGTTAGAGCAGCGTAGAATTTGTCCGCAACCGGCCGGACTATCCGGACCGCATCGAGGGCCGCCGTCAGTCCTGATTCGGTGTCAGCTAAGCGCTCCGGTGGTGCCTTGCGGACGGGTTTGCCATCGGCAGCAGGCGCTGGTTCCGTTGGGCAGGCGGCTGCCATCTTTCCCGCGGCAGCTTTGACGGTGGTCTTTAACTCATCAAACACGGGCTTCTGGGCGTCCGTCGGCTTCACGCGGTGCTCAATGCGCACGAGCATGTGATCGGCCATTTCAGAGGCATCGCCCCGGCAGATTGCCGCTAAGGGCCCGCCAAACCCATAGCCCATATGGTGGCCGTGATGATGTCCTTGGCCCCAATGGTGATGCCGCTTGGCGATGGCGCCAGCGGCTCCCAGCGTCAAGGCGACAGCCGCCACTGCGAGTGCGATTTTTCCGTTCCGTGTCATTTCAATCTCCTGCAAAAGTGCACGCGGCCCACTGCCTCTGCGCCGCGGGGGCGGGGCGCCGCCGGGTTTGAGGGTGCCAGCTCAAGGGAGCGGGCCGCGTCACTCAGGTAGACGCAGCAGGCTGGAATTTCCGTCGCAGAAAAATGCGCTATTGGGCCGTGCGGTCCGTAAGTGCCCCCGCAGTCTCGAAAAAAGTGTTACGCGGTTTTCGCGGTCTCGCGCAGCTTGTATTTCTGGATCTTGCCGGTAGACGTTTTCGGCACGTCGCAGAAAACGACGTGGCGCGGCGCTTTGAAATGCGCCAACCGCTCGCGGCACCAGGCGATGATTTCATCCGAGCTGGCCACTGTGCCCGGCTTCAGCTCAATAAAGGCGCATGGCGTTTCCCCCCACCGCTCATCGGGCTTGGCAACCACTGCGCAGGCGGCCACGGCGGGATGCTTGTAGAGCACGTCTTCGACTTCAATCGATGAAATGTTCTCCCCGCCCGAGATGATGATGTCCTTTGAGCGGTCCTTCAGCTGGATATAGCCATCTGCGTGCAGGACCCCGAGGTCGCCCGAGTGGAACCATCCGCCGGCGAAGGCTTCATCGGTCGCTGCGGGGTTCTTGAGATAGCCCTTCATGACGATGTTCCCGCGGAACATCACCTCGCCCATGGTCTCGCCGTCGGCTGGCACGCGGGTCATGGTTTCCGGATCCATGACGGTGAGGTCTTCGAGGGCCACATAGCGGACGCCCTGACGGATGCGCTTGGTGGCGCGATCATCCGCGCTCGCCGCGTTCCACTCGACTTGCCATTCGTTGATGGTGGCGGGGCCGTAGGTTTCAGTCAGGCCGTAAAGATGCGTCAGGTCAAAGCCCGCGTCGACCATGGCATTCAGCACCGTTTGTGGCGGCGGGGCCGCCGCATGATTGAACGCGACACGATGTGTGATGGGACGCTTCTCGTCGTCGCGCGCGTTGAGCAGCGTCGACATGACAATGGGTGCACCCGAAATATGCGTCACTTTGTGGTCGGCGATCGCATCGTACATGGCCTTTGCGCGCACCCACCGCAGACACACGTGCGTGCCCGCGACGATCGAGAGGGCCCACGGAAAGCACCAGCCGTTGCAGTGGAACATTGGCAGCGTCCACAGATAAACGGGATGCCGGGCCATGCTGGTCGCGAGCGCGTTAGCGTAACACATGAGTGCCGCGCCGCGATGGTGATAGACGACGCCTTTGGGACTGCCCGTCGTGCCTGATGTGTAGTTGAGAGAGATCGCGTCCCACTCGTCGTCGGGCATGCGCCACTTAAAGTCCGGGTCGCCCGCCGCGAGCACGGCCTCGTAATCCAGATGGGACAGCCGCTCGCCCGCTTGCGGAAACTCTAGATCGTTGAAGTCGATGATCAATGGCTTGACCTTGGCCATCGCCAACGCTTCACGCACGACGTCGGAGAATTCCCGATCGGTGATCAGAACCTTGGTATTGGCATGATCGAGCTGGAAGGCCACGATGACGGCATCGAGCCGGGTGTTGAGCGAATGCAAAACAGCCCCAGTCATCGGCACGCCGTAGTGGGCCTCAAGCATCGCAGGCGTGTTCGCCAGCATGACGCTGACCGTGTCTCCAGGTCCGACATAGCGCATGGCCAGGGCCGACGCCAAACGACGGCAGCGGGCGTAAAATTCGCGGTAGGCAGTGCGGGATTTGCCGTGCACGACGGCAATATGATCCGGGTAGACGGCGGCTGAGCGTTCCAAAAACGAGAGGGGTGTCAAAGCCTGATAATTGGCTTCGGTCTTGTTCAGGTTGTGGGAATAAGGCGACGAGGTCATGGAGGGGGTTGCACTCTTAGTGTTTCGACGGACGCTAACGAAATGTGGCGGGTTGGGCAATTGGCGGTGAGTCGCTGCAAAAAGTGTCATGAGACGTTCAAATAACAGTCGACAATCCTGTGGTGTGGAGTACTTTTGACAGTGTGAAACGGTTGTTTCAACAGGAGAGGGTCATGACAGAACCCCGGTTGGAAGGCGTAGCGCTCTGGGTCCTCGTGATGCTGATGGCGGCGCTGTCCGTCGCGCTGGACCTGATGGTGTTGACCAAGTAGGCCTAGCCGGCGTCCAATGACCTCTAAAAACAGCAATCCAATTGCTGGCTTGCGGGTTGCGCCCAATTATCTGGCTGATGGTACAGGTTCGGGCTCTGGGCGACCTGAACGCCGGCAGGGGTGCTTGCGCAAATTGCGCTGTTCGGGCAGGAAGTTGGCGGTGCCGGCGAGGGGTGTTCCATCGCCGCAGCCTTGGATGCCGCGAATGACCGACACCGCCTCGAAATCTCAGAAACAGCTGCTGCATCTGGTCTTTGGCGGCGAGCTCGAATCGCTTGAGGGCATCGAGTTCCGCGATTTGACGAGCCTAGATATCGTCGGCATCTACCCAAGTTATGCCGAGGCTCATTCGGCGTGGAAGGCAGCCTCCCAACGCACCGTCGATAACGCCGTGATGCGGTATTTTATCGTCCACATGCACCGGCTGCTTGATCCAAGCTCCGCCAAGGTGGCGGGTCCAGCAGAATCAATCCGTTGAACCCCAAAAGCGCCAAGAATCGCACGTGTTGGTCACGCCAAGTGTTTCAAGGGTTTTGAGCACCTGCTACCAAGAATGCGCCGGCCCGCATCGGCCAAACGCGACGGGGCCACAGACGATGGGGCCACGCAAAAAGAGGACAAGCGTGCAAGAGCCGAACCCAGACCAACGGCTATCTGCAGCGCCATCGGCCGGCGCCAAGAGAAATCGCGTGCCGTTTGACGCCCGTGCGCGGCATTTGCTGCGCCGGTTCTTGGGCGACTGGTTGCGGCCCCGCTGGCGGGAGCTTCTCATCGTTGCCGTGTTGATTGGGGCCCTTGCCGCCGCCACCGGTGCCTATCCGCTGGTCATCAAGTATTCGTTCGACACACTGATGAAGGGCGATGTCAGCATCTTGCCTTACGTGCTTGGGGCTATCATCGGGGTGACGGCCGCGCGCAGCGTCTTTCTCTATATGACGACGGTGGCAACGCAACGGATCGTGTTGCGCATGTCGGCCGACATTCAGAAGAAATCGTTCGCCCATCTCATGAGCGCCGACTTCGCACGGCTGTCGCGCGATGCACCGGGCCGGCTCATGTCAAAGCTGACCAACGACATTGGCTTTATCCAGCAAGCGGCCCTAGCCGGTGTCAACACGGTCATCCGCGATACGCTGTCGGTTATCGCGCTCGTCTGCTCGATGTTCTACCTCGATTGGGTGATGTCGCTGGTGGTCCTCGGGGTTTACCCGTTTGCCGCGATTCCCATCACGATCATCGCGCGAAAGCTGAGATCAAACGCCTCGCGAACCCAATCCGAACTAGGCGGTCTGACGTCTCTGCTGGGAGAAAAGCTGGCGAGCGCACGTCTGATCAAAACGTTCCGGCTTGAAAACTACGCCAGCAGCCGGTTGGACCATAGCTTCGACAAGGTCGTCCGGTTGCGGCTGAAAGCCGTGAGCAACAAAGCTTGGCTGGAATCGCTTCTGGAAGCGCTAGGCGGCGTTGCGGTCGCCGGCGTTATTTGGCTCGCCTACTGGCGCATCGCCAACGGCACGTCCAGCGTCGGCGATTTCATGGGCTTTACGACGGCGCTCTTGATGTCCGCGCAGCCGATCCGCGCGGTCGGGAATCTGGTTGCCAAAGTTCAAGAAGGATTGGCCGCGGTCGAAAGCCTGTACGGAGTGCTCGACGAAAAACCGTCCATTGTCGACCGGCCCGGTGCGGCGACCTTGGCCGTGACGGCTGGTAGAATCGAATTTGACGACGTCTCCTTCCGCTACGAGGGCAACGCGGTTGTTCCTGCTGTAGAAGACTTTTCACTTGTCGTTCCTGGCGGGCAGACGGTCGCATTCGTGGGCCGGTCGGGGGCCGGTAAATCGACGATCATCAATCTGGTGCCACGCCTGTTCGACGTGATGACAGGATCGATCAAAATTGATGGCCAGGATCTGCGGGATGTGACGGTCGCGTCGCTGCGCAACAACATATCGATCGTCAGTCAAGACGTAACGCTTTTTGACGATACTATCCGGGCCAACATTGCATTGGGCCGGCTTGATGCGCCGGAAGAGGACATCGTGGCAGCCGCGACAGCCGCAGCGGCGCACGACTTTATACTGAGCCAGCCCGATGGCTATGACACCCAAATCGGCGATCGCGGGTCGCGGCTGTCGGGCGGTCAACGCCAGCGCATTGGATTGGCGCGCGCCATTCTCAAAAATGCGCCCATACTTTTGCTCGACGAAGCCACCAGTGCCCTCGATACAGAATCAGAGGAACTGGTGCAGGACGCGCTGAAGGCGTTCACCAAAGAGCGCACGACGCTGGTCATTGCCCATCGCCTGTCGACCATCGAAAACGCCGATTTGATCTGCGTGATGGAGGATGGCACTATTGTTGAAACGGGCAAGCATACTGAGCTACTGGCGCGCGGCGGGGCGTATGCGCGGCTTGCGCGTGCGCAACTTCTGGGCGGCCCCGAAACGGCAGCAGCCGGCGAGGCCATCGCAGGCGCGGCTCAATAGCTGTCAACTTAAACGTGGCTCTATTCCCGGTGCAGGATGCCGTTGACGATGCGGTTGGCCCAGCTCTTGGCTTTAAATGTGCGCTTGAGTTCGCCGGGGTCGTAGACCGTTTCGACCCAGTCGAAAAACTCCGTCGGCTGGCGTGCGGTATCCCTCAAATAGCGTTCGAAGAAATCATCCAGGATCCCCGTATCGGCCTGCCGGATGTGGCCGTAGCGCAGGCTCAGCTCCCCGCGGGCCTCAGCGATCGGGACCCCGTGTTTCACATAACGAAAAACTGCGCTGGCAAGACCGGCACGGTCTGCGCCCGATTTGCAGTGCAGCAGGATCGGATACTCAACCGCAGCAAACAAGTCCCGCAGGCCGAGGATCTCGGCTTTCGACGGCGCATCCCGGCTGCGCACCCGGTAGTCGACGAAGTTGAGACCCAAGCGTTCGCACTCGGATTTCTCGACCCGGTAGGTCGTGCCGGTGCCTTCTCCACGAAGATTGATGATGGTCCGGATGCCGAGCCGCTTGGCCTTGGCCAGTTGATGCGGCAGCGGCTGTGCGGCGCGCCAGGCAAGGTCCGAGATTTTGTGCCGGTTTGTAAAGGCCAACCGGACGAACAGGTGATCCAACACGAGCATGTCACCCAAGCGAACGGCGGGCGTCAGAAGCCGCCGGACAGGCTCAGGTGCTGCTGCTGAAATCGCGTTGCGAACGGCAACCGTCGTCCGCCGAATCACGCGCTTGGTTCGTTTGACTTTACCAACCATGTCCGGGCTGCAATCTCGCCGTTATGACTTGCGTCGCGGACTCGCAAGCAGCACTAAACACAGGCGCCGCACACCCGGCACACGGGCTTGATCTGATAGGTTTGCGTTCGCTTGATATTCGCTATAGGAACCTCGTGCAAGGGGTTCCCCGCCAGCGGCGGGCCAACCCAAGGTGAGAGGCCGGGGCACAATAACCAATGGCACTATCGCCGCAGCGAAAGGCGCAGGCCGGCCGGTTGGCGGGGCGATCGATCGCCAACTTCATCCGGCTGGTGTATCGCACCTGTGAGATCGCTATTGAGCCCATAGATGGCGTTGAGCGGCTCACGCAGATGCATCCGTGCATCATGGCAGGTTGGCATGGGCAGTTCATGATGCTCGCCATGCATCGCCCAGATGTGCCGACCGCGGCCATGGTGGCGCGCCACGCCGACGCCGAGCTGATCGGGTCGGCCATGTCAGAATTTCATGTTGATCTGATCCGGGGAGCAGGTGCCGGCGACCGCAAAAAAGATCGCGGCGGGGCGACAGCGCTTCGCGCGGCGGTGAAGGTCCTGCAGGCGGGGCAGTCGTTCGTGATGACTGCCGACGTGCCGCCGGGACCGGCGCGCCGGGCAGGTGACGGCATCGTCACTCTGGCGCAATTGTCGGGCCGGCCCGTGATCCCCGTCGCGGCGGCGACTTCGCGCTACAAGGCTCTCAACACGTGGAGCCGGATGACGATCAATCTGCCGTATTCAAAGCTCGCTTACATTGTCGGTGAGCCGGTATTCGTCCCGCGCGACGCCGATGCAGATTTGCGCGAGACACTGCGCTGCGAAATCGAACGCAGCCTCAACGACGTAACGGCCAGGGCCTATGCGCTTGCTGGTGCCGATCCCGCGCGGGCGACGCCGCCGTCCAAAGCGATGGCCTCGACCGGGCCGCAACAGCCGGGCTGGCGATTAAAGACCTATCGCGGTGCGACGCGTCTGCTCGGTCCGGTCGCACCTGCCCTCCTGCGGATGCGCGAACGCAACGGCAAGGAAGATCCGGCCCGCAGACCAGAGAGGTTGGGCATTGCGAGCGCACCTCGGCCCGGCGGCCTTTTGATTTGGATCCATGCGGCAAGTGTCGGGGAAACCAATGCCATCCTGCCGCTTCTGGATCGGCTGGCAACACGTCAGCCGGCCGCGTCGTTCGTGTTGACCACGGGCACGGTGACATCGGCCAGCATGGCGGCACAGCGATTGAAGTCCCGCGCCATTCACCAGTATGTGCCGCTCGACACACCGCAGTTTGCGCGTAAATTTCTCGCGCACTGGCAGCCGGATTTGGCTGTGTTTACGGAATCGGAGATCTGGCCAAACCTCATTTTGGAAACGGCCGCGCGGGGCACGCCCTTGGCTCTGGTCAACGCGCGGATCTCAAACCGCAGCTTCAATCGCTGGCGCCGCAGCGCGAGTGTCGCGGGTCCGTTGTTCGGGCGGTTTTCCGTGATCGTTGCGCAAAATGACAAATTGGGCCGGCGGTTCAGCGAACTGGGCGCGCCCAATGTCGCCGTGGCCGGAAATCTCAAGATCGATGCGCCGCCCCCCCCCGTCGATGCCGCCGACTATGAGAAGTTGAGATCGGCTCTCAAAGGACGGCCGCTGTTCGTAGCCGCCAGCACACATGAGGGCGAAGAGGCGATTGTCGCAGACGCTCACCGCGCACTGTCCGGGCGGATTGAAGGATTGTGCACCATCATCGCACCCCGTCATCCGGAACGAGGGACAGGGATTGCAGAGCGCCTGAAGGGGCTGGGGCTGACAGTCGCGCAGCGCTCGCTGGGTGCGCTGCCGGACGACCGGACCGGCATTTACGTCGCCGATACGATCGGCGAGCTCGGATTATATTATGCGCTGAGCTCCGTCGTGTTTATCGGCGGTTCGCTGATTGAGCATGGCGGCCAAAACCCGGTTGAGGCCGTCCGCCACGGAGCCGTGGTGATGACAGGGCCTAGCACGGGTAATTTCCGCGACATCTATGCGGCGCTGCTGCGTCACAAGGGGGCGATTGAAGTGCGCTCGGCAGCCGGCATTGCCGCGCTTGCGTTCGATCTGTTGACCAGCGACGAGGCGCGGCAACGGTCTAAAGCCGGTGCTGCCTTGGCCCTGTCGTCTCTTGGCGGTGGCCTAGAGCGGACCGTACAAGCGCTGGAACCGCTTTTACCGTCCGGGCCTGACGTGACCCACGTCAAAGGCGAGGGAATGCTGCGTGCCACGCGATGAGCCCTGGTGGTGGTATCCCCACGGCCGAGAGGTGCGCTGGCCGTCGCGCGCCTTGCAGCCCGTGGGTGCCATTTGGGGCTATGTCGCCGAGCGCCGTCTGCGTGTCGCCCGGCCGTATCGCAGCCGGCTACCGGTCATTTGTGTGGGCAACTTTACGGCGGGCGGCACCGGGAAAACGCCGCTCTGCCTGTTCCTTGCGGGCGTCCTAAAGCAGCAGGGTCATCGGCCTGTGTTTCTGACGCGGGGCTACGGCTCTGAAGCGCGTGAACCGTCTTGGGTTGACCCGGACTTTGATACCGCAGCGCGTGTGGGCGATGAGCCGCTCATCCTCGCGCAGGCCGCGCCTGTGATGGTCGCGCGCGACCGGGCGGCGGGAGCACGGGTGATCGAAGCAGCCGGTCAATCTGCCAGCGTCATCATTATGGACGACGGTTTGCAGAACCCACGGCTCGCCAAAGATCTCACTTTCGCCGTCGTGGACGCCGGGCGCGGCATCGGCAACGGTCGCGTCATTCCGGCGGGGCCATTGCGCGCAAGCCTGGATGTCCAACTCGGGCTCGTGGATGCGGTGATCATCAATGATGCGGGTTCCGGTTTGAGCCCCGGTTTGCTCGAACAGCTGCGCCAGACGTTCGCAGGCCCCATCGTTATGGCTGAGACGCAGGCGTCGGGTGACACGCAGTGGCTCCGGGGCGCGCGCGTGACAGCCTATTGCGGGATCGGCAATCCGGCGCGGTTTTTCGGGCTGCTGCAACGCCTCGGTGCTGATGTCGTGGCTCAGCGGAGTTATCCCGATCATCATGTATTCCGTGATGACGAGGCGCGGCAGCTCATGCAGCAGGCGGACGCCTCGGCGAGCCAATTGGTGACCACCGTCAAGGACTCGGTGCGTTTGACCGGAGCCGGGGAAGCCTGCCAGGACTTGCAGGCGCGCTCACGGACATTGCCTGTCGAGGTCTTGTTCGGGCCTAGCGAGCGCGCATTGGTCGATCAGTTGCTGGCGAAACTGCCCCGGCCATAACGCGCAGCGGCTTCAGTCATCAACCCCGGATGATCCCTCACTTTCAGGTTTCGATGACCGGTGCCGGTCAAGCCACTTGATGATCTGCGCGTTCGACTTCGCGGTTTCGGCTTCGATGGTGCGGTAGTGACGGATCAGTTCCTGCCCAAAGGGAGTAAGCCGGGCCGGTCCGCCGCCTTGCCCGTGTTCGGGCGTGGCCACCGCGACTTCATCAAATGCTTTGTTGATTTGTGACATGAACAGCCACGCGCGCCGGTAGGAGATGCCCATTGTTTCTGCGGCCCGGCTGAGTGAGCCCTCGGCGTCGATTAGTTCGAGAAGTGCGACTTTGCCGGGGCCTAAGCGCGCGCCGCCTGGAAAATCGATCTGGATTTTGAGCCGTGAGCCATCCTTTGCGGCCGGCTTGGCGGCCTTGCGCTTGGTGTCTTTGGCGGGTGCTGATGCGGTCAATGGCTTTCGCGGTCCGGCTTCGATGGGCAACTGGGTCACGGGCGGGCCTCGTCTGGATTGGACTTGGCGGATCGTAACATGGCTTCGCGATTGGGGAGTAGGGGGCCGGCCGGGTTTCGGGCGGGGGCGGGTCTGGGGCTTCAGAGATGTGATGCGTTGTCCCGCTGTTCATCACTCCGAAACCCTAAATCCGAAACCCCAAAGCCGAGCCCAATTCTGCACTGCTCCCGCACCCTGCGAACTCTCTTATCACCCGTCATCCCCGCGCCCTTGCGCGCAGCGAAAGGGAGGCTCGGCGGGGATCCAGGCAAGCCGATGGCTGGGTGAGATGTGGGTCCGAGCAAGTGGCCTTATCCTTTTCTGTCTGACGCTTGGCTGGATGGCCGCCTGCCGCCCTGCGGTGCGGTCGTGCTGCGACGCGGCCATGACGGGAAAGATGGGGGCACGGCCGCTTGCCTCTTGCCCCTTGCTAACTGCTGCCGCACTCCGCGATCTTGCGATCCGGGGGTTTGCGGCAGTCCCTAGTCCCAACTCCGAAATAATTCGGGGAGCGGGGCGCGGCTGCACCGCGGTCGTCCGCAGTGCTGAGGTCAAAAGGCGCAACGGCGCCCCGCTGTCAGGCTTTTGAACCGGGGGTCTAAGCTTTTACCCCGGCCTCAACGAGGCACCCTTAACCGAAGACAATTCCGGGGCCTGCCTCACGACAGGGGCTGCGTTCGCCGCGGAAGGGTTGGCTGCGTCAGCCGCGTGTTTAATCCTTCCGATCCTGCGCCCGCATCGCATCAACTAAGCGCCCCTAGCAGACGCCCCCGAGTGATGCAGGATGGCGAGAGTATCGCTGAGGCTTGAAGCGCGGGGATAACTTCGGTGTTTAGAGCAGAAGAAATTTCTGGCTGGTTTGCGGATCGTGGTTAAACGGATGGGACTGCCGGTGACGATCGAGGTCCGCAATGGCCACTTTGAGACGTGCCGTGGCCGGCGCGTGAGTTCAGCTTAATGAGCCAGAGCAGCCGACTTGAGGCGCCGCACGAAACCGAGCAACTCGCGGCTAACCATTACCGGCAACACTTTGCTTTTGAAGCAGGTCCTGAAGTTCCGCAGATAGTTGAGACACAAAATGTCGCCGGGATTCATCTCCTGGAGCTGCTTGCGCCAGCTGCTCGGCAATGCTGCACGCTTTTCGATAGTGCTCCACAGCTTCAGACGTGTTGCTCATCGCAGACATCACACTACCCACCTCGCAATGGCTGACTGCAAGTCCGACCAGCCGATCACTGTCGCTAGGATCTCTTGAAGCCATCGACTCACGGATGGCAAGAGATGCTTGGCAAGAGTCGAGGGCGGCAGGCAGGTCGCCCAGTCGTCGAAATGCATTGCCTATCATTATGTGCGATTGAGAAAGGAAAATGTATCCCCACGCATCGGCCGGAGCCACCTCGGTAATTTGGTGAGCTATCGCAAGGGCCTCTCGATAAGTAGATATTGCCAATGGCAGCACTTCCCGCTCACTGTTCCTGTAGAGATCGCTGACCTGTTGTCTAATCGCGTCGCCCAGCTGTATGTATGATGCGCAGATCGCGGCGAGGTCGTGCTGGAGTGCTCTGTTGCCGAGATCGGTGCGTATCAAGCGGTCCGTTATCGCGTAGGAAGCTTGCAGTTGCTCCGCCGCTTCCTGCAGTAGGGCATTGTCACCGATCACGACGAGTTGACTGCCCATTTCGACAAGGACGTCGGCAACCTTCCCATGTAAGAGGCAAAGGTCGCGCTGCGCCTTGTCATCGGTGACGTTAGCGCCTTCGAGGCGTTGTCTAATCTCCAGAGAAGCTTTGAAACACCGCAGCGCCTCAGGCAGTTTGCCCTGCTCCTTCAAAATGTTGCCAGCGACCGAGTACAGTCGGTCAAGTCCACGCTGCCATGTATTATTCGAGGGATCTGACTTGGCTAGTCGATCGACAGAAGACCATGCGGTACCATACGCTTGAAGCGCTGCCTCTAGGTGACCTTGCTCTGCCCATAAGTCCCCTATTCGTTGGCAGGACAAGAGCAGGTTCCACAGTCGATGGGCATTGCCGGGTTCCGACTTTGCTCCCTGCTCAAAAACTGCGAGCGAAGCCTTATAGGCTGCTAACGCCTCCAGTAGATGGCCCCGGGCACGAAGATTGTCGCCAATCGTATTGTGAAAATCACCGAGCTCATGTTGCCAGACAACGTTGTCGGGGTCGGCCCGCATGAGCCGCTCAAAGTTTGCAATCGCGGCATGGAAGTTCTCGAGTGCTGCTGATAGGTCTCCTTGCTCAAGCCGCACCGCGCCAATGTTCACAATGGCCGCGCTTAGATGGCGCTGATAACTCGCGTTGCGGGGATCACCTGTGGCCAGACGGTCGAAGATCGCTTGCCCGTTATGGAAGACCTCGAGTGCTGCCGGTTGATCACGTTGTTCGACCAGGATATGACCGATTTTGCCATGAGATGAGCCGCGATCATGCTGCCAATCGGCGTTGGCGGGGTCGGCTGCGACCAGGCGAAGAAAGATCGCATGCGCGGTGCGGAAGGCTTCAAGCGCTGCCGGCAGATCACGCTGGCTGAGCAACACATCCCCGATCTTGGCGTGGGATGTGCCTAGGTCGCGCTGCCATTCGGTGTTGGTGGGGTCGGCCTGGGCCAAGCGCTCTCTCATCGCGAGAGAGTAGCGATAGGCCTCGAGCCCCTCCGGCGGGTTGCCCTGCGCAGAGAGCATATTGCCGATTTTCTCGTGAGTCAGACTGAGATCGCGCTGCCATACGGAATTGCCCGCGTCAGTACTGGCCAGTCGGTCGAATATGGAGCGCGCGACCCCGTAGGTGTCGATCGCCTCTGGCAAGCGCCCCTGGGCGACCAGCGCATCACCTATCCTATTGTGGGCTACACCCAAAGCGCGCTGCCAGACGGCGTTGCCGGGGTCCGTCGCGGCCAGTTGGTCGGCCACTGCGAGAGCGGCTTTGTAGGCTTGAAGCGCTGCCGGCAAGCTACCAGCCAATAGCTGCACGTCTCCAATTCTGATGTGCGTTACCCCGAGATTGTGATGCCAGAGGGAATCGCCGTGTCCTGATTTGATCAATGAAGCAGAGATGTCGTGGCTGGACTTAAAAGCTTTGACAGATCCTTCCAGGTCGCCCTGGGCCACCAGCGCATCGCCTATTCCCATGCTGCTGATGCCGAGATGGTGTCTAAAGTCCACGTTGCTGGGAGCGGCATCGGTCAGATCAAAGAAGATGGCGTGACTCGCTCGATAGGAATTGGTAGCAGCCCCAAGATCACCCTGGACCATCAGTACTCTTCCGATGTTCTGCGAGGCGATGCCGAGATAGTAGTCCCACATGCCGTTGCCGGGGTCGGACTTCGCCAGTTGCCCAAAGATCTCTTGCCCGTTGCCCATCGCCGCGAGCGCTTGAGCCAGGTCACCCTGAGCGCGGAACACTTCGCCAAGCTTGAGATTGGAAATGCCCAAATTGCGCTGCAAACTTGCATTGTTGAGTTCGGCCTTGGCCAGCGACTCCAAAGCCCGCCGCACACCATCGGCTAGCCATGCCCGATCGCTCAATTGTGCGCGATAGCTCAAGATGCCGTCATCGAGGCGGAACATGAGGCGCTCACTGAGCGCACCGCAGAGTTCGCTGTCCAAGCCTGCACCGAGCAGTTGCAGCACGAGGTCAGGTCGCCTTCCGACGATGATGATATCCGCGAGCACCTGCGTCGCGCCGTTGAGTTCGCCCTCGCTTGCATGGTGGTCGCCGTAGAATCTCGCCGCCGACTTCCAGTCTTCGCTGCCTATGAGATGTACCATCGTCTCGCTTTGCCGAAGCGGGTCGTCTCGCGGCAGCTCAAGCAGGTGCTCTGCAGCTTCGGTATGGAACTCTCCGAAAGTTACGCTTTCAGCTGCCAGATAATGCGAGGCCGCCTCGCGCATCTGAGCATGGCCGAAATTCCACTGGCCCGATGCTCCATGCCGGCGAAGCTGACCGCGGAACAGTCGCCGAAGGGAGGCGAAATGTAGCTCGTCCCAAACTTCGCCGGACAGCCGCGGCAGCAGCGAACGGAAATCACTCTCTCGCCAGCCGGCCCGGCTGACAGCAATGAAGCCGACAAAAGCGCGAGCCAGAAACTGGCCGAAAACCTCTCCGGCACGTACGAAGTTTGCCACGTAAAGCCCCGGGATGTCCGGAGGCATCTCTGCGACGATGTCGAGGAACAATGCACGGAGTTGCTCAGCTGGGGCGCCGCCATATGACCGCGTCGCGCGAGTGAAGTCGTCAGCATCGAGCAGGTGCAGCTCCTCGACCGCCAGTACAAGCCACAGCGGATTGCCCCAGGCGGGGCCACCCGGGCCGTACTTTGCCAGCAGCGCTTCGAGCACCTCTGGCTCGAGAGTGCGGTGGTAGCGGGCCGATATGCCTTCGGCGATGGTACGCGCTTCGGCCGCATCGAGGGGATCGAGTGGATCGAGCCGCAATCCGTGCCGCTGGCCAAGTGACTTGGTCGTCGCGCCCGGAATGGCGGTGGCTATAAACCGCACGTTGGCTGTCAGGGTGTGCGGCAGCCATGACACATGGCGGCCCTGAGGCGTCGCCTCGAACTGGTCGAGCCCATCGACCACCAGCACGACTCGTTGGTCCGCAGCGGCGCGTCCGAGCAGGATCCGGAACGCTGCCTCGATCGTTTCGGAGTCGGCGTTCTCTGCCAACGCCGACGGCACGCCGAGTACGGCCGCCAACTCGTCGATCCAGCGCCGCAGCATGCTCTCGACCGAGGCCGAGCGCAGGCTTGCCCCGGCGGCGTGGGCCAGCACAACAGTCCTGGCGAGTCGGAGCCGCCGCAGCAGCTCGCTAAAAAGAGCACTCTTTCCGCTGCCAGGCGTGCCGGTCACGCAGACACCCCAAGGTGCGTCGTCTCGGTCTGGCGACGTGGCATGCTCAGCGAGGTGTGCTATTATTGTCTGCCTGCCGACGAAGCCACGCGTGCGATCCTCGACATAGTCTTCAAGGGCATTGCGCTCCTCCTGCTGCCAGGATGGCTCCGGCTTTGCCGTGTCGGCCGTGGTTTCGGCATCGAGCTCGGCCCAGATGTCCTCGAGCACCTGACGGCCCCAGGCGTCGAGGCCGGTTACGCGCTGGCGCGATCTGTCCCAGCCGACTGCGTAGCGGCGAACCCGTTCCGGTAGGGCGGTCTCTATGCGTCGCTTCAGGAGGTCCAGTCGCTCTGCTCGGGTCCGTGCCTCCGCATCGAAGGCGCGGAAGTCGGCATGCAATGCCCCTTGCTCCGGTGGCATCTCCTCATAGGGGAGCGGCTCACGGAAGTAGAAGAAGCTGCGCGGCTGCTGGGCAGGATCGTCAAGAACTCCGAAGCTAATCTCAAGGTCGGTGACACTGCGCCCGATTACGTCAGTCTCAAAGCCCTCCTCGTTGGCGGCAGCGGTAATGCGTTCATGTGGCGGCACCCAACCATAGCGGTCGCCAAGCAGCACGATGAGAAACGGCCGGCATCGGCGGACCTCCGAGAGGCAGACCTTGAGAACATGAAGCTCGCGCGCCTCGCCTTCGGCCAGAGAAGCCGTCGCCACGCCCGTCCGCAGGTCGACCCATTCGAGGTTGTGACGGCGGGAGCGCAGACGCTCTTCGAGCGCGGGGAACACATGGGTCCGGAGGTGGTCGCGCTCTGCCTGCATGTCCGCAAACGTGCTGGAGATGAAAATGGATCGCGTGTTCCAGGCCATAGCCACCCCGGGCGCTGACGGAATTTACTACGACACCATAGCACCCTTGATGGGCGTCCACATGCTTCGAAGACAAAGAGAATAAATGTCCACTAGTTGGTGCGTAGCAGTCATAGGTTCGCAGGGCAGCCACTTCTGCTCCGGGTCACAAGCGGCTGTCGTCGCGGCCTTGGTTCGCGACGGACTTCGAGGATATGTGAGAGACACCGTTGTATGCAAGATGGTGTGGAGATTGGTCTCTGTGAGGATGCGGCGCAAAGGTGCCAACGGCGTCCGGCACAGGACTGGCTATTCCCGTGGCGAGCGCCAGCTGAATCCCTCCCCCTGTTGACGAACGCCTCAGAGCGTTCGGTACGTGGACGGGCGAGGGTTTGCGTTGGCGGTGTTGAGCGACAAGAGGGGCGTTGCGATTGATGCCATGAGGCCGTGGTGTCTGACACTGTGGTCCAGCACCGTCACCCCAGCTCGGCCAGCAGACACTTGAGGATGCCGTAGTCGAAGCGGCCGTCGAGGGCGGCATGCGCAGGCCCGAGTTTGCCGCTGTCGAGCGTGCCGAGGCGTTCGAACGTGGCGAGGATCTCGTCGGTCTCGGGTTCGTCGAGTGGCAGGACCTGACGCGCTTCGAGAAGGCCCGCCTCGATGGCCTCGGCGAAATGCGTATAGATAGTGCTGGTCTCGATGCTGCGTTCCGCGGCAATCGCATCAGCATCCAAACCGCGCAGGTGCAGCGCCAGCGTTTGATTGACGCTCGCCGACAGACGGTTCTGCAACATAGGGTGGGCTTTGAAGCCGGTAATCGTCTCCAAGAACGCCTGGCCGTAACGCTTGATCTTGCTGGCGCCGAGCCCGGTAATGCCGTGCAGCGCATCCTCGTCGGCCGGGCGTTTTTCAGCCAGCTCGATCAACGTCCGGTCATGGCAAATCACGTAAGGCGGCAGTTTCGCGTCGGTGGCCAGTTTGGCGCGGAGCGTTCTGAGTGCTGCAAACAGTGCTTGGTTGTCCGGCGCGACTTGAGCCGCCGCGCTCTTTTCCTTTTTCGATTTGCCCTTGCGTGCGGGCTCCGGCGCTATACGCATCAGGAACTTCGCCTCGCCCCGCAATAAGGGCCGGGCGGTGTCCGTCAGCAGCAGCGTGCCGTGTCCTTCCTCGTCTCCCGCAAGATAGCCCTGCGCGGCGAGTTGCCGGAATAGGGAGCGCCACGCCGTCGCGTCGGTATCTTTGCCGATGCCGAACACAGACAGTTTGTCGTGACCGTTGCGGATGGTGCGCTCTTCGGCTTTGCCGTGCAGCACATCGACCAGGTAGCCAACGCCGAAGCGCTGCCCGGTGCGGTAGACTGCGGAGAGCGCCTTTTGCGCCAGCACCGTGCCGTCGGTGGTGGCGGGTGGGTTGAGGCAATTATCGCAGTTGCCGCACGGCTGACTGCCGCGTTCGCCGAAATAGGACAGCAGCGTCTGTCGGCGGCAGCCGGGCATCTCAGCCAAGCCGATCAACGCGTCGAGTTTTTGGCGCTGCACCTGCTTGTAGGCGTCCGAGGCGTCTGATTGTGCGATCCACTGGCGCAGCTGGATCAAGTCCTGCAGGCCATAGGCAAGCCAGGCGTTGGCTGGATCGCCATCACGGCCGGCGCGGCCAGTCTCTTGATAATAAGCCTCAATCGACTTCGGCAAATTCAAGTGAGCGACGAAGCGCACGTCGGGTTTGTCAATGCCCATCCCAAACGCAATGGTGGCCACGATGATGACGCCATCGTCGCTGAGAAATTTCTGCTGCGCCTTGCGGCGGACCTGCGGATCAAGACCTGCGTGATAGGCAAACGCTGCACGGCCTTTCGATTTCAGCCACGCCGCCGTTTCCTCGACCGCCTTGCGCGACAGGCAATAGACAATGCCCGCGTCCTGCGGGTGTTCGGTCTCGATGAATTGCCACAGCCGCTCGCGCGCGCCCACTGCACCCATGTCCGCAATGGTGTAGCGGATGTTGGGCCGGTCGAAGCTGGCGACGAAGCGCTCTGCCTGTTCAAGGCGCAACTCCGAGATTATTTCTTCGCGTGTGCGCTCGTCTGCAGTTGCAGTCAATGCAACGCGCGGCACGCCGGGGAAGCGCTCAGCCAGCATCCGCAGCTGGCGGTACTCGGGCCGGAAGTCATGCCCCCACTGCGACACGCAATGGGCTTCGTCGATGGCGAAGAGCGCAATTTCGGTGCGCTCCAAGAGCCCGATCATGCGCTCCTGCAGCAGCCGCTCTGGTGCGACGTAAAGGAGATCGAGTTGGCCCGCTGCCAATTGCCGTTCGACGGCTTGCTGTTCGGGAAAGCTCAAGCTCGAATTGAGGAACGCCGCCGACACGCCAGCTTCCTTCAGGGCATCGACCTGATCCTGCATCAGCGCGATGAGGGGCGACACCACGATGCCTGTCCCGGGGCGGACGATGGCCGGGATCTGGTAGCACAACGACTTGCCGCCGCCGGTTGGCATAAGTGCGAGGGCATCGCGGCCAGCGACCAGCGCGTCGATGATGGCGGATTGGTGCAGGCGGAAGCTCGGATAGCCAAACACTTCCTCAAGGACCGACTGGGCGTCCTTCAGGCTGGCGGTCTGGGGGGGCGTCCGCTTGACGGCGGGGGGCATGAAGGAAGCGTCCGGGGCTGCTGATCCGCCGTGAGGGATAGACCGATTCCGGCTCGGGCCAGGGTGTCTTTACGGCGTTCCCCCTGGAAAACCTCGCATTTCTACGGCGGGCTTGCGATGAATGCCGCCATTGCGCAACATTCAGCGCCAGTTCATCTGGGGGAACGTAATGTCAGTTATGAATGATGCAGCTTTGCATCGGTTCGACGCGCAATGATCGCCCGTGTACTGGCGGTCCATTTGGGGTGAGGAACGAACATGTCTATTCTGCGGACGACGGCCGCTTTTGGAGTTGCCCTTTTTGCGGGTGCAGCCGTTTTAGCGCCAGCCGCGAATGCCCAAGCCAATTGTGAAACGTACGGCAAGCTGGCACTCGGACAGCAAAAGCTCAATGAAGCCAACAAGTGCGGCTTTTCAGGTGCCGAGTGGAGTTCCGACCTCAAAGCGCACATCGCTTGGTGCAGCGGCGTTGGCCCGGATGAGTGGAAAGTTCAGCTGCAGACCCGCGAACAGCAGCTTGCGGCGTGCAAGTCGAAGTAAGCGTCGCCACGAGCACTGTGATGTGTTTAAGCCGCACGGAGGTGCCACTTCGTTGCGGCTCGTTTTTTGAAGCACCCAATTGCTCACCGTGACGTGCCGCGTGACCCGTAGCCGGAAACCCGCTAGGACGTGTCGCTTAATGGTCAGTAGACGGAGGCGGTCATGCGTCGCTTGGGGATTCTGTTTGGGCTTGCCGCAGTCGCGTTTTATGCGGTGTGGCCTGCGTACTCCGGCTATCAGATCAGGTCGGCGCTGGAGGCAAAGGACCCGGCTGCACTTGAAATGAAAGTTGATTTTCCCAGCGTGCGCGAGTCGTTGCGCCCCGTGGTCGCCGCCAAAGTCGAAGACAACCTCAAAGAGCTGCTGAAATCCGCCGGCCCCAGTGGCGCGGCGTTGCTCGAAAAAATGCGCGAAAGAGTTTTGCCGCAGGTCGTCGATGGCACGCTGACCAAATTCGTGACGGCGGAAAACATTATCAAAATGCACTCGGAAGGCCGGAACTTCAAAGACATGCTGGACAAGCTCGCTAAAGATGAGGCGGGCAAGACCGGCGGCGGGCTGGGCGGCATTCCCGGCGCGGGCGGAGCGGGTCAGCCGGGGACGGGCGCCAGCGGAACGCTCGACAAACTCAAGGATTTGGCCGGTAAGGCCGGCATCGATCCGGGCAAGCTGGGCGGGTTGTTTGGCAAGAAACCGGACGCGGGCGCGGCAAGCCCTGATCCCGCTTCGCCTGCCCCACCCGCTCCAGCGCCCACGGTTTCCGATGCAGCGGCTCGAGACGGGGCCGGGGATCGTCCCAAGTACGGCTTGGGCAATATCAAGTCTGTGGGGCTCAACGGGCCGTTGGGCTTCAATGTTGGCGTCGCCAAAGATGCCGCCGCGAAGGACGCCGACCTGACGGCGGGCATGAGCTTTACCGGCGGCGACTGGAAGCTGACGAGCATCGTGCCGCGGTTGTGACGGACACGCCCTAGAAATCGACCCACTACGGACTGATTTTTCGTCCGTCGGCGCCTTGCTTTTTTGGCGTAACTGTTAATTTATTGAAGGGGCTCGCAGTTTTGGCTCCAACCGTTTATCATGTTTCCTGGATTTGACCGTGTCCTCAACTATGCGCCCAGCTTTTTGATGCACCCGGCACCTCCACATGTCACACAGGCGGCGTACGGAGTTGTTTGCGTCGGGGGAGTTTTCGATGCGTAGTGTCTATGTTGCATTTGTTGCGGTGATGGCCGCACTTGCTGGGTCTCTTCCGGCCTTGTCTGAAACGCCCCCTGTTGCGGCAGAAACCGCCCCGCAGGCCCAATCCCTCATCAGTGCCATCATTGCCAACGTCGAGGAGCGCGCCGCGCTCGCGAGCGATCCAGTGGATCGCGCGTACTTGTCCCAGCTTGCGGGCCATTATCGCATGCAGGGCGTGACGCCCATGTGGGTCGATCACAATGGTTTGCGGCCCGAGGGCGAAGCACTTTATCAGGAACTCGCCAAGGCCGATCACTACGGTCTCGATCCTGCGCTGTTTGCACTGCCTGCAATGCCGGTGACCGCCTCGTCAATGGCGGTTCTGGCTTCGGCCGAGGTCGATCTTTCGTTTTCGGCTGTTGAATATGCCTGGCATGCCGTGGGCGGTCGCGTCGATCCTTCGCAATTGAGCCGCTGGCTCGATCAGCGCCCGCCAACGCTGTACGTGTCGGACGTGTTTCGCACCATGGACGCGCATAACGATGCGGTGTCGGCGTTGCGCAGTTATCACCCCAAACACGCTGAGTTCGAACGCCTGCGCGAAGCGTATCTTGCCGAGCGCGGTATCATCGTTCGTACGCAGCCGGTCATCATTCCTACCGGCGGCCCGACGCTCTTGCTGAATGCCCGCCATGCCGACGTGCCGTTGCTGCGCCAGCGTTTGAAGAAGCCTGCTGCCTCGCCAGAGCGCGAAGACCTGCTGGATGGTGAGCTGCTCTATGCCATCCGCGTATTCATGTACGAGAACGGCTATGGCCGGGTGCGCGCCGTTGACGATCGCGTCAGAACGGCGTTGAGCCGGCCCACGCCGTCACAAAACGCGAACAAGAAGGCGGTGCTCGACAAGTACATCGTCAATCTCGAGCGCTGGCGGCTGGTGCCCAAAAACATGGGCGCACTGCACGTCTGGAACAATCTGCCCGAGTTCGAGACGCGTGTGATGCGCGATGACACTGTGATCCATCAAGAACGCATCGTCATCGGTAAACCCAACACGCAGACGCCGGTCTTCTCAGACGAAATGAGCCATGTGATTTTCCAGCCGGATTGGGGCGTGCCGGAGTCGATCAAGATCAGCTCACTCTTGCCGCATCTGCGCGGTGGCGATCTGGATGTGCTGGCGCGCCGGAACATGAAGATCTCGTTCGATGGCCGCATCGTCAAGCCCAGCCGCTACAACTGGTCAAAGATCGATATTCGCAACATTCCGATTGTCCAGGGCCCAGGGCCGGGCAATCCGCTAGGCCGGCTGAAGTTCATCTTTCCCAACGGCCACGACGTCTACATGCATGACACGCCGGATAAGCATCTGTTTGGCAGTACCGAACGCACGTTCAGCCACGGCTGTATCCGCGTTCGCGATCCGCAGCGCTTCGCCGAAGTGATCCTGGGTGAGATGGAAGGCTGGGCGCCGGGTCACGTTGCCAATCAGCTGAAGCGTAAGGAAACCCGCAAGGTTTATCTGCGCGAGAACATTCCGGTCCACAACACGTACTTTACAATTCGCGTTGAAGAGGACGGCACAGTCCGCCAGTTGAAGGATGTCTACGCGCATGACCGGCGCGTCAGCGAGGCGCTCGCTGGCAAGTCGATCAAGCTGATCGCTTCGCGTGATCCCGCTATCGCGTTGTGGAAGAAGAACCAGGAGCTGCGCAAAAACGTGGCATTGATCCGGCCCAAAGCGAAAGTGGCGGCAGCAGGCCGTCCAAAGCCCGGCAACAGTTTGTTTGCGGCTGTTCCTCCGCTCAAACCGTTCCCTGTCTACGGGCGATATGGTGTGACCAAGCAACGGTATTACAACCCACCGCCGTCATCGTTCTGGTTCAAGTTCTAGGCGGCGGAAACGGTCCGCACGCAGAGGTCTCTCGTGTGTTCGGTGGTGCGGCCGGTTGAATACTCAACCGGCCGCTTTAATTTGCCCGCTCACATGTAACCTCACAAACGCTGTCAGTGTTGTGAACTTCCGTGTGTCCGGGGCTCATTGAAACCGCACGTTCCGGCATCCAGTTCATCGCACAGAAGCGATGAGGCGAAATTGTTCGATCTCACGCTCGCCGGACAGGCTGTGGGTCGTGAACTTGCAAAACTTGCTCCAGAAAAAAATGAGGAGGACCATTCAAGATGACACGTGGATCTAACAACTTGAAACGATCTGCGGCCGCTGTTGCGGCTGTCGCCATGATTGCGGGCGGAGCTCATGTGGCGACCGCAGCAGTGCCCGGCGCGCCGCCGTCCGTATTGGTGTTTAACCAGACGCCAGCCGGCAAGGCGATCTCGATCGATTATGCCAACTTGCCGGTCGATGGCTACGTCGTCGTCTACGCCAGCGACGGCGAAGGCAAGCGCACGGGTGAACCGCTCGGCAGCGCCGCGTTGAAGGCGGGTAGCCACCAGGACGTGAAGGTCGAGCTCAGCGCAGCTCCGGCGAAGGGTGCCGCGCTCTGGGCATCCCTCTACAAGGATAAGGACGGCAAGCAGGGCTTTGACGCCGCGGGCGACAAGCCCATGTGGACGAAACTGCCCATGCAGAACGCGTTCACGATCCAGTAGCGCTTCGAACCGCCGGCGCGTTCGAGGTGGGATTTATGCGCTGGCACGGCTGCGAGCAAAGTGACGTGCTCGCAGCCGTTTCGCTCTTTATGGGGTCGCAGGTGCGGTGGGCGCTGCCGCCGGAACGGGTAGCGACGGCATCTTGCCGCCGTTGACGAGGAAGAACGAAAGACCGCCGAAGACGATCGCAAACACGATCGCCGTCGTCAGAGCGTTCAGAAAGCGGTTCGAGAACGAAATCATATTGCCGATCAGATCGACAAAAAACACAACGACCGAAGCCAGCAACACAGGCTCGAGCCAGGACAGGTCGGCGGGTAGCGAAGGTATCATTGTCGGGTTCCCCTATAGCGTCTGAGACGGCTTAACGGCCGCAGATCACGCAGCAGCGGTTAGAGGCACTTCGTGACAATTGCGTGATGGTGGCAGGTGCTATGGGGTCAGGCACCCCAAAAGGTGCCTGACCCCCTTCATTCAAAAAAACGCCCGCGGGGCTGGCTCGCGGGCGTTGCCGTGTGTGTGGCGGTGTCTAACACCGGATACGATGGCGTCAATACTATGGGGTCAGGCACCCCAAAAGGTGCCTGACCCCGTTCGGCCATTACATCATGTCGCCCATGCCGCCCATGCCACCCATACCGCCCATTCCACCGCCGCCGCCCAAGTCCTTCTTCGGACGATCGGCAACAGCTGCTTCCGTGGTGATCATGAGGCCAGCAATCGAGGCCGCGTCCTGGAGTGCCGTGCGCACAACCTTGGCCGGATCGATGATGCCCTTTTCCAGCATATCGCCGTACTCGTCGTTCTGAGCGTCATAGCCGTAGGTCGCGCTCTTCACTTCGAGCACCTTGCCAACCACGATCGAGCCTTCAACGCCGGCATTCTCGGCGATCTGGCGGATCGGAGACTGCAGCGCCTTGCGAACGATCGCGATGCCAGCTTCCTGGTCATCATTGTCGCCCTTGACGGTGATGCCCATCGAGGCCCGCAGCAGCATGACGCCACCGCCCGCCACGACGCCTTCTTCGACAGCGGCGCGTGTTGCGTTGAGTGCGTCATCGACGCGGTCCTTGCGTTCTTTGACTTCAATTTCGGTGGCACCACCGACCTTGATGATCGCAACACCGCCGGCCAGCTTCGCCAAACGTTCCTGCAGCTTTTCCTTGTCGTAGTCCGACGAGGTTTCTTCAATCTGCGCCTTGATCTGCGAGACGCGGGCTTCGATGTCCTTCTTCTTGCCCGAGCCGTCGATAATCGTGGTGTCGTCCTTGGTGATCGTCACGCGCTTGGCTTTGCCAAGCATCTGCAGCGTCACGTTCTCGAGCTTGATGCCGAGATCTTCGCTGATCGTCTGGCCGTTGGTCAGAACCGCGATGTCTTCCAGCATGGCCTTGCGGCGGTCGCCGAAGCCCGGGGCCTTCACGGCTGCCACCTTGAGGCCGCCGCGCAGCTTGTTGACGACGAGGGTTGCGAGCGCTTCGCCTTCGATGTCTTCGGCGATGATCAGAAGCGGCTTGCCGGTCTGGACGACAGCTTCGAGGACGGGCAGCAGCTGCTGCAGGCCCGAGAGCTTCTTTTCGTGGATGAGGATGTAGGGATCATCCAGTTCCGCGATCATTTTGTCAGCGTTGGTGATGAAGTAGGGCGAGAGATAGCCGCGGTCGAACTGCATACCTTCAACGACATCGAGTTCTGATTCCAGGCTCTTGGCTTCTTCAACGGTGATGACACCTTCGTTGCCAACCTTCTGCATCGCTTCTGCGATCATCTTGCCGATCGAG
>JANOFU010000043.1:0-26592 GCA_031413815.1 Hyphomicrobium sp. | reverse complement strand
CAGGGTCCAGCACATTCAGCCGGGCAAGCCCCAGCAGAACGCCTACGTCGAACGCTACAACCGCACAGTCCGCCACGAATGGCTGGATCAATACATGTTCGCGACGATCAAGGAGGTGCAGGATTACGCCACGCAATGGCTGTGGACTTACAACAACGACCGCCCCAACATGGGCCTAAGCGGGATCACACCCGCCGAGAGGTTGAAACAGCATATGGCCGCGTGAGTTCTACGATTAAACCCCACTAAAAATGAGGGGATTACCACCCCAACCCTGCTGATCGAAATCCTTGCCGATCTCAAGAAGGCCGCCAAGGCAGGCCGCACGCCCGAAGCCGGGGTCACGAACCTGGCCGAGAAGATTGGCTGGCTCGGCACCGTCCCCAATGTCGACTATGCCGAACTTGTCATCGGCGATCTGCTCGGGCATGCCGTGGAAATGCGCGGCGTGCCCGCGATCGGTGGCGGGCGGCTCGTGACCGCTAAAGACGGCCGGGAAGGTATGGTGTTCGATGTTCCGCCAGAGATGGAGGCGGTCCGACGCTGGCGCTCTGGCGATTTTCAAGGGATGGAGTGCGTCCTTGCCGAGCACTTGCGGCGCGCCGTCAACGAGATCGATCTGGGTGCCATCCATCGCGCCATGAACTGGATCAAGGGCCGCCGCCCCGCCGTCAAGACGCTTGCGGACGTGCTGGCCTGGGTCGATGGCTTCGTGGACAATGACACTGCCAGAGCCAAGGTGTTGAAGCTCGCGCTGCTGTTTCTTCCCGTCCCCGCACAATATCACCGACCGATCGTAGAGCGCTGGAAACGCGCAGGTCGGCCGCCCTTGCGCGAATTTGCAGGGTATGCCCGGCATGTCCTGCGCGTCGAACTCTTCTTCTATCTCGCCATCGCCACCGATCTGATCGGCCGCGAGCGCCCGTCCAACCGCATCGACATCTCTTACCTTTATTATCTCCCCTTCTGCCGGGTGTTCACATCGCGGGACGGCCTGCATCGGCGAACAGCACCGTTGTTCCTCGCTGACCGGCAGCGCTTCGTTGATGGCGACGATCTCAAGCGCGACCTCGCACGGCTGACCGCTCGTTACGAGGCTCTCCCCGATGCCACGAAGGCCAAGGGTTCGATGCATTACGCCGGCTATCCCCCGCTGGAGGGCGACTTCTTGATTGCAGCGCTCTGGGACCACACCAATCCCGGCTGGCGCGATCACGCTGCCGCAGAGCGGATCGAAATCACGCCGGAGCGCAATGCCGCCATGATGGCGCAACTCAAGCCGTTCCTTGATGCGATCGACGAGGATGATCGACGTCGCGGACACACGTGACGTCAACCATGGGCGTGTCCCCGGCTTGATGGCCGGGGCCGGGCTGTCGTGAACTGAGCCTGCGCTCACCGCTTGTCTCGGCCATCCGGCTTCCATCCCTCACGCAAGCGCAACTTTCGCCCAGAGCGTATTCGCCCAGTCTGCGCGCGGTTCGAAGGCAAACTGTTTCCATAACAATGATTGCCTCGCTTCCGTGCGCTTGCGCCGGAGGCGGCAGAAGCAGGAGCCGCGCCATGCCCGTCAATATCGAGAAGTACCGCCAATACGTCGATCACTGCGACATGACCGAGGAGCAGAAGGTCGCCTTTTTAGAGACGCTCTGGTCGATCATGGAGAGCTTCGTCGATGATGCCTGGGGCAACACGCCTGCGGCCAATGACAATCAGCGCGGAAACGACGAAAATTCGAGCTCTAACATCATGAAACTGATAGACTATTCATCCATAACAAAAGCGGATGAAGCGACCCCGAATGCTGTGCCCGACGAGGGCGCGGCATCGGAAAAACCATAGGATCACAACGATAAGAAAAGGCCACAGACCATGAGCACCAGCACCACCAAAGCCGTCATTTACTGCCGCGTCTCCAGCGCGGCCCAGATGCGCAAGGGCGACGGCCTCGGCTCCCAAGAGACGCGGTGCCGGACCATGCGCGCATGAAGGGCTACGAGGTCGCGGACGTGTTCCGCGATGAAGGCGCATCCGGAAGCATGATCGAGCGGCCGGGCATGATTGCCATGCTGGGCTTCCTAAAGAAGCACCGCCGCCAGACCAGCCATGCCGTGCTGATCGACGACATTAGCCGCCTCGCCCGTGGGCTTGAGGCGCATACTCAGCTTCGCACAGCCATCACTGCCGCCGGGGGCAAGCTCGAATCGCCTTCGATCGAGTTCGGAGAGGATTCCGACAGCAAGCTGGTCGAGAACCTTCTGGCCTCCGTCTCCCAGCACCAGCGACAGATGAACGCCGAGCAGACCAAGAACCGGATGCAGGCGCGCGTGGGCAACGGCTACTGGGGTTTTAGCCCACCCACGGGCTATCGCTATGCCCACGTGAACGGCCACAGCGGTAAGGTTCTGATCTCCGATGAGCCCCTCGCCGGTATCATCCGGGAGGCACTAGAGGTATTTGCCAGCGGCCTCTTTCAGACGCAGGCCGATGTGCAGCGATTCTTGCAAGCGCATGCCCTCTTCCCAAAGAACCAGAAGGGCGAAGTCCACCCGCAGCGTGTGGCCAGCATACTGACTCAGGTCATGGATGCCGGGTTCATCACCGTGACCGAGTGGAATATCTATCGCCTGCCCGCCAAGCATCAGGCGCTTATCAGCTTTGAGGCCTTCACTCGCATTCAGGAGCGGATCACCGGCAAGACAGCGATCGTGGCGCCCATCCGCACCGAGGCGAACCTCGCCTTCCCGTTGCGCGGCTTCGTGGTCTGCGGCTGCTGTGGGCATCCGATGACAGCGGCTTGGTCGAAGGGTCGCTACCAACGTTACGGCTACTATTCCTGCTTCCAGAAGAGTTGTGCCGAAGGTCGCAAGTCGATCGGCAAGGAAAAGCTGGAAGGGGCGTTCAGCGCGCTCCTGGACGGACTGCGCCCGACGCAGGAGACGCTCTTCGCCGCGCGTGCCATGTTCAAGGAGCTTTGGGAGTCGCGCGGCGCTGATGCCAAAGTGCGGGCCGAGCAAGCCGTGCGCGAGCTTGCCGTCATCGAGCGCAAGATCGAGCAGCTCTTGGAGCGCGTCGTCGAGACCAACAACCGCACCGTGATCCAAACCTACGAGTCGCAGATCAACAAGTTGCAGGATCGCAAGCATCTGCTCGAAGAGCAGAGCCGCTCCATGCGCATTTCGCGCAAGCCCTTCGAGGAGAGTTTTCGAACCACTTACAAATTCATCGAAAACCCACGGTTTCTATGGGATTCCGGCAAGAAGGAGCACCACAAAAAGCTGTTCAGACTTACCTTTGCGGAGCGTATCGCCTACTCTCGAAAAGAAGGACTTCGAACCGCCGAAACCACCTTACCCTTCAACGCTTTACAGGCGATTTTTGGGGGTGATTATGGACTGGCGCGCCCGAAAGGATTCGAACCTCTGACCCCCAGATTCGTAGTCTGTATTTATGGGTGTTCAGCGCTCCTCACTGTTTCGCAAAATTGCCGTGATTAGTAATTAGAATCAATGTGTTGTTGGCGCATTGCTGAACATCGCGATTCCTGCCTACGCGCCCTATTTTGGAACCTATATGGAACCTACGGGGACCCACAGATGCGGCTCACAGATATTTCCCTGCGTAGCCTCAAGCCAAGGTTCCGTCAGTACGCGGTGTTCGACGACGGCATGCCGAATTTCGGTGTGCGCGTCGGCACGACCGGCAAGCTCAGCTTCATCGTCATGTACCGGATGCACGGCCGGCGCAGGCGCGACACGCTCGGCCAGTTTCCGGTCATCTCGCTCGCCGAGGCCCGGCAGCTCGCGCGCCAGCGCCTGGCCAAGCAAGTCCTCGAAGACAAGAATCCGGAGTTCATCGCGACGACGAAGTTTGCAGAAGTGGCCGCGGATTTTCTTGCGCTTCATTGTGGGGTCCGCAACAAGCCCCGCACGGCTGATGAAACCGAGCGACTGATGAATCGGCATTGGGTTCCAGCGTTCGGACGCCGAACATTGCAGGACATCGCGACCAAGGACATTTCTGGCGTGCTCGATCGAATGCTGGATGCGCCGAGCGAAGCCAAGCATGCGTTCGCGGCCATCCGCAAATTTTTCAACTGGGCGCGGCAACGCCGTCTGGTCAAGCACTCACCGTGCGAAGGATTGCAGATCGACATCCGATCACAGCCGCGCACGCGCGTGCTGTCCGACGCGGAGCTCGTGAAAGTTTGGCGCGCCGCCGAACGGCAGGGCTATCCTTATGGCACCATCGTCAAACTTCTGCTGCTCACTGGCCAGCGGCGCAACGAGATCGCGAGTTTGCGTTGGAGCTACATCACGCTCGCAGAAAAGAAGATTATGCTCCCACCCGAGCTGGTGAAGAACAACCGGCAACATGTGTTCGTATACGGTGACATGGTCGCGGAAGTTCTGGCTTCGATGCCCAAGCTTGGAGATTTTCTGTTTCCGGCGCGAGGTCATGACGATCGACCGTTCAGCGGCTGGAGCAAAGCGAAGCGCGAATTGGACGTCGCAAGTGGCGTCGACTTCACGCTGCATGACTTGCGGCGCACGTGGGCTACGCGTGCCGCCGAAAGCGGCGTGCATCCGTGGGTGATCGAGGCCCACCTCAATCATGTATCGGGCGTCGTCTCCGGTGTTGCAGCGATCTACAATCGCCACAACTATTTGAATGAAGCGAGATCGGCCGTGAAGGTGTTCGATGAGCACCTGGCGAAGGCGCTTGAGAATCATGGGTCATGATGCTCCACAACCTTCGCTGACTGCCGGATACCGATGGCCATGCCTCAACTTTTTTCAAAATGCGCCGCCATGTTCAGACATGCTCACAAAGTGCTGCGCGCCCTCTCCACGGAAACACCATAATGGAATGCGATTCTCTATGAGTCGCCTGGGCTAACCGGGTTGCATCGCGATGCTCCCTAACATGGAGAGTTGTGATGTCTGACTACCGATTGGTCGACAAGAAGGGCCTGAAGACGATCTATGGCATACCCTACTCGCACCAGCATGTCGCGCGGCTCGAAAAGGCCGGGAAGTTTCCTCGCCGGATACAACTCGGTCAGTGTCGTGTCGCATGGTACGCTCAGCATGTAGAAGCCTGGATCGCCTCGTGCGTTCCACCTGACGACACAAGCGACGACTCCTGAAAAGGAGCAGCCCCCGGGTAGCTACCGGGGGCTTTTCTTTATCTCTTGAGCGTGTGATCGGCTGCCGCTTGCTTAGCCATGTCGCGGCGTAACTGGGCCTGTCATGCCCGTCCGCGCCAGCGGGGGATGGCAACACCATTGCCCTTCGGCGGAAACTTCGGCGACCACCTGGGCGGCTTCCAGCGTACCGGCGCGGGCACCTCTGGTTTGGCCGGCGCCTTGTTGGTCTGCAGGATCGCGTAGAATCCGAGCGCCGATATGATCTCGCACGCGACAGCCAGAAGCACCGAAAGAACGATGCGCATGGTGTCGGGGGAGAGGCCGGTGATGCGCGCGAATAGCTCCGACTGTGGATCTGCGTCGCGCGGCGTGCCGCTGATTTTCGCAGCAACATCGGCATACCTCGCGCAGAATTCTTTCGACTGAGCTGCGGTCGCATCAGCGCATGCGGCCGACGATTTCCAGCGCGGGCTTTGCCGCATGAGCTCGAGCGTCACGCGTCGATCGGCCTGTGCTGCCTGCTCGGAAACGGCTGTCTCGCGCGAGAGCGCCGAGAACCCTATCGCCGCGACGAACGAATAAATACTGGCGACGAGCCAGATCGCAAACGCTGCCGTGGCACGGAGCTTTTTGATTGCGCCAGGCGAGCGCCGCGACGGGAAGCATGAGCCACTTCGCAATATCGAGCGCGACTGAAAACGTCGCCCAGATGATGCTGTCGATCTCGCTCGTGCCGAGTCGGTAAGAAAAGCGCCAGTCCATGGCAGTGGAGCAGGCGCCTGCAATGAAAACTGCAAGTGCTGCGAGGTAACGGGCTAAAGTGCTCATTTGTTCGTCCTCGAAGTTGGAGGACAGAATGAGTAGTCATAAATATCCGTTTAAAATACGTGCAGTATTTTTTATCTGTGCGAGACCGGAGAGGCCTATGCGCTTCAATGTTAGCCTAATAAAAAGGACTTTTCGGCCTCCTGGGGACCGAAAATCCGCGTGGGTTGATTTTACCCTGTCGGGTTTTGGGGCGAAGGGGGACATCGCGGCGGAGCGGAATGTCGTGATGGGCAATGTACTGCCATGGCCGACTCACCGACGACGGGCTTGATGTAGGTCCGGTATCTGTTAGATTAGCTGAAACTCCGGTGCACGTGGGAACGGTAGAGGGTGGCCCGAGGCAGAAGTTGGTCCGTTCACAAGTTCCGTAACTTATTCCGGACCTTACGGAGGTCGGCAATTCAGGTGGCAAGCTATTAGAACTGTTATTGGACGCTGTTGACCCGCAAGAGGCGCGCCGAACGAAATTTTTCTTTCGTTGAGACGCACCTTTCGTAACGCCCGCGGCGAACTGGATGAGGAGGGGCCATGGTCTACGTGCGGCGTGCGAACATTGTTAGTATGGTCTTAGGCTTGGCCGCTTTTGCAAGTTTTGTAGATCTGACTCGCGCGGCATCTAATGCCGCGACCTGCCATCTTATGAATGGAAAAAGTGCGGCACCAGATATCGCTGTGACCGTGAAAGCTGACGCACCACAGGTACGCACCGGCGATCTAATTCCCGTCGAATGGAAAGTCAATTCCAAGATTGATCTTAGTTGCCGCACTCCGCTGTATCTGATGCTTTCGACACCAATGCGCACGCGTTTCGAGGGCAAGCACTTCTATGCCTTACCGCCGAGCGCGCCTGCGCCATTCGGGATCAAGAAAAATCTCAATCACACTCGCGTGCTGATCCCCTTGCATCTCGGGCCTGAGATGATGAACGGAACGTTTTCGGTCAAAGTCTACGAGACAGGCCCGTTTCTAATGGATTGGGCAGTTCTCGAAGTGCCGAAGCTGATAGCCAATCCGACGACGGCAAAGGACTTCACCAAAGGTGAAGAGCGAGCCACTGAGACAAAGTCTATCGGCGGCGAGATATCCGTCATCGGCGGCAATCCACATATAGTGGTGCGTGACCATTTCGCGATTGCCGCGCCCAAAAAGATAATTCAGTCGAACTCCGGAGAGTTCGAGTTACAGGTTTTCAGCGACTTCTATCGCGTGCTCGACCGGAAAACCCGGGAACTAGTTATGGAACGAGGCGGCCAGGGCCCAAATTTCTCTCCTTCTAGCCGCTTCATTGGCGCCTTCGCAGACGGTCCAGGGTTTGAAATATTAGATCTCTACTCGGGTGAAGTGGTTACCTCGCGCGGTGCACTCAACACTGACAGTGGCTTTCGCGGCAGTGTCCATCTCGCTGCGTGGTCCCCAGGCGATACCTTTGTTTCGCTGAGTTTCTGGGGCTGGGCCGGCATCGAACTGCGTCAAAGCTTGATTGACGGGCCACAACATTCGTTCCCTGATACCGGATGCCACGGTTGCCAAGGATTCGGTTCCGCTCTTCGCATCGACTTGGAGGCTGGCTACGTCTCTTATCGCGGTCAATCATCCGGATGGGAGAACTTGCTTGACAGTATCGGATCAAACGAAGCCAGCCGTAACGCAGAGTTGAAGTACCCGTACACCGACTCAAACTCGCAGGAAGAGTCTGAAAAGAGAGATGCACTTGAAGCCACTCTTAACAAGCAGTTACTCGGCACATTGGCCGATGCGGCCTTTTTTGATCCAAACGGCGTCTTGCCGCCGGATGACGAAGAGCGGCCAGCAGGCGACTGGAGACTAGGCGGTCCGCTCAGACTGAGCCATCATTGCATCCCAGTATCGGACGCATGTAGCGCACATACCTCGGACGACAGGGAATGGAGCCTAGAACTTGCCCAACTCGTGAAAGCGCGAGTCGATCACACGGGGCCGGTACAAGCCGTGGCAGCAGCGATTGGTGCCGAAGCCGCAGATAAGCGGCTCGTGGAAGTACGTAAAGCAGCAGCACGTGATACAAAACAAACGCGAGCAGCGATTAAGAAACCAGAACACGACCGCGCGCTAATTTGGCAACGACTGCAGCAACTTCAACTACAGATCAACGGCGGCGCAACGATCTATCCGTCAGTCAACGAATACACTTACGAAGATAAGCCGAAAAAAGTTCTGGGGCCGATTCTAAAGTCCCTGCCCTCGGCGTCCAAGATCATGCCGATTATCGACACTGAAAAGACGGATTACGATGATAGCGGTCCCTTTGGCGGGATCAAAGACGAAGCCACGTTGGTTTGGACGAACTGGATCGAAGCTACCTCAACCTGGTCTCACAAAAATCAAACCTATTGGCTGATCAAGAGTTACTACAGCATGGGAGCTTCAAGCCGTCACTTTCTCTACCTACTCCACGGAACGGATTCAGGAACGCCAAAGCTTGTCGATCTCGCAAGCAGGCTAAAATTTCGCGTTGGCTCGAAACCGAACGGCCTTGATGATGCTGGAGATCTGGAGATTACCGACGAACGCGGCAGCACAATGGGGTTCGGCGGCTGGCCAGGCAGTGTCGACAAAGTTACCGTAGCCTTCGACCGCTATCTCCTCACGACGGGGCTATGGACTGGCGCAGGTCGCCGTTGGGTGTTGCTCTTTGATCTCGCGACCGATCAGATTATCTTCTTCAATCGGGACATCCCCGACGCGCCTACCTTCGCTGAATTCGGTGTGACGGAAGACGGCCGTACGGTCGTGCAATCGCACAGCAACGGTCAGCTTCACTTCTGGGACGTCGCCTCTGGGCAAATCATTTTGCGAGGTCACGACATCGACGACGAGCTCGTCGTTTACGATTCCCACGGCTACTATGCATCTTCACCCGAAGGTGCGCAGCTCATTTTCCTCAAGTTTCCGGGTCTGCCGGGCTACAACTCCCTACAACAATTTGCCAAGACCTTGAACAGGCCAGATGTCATAAAGGCCGTCCTCGCCGGACAAGGCACCAGTCCGGATCCCAGGCTCACGCCACCGCCAGGCATTGCGTTGAAAGTCACCCAAACCAACGACCCCGCAAAGCGCAACGCCAAACTCCAGATTTTGGCAACGTCTGCAGTCGGGCTTCAAAAATTTCGAGCCTTCGTAGACGGCCGGCTCGTTACTGAGTTCGATGCTACGGGTTCTTCGGCGAATTCGGAGCATGATATCCCGCTGCTGCCAGAGTCGCGTTGGGTCACAGCCGTTGCCGTAGATAAGTCCGGCTATGAAAGTGTGCCTGTTGGGCAAAGTCTCACCGGTGCGACCGCAGCAGTCTCGAGCCGACTAATAGCAATCGCGATCGGCACGGACAATTATGACGATTCGAAAATCAGAAAGTTGAATGCCGCCAAGATCGACGCGGCAAACTTTTCGATGAGCGCTGGCGCTGCGAAAGGCCGCGGCCTATACGCCGACGTCGTCATTCATTCGTTTCTGGATGCGCCAAATCTTAGAACCGATTTCCTGACAAAACTCAGTGAAGTCATCGCGGATGCCGGTGAGAACGATACGATCATGCTGTTTGCTGCGGGACATGGTTTCCGCGACGAAGCGGCCGGCCAATTTTACCTCGCCACACGCGACAGTAAATTAGACAATCTCAGGCTGACGTCTATTGCCTGGAACGACATCGCCACTGAACTCGACAAGTCCAAAGCACGGGTGATCGTGTTTCTCGATGCCTGTCACTCAGGTGCCGCGCGAAGTGGCGGCAGCAATGATGAAGCTGTCTCGGCTCTTCTTAATCGCAAAGCCTCGATCACTGTTATCGCTGCTGCAAAGGGGCGACAGGAGAGTTTGGAATTTAACGGTGGCGGCGTATTCACGTCGGCATTAGTCGCAGCGCTCGGCCCTAACCGGAAATCGGCGGACACCAACGGCAACGGCTCGATCGAACTTGCCGAACTCTACGGTGCCATAAAGCGGAGTGTTGTTGGAAGGACAAGCGGCAGGCAAACTCCGTGGATTGCCCGCAATCTCATGGTCGGCGAGACGCCGTTGTTTTGATAGCCGCACTGTGAGCCTTTGAAGGCTTCACCCAGCTGTAAAGTTTTATAAATGCGGCTGGCCTTTGCGGCCCGCTTTCAGTCCGTCAGAGGTAAGGGCCGTTTAGGTGACTGAGCCGCGGTGCGCTTCTGAAGCTTGATGATCCAAACCATGCCACCCTTGTTGAGGAGTGCAACGGTCGGTTAATCAGCGCATCCTTGATTCTTGGGCCGAAGTGGGCCTCAGTTCCCGAACCGTCAGTTTCTCGGCGTCGTTCTGCCGTTTTTCGGGCTTGAGCGCAAATCAGAGGCTGGTCTTTGATAACGCCCCTGCTCCAGACCTTATGATCAAAAGAAGAAGCAAAGACGAAGCTGATTCAATATCAATGCGGTAAAGTGCGAGCCGCCGAAGTCTCCGGCGGCTCGATTATTCGGCCAGAACCTACTTCTTAGAGTATTTGGCTTTCGGCTTCTCCTCCTCTTCCTCCTCCTTGTACGTCCGGAGCACGATCTTTCCGTCGAGCGGCAAGGCCTGGAGCAGCAGGTTGAAGCCATCGCCATCCTCGTGCGGGAAGCAAACCCCGACGTTCAGCCAGAAGTCCTCCTTGCCGTCGCGCTTGATGACGGTGTAGGCGCGGTATGCGGGTTTCGCCATGTCGGCGTCCTCCTTGTTAGGGTTACAAAACCCCTGCGCATGAGCTCACGCGCAGGCTGCGGAGCACCGCGCTTGGTGAGCGCGCCGCTGCCTGGGCGTGAACAGGGAAGTCGGAGGATCTGCCTCCAGTCTATAGTCAGCGAGCCGGCAATGCAAACGTCATCGGCCGCGCTGCATCCATTGTTCGACGGGATGCGCATGCTACGCTGTTGGGACATGACTCGTCCGGGACGGAAGAACATCAACCCGACCGATCTTCTCAAAGCACCCTTTCAGCACCGCGCGCTGACCTACGATCTCATCAAGAGGATCAGAGCCTACAAGGAGATACTCGGCGATTCCGAGCCCGGATCGATCGACGATGCAATCAACGATTTCTGCCGGGATCGCCATCCGGAGAAAGAAGTTGAAGTCTGGGAGCGCATTGCGCACGTCTTCAAGAATTTCACCGAAGGCCACAAGATTATCGACACCACGCGCCGCCGCGAAGTGCTGCGCGTCCTCTTGCTGATGTCGACTGCTTCGAAGGTCTACGACAGTCTCAGCCTCACCCGCGATCAGCTCATCGAGCTGCGCTACAATTTCTAACCGGCGATTCGAAAAAGTGCCCCGCTTGATTGTACGCTCATCGCGCGGCCGCGCCACGGATCGAAGCCGCAGGGCCGAAACCGCTCACCGCGGGTTCGGTGGCGAGCTACGAGAGCCGGGTCCGATAAGCGTGATGCGCGTGACACTCTGTGACTTCGGGCTACGGTTACAAGTCGACCTGCGGGCAACCCAGAAACGGTCTATAGACCCTGGCGCAGCATATCTGATATTCTCGTCATGCCTCTACCAGAACTTGCCTCGGCTCAGGCAGCGGTTCGATAGCGCGCATGAAAAAATAAACTTGAGGGATCGTCGTCATGAACCTTCATTTTACAATTGAGACCATTATTGCGGATCTGGACGACTTGGAGTTAGAAGTCCGCCGCGGTCTTTCTGGAGAGGGGCCGGTTCCCATCGGCGAACTCATGCGAGAATATGGTTATGCGGAGAGGCTTGAGGACATCCGAAATCGGATCGAAGCATTACTTCGGGTGGTTCGGAATCGACTCGCTCACCTCAAAAGTGATTTGGCTGGCGTCGGCCCGTCGTCTCGTCCCTATGAGGACGAGGTGTTGCGGGCGCTGCACGAACTATCGCAGCTCGAGGCATTGATCGCGCGTGCCGGCGATCTAATGACAATGATAGACATGAAGGTCGGTTCGCTGCCAGCGAACGGCATCAGTAAGGCCATAGCAATGGCAAAGTCTTGGCTCTCTACAATAGGGTCATGGGTCAAACGGATTTCGGCACAGTTCTGGAACCTTCTTACTGGCCTGATGACCCCCAAAGAATGGAAACTCGGGGGGACGGTCGGCATCAGTGTGCTCGGGCTCGGAAATGTCAACGTGGAAATTGCGTTCGGTCCGTCGTCAACCGGAACAACGCCTTAGCGCAGATCGAGTTGTGGGTGTGCATTGCAGCGTTTTGTTTCCAATTGCGCGACCAATTCGATTTGGCCGCATATGTCGTCCTGAACGAAGTCCCACATGTTTCTTGGTGAAGCCATGACGGCCACTGTTTCTTGGAGCCAGCCACGCGCATTGCGCATGCGCGCCCGACCGGCGGGGTCAAGCTCGAGAACTCGCGACGCGCCGTTGACCCGCGCTTGACGCCAAAGGCCCCCGGCCTTGAGCCGGGGGAGGGCGCGGTATACTCATCCAAGACTGTTGGCTACGAGGAGTGGAGGATGGACGATCTCGAGAGAGTGTTTGTACTCGTGCGCGCCTTGCCCAAAGAGTACCAAGCCGATGCGGTGATGCGGCTCGGGTGGCTGATCAAGCGAGCCGATGAAGAGATGACGATGACAGAGGAGCAACGAGCCAAGCTGGAAGAACTTGATCGATTGCGAAGTAAGAAGATGTACGACGAAGCGAGGGAGCTCCTTGAGCTGCTTGAACGACGTCTATCGAGAGGCAAGAAGCCGCCACAATAAGACTGTGTGTCTTAGATCAACGCCACCGTCTGCCCGCGTACATCGCGCCACGGATAGGTGAGGATATCGGCCGCGGCCAGCGACGTGCGATCCGCGAGTAGAAACAGACCGCGTCCCTGCTCATGCACGTTGTCGCGAATGGACTTCAGCGCATTGTCCGCGCGATCCTTGCTCGATGTCACGACCAGCACGCGAAACGCCTTCCAGCCCATGTGGCGCTCGGCGAGCGCGGCCCGCTTGGCGGCGGTGTAGGCGAGGAACTTGCGCTTCAGGCTGGTCTGCATAAGGCTCGCGCGATCGACCGGCATGGTGCCGCGGTCGCACTCGACGAGGAAGGCGCGGAAGCGGCCATCCGGGTACTGGATGGCGAAGGCGTGGTCGGGCGCCACGCCGATCTCGATCGCCGCGTCGTTGTGGTGAACGCGTGTCCGCCAGGTCCACGGCCGCTGGCGGGCTCGCGTCTCGGGCGGGGCCATGGCGATCAGGTCCTCGGGCTCCAGGATCTGGAAGCCAGGCCGCAAGCGGATGGCACGTTTCAAGGCGACGCGCACATCGGCGATGGCCAGCGTGTGCTGGATGAAGGGGCGGCCGGCGAGATCGTTCTTGCGCGCCCAGTCGACTGCGGCGATGTCGGGGCCGTGATGCGCGACGAGCAGCTGAGCGCCGCGGTTGGCGAGTGCGTAGACCATCGGCGCCGATCCGCCGTCCTCGCGGAAAAACTCGAGCTGCGCCCGCGGGCGGTCGAGGTAGCCGGCATGGAAAAGGGAAGTGAGCCGGTCGCACACCTTCTTGTGCGGCGCATCAACGAGCTCCGACAAATGCGTCGAGCGCAAGAACCGGTGTTCGGCAACGAGACCGACAAGAGTAATGTCGCGCCCGGTGAGCTGGAACGGCTCCGGCGCCTCGCGCACGAAGCGGCGCTTGCGGCGGGGGGCTGAGAGAGAATGAGTGAGGGTAGCAGGCATGCGTGAAGTATAGCGTGACAGGCAACGCCTAACTACTTGAACTTATGAAATGTTTCTCCCTTCAAGGGAGTGAGCATCGGCAAACACTTCTGGTCATTCTTGCGCACGGCATTCGCTTTGCTCAGAGTATTGAATTCTCTCCATGGCCCAAGTGCGGACTGCAGGGAAAGGTTGGAAGTGGATCTGTAGAAGCATTGTGCCCTCATCAGATTGGACGTACGTTTGATGTTAAATTTCTGAGCATCGATGAATCGTCGCCTGGGGTAGATTGCCGTGCAGGAAATGAGATTGCAGTGGCTAGTTATGATGATTGTAGTGTCTGCATTCTTCGCAGTCGCATTCGTATCGGACTTGCGTGCCCAGAGTAACTTCAAGACGGAGGTGGTGCCGCAGATCCCACATACTAGTTGGGTAAGTTCGGTAGCGTTCTCGCCCGACGGCAAATACGTCGCGTCAGGAAGCTGGAACGAGAGTCTAAACGTCAAACTGTGGGATGCTTCGACAGGTAAGCTCCTTCGCACATTTTCTGGTCACCCGAAATCCGTTGAAGCGGTTGCTATCTCTCCGGACGGCCGGCAGGTGCTGTCTGGGAGCTCGGACAAGACGTTAAAGCTCTGGGATACTTCAACAGGTCGGCTCATCCGAACTTTCGAGGGACACGAGTGGGGTGTTAGTTCAGTTGCGTTCTCGCACGACGGGCGACGTGTCGTTTCGAGCAGCATGATAGAAAGGACTTTGAAAGTTTGGGATGCGTCCAGCGGACAGATTATCCTGACTCTTGCTGAACAATCCCCTCAGGCGTTGTTTTCTCCTGACGACAAAAAAATTCTGTCTTGCGGTGCCGGGACTGTGAAGCTCTGGGACGCATCGACAGGGCAGCTTCTCCATGCGTTCACAAAACTTACGAATGAAATACACTCTATCGCTTTCTCTCCCGACGGCACGCACATCATATCCGGTGCTGACGCTGCCTTGAAGCTCTGGGACGTGTCGACAGGGAAACTAGCCTCCGAGTTTTCGAACGGTACCACCGATAACATCACCACGGTTGCCTTCTCCCCCGACGGTCGACACATCCTTTCAGGTAGCGCCCAAAGTACCTTGAAGCTCTGGGACGTGTCGACAGGGAAGCGCGTCCACATTTTCGAGGGACACACCGATGAAGTCACGTCAATAGCGTTCTCCCCTGATGGAAAGCACGTGGTTTCGGCCGGCAAGGACAATTCTGTAAGGAGTTGGGATGTGTCGACCGGTCTGTCGGTGAACGTTTTTGGGGGGGACTCCCGTCCCGTTAGAGCGGTTGCTTTCTCTCCGGATGGCAGAAGTGCAATTTCGGGCGGTGACGACGCAATTCTCAGACTTTGGGATGTGTCGACAGCACGGATTGTGCGAACTTTCGTGGGCCACACGGAGCCGATCTACTCGGTGGCGTTCTCACCCGATGGAAAACAGGCGCTGTCTGGAAGCTGGGATTACAAATTAAAACTCTGGGATGTAGAAACCAGTCAGATCGTGCGCACCATTGAGCACAATACCGGGCCAGTCGATGCCGCAGTCTTCTCACCGGACGGGACGCAAATTCTTACAGGTGGCTACGGGGACGCATTGAAGCTCTGGAATGCAATGTCAGGAGAGATGGTGCGGTCATTTGAAGGGGTTCGCGGCGCGGTGGCAACGGTTGCTTTTTCTCCTGACGGAGAACAGGTGCTATCCGGGGCTGGGAACCAGACTCCATGGCTTTGGGATGTGGCAACCGGCCAGGTTCTGCGAAAGTTCGAAGGAAGTTTGGGGGCTGTCAATTCCGTGGCGTTTTCACCCGACGGCAGTCAGGTATTACTAGGTAGCGGGGACCACAATATGTGGCTATGGGATGCGGCCACGGTTAAGGCTAAACGCACATTTTCGGGGCATGCCGACTGGGTCACGTCTGTGGCGTTCTCTCCGGACGGAAAGCAAATCGTCTCGGGCAGTTGGGATCAAACTCTGAAACTCTGGAATACGGAGAGCGGGAAGGTCATCCACACATTCAAAGGACACGCCAGCAACGTTAATGCGGTGGCGTACTCACCGGATCGGTCAAATGTCCTCTCGGGGAGCAATGACGGCACGGTCCGGATTTGGGCACCAAATACAGGTGAACCTCGAGTTTCGTTGTTTGCTGCAAAGTCCGACGAGGCCCTGTCGCTCACTCCCGAAGGTTTCTTTCTTACGTCGTCACCAAGATTCTCGCCACCAATCTCCATCGTTCGTGGACTTGAGGTGTATGGCATCGAACAAATGTGGCAGTCACTCTATTCGCCCGATCTGGTGCGCGAAAAGCTCGCTGGGGATCCAGATGGGGAGGTTGCGAAAGCCGCCGCGGTTATCAACCTCGACAAAGTGCTAGACAGTGGCAAGGCCCCCAAGATCATCATTACGTCACCGGTCGGGAAACCCGACGCCTCTAACGAAATAGTCGACGGAATGATCGATGAAATGGCGACAATGGAGGAGGAAGACAGTGCTCGATTGCGAGATTCAAGCCTTCAGTCTACAGACGAAATCATCACGGCAGAAGCAACGATTACCGAACAGGAGGGCGGCGGCATCGGGCGAATTGAGTGGCGCGTCAACGGTGTTACGGTCGGCGTGAGCAATCCCGCGCCCGGCACCGGCGGCACTCTGACGGTCAAACAGACTCTGGCGCTCGATCCGGGTGAGAATTCGATCGAAGTCGTGGCCTATAACGGGCGCCACCTACTGGCAACTGTCCCGGCGCAAACCAAAGTCATCTGGGCAGACGCCGCCGATATTGTGAAGCCCACTCTCCATGCCCTTGCCATCGGCATCAACAACTATGTGGACAAGGGCGGGGTCGCACCTGGTGAGACCACAACAAAGCATTTCCGGCCGCTGGGCCTCGCGGTGGGCGATGCCACGGCACTCGCGGCGGAAATCAAGAAGGCAGGCGAGGGGCTATATGGGCAAGTTCGGGTTCGAACTGTGCTCGACGGCGAGGCCACTGCCGCAAATCTTGACGCAATCGTCACACAGATGGGGGCTGAAATTCAACCTCGCGATACCTTTGTGCTGTTTGCAGCCGCGCATGGCTATTCTAACAAGGGCCGCTATTATCTCATCCCGCAGGATTATCAGGGCGGCCCTGATCCAAACGCGCTCGCGGCGCGCGCCATCGACCAGAACAAACTTCAGGATTGGATTGCGAACCGCATCAGAGCGAAGAAGGCGCTGATCCTGCTGGATACCTGTGAATCGGGAGCACTGACCAGCAGCCATACTCGCTCCCGCTTTGAAGGGCCTGCGTCCGACGCTGCTATTGGTCGTCTTCACGAAGCGACCGGCCGACCTGTTCTTACTGCAGCTGGATTGGGACAATCCGCGCTTGAGTTAACAGAGCTTGGCCATGGGGTTTTCACATCCGCCCTGATTGACGCGTTCTATCGCGGTGATGCCAGCGGCGACGGCGCGGTATCAATTTCTGAACTTGTTGCGCATGTGCAATATCTTGTCCCGAAGCTCATCAAAGATCCAAAAGTGCGAGATGAGGTCATACGTCGCGGCTCAATCGGCGGAGTGCAGTCCGCGCGGTTTGGCAGTCGCGGCGAGGATTTTGTATTCGTTCGTCGGTTGCAATAGCGGGTGTCTATTCCCTACAGTCTCACCTTAACTTGCCGTGTTTGGCGCAAGTCGGCACGGGATCAGTTGCGGGAAATGTATTCATACCGTGTTGCTAAGGGGAAAGTGGAATTTGACGATCGACACTTGCCGACATGCTCGTCGATGTCACCAGGCGGTTTCTTGGATTGCCCGCCCTTCACGTCGCTCTGACACCTGAGCTCCAGTCATCGTCATCTTTGATGGAAGCCGCCTTTGCTGGCACTGCGGCGGTCGGGGGATCGACCAAGGGGCGGGGTAGCGCCGGGGGCACGGTGTAGCGGCCCCTGTTCCTTTCGCGCAGCCACTGCTGCGCCTCCGTCGGCATCCTAGGCAACTGATCCAACGTCCCCAACGGCACGGACAGCGACAGCGCGGTCGGCGTGAGATTTCGGATGAAGGCGGCAAACGCCGTATTATCGGCGTGCTTCCTCTGCGCCGTGATGAACTCCGGCTTGCAGCGCATGTCGGGCGCCAAGGACCGCGCGTCTTTGTCGGAGACGCCACCGGCGAACTTGATCGCCGTGTTGGCGGCAAACGAGGCGCGCAGAGAGCCGTCGAGCTGATCCAGATACTGATGCGCGAACACGAGACCCAGCTTGTACTTGCGAACCTGCGTCAGGAGCGCATCGACGTTGGCATCAAAATAGTCGGCCGCCTCGTCGATGATGAGGAAAGCGGGGCGGCGCTGATCCGGCGGAATGGCGACGCGCTCGAACGCGGCACGAAGCGTGAGCGCGATCATGGTGCGGCCGAACAGAGCCGAGGCCGCGCCTTTTAGCATCGCCTTCGACGTGTTGACCAGCACGATGCTTCCAGAGTTCATGGCCTCGAACATGTCGAGCTTGTTTTCGGGCGAGGAGAACATGCGTTCGAAGGCCTTGTTGCGGATGAAGTCGTAGATGCGGCGCGCGATCTGGCGCTTGGTATCGGCGAAGGCTTTGGTGAAGAAGTGGCCTTCAAAGAACGCACGCGCTGTACCATCGAGTCCGGCGATCGCAACATGGAACGGGCTCTTATCGATGGACGGACTCTGGTCTTCCATCAGCTCGCGCAAAGTGTGAATGGTAGCGTCGGGAATAGTAAGCAGCAGGCGGGCGACGAAGGCGAAGGCCACGCCCTGCTTGCTGGTGAGTTCGGCCGACAGGGCCCGGAACACATAGTCGTAAAGCTCTATGGTGGCGGCCTCGACCTGCTCGCGCTGCGCGGGCGTGTAGGAGGCGAGCCGTGCCGCGCTCATGTCAAACATGTTGAGGGCCGGGGGATGCTCGACGTCCTCGGGATCGATGATGATGAGCCGGTCGGTCAAGCGCCCGTGTTCGGGGTGGAACAGATCGAGACGCTCGATTGCCGACAGCATGTCGCCATGGCTGTCGATAATGATCAGCGACGGTGGATCGGGCTGCATGAGATCGGCCGCGATCAGATGCTGCAGGGATTGCGTCTTGCCGTGACCGGCGCCGCCGACGATGTGCATGTGCTCGAAGCGGGTGGCGAGCGGAATGGAAAACGGGACCGGCGTCTGGACGAGATCCAGCAAGGGCGTGCCGGCGAGGTAAGTTGAAACCAGCGCATCGGACGGCAGATCGGCGGCATCCGGCATCACGATCCTGTGCGGAGCCTTGCGCGCCTCCTCGAGGCTGAGACCGGACGCCGACAGGACGTTGAGCGACAGCTGGGCGCGGGTGTGCTGGAACGTGAGGGCCGCGGGAGCGTCGTCATCAAAACTGGTGTCGACCAGGAACGTTGCGAGGGTCTGGGTCAGAACGTCGGGCAGGCGCGGCACGAGATGGAATAGGGGAACCTCAAATGCACCGCGGTCTTCGTCGTCCTCAGAAAACACCGTGGCGGGAAACGCATCGGTCAACCCCACGACGAGAAGGCACAGGGTTTCGCCGAATACCTGGCGGATGCGGCTCTCATGGACCAGATAGGGTTCGAGCTCAGAGAGATGCTGGCGCAGCTGCACCGCAGCGGCCGGATCATGGGCGCGAGCGACTTGCGGAAACGGAAAGGACAGCTGGTTATCAGTAAGGAGGCGGCGGCCGAGATGAACGAACGCCCGGCACACGCTCCACGGTGGACGCCGGGGCATCTCTTCAAGGCTTGCGGCGACGAGGGCGATGCAGTGCTCATCGAGGTCCTCGCGGCGCCCATACTGAGACGCGGCATGGAGTGCGGCGAGCCTGCGGGAGAGTTGGGACATCGGCTCGGGCGGTTCTTTGAACCGGCGGTGCGGCAGCCACGGCGCCCGGGCCATCGCATTGGCCGCTTCGTGCAACAGCACTTCGATGATCTCGACCGTGGAGGGTGGGGTACGCCGGGTCATGACGACTGTGTCAGCTTGTCGTGGATGATGCCACCGATGCCCAGCACGATCACACCCAGAACACCCATCGGGTAATAGACCAGGCAAAAGACCAACGTTCCAAGAATTGTGATTGTGAACATCCAGCGGCCCGCGTTGGCCGTCGAACGCCCGGCGGCGAACGTGCGGTCGAGGACGATTGACGCGCCGGAGATGTTCTGCGCGCGGTCGAGGGCTTTGCGATAGTCGAGATTGCCGGGATCGAGTGCCACCGCCTGCTGGAACGCAGCGATGGCCGCGCTTTTGTTGAGCTGGCTGTGATGGATCAAACCCAAGGTGAACAGGGCGTTGGGGGAATTCGGGGCGAGCGCCAGGGCCTGCTCGAGGCAGCGGATCGCACGCCGCGGATGATCCGCCCAATGGCACAGGCTTTCATAGAACAGCGCGTGGCTCTTGAGGAACACCAGATCGATGACCAGCGGCGAGCCATCCTTGTTGGTGACCGTGATCGTCGCGAGCCGATCGTTGCGCTCGGCGATGGTGATTTGCTTGGTTGCCAGCGCCAAGGTTTCTAGAATCGCGCGCGCCGTCATGGGATCGGTTATGGCGTCGCTGTGATCATCATGGAACTCGCGCATGTAGGCGTGGGCCAGTTCCAGGGCTGCGATGGCCGCTGCAGTTTGATAGGCATCGGCGCGGGCTGGAACGAGTGGCGTTTGATTAGCAGATGTGAGCGCGCGCGATGAGGGGATTGTACCGGTGCTTGCCGTGACCGCAGACGGTTGACGGAGTGTCGCTAGGAACAACACTAGGAGTCCAACTGCGACGGCACTCGCGGCGCCAATGATCGAGCGTGCCTCGGGGCTGGCGGAGCTCCACAGTGCAGCGATGTCAGCAACAGCGGCAGCTGGCGTTCCAGCGGCCGCCGGGATCGAGCCAGTGGTCAGGCCGACATCAACGATGGCTGGCGTCGCAATCAGCTTGTCTCTCACCCGATCTTCCAGATGCGCGCGCTGCCCATTAAGCCGGTCGCGATCGCCCGCGGAGAGATTGGAAAAGGCCAACGCCTCACTGCAGGCGTGGACCAACTCCTTATCGAAGCAGGCCGACCAATGCCAAGTGAAGCGCTCATACTCTTTATGGCGGCGGCTCTTTTCTGCGGCAATCTCGGCTTCGCTGACCGTGTCGCAGATGACATCGCTGATCCGGCATGGGGCCCCGAGCTCACGCCGGCATGCGCTGAGCGCCGCCTTTGAGGCACCGCTGTTCGTGTCACCCGATCTCATCAGCAGCCCGCCCCGGCGGGAGCGGGCAATGCCAAAACAGGTTTTGTGGAATTGGTTGTCGATCACGCAGTCGTAGGCGCCTGCGTTGCAGCGCGCGAGGGCATGTGCCGTCGCTTCTTCGATGGTTGGATAGTTCCAGGCCGTGCCGTAGGCCCAGCCGCCATTGGGGCTGCGGCCAACGGCAATAGCAGCTTCGGCGAAGGCGTCCGAAGCCGGCAACAGCAGACCCAGAATCAGTACGGCAATCCGCATGGCACACCCCGTTGCACGCAGGCACGGAACGCCCTGAAAAATATGATCGATGAGGATCAGAGATTCGGGACCAGGGCGACCGCGGAGTGCCGATTCTCAACAGGATAGAACGCAGGCTTGGACGGAGTCACCGGCGAAACCTTCAAGGAAACTGAAGCAAACGTCCAATTGCCGTGCCGGATGATAAAAGGATAAACAGCCATTGCAGCGGCGCGAAACAACATACTCGGTGCTGGAGATCGCGTTTCCGTCACGCGCTACCGAGAACAGAAGCGTCCCGGTCCTCACGCTCTCGTCTCGGAGCTCCGTGCGTACAGTCTCGTAACGGAAAGCGAGCGACGGGCCGTCAATGGAGAGGCTGATGACGGAATTGTTAAGAGTCCAGAGACTTACCAGCTTGGCACGGACTGAACTCGGCACGCAAAGGATAGTCGTGACGGCGCACAGCGCCGCCCAGCGAATGTGGTTCATGAAAATTCCCCGCGTCAGTGCGCGCCCCTCTGCGCTTTTGACTGAGGGGATCAACTGATTCGGCGGCGGTGATTCGGAACTCGAGTCGTAATATCGTGGCAGGGAGCAAAAGACAAAAGGCGTGACCTTCGTGCAATAAGCACGGGATGAAGCCGGGTCTGGCGCAAGTTCTGTTGTCTGCCGCCGACCTTAGGTGAGATCGAAGTTGCGTGCCACGCATAACACTGGGAACCCTACCGGTTTTCAGTCGGGTGGTCGGCGCCAAAATGGCGAACCGTTTCGGGAAAAATCCGATGATTGACGAGTCGCTGCCGGGCCTACCGGTGTGGGTCATCGTATAGGAATCTCTTGTAATAAAGATTCTTCGCGGGAACTCTTAGCCGGAACGGCTTTGCCGCAATGCAACGCACGCGCGTTGCGACTACACCTAGAGATTGACGCCAACTTGACCTGTCATAGTAGGACACCATTTCGTATGTACTCCCGCTTGGGAGCACGACCGCAAGCGGAAGAGCGACGTCTTGCGAGGTATTGGGGGTCGTTTTTACCGAGCCTAGCGAGACCTCAACTGAATCATTCGGTCCAGAAAGGTCGCCTGAATACAAGTCCCTATCGCCCCTGGCGGTCATGCCGATCAGCTCGCAGTTGGTGATTGCGTCGGTCTCAAGCTGAACATGAAGTCTCCCGTCGCGGGAAGCCGATTTTGAAGCACTAACGGGAAACTCGAACCGCAAATCCACAGAATTTTCTCCGCAGGTCGCAGTTCTAGACTCTGAAAAAAAATCGGAAGGATTTCCCGGTAGCACCTTACCGCAAAGCAATCGCACGAGTGGCGGAGCGGCCGAGGTTTGCATCCAGCCAGCCGTAGTGGAAAAGGAAGCACCTTCCGGGCTGGCATCAACCCAATTCGAATAAAATACTTTGCTAACTTCCTTACAAACCTGCTTGCCGCTTCCGATTTCGATAAGCCGCATCGCTGACTTTGTTCGTGTCCGCCACCGGTAATCTGTGTCTGCGTGCAATCTGAACGAAGTTTTAAAGTCCGTGTTCGGACAGGGATCTCCATCCGGCAGATCAACACAAAGCTGCTTATAATCGCTGCTAACAGTCGGCTGGCCCGTAAACGGGGAGCCATTCTTCGCGACCTCAACTTCTATCCCAGTTTGCGTGCAATTGCGTGTACTAGCCACCTCCACTTCGAACGTGGAGTAGTGTGCCTTTAAATCAAACCGCTCACCCGCGACGATTGGATTGGGATGGTATTGGGCGCGAAAACGGAGTGCTGTTGGTTTTACACATTCCCAAACATCTTCTCCGAGGCGACATGCGTCGGCATTTCCAATGAAAACACAGGTCGCACCGATTGCGGCCAGCACGCCAGTGAACTTCATCTGGATCTCCACTTCGCCGAACCTACTACGGTTACATACAAGTGCTTTTAGGTCGTGCCATAGGATGCGATGTTTCGGATCGTACGCTACGCAGCTTTGACCTCGAATGGCCTAATTCGTCGCCGACTGTTGGGGATTCTATCGATTTGTGGCCTTATTTCAAGGCCGCACAGTCTTCCTCTGCTGCAGTCGCTCATGGCCGCTGTCGCGCGGCGCAGCAATCTGGCAGTTGTCAGCGCTGATGCTGTCGGACAGTTCAGGTTAGGAAGCGGGTGATCTTCTCCTCGATGGTCAATCGATCTCGACCGAACCTCAGACGGCTGTTCGCGATCAGCCGATCGGGACGGTTGTTGCTCACCCGTGGCGGTGGGAGCATGTCGAAAAATGCCGCCTCGGTCGGGGTGTCGTCGGCGAGCGTGCGGACAACTGCGCGGAAATCCGGCAAGCGCACCAACTGCTCGACCGGATCGGTTTCGCGCGAGCCCATGCCGCTGATTTCGATATCCGGCTTGAATGCCAGGTGCTTGGCCAGTAGGGGAGCGTCCTCGGCTCCGACACGGAATGCAATGAACGAGGCCGCGTTGCCAAGCGCCGCGTGCCTCAAGTTCTCCGGGAGTTGACCGAGATATTGATGGCCCAAGGTTAAGGCCAGCGCATACTTGCGCGCTTCCGACAGGATCACGGCGAAACCGGCGCTGGCATAATTCTGGAACTCGTCGGCGTAGAGGTAGAACGGACGCCGCTCCGCCTCCGGCCTGTCGGCGCGGGAGAGAGCTGCGGTTGCCAATGCCGTCGATAGCAGCGCACCCAGCAAGTGCGACGTGCCCTCGCCGAGCGGCCCTTTGGCCAGATTGACAATGAGAATCCGCCCATCGTCCATGATGCGCCGCAGATCGATGGTGCTCCTGGGCTGCGCCACGATATTGCGCAGCCGGTTGTCGGCCAGCACCTTGCCGAGCTTGTTCAGGATCGGCGCGGTCGCCTCGCTCCTGAAGCGGGCGTCGTAGCTTTCCCACTCGTCGCGCCAGAACGCGAGGAGCACCGGATCACGCACGCGGGCCAAAATGCGCGTGCGGTAGACGTCGTCGGTGAAGAGGCGCGGCACACCCAGCAGGGTCGAGCCGGGATTGCAGAGCAGCGCGCGCAGCGCATGCGTCAGGAGATACTCGAGGCGCGGGCCCCAGCTGTCGGGCCAGACATGATGAAAGGCCGAGACCATACCGTCCGCTGCGACAGGGTGTTGGTCGGGCCCGATGCCGTCGAGCGGATTGAAACCGATCGGGCGGTCGAGATCGGCGGGATTGAGATAGACCAGCTCGTGAGCGCGCCGGCTTGGGACTAGGCCGAGCGCAGCCGTAGCAAGGCTTCCATGCGGATCGATGAGACCGACGCCGCGGCCGGCCGCCAGATCCTGCGCGATCAGATTTTCGAACAGCGTGCTTTTTCCCGCGCCGGTCTGGCCGACGACGTGGAGATGGCGGCGGCGGATGCGAGCGTCAATCGTGAACGGCACACCCTCATGGGTGCCGACGACGAGCAGGGACGTGGGATCGCAGTTCATAGGCCAATCCGAGCCCCGAGGTCGTGCCGCCACGTGCGAGTGGCGGCTTCGCGTTGAGCCCTGCGCGTGCAGGCCTCTCCGCTCGCTGGCACTTGCGTGTGCCGTTCGCTGACCAGCGCGCTCCGTCGAAGCTCGATTGAGCCACAAAGGCTCCAGATGTCAGTTTACGTGGTCTCCGCCCGGCAGGCCGGCCCGACTGGGGACAACCAGTTTGACGAATATCTTACGGCTAGCGGCCAACGGGCCGGATCCTGCCCTGGCCCTTGCATCGCGAGCAGGTGCTGCCCTGCGTCTAACCTTTGCCGCGACAGTAGGGGCACGCTTCCCATTCGATGGTGCCGGTGTCGACCTTCCGGTCTCGAGGACGTTCCAGACCCATGATGACCTCCCATTGGCGATGAGATCGCTATCGTAACCGATGTGCGTCGTGCGCAAACTCAAAAACCGATCAAACACGCAGCGCGCGTTCGAGAATTCTGTGGATCGACAAAAAATTAAATCGCGCGAGCTCACTTCGTTCGCTCGCCGTTGCCGCCGATCCTTGCGCCCCCGCGTCGGGCGGGAGCACCGGCAGTCGTCACCTTGTCCTGGTGGGTCAAGCGTACCCGCCCGACCTCGAGTCTGTGTCAACGAACCTGACTTTTCAGCTCCCGCAAAAAGCCAAGCCGGTCGCGGCACCGGGAGCGACCTGTTTGGCGGTAGGGTAGCATCTGCGATCGAAGTGACTTTTCCGCTGGCTCGTGCAGCGAGTAAGGAAAAAGACGCGAGGTCGGGCGGGTACGCCCGACGCGGGGGCCTTACTTTTCAAGGCATTCTTGCTTTCTGGGTGGGGATATCGGGTAACCCCGCGCGTTTCCCCTGGTGAAATTGCATTCGGCTCTAAAGGACAAAGCCACTCGCTTGAATTATTTGCTGAATATAGCAGAACATTTTCAATTGGTCCAATGTCATGATTGCCGTGACTTCCGACCTGTGTATTTCTCGCAACTGTTGACAGCTGAGAGATTTAAAACTCAGAACTCGTTGGGATCGGGCTCGGCGCGAGCACCGTGACGGACGTGAAGGATGACGACTTCGCCGGAATGTACGGTGAAATAGATCAAGTAGGGAAAACGTACGACGGGAAGTACACGGATGCGCAGCCGATTGGTTGGCCGGCCGATCCCAGGATGACGAGCAATCAGATCGCCGGTCTTGCGGATTTCCGCAATGACGCGCTTTTCGCCTGATGCGCTATGCTCATGAACCCACTCATAGACGCCGTCGATGTCGGCACGTGCTCGCGGCGACCACGTAAGCCTCATAGACCGCACTTTTTCCAGAGCGCCGCCATCTCGGCGTCTGAGGCGCGTTCACCCCGGTCGACTTGGGCGAGCGCCTCGTCGAGCGCCGCGATGTGCTCCGGCGGGATGACAAAGACCGCATCGGAGACAATGTCTTCGAGCACCGACGCCACATAGGCCTGGCGGTCGGCATCCAGAGACTTCACTTTGTCGATCGCTTGTTCGAGGACTTTGATCATGATGCCACTTTAACACGCCGTTTTGCGCTTGACGAGGTGGGTGTGAGCCCCGATGAGGAAACTGAATCCTGCGGTAGATTGATCGCCGGAGGGCAACACGTCACCGAAAATCATCGGCACTGTAGGCGAGGATCGCGCGGGCTGCGGCCTCCTGTGCATCTTCAGGAAGCGCGCGCAGCACGTCGATTGCTTCGTCGATCAGATTGCTCATGGTTGGAAGTTTAGCACACCGGCGAGTCTGCCAAGCGTGCAGCGACGGGGGCCAGTTTCGGTGGACGGAGCATGTCGCGAAACAGATATTGCACTAAACCGCTATCGCGGTAGAGCCCGTGGCGCGTGCAGAGACCATGATGTTAGCTCCGCTCCTGCTGCTTGCGCATCTTCTTCACCCGATGCTTCTGATAGTCGATCGCCGCTGCCGCGAAGGGAAGCGAGCGGGGGACACTCACGTGCGTGAGTGACACCACGAGTAGGTTGCTCGCACCATCGGGTC
>JANOFU010000042.1:0-18956 GCA_031413815.1 Hyphomicrobium sp. | reverse complement strand
GCTTGAATGACGCGGTCGAACTGGCTCATGGCAAAAGAGAACCCACCCGCAACGGCCAATACGCGGCCGGTATGCGGGTCCATGGCGACCAGTCCGCCGCCAATTTCAGGGATCTGCATCAACGACCAGATCCCATCGAGTTTGCGCGGGTCTTTAGGGGCAACATAGATCACGTCGCCGGCCGCTAGAATGTCGGTCACGGCCTTGGGCACGGCTTTGGTGGTCAAAACCTTGGCCCATTTCACTTCGTCGAACGTGATCTCAACCGCTTCGCGCTCTTTGGCGAGGGTCGAATCCTGCTGGCGCGCGGGCCGCAGCCCGACGACCGCCTTGGTCTTTTCAACCGAAAGAACGACGCCGAGCCGCCACGGCAGAATGTCTGTTGGGATATCGATGCCGCCCAGCGGCACCCCCCAATCTCCCGCGATATCGATTTTGGACACGGGACCGCGCCAGCCCTGATCGCGGTCAAACTCGACCAGTCCATTGATCAGCGACAGCCGCGCCATTTCCTGCAGATTGGGATCGAGCGTCGTGCGCACTGACAGACCGCCCGCATAGAGCTTTTCTTCGCCATACTGGGCGTGGATCGAACGGCGGACTTCTTCGGCGAAGTACTCGGCCGCAAAAATGTGCGCGCCGCCCGGACGGAAATTCACAGTCAGCGGCTTCTTCTTGGCGTCGATGGCGTCTTCGCGCGTGATGTAGCCGTTGTCGCGCATCTCACCGATGATCCAATTGCGGCGCTCGGTGGCTTTCGCCTTGTTCTTGAAGGGGTGATAATTGTTGGGAGCTTTTGGCAGGGCCGCAAGATAGGCGACCTCCTCGATGGTCAGATCCTTCAACTCCTTGTTGAAGTAGTTGAGGCTGGCAGCCGCCACTCCGTAGGCGCCGATACCGAGATAAATCTCGTTGAGATAGAGTTCGAGAATCTTGTCTTTGGTGTAGGCACGCTCAATGCGGATCGACAGGATCGCTTCCTTGATTTTGCGATCGAAGGTCCGGTCGCTGGTCAAAAGAAAGTTTTTAGCGACCTGCTGCGTGATCGTCGAAGCACCCTGAATGCTGCCCTTGCCGGACATCTTGGCTTCGAAATACACGACAGCGGCGCGCATGATGCCCTGCAGGTCGATACCGCCGTGATCATAGAATCGCTTGTCTTCGGCCGACAGGAACGCGGCGATCACCCGCTTGGGGATCGAACTGATGGGAACAAAGATGCGCCGCTCGCGGGCGTACTCGGCGATCAGCGAACCGTTGTGCGCGTGAATCCGCGTCATCACCGGCGGCTCATACTTGGCGAGGCTTTCGTAGTCGGGAAGGTCCTTTGAGGCGCGCCACAGCAGGAAGCCTGCGCCGGCGGAGCCCGCCACGAACAGCACCACGAACAGCGCAAAGCCCCAGCCCAAGAAGCTCAGCAGCAGGCTCTTGCGCCGGCGCCGCCGTCTCGTGGGTTCAGCCGGGGGTGGCAGGATCGGAGCGCGCATGCACCTCTGGTTCCGAAAAGTCCGAAATTCTGTTGCTGTCTAGACCGGTTACTGCGGTGCAGCAATTGGCATCAGACGCGGCACAATACCATGGAATGTGGCAGCACGTCGTCGGGTTCCGGAATCGGACCAAGTGTTATCCCGCAAACACGAAATCCCTGTACGCCGCATCGCCAATTGGCACCTAACCGGGGGCGTTCACAGACTCACTATTGCGAAGCACCATGGCCGATTTGCAGGTGGTCAGCTACGGATTGGAAGCCGCCCGTTTGCTGAAAAACGCATCCACGGCTTTGGCGATTGAACCCGCCACCTGTTTTTGCCAATCCGGGGCCATCATTTGCTTGGCCTCGTCTGCGTTGCTGACATACCCGAGTTCGATCAACACAGACGGCGCGTGCGTCTGTTTGAGCACTTTGAAGGCTGCGGATCTCTGTGGGTCGCGGGAGAGCGACACCGACTGCTTCATCATGCCCACGAGCGTGCGCGAGAAATCAGCCGAAAAGTTGGCGGTTTCGCGCTTGATGAGGTCAATCAGAATGCTCTTTACTTGGCCTTTTTCCTCGCCTTCGGCGACCTTGAGGCCCGCCAAAAGGTCAGAGGCGTTCTCTTTTTCGGCAATGGCGCGTGCCTGCGCATCCGAGGCGCGCTCCGACAGGGTGTATACGGTGGCTCCCTTGATGCTCTGGGCGGCGGCGGTTTCCTCGATCGAATCCGCATGGATCGAGATGAATAAGTCGGCGGAATGCTGGCGCGACAGGCGCAATCGCTGATCGAGCGAAACAAACACATCAGCCGATCGGGTCATGACGACATCGTAGTCGCCGCTGGCAGCGAGTTTCGCACGCACCTGCCGGGCAACAGCAAGAACAATATTCTTTTCCAACAGGTTGCCGCTGCCGACGGCCCCGGGGTCCACGCCACCATGACCTGGATCAATCATGACAACCGGCTTGGTCCGGCCTGCGGGCGCTGACACCGGTTCATCCGTCACCGGGCCCTTAAGTGCCGCCGCCGGGGGTTTGGCAGCTCCTGTGCCCCCCCCAAACGTCGCTGCGTCGGTCGGACCGAGGTCGATGGCGAGCGTGATTCCGGCCCCGTCGCTGGTGCGCGTCATCTCAGCTTTGCCGATTTGCACTGGGCCGGTTGTATCGATCACGACCCGCGCCTTGCCCTCGGCGAACTGTCCGTAGCGGAAGGCTTGCACCAGGCCGCGGCCCGTGCGACCGGCCTGATCGGGGAGCCGGAACGCGATGTCCGGCAGATCGATAATCACGCGATACGGCTCGGCCAGCGAGTACACTTCGGCCGTCACGCCTCGCGAAAGGGTCAACTGAAAGGTTGTTTTGCTCGAGTTGCCGGTAATGGCGACAGAAACGGCCTCAGGTATCGCGGTTTTGGCAGCGGATTGCACTTCAGCCAGCATGACGCGCGAAGCGCCGAAGTTACCCCATGTCCGGGCGTCAATTTGAGGTGTCCGGCCAACTGTTGGAGTCGCAACTCCACGAGTTGTAGAGCCAGCCAATAGAAGGGCTGTCAGAGCAAGGCATGCGCCTCCCCATCCCCAAAACCGGTGTTCGGCCCAGCGCAACATCCCCCAATCCCCAGTTTCCCGCACTTTTGCCGCCCGATTCCCCAATCTGGAGCTCAGGTTAACAGAAAATTCGGGTTCTTGTCGCATGGTTGCAGTGACGGACTTCAGCTGGCGGACCAAGCATTTGCTGAACACGCTTGCCACGAGGGCCGCGAAACCGTTACACTTTGCCTCGTGTCTCGTCGTGCCCGTCCTCAAAAAATGCGCGCAACGGGTCCCCGAACGATGGCAGCGGCTGCGGCCGCCCCGTTCAGACCTGTAAAGCTGCGCTGGATTTGGAGATGGGAGCACTCGCGGATCGGCGAAGACCCCCTAGTCTGCCTGTGTTTTTGCACCCGTGCATTGGCCCATCGGCTTAATTTGCAGCGCAATTCAGGCGGTATCGAAGGGTCACCCCGTGACGCAGCAAACGCTGCGAGCCTCATGCGTCGCTTGCATTGGACCCGTTGAAAGGGGGTTCGCGAGCAGAATGGCCGGCAGCTGCCAATCGCCCATAGTCGAAGCGATTTGCCGCTGCCTCAGATATCCGGCCGGACGGCACGCGCTGCCCAGCGCGCCACCAACTGGTCTGTACCGAAAGAGATTATGCAAAACGTACGCGCGAAGAGTTCCGCCATCGCCGAGTTCGAAAGAACCGGCAGGACTTGGCACCGGAGGCTTCCGGAGCCAGGCGTTTCGCGTGCCCGGACACCAGACCAAATCCAATCCACAACCACACATAAAGCGCGCGCCCACGATCGGCGCACCGCTCAGTCCGGCCACAGGGCCAGGACGGGCAGGCCGCCGGGCCAGCGCGCGCGGGAACAAGAACAATGTCAAACAACAAGATGCTTATTGATGCGACGCATCCGGAGGAGACCCGGGTCGTCGTCGTTCGCAACGGCCGCGTAGAGGAATTCGACTTCGAAAGCGCCGCCCGTAAACTGCTCCGGGGCAACATCTACCTCGCCAAGGTGACGCGCGTTGAGCCGTCGCTTCAAGCCGCTTTCGTCGACTATGGCGGCAATCGCCACGGCTTCCTCGCCTTTAACGAAATCCATCCTGACTACTACCAGATCCCGATGGCCGACCGGCAGGCGCTTCTGGAAGAAGAAGCCGCTGCCGAAGCAGCTGAAGAAGCTGCTGCCGAAGCGCATGCAGAGCGCATGTCGCGGCGGCGCAGCCGTCACGGCCAAGGCCGAACTGGCCAGCGCAGTGAATCGGCACCAGCGGACGAGCACTCAGAACGTGATGACGCGGGCCCGGCCGCATTGGCCGAAGACCACGGGGACGACCACGACGATGATCATCCCCACGATCATGTGACGCTCGCGGAATCGTCGCGGGTACCCGACGATATGATGGTGGAAGACCGGCCGGAACCCGAAGTGGTCGGCGGTTTTGAACCAACGGTTGATCGCGATGACGAAGATGACGACGCCAGCGATACTGATGACCTTGACGACGAAGAAGATCCTACTGGCGATGCGGGCGACGAGGCGGTCGATCCGCAAGAGCCTGGCGATGATGACGCCGGCGACGTGCAAGTCGTCGATGGTCCCGCTGCTGACATAGAAACCGACGCTGTAGAACAGACCGGCGCCGTAGACTCGTTCGAAGAACTGCCGTCACGGCCGCGCCGCCGTCCGCGCAGCTACAAGATCCAGGAAGTGATCAAACGCCGCCAGGTCATCTTGATCCAGGTGGTGAAGGAGGAGCGCGGCAACAAAGGCGCGGCCCTCACCAGCTACCTGTCGCTCGCAGGCCGCTACACCGTGCTGATGCCCAACACTGCACGCGGCGGTGGGATTTCCCGTAAAATCACGCAACCGCAAGATCGCAAGCGCCTCAAGGCCATTGCTGCGGAACTCGAAGTGCCGGATGGCATGGGCCTCATCATCCGCACCGCGGGTGCAGCCCGCACGTCGCAGGAAATCAAGCGCGACTTCGAATACCTCCTGCGGTTGTGGGAAAGCGTTCGCGACCTGACGCTCCAGTCGACGGCGCCGAGCCTCGTTTACGAAGAAGGCAATCTGATCAAGCGGTCGATCCGCGACCTTTACAACAAGGATGTTGAAGAAATCGTGGTCGCGGGCCAGCACGCCCACAACGATGCCAAAGACTTCATGCGCATGCTCATGCCGAGCCATGCCAAGAATGTCTTGCTGCACGCCGATCCCGAGCCATTGTTCACGAAGTACGGCATTGAGCGGCAGTTGAGCGCCATGTTCAGCCCCTACGTGACGCTGCGCTCAGGCGGCTATCTGGTGATCAACCAGACCGAAGCCCTAGTGGCAATCGACGTCAACTCCGGCAAATCGACCCGCGAATTCTCGATCGAAGAGACGGCGCATGCGACCAACCTGGAAGCATCCGACGAAATCGCGCGCCAATTGAAGTTGCGCGACCTCGCCGGTTTGGTCGTCATCGATTTCATCGACATGGAAGAAAAGCGCAACAACCGCTCGGTCGAGCGCCGCCTGAAGGATGCGCTGCGTTTCGATCGTGCCCGCATTCAACTCGGCCACATCAGCCACTTCGGCTTGATGGAAATGTCGCGTCAGCGTCTCAGAACCGGCGTTCTGGAGGGCTCGACGACGCAATGCGCCCATTGCCAAGGGACAGGCATTATCCGCTCGACGGAAAGCGTCGCGCTGGCCGTGCTCCGCGGCCTTGAAGACGCGCTGCTCGCCGGACAACCCAGTTCGCTGGTCGCCACCACGACGGCACAGGTTGCCCTCTTCATTCTCAACAACAAGCGCCACTTCATCGCGGACATGGAAGCGCGGCACGGCATTTCGATAACGGTGCAGGCGAGCGACAAACTCCAAGGCGCCAACTTCACCATCGATAAAGGGGCCGCCCGCATGGAACCGGTGCGCCGCCCGGAACGCTCCGCCGTCAACATGAATTGGGGCTTTGAGGGCGAAGGCGATACCGAAGCCAGCAGCGCCGGCGATGATCACAGCCACGACCACGACGACGCGCCGTCCTCTGACGGCTCACGCATCATCGAAATCCGCGACGACGCCGATGACGATCGCGAGCCGCGTGGCGAGCGGGGCGAAGGCAGCAGCAGCCGCCGTGGCGGCCGTCGTCGTCGACGGGGACGCCAGGGCGAGCGCCCTGCCCGCGATGAGTTCCGCGGCCGCGACGGCAACGGCTCCAGTCAACCAGACCGCCAGAACGGCAATGGGCAAGCACGCCCGCACCGTGTGCAGGCCAACGAGATCAATGGCGATGATGCTGGCGAAGCTGTTGCTGACGTTGGCGTGAGCGCACCGGGTCTGGGTGATCAGCCGTTCGCCGGGCAGGCGGACGGCGGACGGCCGGACGGCGACCGCAACAGCCGGCGGCGACGGCGCGGACGCCGCGGTGGCCGCCGCGGACGCGAACGTGATGGGACCGCCCAGCCAGTCAATCACGTCACGGAAGAATTCGCCGACGATTTTGCCGGGCCAACACCGGCGGGGGGTAACGTCGAAACGCAACCTGTCCCGCCAGCTTCACAGTACCGGACCGGCCATGTTGACCATGAACCGGCGCGCCCCATGCCGCCGCCACCTGCCGCAGCCCCGGCCGAGACCCCAGCGACGTACGCCGCTGAACCCGAGCGCCGCCGGCCACGGCACGAGGCGACCGTGAGCGAACCGCGCCTGGAACGGGTCGTTGTCACGCCCGACCAGGCAGCCGCCGAGCTTCCCGATGCCGGACCGGAAAAACCAGCGCGCAAGGGGTGGTGGCAGCGCCGCTTGAGCGGGGAGTAATTCCAGACTCAGGCGATCAGCTCCAAGGGCCAGGATTTTTCCTGGCCCTTTTTCTTTGTTTTCAACACGTTGGATTCTTTTGTGACATTGAAACGTGAACTGTAACACGTGGTCGCACCCCAAGACTCAGGATTTGACCCGTCTAATTTTGACCATATGGTCCGCGCTGTTGAGCGGGGTTAAAAAGAAGCATTCCGGGAGGAGTAGGGCAGCAATGCCCTGACGATCCGGAGCAGGGGCGGAGTCGACCAAGAGAACATCCAGCAGTCAAGCAAATCACCTGCAGAATACCTGATCATGTCTTGACAGCTTCAAGACTAAGAAATTCAGGGTCTCGGGAAAACTATTCTCATAAATAATGCTCGCTGCTGCTCAAGTTCAACATCAAGTAAAGGAAGTACTCATGAGCAAGCGTATTCTTTCCGCTGTGCTGGCCATCATGGCTGTCATGGCATTCAACGTCACGAGCGTTCAGGCCCGTGTCGAATCCAACGGGTCCAGTAGCGGCTATTCACAGAAAAGCAGCAAGGCCAAGTCCATCACGTCCAAGTCAGCCAAGCGTACCAACTACTCGTCGAAGTCCAAGAGAAAGCGTTACGCAAAGTCTGGCTCCGGTAAAAAGCGCTACGCCGGTTCTGGCCGCAAGAGCCGCCTCGCCAAGCGCTCCTTCACGTCGTACGCGTCGGGCGGCTCGTCGCGCTCGTGCCTGCAACCCGCAGCACGCGGATTGCTCAACCGCATCGAAAGCCAGTTCGGCGCTGTGTCGATCGTTTCGACCTGCCGTGCAGGCGCAACCATTGCCGGTTCTGGCAAGCCTTCGAAGCACCGCTACGGCTTGGCCATCGATTTTGATGCCGGCAGCCGTAAGGGCGCAATCGTCAAGTGGCTGATTGCCAACCATCACTCGGGTGGCACCATGACCTACCGCGATATGAGGCACATCCACGTCGATGTTGGTGGCCGTTTCGTATCTCTCGGCGCCAGCAGCCGCCGCGGCTAAGGTTCCCACAAACCCCGGTTTGGAGTGGCGCCAACCCCGCCCGGCGCCACTCCTGCCAGCTTTTTCATTGCCCTGTCTCCAGCCTGAAATTTGCGCTGCCGCGCGTTGACGCCCCAGCCCGGGATCACTACTTTGTGCACCGTGCGGTCGTCGCCTGCCGGTGCCGATCTTTTGGCTCATTTGTGAGCGACTACGGCGGCATGATGAGATTGAGTCCAATCCGAAGCTGGCGCACCGCTGTCTTGATGGTTGCGGGGATGTGCCTCTTGGCAACGCCCCAAGCCGCTCATGCGCAGGGCATTCCGCTCATCCGCGATACGGAAATCGAAAACCTCCTCAACGACTATGCGCGCCCCATTTTCAAGGCGGCGGGCCTCGGCACCGGCCGCATCACGGTCCGGATTGTCAATAATGAAGCGTTCAACGCGTTCGTCGTGGATGGCCGCAGCGTCTACATCCACACCGGCGCACTGCTGCAAGCCCAAACGCCCAATGAAGTGATCGGCGTGCTGGCCCATGAAGCCGGACACATTGCTGGCGGGCATATGGCGTCGCTGCGCGCGCGGATTGCGCAGGACCAGACCCGCGCGCTGATCGCCCAGGTCTTGGGGATTGGCTTGATGGTTCTGGGCGGCGTGCAAGGCAACAACGAACTGGGCGGTGCAGGCCAGGCCGTGATGCAAGGCGGCAGCGACGTGATCATGCGCGGACTGACGGCCGAACGGCGCTCACAAGAATCCGCGGCCGACCAAGCGGGTCTATCGTACCTCAATGCAACACAGCAATCCGGCCGCGGTATGCTCGCGACGTTCGAGCGGTTTGCTGGGCAGGAGCTGTTTTCCGATCAACTTCGCGATCCCTTTGCCCGGACACATCCTGTAGCGACGGACCGGTTGGCGCGCCTGCGGGAACTCGTGGAGTCGAACCCGAACTTCGGCAATAGCGACGCGCCGGAATTACAACTGCGCCACGATATGATGCGCGCGAAGCTGTCGGGCTACATCGAGGGGCCGCAGACGGTTTTTAATCGCTATCCCATGACCGATCAGAGTTTGCCGGCGCGATATGCGCGCGCGGCCGCGCGCTTCCGGATGGGTGGCGGCAATAGCCTCGAATTGGCACTGGCTGACGCCGACGCACTGATCAAGCAGAACCCCAACAGTCCGTATTTCTGGGAGTTGAAAGGCGATTTCCTGCAAAAATCCGGACAGGCCAAAGCCGCAATTCCGGTTCTTCGCAAGGCCATTCAACTGGCCGGAGGCGAGGCCCCACTCATGGCCGTGCAGCTGGCTCAAGTGCTTTTGCAAACCAAAGAGCCGTCTGCTGTTGATGAAGCGGTTGGGATTTTGCGTAAAGCCATCAACCGTGAAGGCGAAAATGCGATGGCCTACAACATGCTGGGCCAAGCCTACTACGATAAGGGTCTCGTGCCGCAATCCGAGTTGGCGCGCGCTCAGGGTCTGTTCTACTTTGGGGCGATCAAGCAGGCCCAGGAATTTGCCAAACGAGCGCTGAACGGCCTGAAACCTGGTTCGCCCGAGTGGGTCAAGGCGGACGACATTGTCAACTACAAGCCGCCAACATAAGTGCGCTGTGTGGCGAGCGTTCTTTGCCAATAACCGGCGATAACCAGGACCAGAGACACATGACGCAGACCCCAGGTGATGAACCGCGCAATGTTGAACCCGCTGCCAAGGTTCCCTCACCCCGCAAGGCATGGCTTCTGGTTGCACCCGCGCTACTGCTTGCCGGACTTGGACTGCTGGTGACGCGGCCGGGCACTGTCTCCAGCGAACCAACTGCAGCCAATCCGATTCCGGTCACGAGCCCATCGCCGGCGGCCGATACCTCAATGTTCACCGACGCGCAGAAGCGCGGCATTGAGCAAATTGTGAAGGATTATCTACTGGCGCACCCGCAGATCATTATCGAGGTGCAGGGCGCGCTTGAAGCCAAAATGGCGAAGGAGGAAAGTGAACGCACCAAGAAGATGGTCGCAGAGAACGCCAAAGAAATTTACCGCCACCCGAATGCACCGATCGCGGGCAATCCGGACGGCGATATCACCGTCGTCGAATTCTTCGATTACAACTGCGGGTACTGTAAGCGCGGGTTCTCTGAAATCGCAAAACTGGTCGCGGCGGATCCGAAGGTGCGCGTCGTGTTCAAGGAGTTTCCGATCCTGAGCAAGGATTCGGAAGATGCGGCTCACATTGCACTCGCCGCCCGCAAACAGGGCAAGTACTGGGAGCTCCACAGTGCACTGCTCGAATCAAAAGCACGCATTACCGAAGCCGTTGCGCTGCAGGCTGCCGAGAAGCTCGGCCTCAACATGGCGCAGATCAAGACCGACAAGGACTCGGCCGAGGTGAAAGCCGAGATTGCCCGCGTCCAGGAACTTGCCAAAAAAATGAACATCAACGGCACCCCTCACTTTCTGGTCGGCGATGACGCGATTGGTGGGGCTCCAGAAAACCTGTTCGAAATGCTGACCGCTAAGGTTGCAGATCTCCGCAAGAATGGGTGTAGTTACTGCTAGGACCCTGGGCTCCGGAGCCGGTCACTTTCCAGCCTCGGTCCAATCTCTCAACAGGTGCGTTGGCAGCGCTCTTCCGCACCGCAAGGAAAGCTGCTAGACCCCAGGTTGTATTGCGTATTTTCCGCTAGCTGCCGTGACGGTTGCGCGCCTTTCGGGCTCGTTGGCCGTTGCCCTCACCCGAATGCGAGATGATGGCAAAGCCGGTTTATGTCCTGAACGGACCCAATTTGAATATGCTCGGGCAGCGCGAGCCAGCTGTTTATGGCCACGATACGCTTGACGATATCGCAAAGCTCTGTACCGGACGGGCCAAGAACCTTGGGCTGACGGTTGACTTCCGGCAGTCGAACATTGAGGGCGAGTTGGTCGGTTGGATTCAAGAGGCGCGCGCGAAGGCCAGCGCCATTATTCTGAATGCAGGTGGACTGACACACACGTCAGTCTCGCTGCTTGATGCGTTGCAGTCGGCAGAGTTGCCAGTCCTTGAAGTGCACTTGTCAAATATTTTCCGGCGCGACAGTTTCCGCCAGCACTCCTACATTTCGCTCGCCGCCAATGGCGTCATCTGCGGGCTCGGCGCGCACGGTTACGAATTGGCCATGGACGCCGTGCATCGAATTCTTGAGAAGACGAACCGCATTTGAAAACCAAGAAACCAACGGCTGCAGGGCCGAAGAACAATGAGGAACAACGGACCATGACGGGGAAGGACTCGGGCGAGAATGCCAGCGCCGAGCAAAAGATCATCCGGGAACTGGCGGAGCTTTTGAACGAAACGGGGCTGACCGAAATCGAAATCGAGAAGGCGGGCTTAAAGGTGCGCGTGGCCCGGACGGTGACGATCTCAGCCCAACCGGTAATGCACGCAGCGCCGTCTGCTCATGGCACCCCGGCCGGCAGTTCAGCGCCCGCCGCAAACCCGCTGACAACTGGCGATCCCGCCAAGCATCCCGGCGCGGTCAAGTCCCCGATGGTCGGCACGGCTTACCGGTCACCCGAACCGTCCGCAGCCGCCTTCATCGAAGTCGGTACCCGCGTCCAGCAGGGCGACACCATCCTCATCATCGAAGCGATGAAAACCATGAACCAGATCCCGGCCCCACGCTCGGGAACGGTCACGGCCATCTTCTTCGAGAACGGTCAGCCGGTTGAGTTCGGCGAACCTCTGGCGATTATTGAATAGAAAGGGAGGCAGTGGGCAGTCGGCAGTAGGCAAAGGGAATGAGACGATCCCACTGCCGACTGACTGCTGCCGGCTGCCGGACAACGCATGTTCGACAAAGTCCTAATCGCCAAACGCGGGGAAATTGCATTGCGCATCCAGCGTGCGTGCAAAGAACTCGGCATCGCCACCGTGGCTGTCCATTCAACCGCCGACGCCGACGCGATGCATGTCCGCTTAGCGGATGAAAGCGTGTGCATCGGCCCGCCCACGTCGAGCGACAGCTATCTCAACATTCCCCGCCTGCTCGCGGCCTGCGAAATTACCGGTGCCGACGCTGTGCACCCGGGCTATGGGTTCTTGTCCGAGAACGCCCGCTTCGCAGAAATTCTGGAAGAACACTCCATCACATTTATCGGCCCGACGTCCGATCACATCCGGATCATGGGCGACAAAATCCAGGCCAAAGAGACCGCCAAGAGCCTCGGCATTCCCGTGGTGCCGGGGTCCGATGGGGCTGTGAACACAGAAGCCGAGGCGATGAAATTCGCTAAAGGCATGGGCTTTCCGGTGCTGATCAAAGCGACGGCCGGCGGCGGCGGACGCGGCATGAAGGTCGCGCATTCCGCCCAAGAGCTGCCGATCGCCTTCTCCACGGCGCGGGCTGAGGCCAAGGCCGCCTTCGGCAACGACAGCGTTTACATCGAGAAGTATCTGACCAAGCCGCGCCACATCGAAATTCAGGTGTTCGGCGATGGCAAAGGCGATGCCGTGCATCTGGGTGAGCGCGACTGCTCGCTGCAGCGGCGGCATCAGAAAATTCTGGAAGAAGCGCCCTCGCCCGCACTGAACGCGGCGGCGCGCGCAAAGATTGGCGAAACTGTGGCTGAGGCCATGCGCACGATCAAGTATCGAGGCGCGGGCACGGTCGAGTTTTTGTTTGAGGACGGCGAGTTCTACTTCATTGAAATGAATACGCGCATCCAGGTTGAACATCCTGTCACCGAAGCCATCACGGGCATTGATCTCGTGCTGGAGCAAATCCGGGTCGCGTCAGGGGCGTCGCTGTCGTTTAAGCAAGAGGACATCGTGTTCTCAGGTCACGCCATTGAATGCCGCATCAACGCGGAGAACCCGCGCACGTTCCGGCCCTCTCCAGGCCAAATCACCTATTGGCATCCGCCCGGCGGACTGGGCGTGCGGGTCGATAGCGGCGTTTATCAGGGCTATCGCATCCCTCCCTACTACGACAGCCAGATCGGCAAGCTGATCGTGCATGGCAAGACGCGCAATGAGTGCATGATGCGTTTGAAGCGGGCGTTATCGGAATTCGTGATCGACGGCATCGAGACGACAATTCCGCTATTCAACGAACTGATCCGGCAGCCGGATATCGCCAACGGCATGTACGACATTCATTGGCTGGAAAAATACCTCGGCAAGCAGTGACGGCCGGGTGACCTTGAATTCAACCGCAGACGGAGTGAGATCGATTGACCTCCGCCGACCTTCCTTTTGGCAGCTACCAGCCAACAGCCCTTCAAGCGCGAATGATTGCGCTTGGCCGCAGCTTACCGCGCACCCGCACCGGCCGGCGAATGGCCTCTGCGTTGCGGTCGATCCTGTCGCGCGCGCGGACGGACCCACTGGATCTCGATGTGCTCGGCCAGCGGATGCGGCTGCATCCCGGCAACAACAGTTGCGAAAAACGCCTGATCGTGACACCGCAGTTTTTTGATCCTGATGAGTTGGCGCTTCTGAGCACGCGCATCAAGCCGGGTTTTGTCTTTGTCGATATCGGGTCGAACGTCGGCACCTACAGCGTATTCGTCGCCTTGCGCGGCGGGCCTGAGGCGCGCGTGATCGCGATCGATCCCAATGACATCGTGCTGGAGCGCTTGCGTTTCAATCTCGCCGCCAATGGTCTGGAAAACGTGCGCGTGCTCCAAACAGCGCTCGGCGACAAGGACGGAACGGCGGAGTTTGCGATTGACGTCAAGAATATGGGAGGGTCGTCATTGAGGCTCGATCGCAACGCGGCCAGCGGCAAGCGCATGATCAGCGTGCCGGTCCGGCGCTTGCTGGACGTTGTAACGGGGGAAGGATTGACCCGCATTGACGCCCTCAAGATCGATGTCGAGGGCTATGAGGACCGGGTGCTCGTCCCGTTTTTTTCGACCGCACCCGAACGGCTTTGGCCGCAAATGGTGATTATTGAACGAAGTGCGCAGAGCTGGGAGACGGACTGCCTCGCCGTGCTGACGGGTGCCGGTTACACGACTGCGCTACGGTCCTCCGGCAACGATGTTCTGGTGCGGCCCGAACCGGCGGGCACTTAAAGTACCCTGCCCACGATCCGCTGCGCAGGCCATTCCCGCGACACGTGTGGCGATGGGGGCTCCCCCTCGGCCCGCAAGCGCACTATGTTGACGTCTCAATCGTAGCGGAGACCCGAGGGCCCCGTGACGTCGCATAACGACTTCCTGATCGAGATCACACCGCAGGTGCTGCTCAAGGCCTACGGCTGCGGGATCTTTCCCATGGCTGAAAGCGCCGATGATCCGGCGTTGTATTGGATCGAACCGCAGCACCGCGGGATTCTGCCGCTAGATGCTATCCACGTGCCCCGCCGGCTGGCCCGCACGCTGCGCACGACCGCCCTCAAAGTCACCGTCGATACGGACTACACCGGCGTCATCGATGGCTGTGCGGCGGCGCGCCCAGGCCGGCGATCGACGTGGATCAACAGCCGCATTCGCGGTCTCTATCGCGAGCTGTTTGATATGGGTCACTGCCACACGGTCGAGGTCTGGAACGCCGATCAACTGGTCGGCGGGTTGTATGGCGTGGAACTGGGCGGGGCGTTCTTCGGCGAAAGCATGTTCTCATATGAGCGCGACGCGTCAAAGATCGCGCTGCTTTATCTGGCGGCGCGGCTGATCCACGGCGGCTTCCGGCTGCTCGATACGCAATTCGTAACCGATCATTTGCAGCAGTTCGGCACGCTCGAGGTCGATCGCGACGCGTTCCACCGCAAGCTCGAAGACGCGCTGACGGTGACGGCGGAATTCGGCCGCCTGCCCACGGATGCTGCCCCGGACCAGATCCTGTCGCTCATCGAGGCGGCCAGCGAGCCGCAGCGCTAGTCGCCACGTTCCGGGCACTGTGCGTTTTTCTGGCCGTGTTCCCTGGGGGACATCCAGCGCCCGCACGGGCAGGCATGGTCCGGTTATGGAGTGAGGACAGCTCATGGGCCGTCCACTCCAATCTCAACCGGGGGCAATCGTGCGGCCGGACCACGTCAACAGTTTCGAATTGGAGATGACATCATGAGCAAGATTTTAAGCGGCATCATGGCAGCAGGCTTGGCGCTCGCCCTTGCAATGGGCGGCAGCTTAGCCACCGCAGACACCGCCGAAGCCGGCAAGAAGCACCACAGCGGCAGCGGCAACTACTGGGTCAAGAAGTACGCCGGCGTGAACAACTTCAGCTCCAACACCACGTGCAGCTGGTACTACGCCAAGTGGGAACAGACCGGCGATTGGAAGTGGTATGGCCGCTGGCAGCGTTGCATCCACTGATGGTACGTCATCGGCAATGATTTTGGTTGCGGTTTGATCCGTCTCCCCACCCCCGCACGGGTCGAACTGCTGGCTCCTCCAGGGCGTCCCCCTGGGGGAGCTCCTTTGCGTTCGTGGGTCTGTGTCCGCCGGCCTGTGACTGCTGTGTCATAGGCACCCTTGGCCGCACCTGCTATGCGTCCCAGTAGTGGCAGACAGAGTAAACGGACGGAACGTATGATGGTGCGTCGTGCCCGACGGCGTCTGGTTGGTGGACACGCGGATGGCGAGCTGCTCCAGCCCGTTATACGTGTACGTGCCCTTCAGCGACCCCGCGACCGTGACGGTGTTGAGCCGGTTGCGCTTGTTGTAGGCGTAGGTGTAGGCCGTGCCGGTGCGCGTGTCGGACGCGATGTTGCCCGCGCCGTCATACGTGAACGCCCGCTCCGTCGCCGCCGCGATCACGGTCGATGACAACTTGTTGGACGTGGCGGGGTAAGTGTAGCTGCGCGCCGTCAGCGACCCGCCCACGGGCGTCGACGTGTCCGAGGTGCGATTTCCGACGCCGTCATAGGTCCACGACTGCGCACCATAAGCCCCCGTCGCCGAGTTCAGCCGGTTGGCGGGCGAATACCCGAACGTCTGGGTGTTGGCGGAGGTCACGTTGTCGGTCAGCGCCGTGACGTTGAGGTTGTCGGTGCGTGACAGGTTCGCCGAGCAGACATTGGCCGCGCCGTTTTTGACCTCCAGCGCGCTCGTCTCATAGTCGAGCGTGTAGCCGTTCATGTCGATCAGGCCGTTGCCATACGTGAACGATTTGACCAGCCGCGACACCGGCATATAATCGATCGACGACGCCAGCGTGACCACGCTTGAACCAGCGTCCTTCTTGGTCGTGACGCCTGTAATGCGGCCCATGGCATCGCGCGCATAGGTGACGATGCGGCCCGACGGGTAGGTCATCGTTAGCACGCGGTCGGCCGCGTCATAGGTGTACAGCGTCGTGTGGATTTTCGCGTTGATGGTGCGCGTGTCCGACGTGATATTGCCGCGCGCGTCGTAGACGAAGTCGATGATGCCAAGCTGCGACTGCACCTTGGTCAGCCGCCCCTTGCCCTTGTTGGGGGTGGTCATAGTGTCGTAGAGCCTGCCCCGGACTCCGCCGACGCAGTGGCGGGAAGCGATCCGTGGTGTAGGTGCCGTTGAGCGAGCCAGTGGGCCGTTGAGGGTGGCGAGGAGGCTTGCGCTTGTGCGCCCCCGCCGCCCTCGACCGCGCCGCGCGCGTCGAGATAACGGCTTCGTTGAACCGCTGAGCGGAGGCGTGATGGAGCGCAGGAGCCGGGCTGTCATGGCAACTCTTGTTTCTACTCCTGATGCGGACCTGCCACCTCGCACAGCCGCTATCATGTTCCGGACGGCCATCAGACAAAAGGCCCTATCCCAGAAACCTGCACTGTCAGGTGATTACCGTTTTTGTACACCTATCCGAATCCTAATCACTGACCACCGGCAGAAATACATGAGAGATAGCATCGCATTCCACCGATAGCATTTCTTCTCCACCAAACGACCACGCGCTGGTAACCCCATTCGGCGAGCTTTCAACCGTTACTTGCTCCAAAAAATGTCTCTTTCTTGCAAGTTTAATTATCAAGCTTATGGGCCTGATAAACCAAACCTGTGCTGTAAGCAGGTCTGGCTTGGCCAATACTCGTTCAGCCTGGCATTGCGTGAACTTCAAATGAAGAAGCCCATTGCTCGCAAGGTAAAAACCAGTGAGCATCGCTCCAACAATTGGCTGCGCATCTCGTTCGGTCATCGCGCTCCACTTCTAACTGTTGTTCATGACATAAACTTGCACCAATTGTTCGGACACCTGCGCTTCCTCAAAAGCTATGCAAATCTTGCCGTTCTTGAATAGCAGTTCGAGCGTTGTCCTATCTTCTTGCTCAAATGCAGCGCTCAAGATGACGCCAGGCATTGGAGCGGTTAAATCGATCTGCACGAATTCTGCTCTTGATAGGTTTATCTCTGCTTGATGGTCGAAGGTACGATGTTTGTCAGCATTCCTAATCACCCTGTGTGCCCGCAGCCGAACCCGATTGTGTTCTACGAGAGCTATTCTGGATAGAGTAATGCCAGAGTTCAAGTGCTCCCTGAGCCATTGAATGGCATCAATTCCATGTCGAATTCGCGAGGGATCATTAGACATTCCGGTTACACTAGCCTCGCTTCTTAAACGCACTTACGATTCGCGCGCACTGCATTGTTTGTTTGGCGGAGTTCTGGGCGGATAAGGAATACCGGGCGGAGAATAGGATGAAGGTTCAGGCTCAGGCCCTTTAATGACGTAAGAGTACGGACTGCATTTGTTTGTTTTTGGGTCCCTTACCGTTGTTATAAACGAACCGCTCGTCAAGCAAAGATAAAGACACGGTGTCGGGCGTAAGTCCTCGCGAATAGCGTCAAGAATACAAATCTCGCCGGGAATCGGAGGACCGCTATTGGGCGGTGAAGAGTCGGGCGGTAGCGGATCCCGACCATCCTTGTCGATAAATCGCTGTGGCGCACCTCTCGCATATGAAAACACACTTGGCCCATCGACGAACCCCAACGGGTCAGGCTGGGTGTAGCGGCCCAACGACGGATCGTAGCTGCGGTGCCAGTTGTAGTGCAACCCCGCTTCCATTTGGAACCACTGGCCGGGGAATCTTGCATTTAAGGTTGCTGAACCGGTGATCGAATACGGCGCGCCCCACGGAGCCCAGACCGCGGTCCAGACGGACGCCTTGGCGGCGTTCGTCATCTTCACCGGCCGGTGCAGGTGATCCGTGTGGACCCACCACGTGACTGGGCTCGCCGTGTTGACCGCATCGACCACGGCGAGCGGCCGGTCCACAACCGTGCGGCTGCCCATCGTCGGCGCGATCTCAGCTTCTGGGAGATAGATGTACTCCCGCACCGTGCCCGTGGCACCCGTCGCACCGTTGCCCGCGGTTTCGGCGATCACGTTGCCCATCAGGTCGTGGATGAAGTGCGTCGTGCCTGCGGGTGTCTGGTTTGTCGAGACGCGGATCGCGAGCTGCTCAAGCCCGTTGTAGGTGTACGTGCCCTTCAGCGACCCCGCGACCGTGACCGTGTTGAGCCGGTTGCGCTTGTTGTAGGCGTAGGTGTAGGCCGTGCCGGTGCGCGTGTCGGTGGCGATATTGCCAGCCCCGTCATAGGTGAACGCCCGTTCCGTCGCCGCTGCGATGACGGTCGCGGACAGCTTGTTGGACGTGGCAGGGTAAGTGTAGCTGCGCGCCGTCAGCGACCCGCCCACGGGTGTGGAGTTCTCGGAGAGCCGATTGCCGACGCCGTCATAGGTCCACGATTGCGCGCCGTAAGCGCCCGATGCCGAGGTGAGACGGTTGGCTGCGGAGTAACCAAAGGTCTGGTTGTTCGCACTCGTCACATTGTCAATCAGCGCCGTGACGTTCAGGTTGTCTGTTCGCGATAAGTTCGCCGAGCACACGTTCGCCGCGCCGTTTTTCACCTCCAGCGCGCTGGTCTCGTAGTCGAGCGGTAACCCCCCCATTTTTAACGGGGCTCAATCGTAGAACTCACGCGGCGGTTTGCAGTCTCAGTTTCTGAGCGGGTGTTATGCCGCCCAGACCCATGTTGGGGCGGTCGTTGTTGTAAGTCCACAGCCATTGCGTGGCGTAATCCTGCACCTCCTTGATCGTCCCGAACATGTATTGATCCAGCCATTCGTGGCGGACTGTGCGGTTGTAGCGTTCGACGTAGGCGTTCTGCTGGGGCTTGCCCGGCTGAATGTGCTGGACCCTGATGCCACGATCTTCGGCCCATCGCAGCAGTTGCCCGCTAA
>JANOFU010000041.1:0-62522 GCA_031413815.1 Hyphomicrobium sp. | reverse complement strand
GACCTGAGCCTTCCGCCAGCGCGCGTGCGTAACGTATGCAAACGGAACCTGCCTCCCGGTCCACACCGTTGAGACGCCTCTTAAGCAGCGCCCCCTCACGGACCGGGATGCGCGCAGTATGGGCAAGGTTTTGAGCGCGGGGATAAGTTCGGCTTTTTGAATAGAAGAAATATCCGGTGAACGCGGCCGCGATGGTGAATCGTCTGCCATCTTTGCGGCGCGCGATCCCACTCCGGATCGGGTCTGGGGCAGGCGCTATGGTGCCGCTGGCACGATCCCTCCGCGACGCGGCCATGACGGGAAAGTTTGGTATTGGGGGATGTGAGAAAGAAGCCGCGTGCGCGGCATAAGGGGGACGGAGTGGAGCGCGGCTTCCTAATTCGTTACGGGGCGGAACACCGGGTTGTCCCAGATGCGCACAAGGCCGTCGTCGCCGGCCGATGCGATGCGCTGGCCATCGGGGGAGAACGCAAGCATGGTGACGGCGCCGGCATGACTGGACAGGGTCTTAGGCGTACGGCGGTGTTTGTAGTCCCAGACGCGCACCTTGCCGTCAGCGCCCGCGGACGCCAGTACGTCGCCGGATGGCGCGAACGCGAGCGCATTGGCACGGCCCTGGTGAGCAGACAATGAGCGGAACAGCCGGTTCGATTGACCCGACCAAATGCGGACGTTGCCATCGAGGCTCGCGGATGCGACTTGCTTGCCGCCGCCCGAATAAGCGACCGCCGTGATGTAGTCGCGATGGCCGCGATAGGTGCGGACTTTCTCGAAGCTGTCGAGATCCCACATCTTGAGGGTCTTGTCGGCGCTGCCCGACACGAGAACGGGACCTTTGCCGTTGCTGCCGAAGGCCATCGCCTGCACGGCGCTGTCGTGGGCGTCTAACACGTGCACGGGTGTTGCTGTGGTGGCGGTATCCCACAGCGCGATTTTCCAGTCGTGGCTCGCCACTGCGAAGCGATCCTGCGCGCCAATGAATGTGACAGACCAAACTTCGGCGTCGTTGCGTTTGTAACTGCCAAGCCGCACGGCGCGGTCGGTGTCCCACATCACGACTTGACCGTTGGCGTGGCCGGTGAGTACGCGATTGCCGTCAACCGCGATGGCGGTAGCGGGGCCGTCATCGAGTTCAATGGTGCGGGCGAGGCTCGCAGATGCCGCGTTCCAGATGCGCAGTGTTTCGTCTTTGCCGGCTGTCACGAGCGTGCTGCCGTCCGCGGTGTAGGCGAGCGCTGTGACGACGCCGGTGTGGCCGGCCAATTGCGCAACGGGCAGGATGATCGCCTGCGCCAGGCGCGACGCAATTGAGCCGGTGACGGTTGACGTCGATGTCGAGCTGGCGCCGCGGCTTTCCAAGCGAGGCATGCGATCCTGCAGGGCGACGGCACCGCTGGCCACGCCAACGCCGATGAGCAACTTGAATGCGAGGGGCCGCCAACTGGTTGATGCAGACCGGATGCGCTGCGGCTTCGGCGCTTTCTTTGCTGCCGCTTTGACCGGAGCTGCCAGGGCCTTCACGGCAGCAGGAGCTGGCGCGGCCACCTTGCGTTGCAGAATGCGCGGCAGCTTGGGCGGCAACTGCGACCCTTCGAGTTTGACGGTTCCAGCCGCACCCTTGGCTGCTGACGGGAGCGGCGGTTTGCTGTTGGAGTTTGCGGGAGCTTTCACGGCATCGAGTGCCGCGGCGGCCTTCTTCGCCGGATCCTTTTGCTTCAAGCCATCCAGAAAATCCAGCATGCCGCCTTGCGGACCGGGTGCATCGGGTGGCGGCAAGGCGGCTGACGCGGCGACGGCGGCGAGTTGTGCGTCATCGTCCATCGCGTCCGGCTGCTTTTTGCCAACAGTGCGCGATAGCCATGACGGTTGTTTGGGATCGGGCGCCAGAAGATCGCCGCGCCACGCCGCAATCGACTGAGGCCGGGCATCGATGGACAGGCTGAGCGCCTTGTCGATGGCTTTGAGAAAGCCTTGCCGGTAGCTGCCGACGGCACTGTCGCGCGCGAACACGATCTCATCTTTGACCATCCGCGAGGGCGCATCGGGCGGCCGCTTGCCAGTGACAGCATGATACAGCGTGGCGGCGAGCGCATAGATATCCGACCACGGGCCTTGCTGGCGGCTTGTCTCGGCATATTGCTCGTAGGGGCTATAGCCCGGCTTGACGAGGGCCGACACCGTCTTGGAGTGGGCCGCGATTTCACCGCGGGCCGAACCGAAGTCGATGAGCACCGGTGCGCCGTCTTTGCGGATGATGATGTTGTCGGGTGCGATGTCGCGATGCAGAAAATCGGCTTTGTGGATGATCTCAAGCGCCTCGAGCAGCGGCCCGATGATGGCGTCGAGTTCTTTCTGGCGGGGCGCGCGGCCAAGGGACTTCAGCCAGCCCTTCAGGCTTTGGCCTTCCTCGAAATGCAGCACCATGTAGGCGGTATTGTTGGCAGGAAAGTAGCGGTATACGCGGACAATGTTGGGATGCGTGAACTTGGCCAGCGTCTGCGCTTCTTCGATGAAGCGCTCCATGCCCCACTTATAATCGCCCGCGCAGTGCTCGGACCGGGGGGCCGCCTCATGCGACTGCCCACGCGCGGCGAAGTCTGATGGGAAATATTCCTTGATGGTGACGGGACGGCCCAGTGCGATTTCATCAGCCAAGTACGTGATGCCAAAACCGCCCGCGCCGAGAACGCGGTTGATTTTGTAATCCCCGACGAGTTCTGTCCCGCTCTGTAGCGCGATCAGGTTGGTCATGATCCCCGTACGTGACCCTTCCGGTGTCCTTTAGTCTTAACCGCAACATACACTCGTGCGACTCAAATGGTGCGCCGCCGCGACCTTAGTGCAGCAGGAATGTGGCAACTGCACAGCCGTAACCGGGATGCAGCACTTTTCCTCATCGAGACGCGATCCGCCATGTTGCTGCCGCAGAACGTGACGAAAACAAAGTTGATGGGCGATTTGCTGTGCGGCGAGGGCAGGGGCGTTCGAGGTCGCGCGGCTCCAGTCGTGATCTTGCCCGAATTCGGATTCGGCGTGTTTGCCTCGATATGAGTTTTTCGACGGCGTGTGAGTGCAGTGCGTTGCGTGAGGTGTGACGGCGTCAATGAGACGACAGACGGATTGCTCTGGGCACTGCCAAACTTAAATTAAAACACATAAGGAGGGTCGGACGATGTCGAGCGCTGCTGCAGGGCCGCAAGGCCAACGGGGTGGGTTTCTGGGGTCGCTGAAAGATGCGCTGGCCGCGGCTGGCCGCGACGACACCGGACAAGCGATGGCCGCGGCGGCCAAGGCGCTGACTACACCACCACCTTTGCCTGACGCTCTGTCCCAAGCCGCCGAGACCGCGTCAACGCAACTCGTGCGCAAAGAGCAACCTGCGGCAATACCAAGTGCCGCCGAAGCCGCGCGCGAAGCCCGCGGTGGTTCACAGCCGCTGCAAGACCGTCATGTTGAACTGGAACAGTACCCGACAACGCGCGTCGTCCGCAGCCCCAACAAACAGAGTGACAAGCCGACCGGCGAAGCGGCTCGCACAACGCTGGTGCGCGGCAAGCAGCAGGTGCGCCGGGGCGAATTTGAGCAGGATCCGGTTGTCGGTTGGTTGGTGGTCGTCGGTGGTCCCGGCATTGGCCAGTACCGGCCGATTTTTGAAGGCAACAACACACTCGGCCGGACAGACGCCAACCGCGTGGCGATCGACTTCGGCGACGATGCCATTTCATCAGAAGAGCAAGCCTTTATCCGCTACGACAGTTCTGACCGCTCTTTCCTCTTTGTGCCCAATCTTGCTAAGACCAATGTCGTGTCCGTCAACGACAAGCGCCCCACTTCCGCGGTCGAGCTGTCACAGATGGACGTCATCACCATGGGCCGCACGCAGCTCGTGTTCGTTCCATTTTGTGGAGCCGACTTCGACTGGTCGGCACTCACTGATAAATAATCTGACAAATAAGGACTGATGCCCGTTTTCGACCACGCCAGTCGCGCCACCAAGGGCGCGCGCAATTATCAAGAAGACACGGCGATGCTGTGGCCAGGGAGCGATCCGTTCCTTGGCCCAGCGACGAGTGTTGGAGACGGCGAGCTTGTTGCTATTCTCGCCGACGGCATGGGCGGGCACGCGGGCGGGGCGCTGGCCAGCCGCATGGTGTGCGAAACCTTTGTGGGGGCTTACAGCAAAGCCGAAGGCGGCAAACGCGAGCGTCTGATCACGGCATTGAAGGCGGCCAACGAAGCCATCGCCGACAAAGTCTCAGAGAATCCGATGCTGTCAGGAATGGGTTCAACGCTGATCGGGGTTGTGTTTTCCGGTGATGGAGTTGAGTGGGTGAGCGTCGGCGACAGTCCGCTGCTGCTCTACCGGCGCGGCGAGATTGCTACGCTCAATGAAGATCACTCGTTGGCGCCCGAATTGGATCGCATGGCCGCGGCAGGCCGCATCAGTCTGGAAGACGCCCGCAAAGACCCTCGCCGGCATATGCTGCGGTCGGCGGTCACGGGCGATGAAATCGATCTTGTAGATCTGTCACGGCGGCCGTTGGCGATTGAGCCCGACGATTACATCATTCTGGCAAGCGATGGACTGCACACGCTCGACAACACGGAAGTCGAGCGCATCATCGCGGCTTATGCGAAGGACGGCGCGCAGGCGGTGGCGAACGCTCTGATCCGCGCGGTGGAAGCCGTGCGCGATCCCCACCAGGACAACGCGACGGTGGTCGCCGTGCGGGCCATGCCGGCGACGGCGTGAGGCCGCCGTCCTAAAATCCTGACTCAATTAGTGCCGTGGGGCATCCGCTTCGGCGCGAACGCCGATGGGTGTTGCGGCGTGAGGATCGAGCGGCTGGTTTGGCTGACGGGGGGGTTGTGCTGCGAGATCGCGAGCCAGGGCCTGCAACCGCGGCCTGATGGCGTTCCCCATCGAGATCTGCGGGTCAGACGGTGTGAGCTTTTGCGCTTTTTCCCATCCGCTGATCGTTTGCTTGGCCGTTTCAAAGCCCGCTTCAAACGAGTGCGTGCCCCTCAGCGCCTGATTGAAATAGGCCTCGCCGAAGTAGGTCCACTCGCGCTCGTTCGAACAGCCAAATGAGCTGCGTTCCGCGCTCGCGGCCGTCACGATCAATGTGTTCTCATTCTTGAGCGCGGAGATGAAGCTGCCGGAGTAGCACGCTGAAATAACCAGAACGCGGTTCTTGATGCCAGAGCGGTTGAGCATATCCGCCAAGCGTTCAGGAGTGAGGTCGTTGAAAGAAAACCCGGAGAATTGGATTTGGAATGTGCCCGGCGATCCGTGCGATGTCAGAAACAACGCGAGGACGTCATTTTGTGTATCCATCTTGAGGGCGAGGCCCGCCAGCAGCGCGTCGAGATTGGTGGCATTGGCGAGCGGGACGTCCGAGACCGTGTCGCGGTGGTTCATCACTACGACGGAACGGCCCGTCGTATCAAATCGCTCATCAAAAAGGTCACGCGTCTTCGTGACTTCGCTGCGGAACACATCCTGATGTGCAAAGCCGGCCGCACCCAGGAAGTAAATCTCTGTGCGCTTGGGATCAGACGGCTTGAGGTTCGCCAAGGCTGATGCGACGAGGCTGGGCTGCCGGTAGTAGACGGCCTCAACATCGACGGGTTTTTCATCGTCAAGGCCGGTGGTGTCGGTGCCGGTGTAGGCCGACCAATAGATGCCAGCGATGGTCCACAGATCCAACGGGGCCACTGGCGTGTCACGGCCGGAGATCATGGGAGTCGCTGGAAGCAAAAATGGTAGTAAGAAGCCAAGAACGGCGGCACGGCCGCCAAACCTCCAGTCGCTGCCGGTCCATGTGACGTGGCCAGCGCGCCATGCGGCGGCGATCCACCAAATGAAGAGCAGCCATCCAAATGCAAAGGCGCTCCAACCCGAAACAGAGACGCCAAGCGGATTGACGGGTTCGACGGCTGTGCCAAGTGCCATGGCCGCCGCCCAAACGAGCCCCGTAAGGATTCCAATCGCTGTGTAATCGGCCACGAGGCGGCCAAAGCCAAAACGGGCCCGGGCTGGACGCAGAAGCCAAAGCAAACCGAGGAAGGTAGCCCAACCGGCACAGAGCCATAGAAGCCCTGTGATATTGAATTCGAAATCCGCCGCGCCGGCGACCGCTTCCATGAGCGCCGTGGTCGCGAGCGCAAGGACAATGAGCACGCCAAGAACCGCCCGCGACGGGTCCGCGGTGTAGCGTGCGACCGGGCGGAAAAACAGCAGTTGCAGCGCGCGCTGAAACGACTGAGCCAAATCGTAAAGATGGCAACGCATGCGTCCGGCACTCCGTTGGGAACTCATGATGCACCGATGACGGTTAGCGGGCCGGTAAAGAAACTGGTTAATGCGTCGGGTTCGAGGCGGGATAGTCCGTAGGGCGTCGACAGGCTCGCCTTCTTGCGAGCCGTATAGCGCCTGGGCCACGCGAAGCATGGCGAAACAAGTAGCAATGAGTTCCAGTGCCAGATCAGATCCATTACGACCCGGAGTGCAGGACGGTTCTATTGCAAGCTAAAAGGCATCGCTATTTGCGGGCAACACGGGCTGTGTGGTGTCTGACACCAGGCGCAGCGACCACCTTCCCGGCTAACAGCATCTCCACTATAATCAAGTTGAAAGCGGGATACGGGGGGATCATGTTGAGATCAGGTTTCGCAGTGAATGCGGTTGCGTTTTCATGTGCGATCGGGGGATTGGCGCTGCTCGCGGCCGGGTCAGCGTTTGCGGCGGAAGACAATTTGACGCCACCCGGCATGCCACAGGCACCGCCAGAGTTTGCCAAATGCAAACGGGAAGAGGTTCGCGGCGCGACGTTGTCGATCCTGAGCTATCAGTGCGCGGGCCCGGAAGCCGGCAACACCATCCTCATAGCCGACGACACCTTGCCAGGCTTCGTCGTCGAGTCCCAGGGGCCTGATGGAACAAGCCGGCGCGTCGCCGTGCGAGTCTTCAAGAAAGCGGCAGATGCGCCCGTCAGTTCCGTGTTGGACGCCATCCGCGCGGCGTCACCTGGACCACACACCGTCACCTGCGTGTTGAACCCCTGGCGTGACAGCGAGGGCACGGAAGATTTGAAGCGCTTCATTTTTGAGCCGGCTGGCGAGGCCGCGAAAGCCTGGGAGGCCAGCCAAACCAACGGCGGCGAGACCGGTTCTCCGTGCGGTGCAATGGGTGTGCAGTTTGCAGGCGATTTGTACTTCGAAGAACTGATCGACGATCCCACCACGGTCGTGTTCGTCGATGCGGGCAGCGAGATCCAGATTTTCGATCCTGCGACGCTGAAGGTGCTGAAGTAAGATGGCTCAGGTGTCAGAAACCTCTGAATTGGTGTCTGACACCGGGCCTATTGACCCCTGACTTACGGCTTCCCTTGGTCTCTCGCTTTGCGCATGGCGGCGGCGAGTGCGGATTCACCCTCTGCACTTGACACTTTCGGCGGTGGGGCCGACGAGCGGGGCGCATTGGCGGAGGCGCGGTTGCCGCTTGAGGCACCCGCGCCGGACGCGCTGTGGCTGGTGTGGCTCGTATCAATCGCGCCGGATTTCATGGTCAGTGCAATGCGTTTGCGGCCTGCATCGACCTCCTTGACGCGCACCTTCACGACATCGCCGGCTTTGACGACCTCGCGCGGATCTTTGACAAAGCGGTCCGCCAACTCCGAGACATGCACCAAACCATCCTGATGCACGCCGACATCGACGAACGCCCCAAAGGCTGTGACGTTGGTGACGACGCCTTCGAGCGCCATGCCGGGGCGTAGGTCTGTGATCTTCTCAACGCCGTCTTTGAACTCCGCTGTTTTGAACTCCGGGCGGGGATCGCGGCCGGGCTTTTCAAGTTCGGCCAGAATGTCGGTGACGGTCGGAATACCAAAGCGCTCATCGGCGAATTGTTTGGGCAACAGCGATTTCAAGAACGCGCGGTCGCCGATCATGGCTTTGATGGGACGCTTCGTCGCCTCCGCGATGCGCTCGACCACGTCGTAGGCCTCCGGGTGCACCGATGAGGCATCGAGCGGGTTCGGCCCATTCATGATGCGCAGGAAGCCCGCCGCCTGTTCGAACGCTTTGGGGCCAAGGCGGGCGACTTTCTTGATTTCGGTGCGCTTCTTGAACGCGCCATTGTCGTTCCGGTGCAGCACGATGTTCTGGGCAATCGTCGCGTTGAGACCAGCGACACGGGCGAGCAGCGGTGCGGAGGCTGTGTTCACGTCAACGCCGACCGAGTTCACGCAGTCTTCAACCACAGCATCAAGCGAGCGGGCGAGTTCCGATTGATTGACGTCATGCTGGTATTGACCCACGCCAATCGCTTTGGGATCGATTTTGACAAGTTCGGCCAGCGGGTCCTGCAAGCGCCGCGCAATCGAGACGGCACCGCGCAGGCTGACATCGAGATTGGGGAACTCGTTGGCGGCCAGTTCCGAAGCGGAATAGACCGAGGCGCCCGCTTCCGACACCATTACCTTGGTGAGTTTCAGATCCGGCATTTTCTTCATCAATTCGCCGGCGAGTTTGTCCGTCTCCCGGCTGGCTGTGCCGTTGCCAATGGCGATGACATCGACCTTGTGCCTGAGGCTTAATGCGGCCAGCGTCGCCAGCGAGCCGTTCCAATCGTTGCGCGGCTCGTGCGGGTAGACGGTCGACGTATCGAGGACTTTTCCTGTTTGATCAACGATGGCGACTTTGACGCCCGTGCGGATGCCGGGATCGAGCCCCATGGTGACGCGCGGCCCAGCGGGAGCGGCGAGCAGCAGATCTTTGAGGTTCGATTTGAACACGCCGATGGCGGCTGTGTCCGAGCCCTCTTTCAGCCGCGTCAGCAGATCCGCAGCGAGCGACACGTGCAGTTTGGCTTTCCACGCGAGCTTGACCGTTTCGACGAGCCATTTGTCTGCCAGGCGTCCGCGATCGGCAATGCCAAACGTGGACATGATGCGGCCCTCGGCGGGATGAGATCTGCCGGGCTCGATCACCACATCAAGATCGAGATCCAGAAATCCTTCGTTGCGGCCGCGCAGCAGGGCGAGGGCCCGGTGTGAGGGCATGTCGCGGATGGCTTGCGAGAAATCGAAGTAGTCCGAAAACTTCTCGCCTTCCGTTTGCTTGCCTTTGAGAACCTTCGACGCAATGCGGCCTGTCGACCATAGCCATTCGCGCAGGTCGCCGACAAGTTTGGCGCTTTCGCCGATGCGTTCGATCAAGATGTGCCGCGCGCCATCGAGTGCGGCTTTGGCGTCGGCGACACCCTTTGCGGCATTCAAGAACTTCTCGGCTTCTTTTGCTGGATCGAGATTGGGATTGCCGAGCAGGGAATTGGCCAGCGGCTCAAGCCCGGCTTCGCGCGCGATTTGCGCCTTGGTGCGCCGCTTCTGCTTGTAGGGCGCGTAGAGGTCTTCCAGTTCGACCTTGCTGGTTACGCCAGCAATGGCGCGGTGCAATTCGGGCGTCATCTTGCCCTGTTCGGTGATGCTCTTGATCACAGAGGCCCGCCGGTCGTCCAGTTCGGTCAGATACGCCAACCGTTCCTCGAGCTTGCGCAGCTGCGTGTCATCGAGCCCGCCCGTCTTTTCTTTGCGGTAGCGCGCAATAAAGGGCACTGTTGAGCCTTCGTTCTGAAGATCGACGGCGGCGGTGACCTGCGCCACTTGGACGTCCAGTTCCTTGGCGATGAGGGCGTTGATAAGGGTCATCGATGGGTCTCCAGATAAGGTGTCTGACCCTATGGGTCAGACACCTTGGCATTGCAATCGTCGTAACAACATTTCAGATATCGAGTCCGTCGCATCCCGCGTCCAGTGTTAGCTCGCCGAAAGGTGCTGCCGATCGCGGTGTCCGACCCAGAGGGTCAGACACCGATCGCGAGATAGGCTGGCACCACTACAACCGTGGATCAACGGGTTCGCTTTCGAGCGCCAGGATCGCGAACACACACTCGTGCACGCGCCGCAACGGCTCCTTCGCAATGAACCGCGTCAGCGCTTCATGGCCAAGTGCAAATTCGCGTATCGCCAGCGCTCGCTTGTGACCGAGCCCACGCTTGCGCAATCGGCTCAGGTTCCCGGGCACGTCGTACTCGGGTCCGTAGATGATACGCAGATATTCCGATCCGCGGCTTTTGATGGCCGGCTGCACAAGACCCTTGGGTCCGCGGGCGATGAAGTCTTTCGGTTTCACGACCATGCCTTCGCCGCCCGCGCCCGTGCGCGCCAGCCACCATTCGGTCGCGTGTGAGCGGCTCGTGTCATCGGCGAGGTCAACAACCATATGCGGCGTCGTCATCATCATGACGTCGCCATTGCTGGTGACGCGCTCCAGCTCGGCCATGTGCCAGAGGTGGTCTTTGTCCATGTGCACGCGCCCGGCGGTGGCCAGGATGTGAAACGGTGCAATGCGGTAATCATCGAGCGAGTTCACGGGCCAGCAGTAGCGACGGTAAGCCTCGACGTACATATCGGCGCGCTTGGCGCGCTCGCCGAACGCCTCGGCGGTTCCTGAAACATCAAGCCCGTTCTTTTGTGCTGTACGCAGCAGGTCGGCCGCAGCTGTCAGACCCGCACGCGCCGCAGCGCCTGTCGCGGCATACTGGCCTTGAATAAGGCTTTGCGCCTTCGCCGACCACGGCATGATTTCGGCATCAATCAAGACCCAGTCCGTTTCGTGCCGGTCCCAGAATTGCGATTCAGTCAGGGATGCGCGGACGCGTGCCAGAACCGCTTCTGTTTTGGCGGGTTCTGGATAAAACGCGCGTCCCGTGCGCGTGAAGATCGCGCCAGTCTCGCCGGTCGCGACGCCAAAGCCACGCACGGCAGCGTCCACGTCTTTGCAGACGACCAGGAGCGCGCGTGAGCCCATATGCTTTTCTTGGGCAACAACCTGCGAAATGCCTTCCCTCACAAAGTAGGCAAAAGCCTCGTCGGGATGTTCGAGATAGCCTTCGCGGTGCGAGGTCTCGGCTGGCGACATGGTTGGCGGCAGGTAGATCAACCACTTTGGCGAGATCGCAAACCGGCTCATGATTTCGAGCGCGGCAGCGGCGTTCTCGGCCTGCACTTGCACGGTCCGGCCGAGCGTCGTTGTCACCAATCGCTTGCCGGTGACGTCGTCGAGATCGAGCAGATCGTCATGGGCCGCCTGGCTTGACAGTTCGGCACCGGGCCGGTTCGGCGGATGTCCGAATGGGCGCACGGGCGGCGAGTAAACTTCAGTGGCCGCGACCGAGACGATTTCTTTCTCTGGCCAGCGCAACGCCGTCAGGTGGCCGCCAAAGCAGCAGCCGGTATCAATGCACAGCGTGTTGTTGAGCCATTCGGCTTCCGGCACCGGCGTGTGTCCGTAAACAATGGTCGTGGCGCCGCGATACTCTGCCGCCCAATTGTAACGCACCGGCAGGCCGAATTGATCGGTTTCGCCGGAGGTTTCGCCGTACAGGCAGAACTCGCGCACGGCGCCGGACGAGCGGCCCATCATATCCTCGCGGATGCCAGCATGCGCAATGGCCAGCCGGCCGTCTTCCAGCCAGGCGTGACTAACAAGACCATCGAGGAATTTCTTGACCTTCGTCTTGAAGGCCGGCGTTTCGGCTTCAAATTGCTGCACGGTGCGGTCAAGCCCATGGCTCAGCTTCAACTGCTTGCCATTGAGCCAGCGCACGAACTTCACATCATGATTGCCGGGCACGGCCAACGCGTGTCCCGCTTCGACCATGGCCATGACAATGCGCAGCACGTCCGGCGAGCGGGGACCGCGATCCACGAGATCACCGACGAATACAGCGCGGCGGCCTTCCGGTGCCGTTGAGATGACGCGCCGGTCTTCACCTTCCCCGTCAAACTGAACCGAGTAGCCGAGCCGGTCCAGCAGCTGTTCCAGTTCACTGGCGCAGCCATGCACGTCGCCGATGATGTCAAACGGCCCGATCTCATGCCGCTGGTCCGTCCACAGCCGCGTTCGTTCAATGGCCGCGGCCTCGATGTGTTCGACGGAGCGCAATTCAAAAACGTAGCGGAAGCCTTCCTTATCGAGCTTGTTGATGTTGCGCTTGAGATTGCGCGTCTGGTTGCGCACCACGTGCGGGCCAAACTGACGGTCGGGCCGTGTTTGGTTGCGTGTATGGCAGATCTCTTCGCCGGGGTTGATGACGATGGCAACGGCAAGAGCATGATAGCGTTTGGCGAGTTTGACGAGGGAGTCGCGGTCTTCCGCGCGCACGTTCGTCGCATCGATCACCGCAAGCTTGCGGCGCTTCAAGCGCTTCTCAGCCAGATAATGGACGACGTCAAACGCATCCGCCGTCGCCTCCTGGCTGTTCTCGTTGTCATCGACGAGCCCACGCGCCCAATCCGACCCGATAACTTCGGTTGGCAAGAAGTGCTTGCGCGCAAACGTCGACTTGCCCGAGCCGGATGTGCCGACAAGGGCGACGAGACAGAAATCGGGGATTGTGATTTTCATCGTACTAGGGGACTTGCCGCTGCAGCTTTTCCAACATGGCCGACGAGAGTCCTGGGGAGGACGGCCAGTGGCCCCGCTGGATCCTAGCGATGGGCATTGGCCATCGCCTCAATATCCTCTGCCAACTGGCGTGCTTCCAGATTGCCCTCAACGCGAAGCCGCCGCGCAACAATGAGTGCTGTTGCAGGTGTGGGCTGTTCTAGTTCGACCATGTTCAAAAGTGCGCGCGCGCCAAACTCGGCAAAGGCGCGGTGATAGAGGTCCGCTAGCGACTGCTGATGTGTGACGTCGCCCGTTGGCGCGATTTTTGAGGGTAATTTTTGCATCATGCATTGATATCCGGTGTGGCTCTGTTGTACGGCACCTATGCAGTTTTCTCAAACACCGCCATTTGCGACGGAGCCCCGAGCGCGGCGTCTTCTTCGCCAATGCCGGAGAACGCAACGGTATAGCCACATCTCTCAGCCACGGGCTTGGCCCAGGCTTCGAATTCTGCCCGTGTCCATTCGAAGCGATGATCGGCGTGGCGCATCTGGCCGGGCTTCATGCCTTCGAACTTGGCGTTGTATTCGCTGTTGGGGGTCGTGATCACGACCACGCCGGGCTTGGCCGCCTCGAACAGCACGCGCTCAAGGGCTGCCAAGCGATCGGGCTCCAAGTGCTCGATGACTTCGACGAGGGCCGCGCCGTCGTAGCCTTCGATGCGGCGGTCGCGGTAAGTGAGTGCGCCCTGCACGATCCTGATGCGCTTCAACTGCCGCTCGCTCATCCTGTCGAATTTCAGGCGGCGCTCGGCCATTTCAAGGCTGATGCTCGAAACGTCCACGCCCAGCACCTCGGTGAACTGCTTTTCCGACAATAGCCGCTTCAAGAGTTTGCCGGACCCGCAGCCCAAATCGACGACGCGGCGCGCACCTTTGTCTTTCAGCACGGCTGCCACCGTATCAAGCCGCAACTCATGCAGGCGAATGGGTTTTTCCAGCGCTTCTTCGGCGGCGTCCTTCTTCATTTCGACAATAGGTTCGTCACCCGCTGCCTCAGCCGGAGCAGCCACCTCGACCACGTCGTCTTCGGTGACCACCGGCCCGTCTTCGCCCAGCCGTTCCAAAACTTCCTTCGTCCACGACTTTTTGAAGCGCAAATAGCGATTGGCAATCAGCTCTTTGGATGGATGCTGAGCAAGCCAACCCTCGCCTTTATCGAGGAGCTTTTCCAACTCGCTGCGCTCGACGAAGTAGTGCTTTTGTTTGTCGAGCACCGGGATCAACACATACAAATGAGCCAGCAGATCGCGCAGGCGGCACGTCGCCCGCAGTGTCATCGCGACATAGGGACTTGGGCCCCACTCTGGCCATTTGTCGTCGAGCGGGATGGGCTCGATGGTGATGTCGTAGCCAAGAGGCTTGAATAGCTTTTCCACGAGCCCTTCGGACCCGCGCACGGGAAGCGGCAGAATGCGGGCCTCAAGCGGGATCGCCAGCATGGCGAGATCCGGCCGCTCCTTCGAGCTGCCACCGAGCGCATTGCGCAAGGTTTTGGCGATGGCGACGGACAGAAACGATGATGCAGCGTAAGGCCGGTCGTTGACGTACTGGTCGAGCAACCCGCCGCTGCTTTTGCCCTGGCCTTTGCCGCGCACAAGCGCAACGGGATCAACGTCCAGCGCCAAGACAAACGTGGCACTCGTTTCGCTGACCTCGGGGTAGAACAAGACAGCGCGGCCGAATGCCAGCGGCATATCGTGGACACGCCCCGGGTTCTTGTGCAGCAGAAATCCGAGATCGCTCGCCGGTCGGTGCGTCGTTGTGATGGTCAGCAGCATGATTGAGTTGGATGACTGTTGGAGGTTTCGGCGCTGCGATGAGAAGGCCAACCCCCTCTACCGCGCCTCGATGTAATCCTCTACTGCCCTTTGCGGCCTCGGCACATCAGAAACAAATTTCTGAAGGTGTTCGAGGCCCTTAGGCACAGGACCACCATAAGCCCAGTCAAGCAGCTCGACCGTGTGGACGATTGGAATGTCCATTCCAGACGACAGGTGGGTGATACAGCCGATATTGCCGGCGGCGACAACATCGGGCCGGGTCGACTTGATGTTCTTCACTTTGCGTTCGCGCAACTCGCCGGCGAGGTCGGGTTGCAGAATATTGTAGGTGCCCGCTGAGCCACAGCAAATGTGCCCTTCGGGAACATCCACGACACTGTACCCCGCTTGCTTGAGAAGAAACTTCGGATCTTCCGTGATCCCCTGCCCGTGCTGCATCGAACACGCCGAATGATACGCCACTTTGATTGAAGACCAGCGAACCGGTGCGCCGATCTCGAAGGCGGCGAGAAATTCACTGATGTCGCGGGTCATCGCCGAAATCGTTTTGGCTTTGTCTGCGTAGTCCGGATCATCTTTCAGAACATGGCCGTAATCCTTGACCATGGTGCCGCAACCCGACGCGTTGATCAGGATGGCGTCGATCTTGTCCTTGGCCAGCTCCTTGGTCCAAGCATCGACATTGCGCTTTACTTGCACCTTTGCGTCCGCTTCTTTGCCGAGATGATGGACGAGCGCCCCGCAACAGCCCGCACCATTGGCGACGATGACGTCGATGCCGCGCTTAGCGAGCAACCGGATAGTCGCGTCGTTGATGCTGGGCTTCAAGACCTGCTGGGCGCAGCCAGCCAGCATGATGACGCGCGCGCGGCGTTCCGCCTTGGTGGCCGCAGTTCCCGGACCTTCAAATTTCGGTGCGGCAGGCAAAGAGGTGGGCGCCATGGTGATCATGGCGGCGAGCTCTTTCCAGCCGAGCCTGCGCATCAGGCCCGTGAACGGGCGTCCCAACGGAGCCGCCTTCAGGGCCCACCGGAAGCGGCGGGGATGGGGAACCACATACGCCAGTAGGTTGCGCATCGTGCGGTCTTTGAAACTGCGTGTGCCGCGCTCTTCAATATGGGCGCGGGCATGATCGACCAGATGCATGTAATCAACGCCCGATGGACACGTCGTCATGCACGACAGGCACGACAAGCAGCGGTCGATGTGGTGACGCACTTCGTTGCTCGGATCGCGGCCGCGCTCGAACATATCCTTCATGAGGTAGATGCGGCCGCGCGGGCTGTCGCGTTCGTCGCCCAGGATGACGTAGGTCGAGCAGACAGCGGTACACAGCCCGCAGTGCACGCAGCGGCGCAATATCCGGTCCGCCTCAGCCGTGCGGGTATCGGTCAACTGCTCCGCGCTGAAGTTGGTCTGCATCGTGTAACACATGCCCCGTTCGGTTCGCGTTCGCCCGTGTGGCGGTGGCCCTGGTTGTCTTAGACTGTTGCGTACATGCGGCCTGGATTGAGAAGGCCCAGGGGATCAAACGCTTGTTTTAAGCCGCGTGTTAAGCGCTCGAGCCCAGCCGATAGAGGCTGGAAAACTTCAACGGAGTGGCGCACCGCGCTGTCAGCACGAATGAGCGTCGCGTGTCCGCCGTGCATCGCGACAGCCCGCCGGACATCGGCTGCACCCGCATCCGCCGACGGCGGAGTTTCCAGCCAAATCAACCCACCGGACCAATCATACATGGCTTCGGCTGGCATATGACGGCGGATGTTGGAGACGAGCAACGGCGCGGCTTTTGGCGCCGTCGAGATCCGCCATACGAATGACGGTCCAAACGGCAGCATCGCCATCCGCCGCAGCTCGGCCCAGAACTGAAGCGACTTTTCCAGATCAAGTTCAACCGGCACGCCGTAGGCCTTCAGCGCCTCCGCCAGCCGGCTCTTGCGGTATAGAACCGACTTCATGAAGTTCTCAATGCGGATCGCGGTAACAGGAGCGCTCAGGGCCGCAACACCGGGTGTTTGCAGGCGTGCAGCGTGAGCAGCCGGCAAATGCGTGGTGCCTGACACTTCAAAAGGCGAGCCAACGGCCGCACACATGAGTTCAACGGCGAGATCGTCCGGCAACCCAGGATAAAGCAGCGTTACCATATCATCTGGCAGCGGCGCGACCTTGAACGTGACTTCGGTGACGACCGCGAGGGTGCCCCAACTTCCTGTCAGCGCGCGGGCGACATCGTAACCTGTGACGTTCTTCATGACACGGCCGCCGGACTTGAACTGTTCGGCCCGGCCGTTGACGCCGCGCGCTCCCAGCAAATGGTCCCGGGCCGATCCCACCGCAATGCGGCGGGCGCCGGAGTTGTTGGTGATGAACACAGAGCCGATCGTTTGCGCGCCAGCTGGCATCCCGAACGCTGGCCCCAATTCGAGCGGTTCGAACGGCAGCATCTGGCCGCGCGCGCCGAGTTCGACCTCGATTTGCGACAGAGACGTGCCGGATCGCGCCGACATCACGAGTTCCGTCGGTTCATAAAGGGGGATGCCTCGCAAACTGGCCGTCGTCAGGAGTGCAGACGTTGCGACAGGCCGGCCGATGCCGCGCTTGGTGCCTGCGCCGATGATCTCAATCGAAATGCGCTGCTCACCGAGCGCGGTGATCATGCTTTTCAGTTCCCAGTCTGCCGCTGGCCGCAAGACGTCGTTCACGTGGATGGGTCCTGATTAGGCGGCGACGGGTTGCACATCGGGCTGGGGTTTGGGGGCTTGAGGACTGTCCAATACCGGACGGCCATCGAGCGGGAAAACCTTGGCGGGATTGAGAAGCCACTGCGGATCAAACAGCGTCTTAATGCGCATTTGCACGGCGAGATCCGTTTCGGAGAATTGGACCCGCATGAGGTCGCGTTTTTCGATGCCGACCCCGTGCTCACCGGTCAGGCAGCCGCCGACTGACACGCAAAGTTTGAGAATTTCCGCACCCGCCTGCTCGGCCCTCTCCGACTGACGGGGATCGTTGGCATCATACATGATGAGAGGATGAAGGTTGCCGTCTCCGGCATGAAAAATGTTTGCAACTTTGAGACCGTACCGGCCGCAGATTTCGGTGATCTGCTCCAGGACATTTGGCAGGTGACCGAGTGGAATGGTGCCGTCCATGCACAGATAGTCGGCAAGCCGCCCGATGGCACCAAACGCCGACTTGCGGCCTTTCCAGATTTTTGCGCTCTGGGCTTCGTTCGCGCTGACAACGATCGACAAGGGGTTGAGCTCCTGTGCGATGCCAGCGATGTAGCCCAGCCGGTCGGCAATCTCCTCATCCGACCCCTCGACCTCGACAATCAACAAGGCCGCGACATCCAGCGGGTAGCCGGCTTTTGCAAACGCCTCGCAGACTTCGATGGCCGGCTTATCCATGAATTCGATGGCCACGGGAATGATCCCAGAGGCAATAATGCGCGCGACACAGATGCTGGCCTTATCGGTTGACTCGAACCCGAGCAGCATGGGCTTGGCGCCTTCGGCTTGCCTTAGAATGCGAACGGTCGCTTCGGTAATGATGCCCAGCTGACCCTCTGACCCGATAACGAGACTTAAGAAGTCATAGCCTTCGGAGTCGAGGTACTGTCCGCCGATGTCGACGACCGATCCGTCCATCAGTACAATTTTCACGCCCATCACGTTGTTGGTCGTGACGCCGTACTTCAAGCAATGAGCGCCGCCGGAATTCATGGCGAGATTGCCTGCTAGCGTGCAGGCGAGCTGGCTTGATGGGTCGGGCGCATAGAAGAAGCCGTTGGCGCCGACAGCAGCGGAGATGGCCAGATTGGTGATGCCCGTTTCGACGCGCGCCCAGCGGCCGTCGTAGTCGACGTCCAGAAGTTTCGACATCCGCGACACGCCGACAACGACGGCATCTTCCGCCGGCAAAGCGCCGCCACATAACGACGTGCCCGCCCCGCGCGGGATGACCTTGATGCCGTTGGCATTGCAGTACTTCAAAACCTTCGACACGCCGTCGGTTGTGACCGGCAAAACGACGGCCAGCGGCATGCACCGGTAGGCTGTGAAGGCATCGGTTTCGTACGCGCGCCGCCCATCTTCGTCGGCGATGACGCTGTCGCGCCCTGCAATTGCAATCAGATCCCGCACGATCTCATCGCGGCGCGCGAGGATCGAAGGTTCGGGGAGGGGCAATTCAATCGAAGACATCGCGGTCCCTTATGTCTGTCCGGACGAACCGGCGGCGTGTGGTTCTGTTTAACTATGCCAAATTGCTGTTTTCACGGCAATTTCTCCCAACAAATGCTCGAAATAAATTTTTCAACGATATTTTGAAAGACTTATGCTAATTTGGCGACGCGATGACACACTTTAGTCACCCGAAAGGATAATCAACAAAACGGCGAAGGACCTTGCATCCTGCAGGGGCAAATTGGAGAAGGGGCGTCCCGTGACCGCTATCAGCGATTTTGACATTTTCGCACGCGTCGCGCGTACCGGCAATATGTCGGCAGCGGGCCGCGAAATGGGGCTCTCTCCCGCCGTCGTCTCCAAGCGGATCAGCCTTCTGGAAGAACGGCTTGGCGCGCGGCTGTTCCAGCGTACGACGCGCCAGCTGACGCTGACGGAAACTGGCGAAGGCTACTTCAAGCGCGTGGTCGATATCTTGAGCCTTGTGGCGGAAGCCGATGACTTTGTCAGCCGCCGCAATACCAACCCGCGCGGCGCGCTGAAAGTCACCGCGCCCACATCGTTCAGCCGCTTCCACGTCGCGCCGTACCTGCCCAAGTTTCTGGAGCGGTACCCAGAAATTCAACTCGATTTCCATCTGACCGACAACTTCGTCGATATCATCCGCGACGGCTTCGACGTGGCAATTCGCATCGGCGAACTCGAAGACTCCTCGCTCGTGGCCCGCAAGTTGTCGCCCGACACGCGCGTCATCGTTGCGGCTCCCAGCTACCTCGATAAGCATGGCATGCCCAAATCTCTGGCCGATCTTGAGAACCACAACTGCTTGTCGGCCGGGGCTCAAGAGGCTTGGTCGGTGGAGGGTCCCGATGGTCAGCAGCACGTCCGCGTCAAGGGCAATATCCGGTCGAACTCGGCTGAATTGATCCGGGAAACGCTGCTGTCGGGCCTCGGTCTCGGCCTGCGCGGCACCTGGGAAATCGGACCTGAAATCAAGAGCGGCGCTTTGAAGGTTGTGCTGCCGCAGTACCGCGGGTCGTCAAAAATGGCGATTTACGCGGTCTATCCGTCACGCGACTTCATGCCAGCCAAGGTCAACGCCTTTCTGGAATTCTTGGGCGAACACTTCGGCCTTGACCCATACTGGGACCGCGGGCTCGATCTCGGCCGTAATAAGACCACCGCTGCAAAAGCGCCAGTGAAAGTGACAGCGAAGCGAGCCGTCAAGGCCGCCTGAGACTGCCGCATCACGTAACCGGGGGAGCGGGGAGGGGGCGGTGAAACGGTGCTCTCTCCCAAACTTTTCGTGCAACGCAATCATTGCCTAACGGGGGCGACTTCAATAACGGTTGCGGCTAGCATCGCCCAAAAACCGGAGTATCCCTTGAAGCCGCGCGCTGGGCTGTTCGTCACCTGCCTCGTTGATCTGTTCCGGCCATCGGTTGGGTTTGCCGCGGCCAAGCTGATCGAAGCGTCTGGCTGCACCGTCGACGTGCCTATAGGTCAAACCTGCTGTGGGCAACCGGCGTACAACTCCGGCGATCGGTATTCGGCTCGCACGATTGGTCTGCAGACGATCCGCGCATTTGCGGGCTGCGACTATGTTGTGGTGCCGTCTGGGTCGTGCGCAGCGATGCTCAAACTCCATGTTCCCAAACTGTTCGATGATGATGCATCCCAACTGCGAGCTGAGGCGGCCGCGTTCGCCGAGCGGGTCCATGAACTGACCTCGTTTCTTGTGCATATTCGCGGCGTGACAGCGGTGCCCGGGACCTACAAGGGGCGCGTCACCTATCACGACGCCTGCTCGGGCTTGCGCGAATTGGGCATCCGGCCGGCACCCCGCAAGCTGTTGTCGGCCATGTCCGGCGTCGAACTTGTCGAAAGCCAGAACGCCGACGCCTGCTGCGGGTTCGGCGGGCTGTTTGCAGAAAAGTATCCCGATATCTCGAACGCCATCCTGTCCAAGAAAGTTGCCGACTTGGCCGCGTCACAGACCCCGCTGGTGTTGTCTGGCGATCTTGGATGTCTCATGAACATTGCCGGTAAATGTTCGCGGGACCGGCGCGGCCTGGCCTGCCGCCACATCGCGGAAGTGCTGGCGGATGAATTGACCGATCCGCCGATAGGGATGCCGAACGATCATGCGGTTGCTCCATGAGTGCTGGGCCCCGTGACTTCAAAGCCAACGCCGCCACCGCGATTGCCGATGCGGGATTGCAACGGGCGCTGGCTGGACTGCCCGGCGGGCTCGTCGCGCAGCGAACGGCGGCCGTCGCACGATGTCCTGAGTTCGAAGCGCTGCGCGACCAGGGGCGCGATATCCGCGACCACACGCTGGCGAACCTCGATCTCTACCTCGAACAGTTCGAGACCAACGCCAAACACGCGGGAAGCCACGTCCATTGGGCTGCGACGGCGACAGAAGCGTGCAAAATTATCGCTGATATCTGCGCGTTCGCGAACGCCGAGCTCGTCGTCAAAGGCAAATCGATGGTGTCCGAAGAGATCGGACTCAACGCGCATCTTCAGCGCGGCGGCCTGGAGGTCGTCGAAACGGACCTCGGCGAGTACATCATTCAGAACCGGGGCGAAACGCCCAGCCACATCATCGCGCCGGCCATCCACTTGACGCAAGCTGACGTCGAAGCCGATTTCCGACGCCTGCATGATCATCTGCAGAAGGCGCGCGTGTTCCATGATCCGGCCGATCTCGTTGCCGAGGCCCGTGCCATTTTGCGCGAGAAGTTTTTGGCTGCGGATGTCGGCATTACGGGTGCCAATTTTCTGATCTCTGAAACTGGTTCGTCGATCATCGTCACCAACGAAGGCAACGGCGATCTGACGCAAATCCTGCCCAAGACCCACATCGTCGTCGCGTCCATCGAAAAAGTCGTACCCACACTTAACGATGCCGCCACGCTGCTCAAACTCCTCGCACGCTCCGCGACCGGCCAAGATATGACCGCCTATACGACATTTGCGACCGGTCCGCGCCGCGCGGGCGATCTCGATGGACCTGAAGCCTGCCACATCGTGATTGTCGACAACGGGCGATCCGAAATGCTGGCTGGCGACATGCGCGAAGCCCTGCGCTGCATCCGCTGCGGCGCGTGCATGAATCACTGCCCGGTTTACAACGCGATCGGCGGGCACGCTTACGGGTGGGTGTATCCCGGGCCGATTGGGGCTGTGCTGACGCCGGGGTTGCTCGGATTGGAGCAAGCCGCGCACTTGCCCAATGCGTCGACGTTCTGCGGCGCTTGCGAAACGGTCTGCCCGGTGAAAATTCCATTGGTCAAACTGATGCGCGGCTGGCGCACGGCGGGACACGAGTGCAACGGTGGTGCGTGGCCATTGGCAGCGTGGAGTTTCGCGGCGCGCCGGCCGCGGCTCTATCACGGGAGCGCCCGCTTTGCGGCCGCGATCCTCGGTGCCATAGGGCGGTCGAGCGGGGCTTTCCACTGGTTGCCGTTTGCGCGTGGTTGGACGCGCCACCGCGATCTCGCTGCCCCGCAAGGCCGCACGTTCCAGCAGCTTTGGTCTGAAACGAAGCGAGGCGTTCCGCGATGAGCCGCGATGCCATCCTGGCCAAGGTGCGAGACGCGGTGTCAGGTGCCGGCGGCACCGAACGCGTGACCGCGGTTCATGAGCGGTTGGAGGAGGCGGCACGCGCTACGGGTCCCGGGGCGGCGCGCCATTCAATGGCAGAATGGCCCGGACAGTTCCAAACAGCCTTAGAGCACCAGACTGCAGCCGTGATCCGCGTCGCCAAAGCGGCGGATATTCCACAGGCCGTCGCCGGTTATCTGTCATCGGTTGGAGCGGCAGCCACCCTGCGCGCCGGATCTGATCGGGCACTCGCCTCGCTGTCATGGACAGAGGCAGGCGTTTCGATCCAACCCGGCGCGGCAACCGCTGCCGATGCTGTTGGTCTGTCGGTGGCTTTGGCTGGCATCGCCGAGACCGGTACGCTCGTGCTTGCGTCCAGTGCGGAAAATCCCGCAAGCTTGGCGTTCCTACCCGAAACGCATATCGTCGTGATCGACGCCGCGCGCATCGTGGGCGGCATGGAGGAGGCTTTTGATCTCGTCCGCGGAGCGTTCGGCCGCGGACAGATGCCGCGCGCGCTCAACCTCATCTCCGGTCCCTCGCGCACGGGAGACATCGGCGGCCGCATCGTTCTCGGCGCGCACGGGCCGAGGCGTTTGTGTGTTGTGGTGGTGGATGGGTGAGTGGGCAGCACATTTCAAGCCGCATTCGCGGTGCAGGGACATGACCTGAACCGCAGGTTCGGGATCGCGTGTCCCGTGATTTCCTTACAAGTGACCGCATCCTAAGCATGCGCAGCGGGCACAGTATCGTCAGCCTGGTGGTCCCGTGGTTTGGTCGCGCCGACCAAACTCGAAACCGGAATGGAAAGTCGCCACGTGATCCCCTGCTTGTCGTAATCGATCTTGACCGACCCGTTTGTCGATTGGGCTGCCATGCGATCGATCACAAAATGCCCAAAACCTGTCCTCGACGGAGGTGTCACGTCGGGACCGCCGCGTTCTTGCCACTTAAGTTCTAGATGGGGTTGCCCAGTTTCCAAAGTTCGCCAAGCCCACGTGATGGCGACGCGGCCGGTAGGAACAGACAGCGCTCCATACTTGATCGCGTTGGTTGCCAACTCGTGAAGTGCTAACCCGATCGCTTGCGCTGCCGTCGTATCGACCACCACGTCCGGTCCATCGACCGTCAGTTTGCAATCGTCACTTTCTACAAACAGTCGCATTTGACCCTTGATCAGTTCGGCTAGTGGTGCGCCTTCCCAGTTTTGCTCAACAAGTACTTCATGGGAGGAGGACAGCCCTTGAAGCCGGTCCGAGAACCTTCGGGTAAAATCGCTGAGGGAACTGGCCGTTTTTGCAGTCTGCGTCGCCATGGACTGAACGATCGCAAGCAGATTCTTCGACCGGTGGGTCAACTCCCGCATCACAAAGCGCTGTTGTTGCTCCACCCGTTTCCGCTCCGAGATATCGTGTGCGGTTGATGATATGGCAACAACTGTGCCATCGGCTCGCCGCAACGGTGCAACGGTCAAAGAGACATCGATGCGCGCTCCATTTTTCTTCAATCGCACCGTTTCTACCCTCACGCTTTCGCCCGATTTAACTCTATCAATGAGGGCTCCGTATTCCTCCATTTTGTCACTAGGCACAACTTTGGATTTGCGTTGCCCGATGATTTCGGCAGCTTGATATTCGAGTAGCTCTTCCGCGCCCCTGTTCCAGGATTGAACCCTGCCGTCTAGGCCGACGCTCATGATTGCGTCGGATGATGCGGCTGCGACGGCTGCAAGTTGCGCCGTGTTCACGATGGCATGGTCAAATGCGTTCCGCACTTCCTCGAATTCAGCGATTCGATGCTGCGTTTCGGGCAGCAACCGGCCTTCAACAAGCGCGACCGCAGCTTCGCTCAGATTTTTCACAGGACCCGAAATTCTCGCTGCCATCGCATAAGCGAGACTGAGAACCGACACCGATGCAGCAATGCCGCCGAACGCCAATAATAGAACGGTCCGAAACAGGGGCGCTGCCAGTTCATCTTTAGGAACAGCGACAACGGATGTCCAACCCGTCAGGGGAGATCGCCGGAACGAATTAACGGACCGCATGCCCTCATGCGTCACGTTCTCGAACTGGCCTGACTTTACATCCCCGCGCGCCGCGGACACAAGTTCTGGGCGTGCAAGTTTGCCGGTGTACTCGTCCGGGCTCAGGCTTCGTGCCGCGAAGCGTCCATTCCGGTCGACAATCGCGGCCACCCAGTTCTTGCCCATCCCCGCCGCGGCAAACACGCGTTTGATGCGATCTGGCTTCACCGCGGCCGTAAGTGCAAATGCAACGGTGCCAGCGCGCCAGACCGGAACGGACACATAGAACTCTGGTGATCCTGAAGGGCCCATGCTTGCGAGATCTGATACGACTGTCTGACCTTGAAAGACGCGAGACAAGGTGGTGTCGCTCAGCTGGATGGCTTGTACCTGGCCGCCTGGATACTCGGTGGAGACCACCACTGCTCCTGAGGCACGTAAAACATAGATGGCACGGAACGATGGTTGGGTCGCAACTGCGCGCGCTTGGCGCTGAAAATCGCCAAAGTTGCCGCCACTTAAATCTTCAGACGTGGCAAGTCCTGTTAAAGCACCCGCAATACCGGATACTTCCTGGTCAAGGTATGATGTTAAGATCCCAGCAGCATCAGCTCTGCGCACCTCAATGATCTGACGTTGGGCCGCAGCGTAGCTGATCGCCAGCCAGCCACAAAGGCCGACGAGCGGAATGCAAACAATGGCCACAAGGTTGACGATGAGCTCGCGGATCGTCGGAGCGTGAGTGCGAGCTTGACTGCCAAAGTGTGTTGAGTCATCGCTCATCGCCGGACCATTTGTACGTGTCATTGATAAACGCGCTGCAAGCGTGCCCTCTCGCAGTATTGAACGCTACAATCTCAACGCCATCCCAATAACAAGACTAAGCGCCACACACGCGGACGTGGATTATTTTCCTTCAATCTTGACGCCGGGCAAATCAATTTTCACCGTCGTCTGCTGATTTTCGTAATAGAGATATCCGAGGATAGCGACTGCAACCGCCAGCGCACCAATGACGAGTGATTTTGGATCCATCGGGGTTCCTTCCCTGTTAACGATGATGTCATAGCTTCAAAACGATTCGGAATTCGCGTTCCGCAAGCCGGAGATTTCTGCGGTGTGCGTAAGTTCCCCCTCACCTGATCGTGACGGCGCGTTCCCCACAAGTCCCCCAACTCAGTTCAGTCCACCACTCAACGAGGCCTCAGTCCGGATTGGCGGTTACCGGATAGGTTTACCAGTTGCGTGAAACACCCCATTCACAACGTCTGCGCCAGTTCCGGCATGACTCTGGTCCGGTAAGGACCACAGTCCTCGTAATAGGCGCGTGTGCACTCCGTCGGTCAGCAAGACCCAGACGAACTGAAACGCGGAAGCCTCCAAATGGTTCCATAGACTCTGAATCACACCGCATCACGTTTAGCGACGACAGCCGTGAGCCCACTCACACTGCGTCATGACTATTTGTGACTTTCGGAGGTGCGTGGATGGTCCCGCCGGCGATCCTCAACCCCATGGAACAATCCGATCTGGCGCGAATTGATTGGGGACAAACGATATCCCCCTCAACAAGATCAGTAAGGACCGATCATGTACCGCTCGCTCATTGCAGCCACCGCCCTTGCCCTGTCCGCGTCAGCTGGATTTGCCGCCGACGAAAAGAGTCTCTCGGGCAAGGCTATGGAAGATCACCCCGGCACAACGGGTGGATCGACCGCTACGCCGACGGTGAAGCCCGAGTCTGGCAGTGTGTCAGAAAAGCAGATGCAAGATCAGCCTGGCGTGAACAAAGACCAGACCGGTGTCACTGCTGATCCGACTGCAAAGCCCGTTGATGGCAGCTTGTCTTCAAAGGCCAGTCCTAAAACTGCAGTTCAGCCCAACTAACGGACCCAATTCCAGTCCAAGAAACCCCGGTGCATCACGCCGGGGTTTTTCTTAACCGCCCGACGCACATCAGACCATCGCTCACGCGGTCAGCAAAGGACATCCGGTGGCCAAATCACGATCCGCCCGGAATGGTCAGCACCTCACCCGAAAGCGGGACCTCCACGACGGCCGCTCAGTTTGGGCCGATTCAGCCGGCCGGACGGTCAGAACACGCTCAACTCTCGGCAAACTGCAGTCCGAAATCGTCATCGTCGGCGCTGGCATCAGCGGATCGCTGTGCGCGTTGGAACTGGCAGCAGCGGGCCACGACGTCGTTGTTCTCGACCGCCGCGAACCGGGCTCCGGCAGTACCGTCGCAAGTACGGCCATGATCCAATTTGAACTGGACACACCGTTCATCGAACTCGTCAAAAAAATCGGCCGCGCAAAAGCGGTGCGCGCCTATAAGCGCTCCTTCAAAGCCGTGGCCGACCTCGGAAAGCTGATCGCAAAGCATGACATCGATGCGTCATGGCGTGACCGGCAGGCTCTCTATCTCGCTGGCAATGAGATGGGGTTTCGTGGTCTTCAAGCTGAAGTCGTGGCCCGTCAGGCCATTGGGCTACCCTCCGAATACGTGAGCCAGGACGATCTGATGTCCCGTTATGGAATTGACAAAACGGGTGCCATTCTCTCGGACGGCTCCGCGGAACTCGACCCAGCGACCACCGCGGCCTCGTGTTTGCGCGCGGCACAGCGCCTCGGCGCTGTCGTCGTTTCGCCATGTACTGTCGTCGATGCCGTGTCAACACGCGACGGCATCGTGTTGAACACCGCCACCGGCGAGCAGATCACGAGCAAAAAAGCCGTCTTCACCACAGGGTATGAAGTTATAGCTGGCATCCCGCGCGACGCCTTTGACATCATTTCTTCCTGGGCCGTCGCGACACAACCGCTGTCTGTGTCCGAGCTGTGGCCCGGCCGCTGTCTCATTTGGGAGGCGGCTGATCCGTATCTGTATCTGCGGACAACAGCTGACAACAGAATACTCGCGGGCGGAGAAGATTCAAAATTGACGAGCGCGTCTCGCCGGGCAGCCGCCATCCCTGCGAAGTCAAAAGCGTTGCTGCGGAAACTTCAGACCTTGCTTGGCAAACCGGACCTGAAAATCGACTATGCCTGGGCTGGCGCATTTGCAGACAGCCCGACAGGGCTTCCCGTCATCAAGGAGCTGCCGAACCTGCCAGGAGCGATGGCCATCCTCGGCTGCGGCGGCAACGGCATCACATTCAGCACCATCGCGGCCCAAATCGTCCGGCAATGGGCGGCAGGAAAGAAGGATTCCGATTTGGATTTGTTTGCGGGATTGTAGTTCGGGAACGATCCTGGCACGGCGCAGTTGTTTTCAGACCGCATAGACGGAATGTTCTCTGAGGAGTACGTGCGATGACAGGACGAAACAAAACCGACATTGAACCTGAAACCAACCCCAACGATCGTAACAATGATGACTTTCGCTCTGGCGGCACCAAGCCGTCGAATGATCGCGGCCGTGAAGACGATGAAGGCGAGTCCCCCGAAATTGATGACGATGATGCGACGAAACCAAGGCGTGAACCTTACATTGACCCATCGCAATTGCCTGGCGTGCGCGAGCCAACGCCGGATCCCAGCGAGCAAGATCATCCCGACACGTTTCCGGAAGACGACCGCCAACGGTAAACAAACAAAGAGGGTCCATTTGGGCCCTCTTTTTTCGAGGTGAAGTTCCTTGATCTCTACCGGCGGCCATTCAATTCCAATGCTCCAGCGCGCGGAACGAATTCCAAATTTGATGGTTATGAATTCATCGGGTTACGAATGCTGACCAACCACACGCTCCAAGAAACCCAGGAGGTTTGCGTCATGCTGGAGATCGTATTTGTTGTATGTTCGCTCGTTGAGGGAGCTAAATGCCGCGAATTGGCCCCCGTTCCGTTGCAGCCTGACACCCACATGATGGCGTGCTTGATCGCCACTCAAGTGGAGGCCGCCAAGTGGTCTGAGCGGTACCCCAATCATTACGTGGCGCGCTCGACGTGCCAGCCAGCAAAAACGTTTGCCAAAATCTAGATTTTCATGATTGGAATCGATCTGGCTTATGCATAAAGCCTTTACTCTTGCGAAGTCAGATCTAAGGCCGCAATCGCACGCCCGGTTTGTGGGGAACGTTTCCTGGAAACATGCGTTCACCGTGCGACGATGGAGAATGCAATGACAGAAAAAACTCTTGCTGAACTTGCAAACGATCTGAGCAGAATAGATATCGCCATGCTGGCGACAAAATCGGCTGACGGGTCAATCTCCAGCCGGCCAATGAGCAACAACGGCGACGTCGAGTTTGACGGCGACTCCTATTATTTCACGCGCGACACGTCGCGGATGGTTGCAGAGATCGAACGCGACCACAATGTGTCGCTCGCCTTCTCGACAGAACCCGGGTTACTGACCGGTGCGGGTCTCTTCATTGCCATTGACGGAGAGGCCGAGGTCGTTCGCGAGAAAAGTGAATTTGAGCGGCACTGGGCGGCAGATCTTGAAAGCTGGTTTGAACAAGGCGTTGATACGCCTGGACTGGTGATGCTGAAAGTGAGCGCGCGACGCATCAAATATTGGGCAGGCGAAGACGAGGGTGAAGTGGTGCTGTGAGCCAGGGATCGGATTGGAAGCACACTACGGTCGTGACAGACGCGAATAACTTCATCCTTCACCTGCCGAGCAATGCCATTGAGCTGTAGAGACCGGCTACGAGCATCGTCGCAACCACCGCATACCACTCTTGATCCGGCAAATAAGTGTGTGACCGCGGTCCCCACTTGAATAACTCGTAGTGGCCGGCAAGTGCCACGACGTGACCCAACATCAGGATCAGCACGAGGCCGAAAACTGTTGCTGCCGTTTGCACCGTTGATACGCCGAGAACCGGGCTGACAAAAACACCCAAAACACTCACTGCAAGCGCAATCAGATTGAGGATGTCAGCAACCGGCATCCACGTCGGTTTGCCATCTTCAGCCAACTGCGACTCTCTGTTGATACGCCAACCGATCGAGGTCGCCTGAAGGGCAAGAACCACACTCGCCGATTGCCAAAGCTCTCCCAGACTTATGTCCATGCAACGCCTTTAGAGGAAAACGTCGTCGATCAAGTGCGCATACCAGCCGGCTGCCAATGGTGGGCTCAGCCAGAACGAGACTTCGTATTATGGGTTTTATGGTGGCGTTCGGCATCATTATCCCGTCCCGCCAATCGGCTACTTCAGCGCATCGACCGCTGCCTCAACGTACTCGTCCTCGATCTGGTCGAAGGGCAACCCAGCAAGTTCCAGTCCCGCCTTATACCGGACAAGTGCCAACTGCTTGTCCACGCCAGGGGTGGCGGTTTGCCAAGCAGCTTTCAATTGCTCCAGTTCTTCTGCATGAGAGTCCATTGCTGCCAGTCCCCTTTTCGTGCCGGATTGCGATGCAAAGTCGTGAACGACGTCAGGTAGCCATCAGCAATGTGGCTCGCATTTGGGTCAGCCGCTCTACTTCGGTTGAGTGGATGGATCGCTGCCAAGATCTGCCGGAGGCGAGATGACGGGCATGTCACTCTTGGAGTCTTCAGGAACTGGCTTCTTGATGTCAGCGTCACCTTGAGCTGGCGGCTCGATCACGCCGTCGCCTTTCTGAAGCTTGTCGGGCAATGACCCGCCCTCATTGCGCGGCGGCTCAGCGAGTTGTTCTGAGGGCTTTGGCTGACCCTCTACCTGTCCGCCCGCAGCCTGCCGCGGCGCCGCCGAAACGGCCGAGGACGACATGACACGCCAGATCTTATTGCCGACGTCATCGGCCACGAGCAGTGCCCCCGTCTTATCGATCGCTAAGCCGACCGGGCGGCCCAACGCTTCGCCGTCACTGTTGACGAAACCGGTGACGACGTCCTCAAGCACTCCACTGGGTTTGCCATCGGTAAATGGAACATAAACGACCTTGTAGCCACTTCTCGGATTGCGGTTCCACGAGCCGTGTTGGGCAACGAAGGCACCACCCAGGAATTTCGGCGGCAGCGCTTTGCTGTCGTTGAACACCAAGCCCAGCGAGGCCGTATGGGCACCCAACGCATAGTCAGGGGCGATGGCTTCGACGACAAGATCAGGCCGTGGCGGGGTGACCCTGTTATCGACGTTCTGGCCGAAATATGAGTAGGGCCAGCCGTAGAAGCCACCATCGCGGACTGAGGTCATATAGTCGGGAACCAGATCCGGGCCCAGTTCATCGCGTTCGTTCACGGTGGTCCACAACTCACCCGTTTGCGGTTGCCACGCCAGTCCGTTGGGGTTGCGCAATCCCGATGCGAAGACCCTCGTGCTGCCCGATGCCCGATCGACTTCCAGAATGGCAGCCCGGCGCTCTTCGTTCTCCATGCCGTTTTCGGCGATGTTGCTGTTCGACCCAACCGTAGCAAAGAGCTTTGTGGCGTCTTTGCTCACAATGATGTTCTTCGTCCAATGGTGATTGATGGGACCCGCCGGCAGGTCAGCCAATTTCACTCCCGGCGCCGAAATTTTGGTTTGGCCTTCGGCGTACCGGAAGCGCACGATCGCATCGGTGTTGGCGACGTAAAGATCTTCCCCTACAAGCGCCATGCCAAATGGGGAATTCAAGCCCTCGAGGAATGCGCCGCGAACGTCAACGACGCCATCGCCGTTTGTGTCGCGCAGCAGGGTGATGCGGTTCGCACTCTCAACGCCCGCTCCCGCGCGGCCCATAACGAGCCGCATGATCCATCCCTTGATCCCTGAGCCGTCCTGCGGGCGGGGAGGCGCGTTTGTCTCCGCGACCAGCACATCGCCGTTCGGGAGCACGTAGAGCCACCGGGGGTGATCGAGATCTGAGGCAAATGATGAAATGGCGAGCTGGGGATCAACAGCCGGTTTGCCGTTTGCGGGCCATCCTTTGGCCGGCGCGATATGGACCGTCGGCAGGAATGACGTTTGGGGAGCCGGCAGTTTCGGATTTGGCCCCACCCCTACCGGCGGATCATTCGCTTGCGCGTCCACGCGAAGCGCGACGCCGCACACTGCAACCGCAGCTAAAGTCAACACAACACCTGTCTTCATGACCAACTTCTCCAGGCTCCGGCACCGCTAAAAGGTAGACGCACAGGGCACCAGAGAGTTCCCGCCGGGAACTTTCCAGTGACTGGTTTCGTTAAACGTAAAGCGAGTGCATTTTCATTGAATCGCCTCGACGAGGCTGGCTGGAGGTCTGCGCAATGAAGTTTGACTTACACAAGGTCCTGCTGTGGTCGGTTCCAGGTGAGCCATTGCCAGCGGGGATCCTCGACGTGTTGGGGTACTGGCACTGGGCGGACAAGTTTGCCCGCGATCATCACGAGCTAGCGCGATGTGATGATGCGATCCTGGGGTCGAGCGACAGGCGGCGACCCCAAAAACAGAAGGACTGAGTTTCGGGCACAATGTTGCCAGCTAAATCTTTGTGGCAACTGTGCCGAAGTTATCATTCACGCTGTCTTCCGGGTCCAGCAGTAGCAGCGCCTGATTGACCTCATCGAGTAAGGTCGGTTCACCGCCCCCCATGCTTTCATCGGCCGCCCTCTGCAGGGCTCGCGCATCGAGTTCCCATCGCTTCAGAATTTCAATCTTTTCCCGCGCGGTGAGAGACGCCGTTTCGATGACCTCAGATGGGCGATCAAAGATGGCGACCGGAGACACCAGCGCTTTATCGGCGTCCGCTTTGCTCAGCGTCATCGAACCGGTTTTCATGGCATTCACTCCAGGGCTGATGCTGGCCGTCTAAAATCCCCAAGCGGGGCGCTCTGGATGGTCCGCCGATTAGGCCGGCGAAGCCGCGGAGCTGACGACGGGGTGTAATGAAACGCGAACCGATCCCATGAGTTCCAATGTTCCGGGTCAATTGACCGTTTCTGGGGTCCCAAGGGTCACCAGAACCGTCTGGTCTGAGGCGTTCGCAATCAGCTCAATGACCGCGCGGTTTCCATCGGCAACCGGCACTGGAACGCCATTGAGCGTCGCTGATGCCAGACCTCGATTAACTCCATCGGGGTTCACAACTTGAATTTGATACACAGTGCCATTGTGCCGGTACGTTACTTCGAAGCCATCCCAAGTTCGCGGAATGCACGGAGAAATGATCAGACGGCCGCCTTCTTTGCGTACACCCAGAACGTTTTCAAGGGCGGCACGGTAGGTCCACCCCGCCGTGCCGGTATACCACGACCACCCGCCGCGCCCTTTATTATGACCCGTTGAGTAGACGTCGGCGGCCATGACGTAAGGCTCAAGTCTGTAGCGCCGGCTCGCTTCGCGTGTCGATGTCAAGCCAATCGGATTGATCAGCGAGAGCAGATCGCCCGCCGCATCCCCGTCACCCAATTCGGCGAGTGCCATGATGCACCAGGCCGCGGCATGCGTATATTGCCCGCCGTTCTCACGCAGTCCCGGCGGATACGCCTTGATGTAGCCGGGATCAAGGTCCGCTTTGTCGAATGGCGGTGTGAACAGCAACGCCAAACGGCTGTCACGATCGATTAACATCTTGCTCACGGATGCCATCGCTTGACGCCCGCGGTCAGGATCGCCCGCACGGGAGAGGATGCTCCATGACTGCGAAACGGAATCGATTTGGCACTCCTCAGACTGTGCGCTGCCCAGTGGCGTGCCATCGTCGAAGTAGCCGCGCCGGTACCATTGACCGTCCCAGCCGTCTGATTCAACCGCTTTGCGCAGCGCGTCCGATGCCGCACGCCACCGGTCACTGCGTTGCCCGTCGCCGCGCGCATCGGCGTGGGGTCGCATCGCGTCCAGGCATGCTATGAGAAACCAACTCAGCCAAATACTTTCGCCGCGGCCTTCAATCCCGACCCGGTTCATGCCGTCGTTCCAGTCGCCGCCAGCGAAGAGGGCGAGGCCGTGCTCACCGGTTGCAAGGGAACAGTCCAGCGCACGCGCACAGTGCTCGTAGACAGGTGCTGTCTGATCAGAAAGATGTGGAATGAAGTAGACTTCGTGCTCGTGGTCCTTTAACTGCGGCCCGTCGATGAAGGGGACCACTTCGTCCAGAAGGTCACGATCGCCTGTGGTTTTCACATGGTGCGCCGTCACATAGGCGAGCCACAGACGGCTGTCGGCAATGCGCGTGCGCACGCCGTGACCGGACGGCGCAAGCCACCAATGCTGAACGTCGCCTTCCGGGAACTGGCGTCCGGCTGCGGCGATAATATGGGCACGCGCGAGATCCGGCCGCGTCATGGCAAGCGACATCACGTCTTGCAGCTGATCCCGGAAACCGAACGCGCCGCCGGCTTGGTAAAGCCCGCCGCGTGCCCATAACCGGCACGACAGCGTTTGATAGGGCAACCAGCGATTGATGAGGAGATCGAGAGCGGGATCTGGTGTTTTGACCTGCACAGTGCCGAGGAATGTATCCCAACGCTCTACGGTGGCCCGCAGCGCCGCACCAGCATCGAAGTCAGAATACTTTGCGACCAGCTGTTGGGCTTCTGCGTTGCCGGCAGCATCACCCAGCAGGGAAACGACTTCTGATTCTCCTGCCACACCAAGAAAGACTTCCGTCTGCAGAACCGCACACGGATCGAGGCCGGTTCCAGCCTTTCCCTGTAACCGGCGGCTCGTCGCGAGCGCAGCTGGATTGTCGAGACGGCCATCCGGACCTATGAACGCGCAGCGATCAGCCGTCCACCCGGATATAGTGCCGGACAGCCTCGAGAACGCGACGCGATCTGGAAAAAAGTGATGCCACGGATTGCGTGCAAAAATGGCTGCATGAGCGCTATCGTACTCCGTGGTGATCTGCGCACCCGCTGTACGCCTCGATGTGCCCAACACCCATTCGGCATAGCTCGTGACCAACAACCGCCGCGGTTTCCCGGATTTGTTGCGAAGGGTCAGCCTGGAGATTTTTACGGGGTCATCGCCAGCAATAAACTGCTCCAGAACCAGTTCAATGCCACGCGAGGTATGTTCAAATCGCGTGTAGCCCTGGCCATGCGAGACGATGTAGGGCGCAGTATGGTCGCGGATCGGCGACGCCGTGGGGCTCCAAAGCTCGCCGCTCTCCTGATCAAGGATGTAGAACACTTCGCCGGACCGGTTCATGACCGGGTCGTTGGCCCAAGGCGTGATTTGCCGCTCCCGGCAGTTCATGCCCCACGTATATCCACCACCCTCCGCAGAGACTTGAAATCCAAACGCCGGGTTAGCGATGACATTGATCCACGGTGCCGGAGTGCTCTGGCCCGCGTCCAGCACGATGACGTACTCGCGGCCGCCGTCTCGAAATCCACCGTAGCCATTGAAAAAGTCGAGATCAGCCGTCGTCAGCCGGTCACTTGAAACTTCGGCCGGAGCAGGTCTTGAGGGAGGCTTTGAGCCGTCTACAACCCGCTCCGTCAGACGGGCGACCTGTTCCGCCAACGCCCCGCGGCGCGCATGGAAGACGGCGCGTGCAGCCGCTGGCAACGCGGCCAAGGTGCGCGGCTCAATCAAATCGGCGCGCAGAATGTAGACAGATCCTTTGGAACTGTCGCGGCCCAAGCGGTGCCGGCCCGGCACAGACTGACACATCGTTTCTAGCGCGCTCTGCAATTCCTGCTGATAGGAAGCCGTATGGTCATTCAGAATAACCAAATCTGCCTCAATGCCCTTGCTGCGCCAGTATTCGAATGCGTGCAGCAATTGCCGGACCAGTCCGATGTCCTCGATCTCGCTGATGCGTGCCAGAACGATGGGCAGGTCGCCCGAAATGCCGGCAGGCCATAGAGCGCCAAAGCCCAAAGCTCCATGCCGAAGGACATGGTCGGCGGCTCGCAACGCCGGTGACGCATACACCAATGCCCCGGCCACTTGCTGAAACAGCATGGCATCGTCGGCCTCAATGCCGAGGTGGCGCAACTCCACAAGACCATGCGTCCATGCCAAAGTGGCACTGCGTGAAAAGGCCGATGCATCCTTGTATTTTTCAATCAGCGGTTGGAGCGCCTCTCGGCTCGGGGCAACAACCATCCAGAACGCGATGCGCACTGTTGCACCCGGCGGAATCGAAACGCGCTGCCGGATCGCGAACACCGGATCGATGACGGCCCCGGTGGTGCCCTCTAGGGGGCGCCCATTGATAATAGCGAGTGGCACTGCGAGAGATCGCCCCCGCCCGATGAATTTTGAGCGATCGGTTTCATAGTCTGGCGCTCCGAGCGCTGCCGGCCCTGACACTACAAAACTGGCCGCGAACACCTCTGGCTCGGAGGCTGTACGGCGCCGCCGTGTGGCAATCAGCGCACCGGATGCCTCATCCACGGACGTTTCAATGAACAGTTTCGAGAAAGCGGGATGGGCGGAATCCGCGTCGAGTGCAGACAGTGCCAGTTCTTCATAGCTCGTCACATCGATGGTCCGATGTTTCTTGCCAAAGTTGCTGATACTGACGCGACGGCACGTTGCCGGATCTTCCGGTGACACGATCACGTCGAGGATCGTTTTGAGGGTGCCATCCGTTCGCGATAGCTGCACGCGATCTTCAGTGAAGGCCGCTTCGTAACCTTTTGCAGAAACGCCGGCGGGTTGTGAGCCTGCCGACCATAGAACGCCGGTCGTGGGATCGCGGAGATAGACAAACGATCCCAAATTGTCGAGCGTTGGGTCTCCGTGCCAGCGCGTGATGGCCAGCCCTTTCCAACGGGTGTAGCCCGCGCCAGATGCCGTCATCAGCACATTCAAGTGACCTTGGCCAAGGAAATGGCAGTCGGGAGTGGGACCGCTGCGTTCATTCACGAACCGCACGGCGGCAAGACTTAACTCGTCGTCATCAGGGCGGGCCCGCATCAATGTTGCGCGCTGCGTTGGCTTTGGCAGGAGCCGGGGAGCTCGCTCTTGCAAGAGCAATTCGGCAGCCTTTACGATCGGCGCATCATGAAATAGGCGTGCTATGACACTGTCTAGAACGGTGTTGGCCAGGGCAACAATGGTCATCCCCTGGTGGTGCGCCATGTAGGCTTTTACGACTTCAAACGTTTCAGCCGGCGCGACGCGTGTCGGTGTGAAGTCGATTGCTTCGTAAAAGCCATAGGCTCCGCACCCACCGATACCGGCAAGTCTCTGATAGTTCTGCGCGGCGGCATTCGGTACGACGCCGCTGGCCAATGCCGTGGCGTATGGAGCCACAACGTAGTTTTCACCCAGCCCCCTCTTCAAGCCTAGTTCAGGCACGCCGAAACTCAAATACTGATAGGTGAACTCGAGGTCGCGCGCGTTGTAAGCTGACTCCGACACGCCCCATGGGGCGTTGTTCTTCGCGCCAAAACGAATGTGCTCGGCGACGGCCACGCGGATCGAGCTGCCAAGCAGGCTTTCAGCCGGCGTCATGGTGACAAGGTCCGGCATGAGATACTCAAACATGGAGCCAGACCAGGAAATCAAAACAGATCGGCCATTGACCGGCAAAAGTGTGCGCCCAAGTTTAAACCAGTGACGGGATTCCAAATCACCTTTGGCAATAGCAATGAAGCTCGCGAGGCGCGCTTCCGATGCCAAAAGATCGTAGCAGCTTTCGTCAAGTCTTGCCGCATCAACGGAGTAACCGATCGAAAGGAGTTCGCGTTCAGGATTGATTAAGAAGGAAAAATCCATCGACAGCGCCATGTACTCAGCGGTTTCCGCGATCGCCACCAAGCGGCGAAGCAGCCGCTTCTTTTCGCCCGCATCCAGCGCCGCGTGCCGTTGATGGCTCTCCGCCAATCGCTTGACAGCACCCGCCGCCTTATATGCAACTGGGGCTGCAACACCGTGTTCGAGCAACTCAGACAGAAGGCTCGCCTTGGCTGCGACAATGTCCCAGTTAAGTTCGCCATCGGCGGTGCCTGTGGTAGCCACCGGGTTTTTCGATGCCGCCTCACACAACGCCGCCAAAGCGCTGGCGAGCGATGTCTCTTGGCCGGTCGCGGGGAGGCTGTTATTCAACAGCGTGATGCAATCGGAAAGCCCATCGTGCGCGGCGCTGTTCGCTTCCAACTGTTGCGACCAATTCCGGCAGGCAGACGCGACAACGAGCAGATGTCCTGCCAGGTTGCCGCTATCGACCGTGGACACGTAGCTGGGTTCGAGCACTGACAATGAGCGCGTATCGTACCAATTGAAGAAATGGCCCCTGTGACGGGGCATGCCACTGAGCGTCCGCAGCGTTTTCTCCAGCCGCTCGGTCGCGTCGAGAACGGAAATCCAGCCAAAACTGTGCGCGCTCAGCGTTGAGAGTAAGTACAGTCCGATGTTGGTGGGTGATGTGCGCTGAGCTACGACCGGGCGAGGCACTTCCTGGAAATTGTCAGGCGGCAAAAAATGGCTTTCTTCGTTGACGAAGTCTTCGAAGTAAAACCAGGTGCGCCGCGCCACGAGACGCAGGCTGACACGGCTCTGGAACGTCAAAGGTTCGCTCTTTTGCGCGGCGGGCTTAAAGCTCACCCACCTGGCAATGAGCGGGGCCATCATCCAGAGCGCCGTGACGGGAAGCGCAAAATAGACACCATCCGCGCCAGAGTTCCAGACCAAGATCAAGGCAATGAAGCCAACCAGAACGCCGCCAAACATACGCTGGTAGTATCCGGCGACTGTCGCAACTGCCAAGGACTTCGATTGCGCGGCCGTAGTCCATTCGAGTAAATTTTTCCGGCTTACAAGGAGCCTGTAAAGGGTGCGCACGATGGCATCGAACATCAGGAATGCCCGGTCGGCGATCAGTGTCAGGTGAAGGGCTGATTGGATTGCCGCCATACGCGCATCCGCCGCGAGGGCTAGAAAATGGCTTTTCAAAGTTGCCGTGCTCGCGACCTTTGATAGACCTGCAGCGATCCCAAGAACTGTTGGAACAGCGATGGCGGCAGCAGCGAATGCCGTCCAAATCGCAGCGGGAGCGAGGGGCAGTTGCCAGGCTAGGATGAGTGACACGACCAGTGCGATGGGCGTCACTGTCCGGCGCAAATTGTCCGTTAGCTTCCACCGGCCCAGAGCGGGAAGTTGATCTCGTGCAGTGCGCTCACGCGACCAGTAAAAGCTGTCGCGTCCAGAAACAATCCAGCTCAGCAACTGCCAATCGCCCCTCGCCCAGCGATGATCGCGGGCACGCGCGACGTCGTACCGGCTGGGAAATTCCTCGATCACTTCAACGTCGGTTGCAAGTCCAGCGCGAGCGTAGAGACCTTCGAGAAGATCGTGACTGAGAACCGTGTTTTCCGAAAAGCGATCTTTGATGGCAGACTCGAACGCGTCAATATCGTAGATGCCTTTGCCGGCAAAAGAGCCCTCGCCGAACAGATCCTGGTACACATCGGAAACGGCACCGGCGTATGGATCGATGCCTGCGGACGACGTGAATATCTTTTGAAACACTGACGCGTCAGACCCTGCCGGCAGGCTCGGAGTGACACGCGGCTGAAGCAATGCATAGCCATCGATGACCCGTTGTAGATCTTTTGAGAACACGGGCCGGTTCAGCGGATGAAGCATTTTTCCGACGAGCCGCCGGACGGCGTCGCGGGGCAGGCGCGTATCGGAATCGAGCGTCACGACATAGACGACCCGTTGCGGATATAAAGTGGCATCCTGCTCAAGGGGCAGAAACGATGTATCGTCCGCCCCACGCAACACCCTGTTCAACTCATGCAGCTTCCCGCGCTTGCGCTCCCAGCCCATCCAACAGCCTTGTTGGGCGTTCCACTGGCGGCGGCGGTGAAACAAATAGAAGCGTGCCTCGCCTTCGATGCCGGTCGCATGCTGCCGGTTCAAACGCGCAATGCCTTGTCTCGCTTGCTCTAAGAGTGCCTCGTCGGTGCCAGTTGTTCGAGTTTCTGAATCTGTCCAATCCGTGAGCAGTGCATAAAAAACATTGCGCTGCTGGGTCGCCAGATGATGCACCTCCAGCCTGTCAATCAGCTCCTCGATACTCTGAAGATCGGTGAGCAGGGTTGGAACAACGACGAGTGTGCGCGCCTCGTCTGGTACCCCTTGCCGCAATTCCAGACTGGCGACGACGCGAGGCGTGATCTCGTGAGCAATCGCCTGGTTGACGATGGCAATCGCAAGTTCCATGGCAGGAAACAGCCCAGCCAGCAGAAGCGCAATCAGTGTTCCAGTGGCAACCGATTGACCCGCTAACGCCAAAACAGGCAGAGACAAGATCGCCGAAGTGAGCAGTGAAATACTGGCAATGTAACCGGGAAGGCCGCCCTTTTGGGTCACAGCGACCAACACATCGCGCGCCTGGCGCTTGAAGCCGATCTTGACTTCGAGCTTGCGGCAGCCTTTGCCGAGCAGATAGTATCCAGGCTCGCTTTTCTTTGAGCCTGAAGGTTGCGCTTGGGCCATTTTAACAGCCTGCTGCGCGATCTCGATCTCTGACAGCGGCGACCGGCGTCCCAGCCTTTCGATGACATCGCGATAGGCGTTGCGAGTCGCAAAATCCATTCCGGAAAAGGCAGGGCTCAGACCCAGTGCAGCATCGACCAGGCTTGCGCGTTCGAAAAAGACGGCCCAGTCAACATCGGGCATGACGCGCATGCTGCGAATGATATGGCGCACCGTGTTGTTGGTTGCGCCGATCGTTTGATGTTCGCGTTGCACGACATCGTCAGGGGATGTGCCGAGGCGTGAGAGTTCGTCTCTCAGCCATTCCCGGGCCGGAGCTGTGTCGCCGTGCCCGTCGCCCATCCGGTGCACAAGCTGTACGATAAACGCGGTTCGCAATTGACCGTCTGCGCCAGTGAGAGACGCTTCTGAAAATGGTCCTGTCGTCCCATCTGCGCGGGCCGCATAGGCGTCAATCAGGGCGTCGGCTTCCTTGCGCTCGTCCCGGCTACGGACAATCCGGCGCGCTGCGCGGCGCAAGTTCTCAACCAGCACCAGCCTCAATGTCAGCGGCAGGGCCCACAATTCGCCAATCTGCAGGGGATCGATGCGCTGATACGCGGCAACAAACGCATGAAGCAATTCATAGTCAAAGCGGCTGTCTGTATGTGCGACGAAGGCCCAGGCTACACCCAAAATTCGGGGATGGCCGGCCAGCGGGCCATCGGCGAGCTTGGGCAGCTGCTCGTAGTAGGCGCGCGGCAAATTCTTGCGCACATCCCGAATTTGCTCTTCCACGACATGCGAGTTGTTGACGAGCCATTCAGCCCCTGGCGAGACCGACCGGCCTTCAGCCACGGCCCGGGCAATGACCCGATGCGCCTGAAGCAATTGCTGTTCATTCTCGGCTAGCCTGTCGTGGAGATTGATCGCGGGAACTGCGGTCGAGCTTATGCGCTGTGCGCGCGCCAAACTCTCGCCGTGGCTCTCCAACCTCTCACGGCCGAACGCCTCCTCGCGGATTGCGATGTCGTCGTCCCATGGTGGTAAGGCCTGGCGTGTTTGAAGGTGACCCCACCACTGCATCGCAACACCGCTCCTGCGCCGTTTCGTGAAGGCGCAGTCTGCGCATCACACGCGATACAGCACTCCACATCAAGAAACGCTGTGACCCGTCCGAAAGTTCCATATCAAGGCCAGGAGCCGATGGAACTTTTGCCGGTTGCAGGCGTTACTTGATAGCAACACACATTTCTTGCAGGAGGAGCGCATGGGCAAACTCACGCACTGGGCGGTGACGTTTGCGGTCATCGGTCTGTTTGCAGGCCTGCTGGGCTACGGCGGAGGTGCCGGGCAAGCCGCACCCGTGGCCAAGGTCTTGTTCTGGTTTTCCCTGGGCTTGATCATTGTTTCAGTGTCGACCCTATTTGTACGCCGCACGTGATCATGCCGCAGACCGCCCCCTCGAGATCTCAAAAGGTCCTGACGGTCGGCGGCGCCATGATCGATACGATTGCCGTTATTGACAACGATCTGATTGAGCGCATGAGCATGAACAATGCCGATCGCGCGTATCTGCTGTTGGAGGAAGGCCGAAAAACAGAGGCAGCCCTCATTTCCACCCACCCAGGTGGCGGTGCAATTAATGCAGCGGTGTCTTTCGCGCGGCTGGGCTGCAGCGTTGCAACGCTGGTGAAGGTTGGTAACGATCACCGCGCGCACGCCATCCGGGACGTCTTGCAAAGCGAAGGCGTTTGCGCTGACTACATCCAGACGACGGAAGCGGCGGGCACCGGCGCGTCGGTCATTGTCTCAGCTCACGAACGAAACGCCGCAATTTTCACATTCCGGGGCGCAAACAGCCTGCTTGAAAAGTCTGATGTTACCGCAGCACTCGCGGCCGGCCGCACCGGGAAATGGGATATCGTGTACATCACCGGCCTGAGTGACCGGTCCGCAGACGTGTTCCCAGACATCGTCAACTGTGCCCATGATAACGGGGCGTTCGTTACGGCGAACCCCGGCATCCGCCAACTCGCCGCCCGCGGTGATGCGTTTCATCGAAGTTTGTCAAAAATCTCGCTTCTGTCCATGAACCGCGAGGAAGCAGCCGCCATGCTGCCACATGTTGCCGGGAGTGAAACGAGCTCCGTCTCATCGCCGAAACACCGGTCCGCCAAAAGAAACACCGATCCCGAATTGATGCAGCGAGGCATTGCGGCTTCAGGCTTCGCACTCGAACTGCCACAGTTTTGCAGAGCGCTCCTGAACCTAGGTCCACGCTGCATCGTCATTACGGATGGGAAGCACGGCGCCTACGCCGCAGTGGCCGATGACATAATGTATTGTCCATCTCTGGCCACGGACGTTGTCGGAACCGCTGGCGCGGGCGACGCCTTCACATCGGCGTTTACTTGGATGTATGCCAGCGGCGCACCAGCAGGTGCGGCTCTTCAATATGCCACCGTGAACGCAAGTTCCGTCACGCAGTTCGCCGATGCACAATCGGGATTGTTGAGAGAGCCAGATTTGACGAGGGCGCTGACAACTAATCGGGACAAACTTACGTTGCAAGAATGGCAGGGATAGAGACGTCATCGTGAACAACATCGAACAGTGGTTTCGCGCGTCAGGCCTCCAGTGTGTTTAGGTCTGGCAGCGGTCATGTGCTAGATTTCGTCGATGCAGTAACTTGCGGGTCAGATCATGAAAACGCTGGATGTCGCACCGCATCCACTCATCGTCGGAATTGGAGCGTCGGCAGGTGGCCTTGCCGCGTTCAAAACATTTCTGGCAAACATGCCCCGCAATCCCGGCATGGCATTCATACTCGTGCAGCATCTTGATCCGCACCATAAAAGTCTTCTGGTGGAGTTGCTTGGGGTCAACTCTCCCATGCCGGTTGTCACAGCGGCCGATGGCGTGGCCGTCCAAGACAATTGTGTCTATGTCATCCCTCCCGATGCCACGCTCACCGTCGCGGGCGGCGTACTACAGCTCCAATCTCCAGCGCCTGAGAGATCCCATCGCCGTCCGATCGACTCGTTATTTGTGTCGCTTGCTGAAGATCAGGGCGAACGTGCGATCGGCATTGTTCTGTCGGGTGTTGGCAGCGATGGGTCCGCCGGTATCCGGGCCATCAAAGAGCGTGGCGGGTTGACGCTGGCTCAAGCGGAATTCGACCACCATGCCTTAAGCGGAATGCCCGATAGTGCAGCCGCGACAGGCAAGGTGGACAATGTGCTACCCGTCGAAGCCATGCCAGGCAAACTGATTGAACATCTCAGCCAGTTGAATGGCGCTGTCGAAAACCTGCAGAGCCCGGCACTGAGCCAGGATATTCAGAAGCACCTTCCACAGATTACGGCGCTGTTACGCGAGGGCGTCAACCACGACTTCAGCGGTTACAAAGAAACGACGCTGGTCCGGCGGCTGCAACGGCGCATCGAAGCGCTTGAGCTCGACACAGCTGAAGCCTATGTCCGTTACCTTGAGAAAACACCTGACGAAGCCACAGCGTTGTTTCGCGAAGTTCTGATCGGCGTGACCGAGTTTTTCCGCGATCCAGAAGCGTTTGAAGCACTCAGGAAACTCACGATCGAGCCGATGCTTGCGGCAAAAAAGGCAACTGGCACCGTCCGTGTTTGGGTCGCGGGTTGCTCGACAGGTGAAGAAGTGTACTCAATCGCCATTCTCATAAAGGAAGCGCTCAGCGAACTCGGCGATGGAAAAGGTCCCGGCATTCAAATCTTTGCGACCGACATCGACGCGGAGGCGTTGAGCTTTGCCCGTGCCGGGCGCTATCGTGACAGTGCTGCCAAACTCTCTCCGCAAAGGCTGCAACGCTGGTTTAAGAAAGACGGAAATGATTTCTGCGCCGTTCGCGAAATTCGGGAGCTGTGCCTGTTCTCGGCCCATAGCCTCGTAAAGGATCCACCCTTCTCCCGTCTCGATCTCATTTCCTGCCGCAATGTTTTCATCTATCTCGACAACGAGCTGCAGGGCCACATTACACGGACGTTCCACTATGCCCTCAATCCGGGGGGAACGCTGTTTCTCGGGCCTTCCGAGGGCATTGGACGCTACAGCAGTCTATTCACCTTGGCCGATAAGAAGCATCGCATTCTTCAGCGCAACGAAGCCCAGCGAAGCTCTTTGCCGCTCTATCACCCTCCCCAAGTCACGGGCCAAACGCAGCAGTCTGATGTGCGGGCCGGTTCGCACGTGCCATCCATCGATGACCGCATCGACCAAAGTGTCCGCCGGGTCATGGAGCAATATGCCCCTGTTTATTTCGTCATTGACAGCAACCACGAGATTCTACGCTTTTCCGGAGGCGAAGCGCGCCACTTTCTCGAACCATCGGCTGGGATCGCAAGCCTGAACCTGTTTCGGATTTTGCTCAAATCGCTGCGCGCTTCGACCCGCGTGGCGGTGCTGAAAGCCATCGAAACGGGTGAAACGGTCGTCGCTCAGAATCTTGCCGTTCGTATCGACGGTAAGAACCGGGATGTGACGCTGGTTGTTGAGCCCATAGCCGACAGGACCGCCAAAGACAGGGGCATGTGTGTCGTCGCGTTTCGGGATACGACGCATTCCGCAGACCTGCGAGTGCCCGAGGCGTCCCAAACGAACGATTCGGATGCAGCCCTTCAGAAAGAACTGATGTCGACACGCGGCCAGCTGAGGGCCGCGAGCGATGAACTCGAAACCACCATCGAAGACATGAAGTCAGCGGCGGAAGAGTTCCAGGTTATGAATGAGGAACTGCAATCGTCCAATGAAGAGCTTGAGACAGCCAAGGAAGAAATGCAGTCGATCAACGAAGAATTGCAGACGGTGAATAGTGAACTGTCGGGCAAGAACGATCAGATGTTGCGTCTCAACAGCGATCTCAAGAACTTGCTCGATTCGACGAAAATTGCTGCTGTGTTTTTAGATGATGATCTGCGCATCCGGCATTTTACGCCGGCTTTGACCGAACTGTTCCCACTGCGCGACACAGACCGCGGCCGTCCCATCACGGAAATTGTCAATCTGATCAACTACGACGACTTGAAACGCGATGTCGTGGCCGTTCAAGCTTCGCAAACCATTATCGAGCGCGACGTGGCGCTCACCGACCAATCTGCCACGTTCCTCATGCGCATCCGGCCATACCGGACGGTGACCGGCACCATCGACGGCGTCGTCCTGACTTTTGTCGACATCACGCAACGCAGCCGCGACGATGATGTAAAGCTGATGTTGGCGAAGGAACTGCAGCATCGTACCGGAAACTTGATTGCGGTCATCCTGTCCATTGCCAACCGGACACTTTCGGGAGATCGGCCCATTGAGGTCGCGCGTGACATCCTTGCGGCTAGGCTGATGGCTCTCGCCAGAGCCCATGCACTGCTCACGGTCGATGCAAGTGAGGGCGCGTCCCTTGAGGAGATCGTGCGGACCGCACTGTTAAGCTTTTCAGACCGGGCGACGATCACCGGCCCGCGCATCATCTTAACGCCGGCTGCCACGCAAGGGTTTGCACTTATCATTCATGAACTCGCCACCAATGCGTCGAAGCATGGTTCGTTGTCCAACGCGACGGGCTGGGTTGACATCACGTGGTCGCGCCACGCGGGTGAAGGGGACTGCCCGTGGATGTCGTTTCGCTGGAAAGAAACGGGAGGACCGCTGGTGACGCCACCCACCCGGAGCGGGTTCGGCTCCAAGTTGCTGGAGCGCGCCGTGAGTACCGCTGATCATCCGGCACGCATCAACTATGCGCCTGGAGGTTTGACTTACGAACTTGATGTCCCACTTTCATCAGTGGCTCCACTGGGGTGGCCCGCGCTATCAACCGGCGAAGCAGGACATTGACCTCGATCTGAGTGCCCTTTGCCGCATCCCATGATGCACAAGCAATTGCCTTCAAAGTCCGTCGATCACTGGCGCGTGAAGTGATCCCACGGGGAACCAATGTGCGGTGGTGGCGTTATCTCACCACGTGACGGGTCGGCCTCCGGCAATGCCGGCAGAAACGAAGACCCTTAAAGGCGCTGCAGACAATCCACGTTACTCGATCTGCTGGCGCACTCCATCAAACCAGTGAAGGACGACACGATGCGAATTTCGACATTGAGACGCACTGCCATTGCAGCAGCCGTTGTTGCTCTGATGGGCAGTTTTGGCACCGGGGTGTCTGCGGAACCTCAGCGTAACGGCGATCGGGCGCGAGCATACACCGGCGGCATCACTCAAAACGTGGATCGCGGACGCAACGTCCAGAACCGCAACTTCTCCAGCCGCAACTTCAACCGGAGCAACCGGAACTACACCGGTCAGCGCCGCTTCTACGGCAACAACGGCTATGGCCGGAACTACGGTAATCGCCGTTACGGCAACAACGGGTTCGGCATTTATCTGAACCTCAGTGAAGGCTCGGGCTGCAAGTCTTACTACCGCAAGTGGCGCAATACCGGCAGCCGCTATTGGCGCAACCGCTACTACGATTGCGTTGGCTAAGCCGTCGTTTGGAACAGGCTTCCACTGCCCCCTCATGGAGCCTGAACCCGAAGCCCCCAGCGAAAGCTGGGGGCACTATCGCCGAACCAGCGGGTTGTCCGCTGCACGTAGCCGTCCGGCTTTCGTTAGCGTCTTAAGCTGAGGAAGTTCGACGGAGATTTCGCGATCTACAATCCCTCTCAAGGAGTAAATCACATGTTGAAATCCTCAATTCTCGCCGTATCGCTCGTGACCATGCTTGGCGCCGGAATGGCCTTTGCTGACGACAAGGCCAAAATTGATCCCGGCAAAGGCGCAGGCCCGACGGACGCCATGAACGAAGCCGTTCCGACCATGAAGCCGGAAGTCCCTGCCACTCCTGGCCCGGCCACAGCGGCCGCACCTGCGGCTGCAACTCCGGCAGCTGGCGCTGCTGCAAAGGTAACCTGCACGCAAACTGAACTTGAAGCGATCATCACCAAGGCCGGTGCGCTGACCGACAAGGACAAGCAGAAGATGACAATGGGTCATGTTGAGCTGGCTCAGAAGAGCATGGGCAAGAAGGACATGGACGCCTGCGCCATGCATCTCGCTGCCGCAAACACGGCCATGGGCACTGTGACAAAGTAAAAGTCCCATTCGAACAGAAAACGGGCGAGGTTGCTAAAACCTCGCCCGTTTTCTTTGTTTGGTCAAACGTGACGGTTGATGTTTAAAGGGTCACTTTTGCATTCTGCTTTTCGTCGCTGTCGGGATGCTTTTGCTGAACCAATGCGCGAAGGCTGTTGACCACAAACTTCAGGCCTTGGACGCCTTTGTTGTCCCAATATTCAGCTTCCGTTGCATCCACCCTCAGCACGCACAGCGATGGATCGTCTTTTCCGCCCGGGAACCAAACGCGCCAGGCTTCCGACCACAACCGGTCAATCGTCGCCCGGTCGCGCAGGACGTGAGCGACACCTTTGACGGCGGCGTATTGGGAAGAACTTTGGAACGTCACGAGAACCTGCGGTTGCGCCTGGATTTCAGCCAGTTTCGGAGAGCTGAGGCTTGTGGCGAAGTAGACATCGCCATCAGGTTTCAGCTCGGCAACCGACATTGGCCGCGCGCCGAGATCACCGGCACTCGGCGCCGTTACCAGCATCGCCGTGTCGAAGTTCTGCAATAGGTCATAGAGATGCTTCTGCGGCGTTTCGGACGTGTCCATACTGACTCCTGTGAAATGATCGATACGAGAACAGACGGCTCTATTCAGCCGCCATGAGCTTGCGCCGGCTCATTTCGGCGATCTTGGATTTCAATTCGCTACGCTGTGCCACAAGCGTGGCACTCTCGCGGCTGCCGGGTTGCACGGTTTCGATGGCCTCGTCGTAGTAGCCGATGATGCGTTCCTCGCCATCGATCAGGCCCGGAAGGATCTGTTCATCCAAGTCCGTGAATACAGATCGCAGGCTGATGACCGCCCGGTGTACCGTCGACATGAAGGATCCTTCCTCATTCGCCTCAGCTCCCAGCTGGATGAGGTGGACTTTGAGTGCTTCGGCGTGTTGCGTGCGTAGCGCAATCATCTCTTGGAACAACGGAGTGAGCCCCTTGCCTTCGGCATCTTTGAGCGCTTCGTCATAGCCGTTGCGGCTATCGATCAGAGCTGTGTGCAAACTTTTGAGATCGTCGATGTGATCGGTCATGGCGGATACTCCCTAAAAATTGACGGCTTTTGGCGTAACGCGTCGGGACTTGCCGGGTTCCGCGCAAAACTGCCGGCCCGCAAAAGAACGCGGGGTTGGCACGGACAGTCACTCAGGTACACCACGGCCTACTTCGGCATCTGTTGCTCAGGTGCGGGGGCAGCCCCTGACGACTGATAGTAAAATGCCGTATAAAGCACCGTTGCCAACACCAGCGCCATCAGCATCGAGCCAATGAGCACGCGAAGGCTGGTCCGCCCCGGCGAACCCTGCCGTGCGTCCGTGGGCGTGATTCGCGCTTTCATCCAAGCCATCATTGTTGTCCTCTGCTGTCTTGACGGTGTTCGCCATGACGTCGTGAACGTTTCAAGGATGTAATCGTTCCCGGGAGCGATTGACGTGCGGCAGCGGGCAAGATCCTGGAACCAATATGTATCGGGGCGTGTTTGGTTCTGGATGTTGCTGTGTTTGACCGAGGCCGTTTGAGTGTGTCTGCGCGTATCCCGATCTTCGTGGCAATCGCCGCCAGTATTGCAGCCGTGGTGCTGGCGATTGGCCTGAGCTTCATGGGGTGAAGCCGTAAGATTGGTTGCGGTCCAGGGTGTCACTAGTGCCATTTGCGGCCAGCCCTCTGGTTCCGCTCAACGAGGATCGTTTTCGTGTCGATTTCACAAGAGCACCGCCCGTCCCCGCTGACCCGTGGTATCGGGCACAGCTTGACCCCGACACTGGACGTCGTCGCCTATGCGTCGATCATCGCCACTACCGTGGTGGCACTGCTGTACTTTGGACGGGATATTTTAATTCCGCTCGCCTTGGCGTCGTTGCTGAGTTTGTCTGTATGGCCGATCATCAGGATCCAGAGGAAGATTGGGATCGGGCACACAACATCTGTGCTCTCGACAGTGCTACTCGCAATCGCCGCGTTGATTTCGGTCGGTGCCGTTCTTGCCATCCAGGTCACGGAACTTGCTGGCGAACTTCCGCGGTATGAGTCGAACTTGCGTGAAAAGGTGCGATTACTCAAAGGCGCTTCAATGCCCTCAAGGGCCATCGAGCAGGCCGCAGACACGATTCACAAACTGCAGGAGGAACTGAAGCCAGGTGCGCCAGCTGCAGAGCGGGTGCCGGGCGTGGCGGACGCTCCACCATTGATTTCTGAAACCGCGGCCTCAGCAGCCGCAGCCCCAACCGGCACCCCGGTTAATCCCGTCATCGTTGAACTGCAGCAGCCCCCGCCCTCGGTTCTGAAAAACATCCAAGAGCTGATGAACCCACTGCTGTCGCCCATCACAACTACGGCACTGGTCATTCTTTTTCTCACGTTCATTCTGTTGCAGAGCGAAGATTTGCGCGACCGTGTGTTGCGCATCGCAGGCGGTTCCGATTTACAGCGGTCGACGATGGCCATGAACGATGCCGGCGAACGGCTCAGCCGGTTCTTCTTGATGCAGCTGGCGTTGGCCGTTGCGTTTGGGTTGGTCATCGGGCTTGGGCTAGCGATCATTGGGGTGCCAAGCCCGATCGTGTGGGGCATTCTTGCGGCACTGTTACGATTTGTGCCCTACGTTGGCACGATCGTGGCGGCGATCTTTCCGATTGTTCTGGCCGCCGCCGTTGATCCCAGCTGGTCCATGGTCGTTTGGACCATCGCCTTGTTTGCGGTCTCCGAACTGGTGTTTGGCAATGTTTTCGAACCCATGCTGTACGGTCCGGCAACGGGATTGTCACCGGTCGCCTTGGTTGTCTCGGCCCTATTTTGGACGGTGATCTGGGGCCCCGTCGGTCTTCTACTGTCGACGCCGCTCACCGTTTGCCTGGTCGTGCTCGGCAAGCATGTCCCAGCGTTGGAGTTCCTGGATGTGGTGTTGGGCGACGAACCCGCACTTGCGCCCGAACAACGTCTCTACCAGCGAATGCTGTCCGGAGAGGGCGGTGACGCTGGAGTGCTTGCCGAAGAAACACTTGAGAACGCCGGATTGACCAGTTTCTATGATCGCGTCGCTATGAGTGCCCTCGCGTTGGCGCAGCACGATGCGGCGCGCGGGCGTCTTGACCGCGATGCCCAGACTGACGTGCTGGCAGCGGTTCGCGAGATGACCGACGACCTCGACACGTACGACTTGGCACCGCTGCCGGACCAAACGCCTGAGAGTCCGAGTGAAACCAGCAGTGACGTCAAAACCGCCAAGCCAGTCCCACAACCACTCACTGTCCCCGTTCCGGACCTGGGCAGCGTCTCGATTGCGTGCCTTTCGACCCGCAGTCCGTTAGACGAATCTGCAGCGCAGCTGTTGGCGCATTTGCTGCGCAAAAACGGGGCAAACGCAAATGTGATTAGCCGCGCAGCAGCTGCGGAGGTGTTCGACGGCCGCTCCAAGAACCCCTATTCCGTGGTGTGCATCTCGCACTTTGGAGGCGAGAGCCCGTTTCAAGTGCGCACGCTCGTCCGGCGGTTGAGAGAAAGTGCTCCACAAATCACCATCGTGGCTGGATTCTGGATGCTGCAGGGCGAACGCGATAAAGTTCGAGCTTGGCAGAAAATTACAGGCGCAGACGACGCGACATCATCTTTGCCAGAGGCCGTTGTGTTGTGTCTCGAGGCTGCGAAGAGGGACGCTGCGAACCCCGCAACAGATCATCATGACCGCGTCCAGAGCGGACCGGCGAAGACCGTTGCGGTTTCATGATTGTTGGGTTGGCCAACAAAATAAGCCGCGGCTTGCGAGCCGCGGCTTATCACTGATCGACGACAGGGGGATGCTGTTAGAGCTTCTTGTTGACGTAGTCAGCGGCCTTGGTGGCGCTACCCTTGACGGCGTCTTTGGCTTTGCCAACGGCGGTTTGCGCGTGGCCTTTAACTTCTTGTGCGGCGCCTTCAGCTCGAAGCCGCTCGGATCCGACAGCTTTGCCGACACCTTGCTTGATGTTACCGACGGCCTTATTGGCCATGCCGGTGATCCTGTCTTTCGTGCTGCCCATAATCCGCTCCATTGCTCGTGACGCAAGAGCCCTTGCACTGGAGTGCAAGTTTACTAAGCTCAATCGTCAGGCCTTGTAACGCTGACTTCGGGCGATGGTTCCCGAGGCATAATTTATGCAATCGCAAAACAGATCACCGCAAATCCTGCGACGGCTGCAACGGCGGTCACGCCTGTTACAATGTCGAGCGGGGTTATGGACTTTTCATCGCGAGCCGGTTCGCGAGGCCGCAAGTAAACCCGGGGCGAACGCCTCTGGGGCGGCGAGATCTGGAACCGGGGATCGTCGCCCGTCAATTGCATCATGATCATATCAAACGTCTCCAACGCATTGGTGAGGCTTCAATTTCACCGTTCCAACGCTGCAACCCGGAGATAGTTCCGCGATACATGAACACGCGTAGACAGCCCTGCGCTTTCCGGTCGGCTCACCTGCGTTGCTCGCATGCCTATTAGAGTAACGGTCGCGTGCCGCCCGGAAGACTGGGATGGCCTGCCAGCTCGATCAGTTTGTCTTCATCGACCACTTCGAACAGCGTGCCGGTCCACTTGAACGTTCCCGTTGCCCGTAGACGCTTGAGCGTTTTGTTGGTGTGGACAATCGAGAAGCCAAGCGCATCGGCGAGGTGCTGTTGAGTAAAGGGGAACTCGACTTTCTTCTTGGACCCAGCCCCCGTTTGCAGCGCCCGCCGGTAAAGATGCAGCAGCAGATACGCCATGCGCTCATTGGCACGCCGCTGGCCAACGCTGAGAAGATGCTCGTCGAGCATCGATTCTTCGCGGGACGCCAGCCACGTGGTGTCGAAGGCGAGCCCGGGGTGATTCTGAAACAGCGTCCAAAGCTTTTCGCGCGGAAACACGCACAGCACCGTGGCGGTCAGGGCCTCCACCGAATGCTGCATCTTGTCCATAATCGAGCCTTGCAATCCGATGAAGTCGCCAGGTAACGCGAAATTGAGAATCTGGCGCCGCCCATCTTCCAGCGTTTTAAAGCGAAACGCCCACCCGGTCAGAACCGTGAACAAATGCGCGCTGTTCATGCCGTCCAGCAGGATCGTGGCGCCGGGATCAACGGCCAATTCGCCGGCCTTAAAAGTCTCCATGAATTTCAGTTCTTCGTCTGTAAAAGCCCGGAATGCCGGGAGCTTGCGAAGCGGGCAATTGATGCATGGCGTTGAGGTTTTGGCGCCATTTGCGGGAGGCGTCGCTTTTTTCATGGGTTTTCGATCTTTGAAGGCGGTGGGAGTTTGATGGCGGCAGCGGGACGGTATGTCTTTGTTAAATGACGGAGCGGCGGAAATAGGGGAAACGCAGTCTATGAGCGGTCATTGGAGACTTCAACGATGTTGAATGCGAGTCGTGTTCAGGAGTTCCGGGTGATGGGATCAAAGACTGCGATCGCCGCTGGTCCGTCCATCCTCGTCGTGGAAGACAATGCGCTCATTGCGCTTGATCTGGAGACAATCCTGTTCAACTGCGGCGTTGAGAATGTGCAAATTGCAACGTCCATCAATCAGGCATTGGCGCTTCTTGAAGCAGAAGCATTCGACGCCGTATTTCTGGATCTCAAGATCGGCCCGTCCGTGACATTGCCAGTAGCGGAGGCATTGCGGGCGGCGGGCACACCATTTGCGTTCGCCACGGGTTACGACGTGTCGGAAGCGCTCCACTCCGGTTTTAATGCGCAGCCGGTTGTCGCGAAGCCCTATTCAGAAGGCACGATCCGCGAGGTTCTCAAGCAACTCCTGCACAGGGCTTAAGGCGCTTAGAAAAGGCCCGCTCGGGAGCTCAATTTTCCCCGGTGGGCGGAATGGTAACGATATGACCGGATATGGTGTAGGCTTCCGGCGAAGCGTCAGCTAAACACTTCATAAGGTTTTGGTTTAGCCAATTGGACCCTTCGTCCGGGTTCGAAAGCAAAGCTACGAGCGGTGGAGTTTTTGGTGCCACGTCCGCAATGAGCAAATCAGAAACGACACCCACTGGCGTTCCGGGAATGAGCTCGCCGCTCGGGCTGGTCCTAGGCTGGGCCGCAGCAACTGCTACGGTGTCATACCTCTTCTTCCAGTGGCTGGCCGTAGCACGAGAGCGGGTGTTAGAAACTCACTCCACGCTGATCGTCCTTGAACAGGCTCTGTCGGCCGCCAAAGATGCCGAGACCGGCCAGCGCGGCTATCTGATCACCCACAAGGATAGCTATTTGCAGCCCTACCGCCAGGGGCTGGAAGCAGCGAGCGAGCGGTTCAAGGCATTAAGGAACCTGAAGACGAACGACGCCGACCAATTGGCACGCATCACCTCCGTTGAAGCATCGTGGGCTGCGAAAGTTCAAGAAATGGACTCGACGATCGATATCTCGCGCAAGCAGAGTATCGACGCCGCTCGTGCGGCCGTTGCCACGGATCGTGGCAAGACCCTAATGGATCAAATACGTGCAATTGTATCGGACATTGAACAAAACGAGCAATCGATCCGCGCTAAACGGATACTCGAAGTGACGAGCCTGACATGGCGATTGCTGGCCTTCAATCTTTTGACGACACTCACCGGGTTCGCAGTCCTTATGTACCTGTTGGCCGGCGCGCGCAATACGGCGGCCGAGTTGCAAGCCGAAGTTCAAAATCGCATATCAGCCGAAGAGTTGGCCAATGAACGCGCTGAACAAGCTCTGACGGTCCGCGTGATGAATCGCGAGCTTGTACACCGGACAAAGAATCTCATCAGCGTGGTCCAAGCCATCGTTCGCCATCAAGGCAAAGGCACACCAGAGGTCGACCGGTATGCTGCTGGTTTGTCAAACCGGCTGGTGTCACTTGGGGGAACCCTAGACATCCTGATCCGCGAGCAATGGACAACTGTGAAGCTCGAGGACCTGCTGCAAAGCCAGCTGGCGCACTTTGCCGAAGAGCTCTCGAACAGGGTTGTTGTTTCAGCTGGCCCGCCCGTGCATTTCAAAGTTTCAGAAGCGCAGATGCTTGGCCTTGCTCTGCACGAACTTGGCACGAACTCGGCAAAGTACGGTGCCTTGTCCGTCAAAGAAGGGCGGATCGATTTTCATTGGACTGAGGAGCCTGCCCTGGAAGGAACGACCATCACGATATCCTGGATCGAATCCGGCGGGCCGCCTGTCACCGAGCCAGAGCGCTTTGGGTTTGGCAGTCGCATTACCGGATCGCTGTGCGCCCGCGCCGTCGGAGGGACAGCGGTTTCCCACTACCACCGCACCGGCCTCGAATGGGTTTTGACGTTTAACCGGAGCAGTTTGTCGGCTGAAGTCGAGGCAGACGAGGCCGCCTGACGCCCCGGCCTTGTGCGCGGCGCAGACCGCTGCGAACAGCAGACGACAAGAGGCCATTAAATCCGGCCCAGCAACGCCAAAACCAAAACAATCAGCAGAACTGTGCCAAGCGCACCTGAGGGACCATAGCCCCAGTTGCGGCTGTGCGGCCAGGCCGGTACCGCGCCGATCAGCAGCAGCACGACGACAATCAAGACAAGGGTTGAGACAGTCATTCTGATCCCTCGCACTCGTTGTAGTGCCAGCTCAGTCGTGAAGCCCACGCCCGGTTCAAGCCGGGCACAGCACGCCTGTTCGGCCAAATGCGGTGCCGCAATTGCTCACGCGCATCTCAGATAACGTTGAAGACGTTGAGAAGCGCGATGATCGAGATCGGAACGCCGATGGCCCAAAGCAGAACGGATCGCATGTGACACCTCCAATGTTGTGATCAATCAACGGCCCGCCGGACGTCCGGTTCCATCCACCATCTGCCCGTCGTGCAAAAAAATATGCTGATGTCGACCGGATGGCACCCTACCGGAACAATTCGCCGCTCCCGGCGTTTCCCACCTAGACGTTCGACACGGGCCGGACGATTTGGGCCAGGAAGATTAGGGAGAAGACGCCATGCTAAACTGGGCACTCACATTTCTCGTCGTTGCATTGGTTGCGGCGGTTCTGGGCTTCGGCGGCATCGCCGGAAGTGCAGTCGAGATCGCAAAGCTGATCTTCTACGTGTTCATTGTTCTGTTCGTGATCTCAGCTGTGATCAGCGTCGTCAACGGACGCAGTCCACCGCTGCCTTGACCCTCGACTAGACCTCTGTATCCACGCTAATAACTTTGAGACTGCGCGAATGAGAGTTCGCGTAGTCTCTTTTTTCGCCGGTTGTCTCTGAGTGGCAACCGCTGCTGATTGTGCGATCCGACATCGCAAGCTGGTGGGTTGTGCAGCGTTCGAACATGTTGATTGCAACGCCGTGGAACCCAAAACAGCGCCTAATAGCTGCGTGCCTGGCCGGTGCTGTGGCTCAGAATGGCTTCGGTGGCCGCGTCGGGACCGAACTCATCAGCGTGGGTGATCCCTAAAATCCCGGCCAATTTGTTGCGCGCCCGATTGACGCGACTCTTGATCGTGCCAACGGCGCAGCCAGAAATATCAGCGGCTTCTTCGTATGATAGTCCAGCCGCGCACACGAGAATGATCGCTTCGCGCTGGTCGTCGGGCAGTTGCTTCAAGGCATCTTGGAGCTCGCACATATCCATGTGGCCGTGCTGTTCGGGATGCACCGCAATCCGCGCGGCATAAGCCCCATCTGCATCCTCGACCTCGCGCTTTGACCGGCGGCGATCGGAAAAATACGTGTTCCGCAGAATCGTAAACAGCCATGCCTTCAGGTTGGTGCCTTCCTGAAAACTATCGATATTTTTGAAGGCCTTCAGCATCGTTTCCTGCACCAGGTCGTCCGCGCGCTCGAGGTTCCCGCACAAAGACACGGCGAACGCGCGCAGATTCGGAATAGCCGCAACAAACCCAGACTTGACCTGTTCTGAGCTCACTTTTCGCCCTCCTGACGATCCAGCTTGCGCAGCAGTTCGAGAAACTTATCGGGAACAGGCGCATTTGCAAACTCGTCGAACATGAGTTTCAACTTGTGCCCGATCTGCGCTTGTAAGCGGGCGTCAAGACCCTCCCCGTTTGCGGAATCAGGTCCCGCTGGTGCCGTGATAGACTGCATAAATTGCCGCTCCATATTGGGGTCTACGGCGTTGTCACGCCGCTCAATATCGCCATCATTTGCAGGAATCTGCCCTGGTGGTGGCAGCTTTTTTCCTGATGTCATGCGGATCCCCTCATTGAACAATAAGGGCCTCTGCTGTAGCCCTTGACGCGGCACTGTTTCCCACGGGATCTACACTAGCTAACACCGGCGAGAAAAAAAAGTTCCCGGTTATGGAACCTTAATTTGTGACTTGCGTTAGGACACTGGGACGCCAGAATCCAGCCAACCGGCCGGGGGTGATCTGCGTGTTTTTCTCTAAGAGGTGATTCATGTCGCTTGCTACGGAAATAGCTCCCCATTTGCCGTATTTGCGGCGCTTCGCCCGATCCCTGTGCGGCAATCAAGACAGTGGCGACGCCTATGTCGTTCACACTCTGGAAGCCATCATCGCAGATCCCGACAGCTTCCCCCGCGATGTTGACCCCAAAATCGGCATTTACCGGGCGTTCGTGCGCGTCTGGAACACCGTCAATGTCAACGCTATAGCCACCCAAGATCAACGTGATGCCGACGCCGCCTTGACCGACCGTAGGATCGAAGCGATCACACCGCGCCCCCGGCAGGCTTTTCTACTGGTCGCCGTTGAAGGTTTCAGCCGGGATGATGCCGCTGCCATTCTGGAAGTCTCGTCAAAAGATCTCACAGAACTCATCGATGAGGCTGGCAGAGAGATCGGCGCGCAAGTCGCAACCGATATCCTGATTATTGAGGATGAACCAATCATCGCGATGGACCTTGAAACGCTGGTCGAAGGCCTGGGGCACAAAGTCAGTTACATCGCCAGAACGCACAAGGAAGCTGTCAGCGCCGTCAATAAAAACCGCCCCGGCATGATCTTGGCCGACATTCAGTTGGCGGACGGCAGCTCGGGGTTGGAGGCGGTCAACGAGATCCTTGGCTCATTCCAGGTCCCTGTCATATTCATTACCGCATACCCGGAGCGATTGTTGACCGGCGTGCGGCCTGAGCCCACGTTTCTTATCGCAAAGCCTTTCCAGCCCGACACTTTAAAGGCCACAATCAGCCAGGCCTTGTTCTTCGGAACGATCGCGGCAAAGCCGGCACTACAAGGCAAAGTGGCGTAACTCTGCAGAGCATCACATTTGCCCCGTCAATCCGGGAGGAGGCGTCAAGCCCCCTCCCGTTTTCATTGAACACAGGCCGTTTTACGAGTTCGAAGAATAGAACTTGAACGCCGGTGCCGCAGTCAATGCGTCCTTGGTGGTATCGACCATGGCGGTGGGTTTGCCGTCCTTGTCACGAGACATCTTCACAGAGCTGAATGGAACAGCGACGTTCTTTTCGCCGATGCCGAGGAACCCGCCGACGCCGACAACAGCGTGCGTAATTGCGCCCGAACTGCCGATGATCAGATCGTTGATGTCGCCAATCTTCTCATTGGCGGCATTGTACACGTTCAAACCGATGACCTTCGACGAACGCCAGTCCGTGGCGGCCTGCGTCGTCGCGTAGTCCGCGGCTGCCATGTCACCAGCAGCTTTCGGCACCACCGTTGCGCCGGTCGTTGCAGACGGCGGTGTCGCTGTCGCTGACGGTGCTGGGGTCTCTTGGGCAACAACACCGGCAACGCCGGCGAGCGTCAACGCAGCGGCGCCTACCGCAGCCATTACGGAAGTTCTCATAGGTCACACTCCTTGCTTGCATTTCTGATCAACTTAGAGGCTTTGACTATCAAAGCTCTGTCCAGAAAACTTGTTCCAGACCAGAAGGTTCCATGACGCTTGCAATTTCAGAAATTTCCTATTGTAGTTTGAGGAACAAAGCCTTCCGGGCAGCGTTTGACTGGCTCAATGCACATCAACGCTGGGAGACCCGGTATGAAAACGATGAACGATCTTTTTGAGCACACGTTGAAAGACGTCTACTACGCCGAGGCAGCAATCATTAAAGCGCTGCCGAAAATGATCAAAGCCGTAAAGGCGGATGAACTGAAGGCCGCATTCTCGGATCACCTCGAAGAGACGAAGGGTCAGGTCAAGCGCTTGGACAGCATCTTCAAGATGATCGACGTCGAGCCGGCAGGCGAAAAGTGCCCAGCAATCGATGGCCTCATCAAGGAATGCGAAGACCTGATCAAAGACGCCGAAGATGATGACGTTCGCGACGCTGCGGTCCTTGCCTGCGCGCAGGCCGTCGAACACTATGAGATTTCCCGCTATGGTACGCTTCGCACGTGGGCGAGTTTGATGGACCTGGAAGACGCCGCCGATCTTCTGCAGGAAACCCTCGACGAAGAAAAGGCCGCTGACGATCACATGTCAGAGCTCGCTTACAGTGGGATCAATGCAGAAGCGGAAGATAGCGAGGAGGGAGCCGAACCGGCAAAGCCATCATCGATGAAATCCAAGTCATCGGGCAAGGCCGCGGCACCGGTTGCGGCGCGCAAGTAGCGTCCCACGTCGCCGATAATGCACGTCCCGTCGGGCTGGCGTTGATAACGCCGGCCCGTCAGGCGATTGAGGCAATTGCACGATGAAGCGCACCCATCCTGCTGTTTTCTATTTCCGCGTCGCCATGGCCGGTCTGGCGCTGCTGCTGCCGCTCGTTTCGCTCTTATTGCTGGGATCGCTGTGGTTATGGCAGCAGGGTTACGTGCTGTATTGGGCCATCGCTGCATGCTGCGTTACAGTCATTACGTATGCGCTTGAGCGCTGGCTGTTTCGCGTTGATCTTCCCGAAACCGCCAAAACAACCGATACGAATCCTGCCGAAATCGCCGATCCGGGCTGGTCAGCGCGCGAAACGGCCGCGTGGACGGCCGTTGTTACACTATCCAAGCAAGTCCGGCCCGATGAAATTACAAGCCAGGAAAAGGCCTTTGAACTCGGCGTGCGTGCCGTAGAAACCGTTGCGCGCTCGATGCACCCGGGTGTGGATCATGCCCTTTGGAAGTTCACGCTCCCCGAAGCGCTCGCTCTCACGGAGCGTGTCAGCTCGCAACTGAGTGCGTTCGTAACCGAAAATATTCCCCTCGGCGACCGTATGACGGTCGGCCAGTTGCTGCGCGTTTACCGCTGGCGCGGCGCGATCCATGTCGCAGAACAGGCCTACGATCTGTGGCGCATCATTCGCCTGATCAACCCTGCGGCAGCGGCCACGCAAGAGCTGCGAGAACAACTGACCAAGCGTGCCTATGATTGGGGCCGGGAAGAACTGGCAAAGCGTTTGGCACAAGCCTATGTGCGCGAGGTCGGAAAGGCAGCGATTGAACTCTATAGTGGCCGGATGCGGGTTCTGATACGGACAGGAGAAATGAAGGGGTCGATCAGCGCAGCAGCCACTGGTCCTCGACGTGAAGATCCTCGCGACACGTCAGAACCGATCCGGATTTTGTTTGCCGGCATAGACGGAAGCGGTGCGGCCGGTGTGATCAACCGGTTGATCGACGGAACACAACCACCAATCGGAGACGGCGGGCCACACGACTACGAGGCGCGGGAAATTCAGATGACTGGCGGTGTCGCAGTGCTGTTGATTGCCAGTCCGGATCTGACGGAGACAAGTGCACGGTCGAAATCGTTCTCACAGGCTGCGCATCAAAGCGATCTGATCGTGTGGGTCACATCAGCTGACCAACCCAGCCGCTCCGCTGAATCAATTATTCTTGGGGCGCTTCGCGAACAACTGCAAAACCGCGACGATAGGATCGCGCCCCCGTTGGTGTGCGTGATCATTGGCGCGGGTAAAGAACGGCTGCCTAACGGCGTGACGCCTCAAGACGCACAGAGTTCGGGCACTGAAACCGGTCTTAACGGATTGGTCTTGGCAATCGCTGCGGGGCTGAACTTTGATGTCAAGGACGTGGTGATGATTGCTGCCGATCATCAACCCGCGGTCAGTGCCCAGTTGATCGAAATGCATCTCACCCCGCACATCCCGGCTGCGACCCGCGCAAAGCTGCTGCGGATCGTTGAACAATCGAAAGGCGGAATGCGGTGGAATCGCCTGTGGTCGCAGGTGCGCAATGCTGGACGGCGAACGTGGTCCGGGAGTGAGTGAACTTCTTTTTTTTGCCGGTCCAATGATCTGCATTTTGGGACGCAGCGCGGGTTAACTCGCAGTGCCCTTTATCTGCCGGGCAAGCCCTAGGCCCAGCATGAACGCAGATGACATCACCTGCAACGGACCAAAGTAATCGACCGCTTCAGCCGTCTCGACGTTGACCGCATTGATCGTGTCCGCGACCGGATCTGCCGTCTTTGCGGCGAGTCGTGCGCGCCTTTTTTCTTGATACTGCACAACGGCTGGGACCGCAAAACACAGCAGCGCAATCGCCAGACAGGAGGCGGCGATCACCCCGGCCGACTGGATCGGGCCGTAGACAGGCTCCAACGACCAGAAGGCTGCAAGCACGGCGAAGAAACAGCCAAGCAGCAGGACGAGACCGCCTGCGACGAACCAGACGGCACGCCTTGATATGGACTCCACCGCCCCGCTTGTTGCGCGGTTTGCGGCGTAAGCGAAAATGTCACCGATCATAGCGGCCCCTCGTCCTTACTGGCTGTACACGACCTACCGGCGCGCAAGAACGGCGAGCAAGAAGCCAACACCGCCCGCAATGCTTGCAGCAGCGATTGGATTGCGCCGGATCGCCGATTCAATCTTGTCGAAATTTTCAACAGCGGCGTGTTTCACACTGTCAACGGTTTCGCTGACCCTCTCGCCAGCGTCGTTCAACGCGCTAGAGATTTCTGCACCCGCACGTGATGCGGTCGCCTTAACGTCCTTTTCCGTCGTGGAATATGCCATTGTTTTTACTCCATTTTGGTTGTGGGCAAGTGGAAACTAGCGCGTCAGAACAAGTCCGACGAGGAAGCCAACGCCTGCCGCAATGAGTGCTGCTTGAGTGGGGTTCTTCCGGATCGAAGACTCGATGTCGCCTAACGACTGCTTCACTTGATCTTGGGCGTTTCCGACCGCCGAACCCATTTGCTCGGTCGCCAGTTTCTTCACCGTGTCAGCCAGGCTTGCGATGTCCGTCTTGATCGCGTCGTAACTGTCGCTTGCTTGCGCCTCCGGCTTTTGCGCCGGCGATTTAGAATAGTCCATTCCAGCGTTTGACATCACGGTTCTCCTTCAACGAGGGGTTCTCTGCTTCGAGTGCGTGACGTAAAACGCCGCAACCCAACTTGAGTTCCACTTTGGTCTTGGCTGAATTCGGCACGGGAACTGACGGAGCGCTGGCGCGTTTACGCCCTAGCTAGTGGTCTGCTTAACGGCAGACCAGCCTGCCGGTTCCCTATTCGTCTGCGGTTATTCACGCTCAAGAGCCAGAAGCCCGGACACATCATATTCAGGAAGGCGCCCCCCAATGACGTCATCGTCTTCAAATCTCGTGACACCGCTTCCGCGGCGCGATCAATCCACCCCATCCTCGGGCCACATGGCGGAGGATGCACTGTCATCATTGCGGCTCGAACTGCAGAAGCTGAGCGAAACCGTATCGGATATGACGTCTCAAGCAGCTGCCAGAGTTGAGAAAGCTGCGACCGATGGAACAAACGTGGTTCGGGCAAACATCGTGGACCGGCCATGGACGTCCATGGGAGTTGCAGCCCTTGCTGGTGCGCTCATCGCGGTGGCTATTATTCCAAAGCGCACGCGCGGCTTCCGCTACAATGAGCGCGCGTCCTACAACATGGACGACATCGGGGCTTCTGTGCGCAGTGCCGCATCGCGCAACGGCATCACACAATCTTTGCTGTCCCGTTTGGAACGGGTCGTTGATTCGATTGGCAGCATCGATCCAGCCGTCGTCACCGCGTCTCCCGCCTACGACACAGCAAAGACCTGGATGCAGAGTCTTTATAACAGCGTGCGCAAGCCCTAGAGTCTTTCCGGTTCAGGTGGAACTGTAGCCGCTGTTGCGGAGATAGTTGGCGCATTCTGTTGGCTTGAAGTGACCAAGCAAACTGCCGATGCGTTTCCAGACCGCTTCGACGCTTCGCTCGTCTGCTTTGCGGAGCAACGTTTTGAGTTTCGAGAAGACCTGCTCGATGGGGTTCAGATCGGGCGAGTAGGGTGGCAAGAACAACAACCGCGCACCTGCATTGCGGATCAGTTGCCTGACCTTGCCGCTCTTGTGTGATCCGAGGTTGTCCATGACAACGATATCGCCAGGCTTGAGCGTCGGGGCGAGCACCTGCTCGACATAGATTTTGAAGGTGTCACCGTTGATCGGTCCGTCAAGCACGAACGGTGCTGTGATGCGATCATGCCGTAGGCCAGCGAGGAATGTCATCGTCTTCCAATGGCCGTGCGGAACTTTGGCAACAAGGGGTTTGCCACGCTGGTGCCAGCCGCACGTGCGCGTCATGTTGGTTTTGGCCCATGTTTCGTCAATGAAGACAAGGCGAGTGGGATCAATCCGCCCTTGATACTTTTGCCAGCGAACGCGTCGCCGCGCCACGTCCGGCCGGTCCTGCTCGACGGCGAACAAGGTTTTTTTTGAACGTGATCTCTTCGCGTTTGAGGAAGCGCCACAGCGTGTCGCAAGAGACGACCGTGCCGCGCTCGCGCAGTTCATCGAGAAGCGCGTGCAGCGTCAGATCGGGCTTGTCTGCCAGACGCGCGAGCAGCCAGTCACGCTCGTCTACGAGTTTACGCGGCCGGTGACCGCCCATCGGCTTGGCGGCTGGCGTGCCGCTTTGGCGCGTCCGGCCGCACCATTTCGTCACCGTTGACGACACGATGCCGTTGAGGTCTGCCACCGCTTGGCGGGTCATACCGCGCGCAACCTGCGCGACAACACGCTCTCTGAGATCAAGGGAATAAGGTCGAGCCATCCGTGCTGGCCTCCGATCCCAGCATGAAGCTTGAATCAGATCCCAGCTGATTTGGGAATCCCCCGTGATTCCATTAAATGCGGATAGACTCTAG
>JANOFU010000040.1:0-1757 GCA_031413815.1 Hyphomicrobium sp. | reverse complement strand
AACCAGCAGCAGCCCGACGTTGCCGATAAAAATGATGACTGCTGAGAACAGGTAGCCATGTTCCGTTACGTCCGTCTGCCTTGTTTGCAACGCGCAAAACGTGAGCGTCAGATGAAACGCGTAGGTGAATCCCAGCAGCAGATGGAACCAGGGCATGAACTCCTGCCAGTTCCAGATCAGATGACCCGCGACGAAGATGCACACGACCATTGCCGCATACAGCGGAAAGAAATACGGCGCGAGCGCGATGAGGAAGTTCGTCTTGGTGACGATGACGTGGCCGCCTTTGGAAGTGACTTTCATGCGTTTGACCTGACCGCCGAAGAGCCATGTCCAGAGTGCGTGGGTCAGTTCATGGCCGAGGACGTAGATCCACATTGGCTTGGGCAGGAGAAGGAAAACCACCAGCCAGCAGGCGGCTCCGGCGAGCGCGGCTACCCAGAGCGTGTCGGCCTTGCCGGACGCGAGCAGAACCCGCCACAACGCCATTGCCGCCCCGATGCATACTGGCAGGAGGAGGATTGCGATGAGAAACTTGATCCACTTCGGCACACGCGGAGCATTTGAAAACGCACCGGTCAAGGCGAGGCAAAACAACCTGTTGCCGCGCTTGCGCACGGGCGGGGCATCTCCTACTCTGCGCGGCTCGTTACCCGGGCTGGCGCGTCGCCAGAAGCCGAAACGAATTGAAAGGTTCGCCGTGAACGTCACTGTTGAAAATCAGGCCTCGTGCCGCAAGCTGGTCCGCATTGAAGTGGACGCCACCATCGTGGATGCCATGTTCGCATCCGTCACCAAAGACTTCCAAAAGCAGGCCGCATTGCCTGGGTTCCGACCCGGCAAAGCGCCCCTCCCGATGGTTATCAAGAAACATGAGCCTGATATTGCTGAAGAGGTGAAGCGCAAGCTGATCTCTGAAAACTACCGCAAGGCGATGGAAGAGCAGAAACTTGATGTTCTCGGCTACCCGGATGTGAAGGATGTGCAGTTCGGCCGCGGTCAGGCGCTCAAGTTCGAAGCCGTGCTTGAGACTGCGCCCAGCTTTGAACTGCCCGAATACAAAGGGCTGCCTGCCAAACGTGAAACTGCCACCGTGACCGAAGCCGATGTTGAAAAAGCATTGGGCGTCCTGCGCGATCAGCGCGTGGATTACAAAACGGTCGAGCGTCCGCTGGCCAGCAGCGACATTGCCGTGGTGAATTACACCGGCACCTGCGACGGAAAGCCGATCACGGACATCGCCCCAACGGCGAAGGGCCTGACGGAGCAGAAGGGCTTCTGGATTCCCGCTGACAGCGCGTCATTCATCCCCGGTTTCGGCGAGCAGATCGTTGGCGCGAAGGCCGGCGACAAGCGCACGGTGAACGTTGTGTTCCCCGCTGACTTTGTGACGCAACAGTTGCAGGGCAAGAAGGGCGTCTATGATGTGGAACTCGTCGAGGTGAAAGAGAAGTTGATGCCCGAGTTGAACGACGAATTTGCCAAGTCTTTCGGCGCCGAAAGTCTTGAGAAACTTCGCGAGGGCGTTCGGACGGATCTTCAGAACGAACTGACGCACAGGCTCGACAAGAGCGTGCGCAACCAGGTTCTCAAGGCCTTGCACGACAAGGTGAACTTTGACCTGCCTCAATCCATCGTCGAGCAGGAGACGAAGAACATTGTCTATGGCATCGTGCGCGAGAATCAGAATCGCGGCGTGGGCCGTGAGGTGATTGAGAAGGAGAAGGACAATATTTATGCGGCGGCAGCGCAGCAGG
>JANOFU010000039.1:0-31731 GCA_031413815.1 Hyphomicrobium sp. | reverse complement strand
TGCCTACCGCACGCGCGGCGAAGCCCATGTCTGGCGCCCATCGGTGGTCGCCGATCTGCAGCACGCCGTGCGTGGCACAGACGTTAAAGATGCGATGGCTGGCAAAGTTCCGCAGAAGTGGCGTGACTATGCGCAGCAGATCAATGATCAGTCCGAGCAGTTGATGACGTTGCGCGGCATGTTCCGCATCCGCTCGGCCGACAGCCTGGGCCGCAAGCCGATCGCGCTGGAAGATGTCGAATCTGCAACGGACATCGTCAAGCGCTTCTCAACCGGTGCCATGAGCTTCGGTTCGATCAGCCGCGAAGCCCACACGACGCTCGCCATTGCCATGAACCGCATCGGCGGCAAGTCGAACACAGGTGAAGGCGGCGAGGAATCCGATCGGTATAAGCCGCTGCCCAACGGCGACTCGATGCGCTCGGCCATCAAGCAAGTCGCGTCGGGCCGCTTCGGCGTCACGACCGAGTACCTCGTCAACTCGGACATGATGCAGATTAAGATGGCGCAGGGTGCCAAGCCCGGCGAAGGCGGTCAGCTGCCCGGCCACAAGGTCGATGCGACAATCGCCAAGGTGCGCCATTCGACGCCGGGAGTCGGGCTTATTTCTCCCCCTCCCCACCATGACATCTATTCGATCGAAGACCTGGCACAGCTGATCTTCGATTTGAAGAACGTCAATCCGGCCGGCGCGGTGTCCGTCAAACTCGTCTCTGAAGTGGGCGTCGGCACGGTGGCGGCCGGTGTTGCCAAAGCGCGCGCCGACCACGTCACCATCGCTGGCTACGAAGGCGGCACCGGCGCGTCACCGTTGACCTCGATCAAGCACGCTGGCTCCCCATGGGAAATCGGCCTCGCAGAAACCCATCAGACGCTCGTCATCAACCGCCTGCGTGGCCGCATTGCCGTGCAGGTCGATGGCGGACTGCGCACGGGCCGTGACGTCATCGTTGGCGCACTGTTGGGTGCCGACGAATTTGGCTTTGCCACCGCGCCGTTGATTGCGGCAGGCTGCATCATGATGCGCAAATGCCACCTGAACACCTGCCCGGTGGGTGTCGCGACTCAAGACCCTGTCCTGCGCGCCCGCTTCACCGGCAAGCCCGAGCATGTCATCAATTACTTCTTCTTCGGTGCCGAGGAAGTACGCGAGATCATGGCGTCTCTCGGCTTCCGGAAGCTTGAAGATATGATCGGCCAAACCGAGATCCTTGATAAGGACCGCGCCATTGAACACTGGAAGGCGCGCGGCCTCGACTTCTCCAACCTGTTCCACAAGCCGCAGGCTCCGGCTGGTGTCTCCATCTCGCACACCGAAACGCAGAACCACTGCCTTGAAAAGGTGCTCGACAACAAGCTGATCGCCTTGGCGCAACCGGCACTCGATACCAAAAAGCCGGTCAAGCACGAGGTCGCGATCCGCAACGTCGATCGCTCGACGGGAGCCATGCTGTCGGGTGAAATCGCCAAGCGCTACGGCCACACAGGCTTGGCGGAAGATACCATCTGGCTCACGTTGAAGGGCACTGCAGGCCAAGCATTCGGTGCGTGGGGCGCCAAGGGCTTAACGCTCGATCTCGTCGGCGAAGGCAACGACTATGTCGGCAAGGGCCTGTCGGGCGCCAAGCTGATCGTGCGCCCGAATGCCATGTCTGGCATCGTTCCCGAAGACAGCATCATTGTCGGCAACACGGTGCTGTACGGCGCGATCCAAGGCGAATGCTACTTCCGCGGCATCGCGGGGGAACGCTTCGCGGTGCGCAACTCCGGTGCGTCCGCCGTCGTCGAAGGCACCGGCGATCACGGCTGCGAATACATGACCGGCGGCTGCGTCGTCGTACTGGGCCCAACGGGACGCAACTTCGCCGCCGGCATGTCGGGCGGCATTGCCTACGTGCTCGATGACAAGGGCGATTTCGAAACGCGTCTGAACAAGGAAATGGTGGAACTCGAAGCGATCAAGGCGGATACCGCTTTTCTGTCTGCGCTGTCCAAGTCCAATGGTGACGGCGCGACGACGCCCCTGGACAGCGTCATGCTCGACATGCGCGAGCAAGACGCCGAACGCCTGCACGCCCTCCTCGTCCGCCACGCGCACTACACCAACTCGGCGAAAGCCCAGGCGATCTTGAAGGACTTTGCAGCATGGCTGCCAAAGTTCCGCAAGGTCATGCCGACTGAATACCGCCGCGCGCTGACGGAATTGGCGAAGGCAAAGGACGTAGAAAAATTGAGCGAAGCGACAACCTAAATTAAACAGGAGTGGATGATGGCTAAAGGAGGAGTATGCCCTCACTGCAGAGTGCAAACTTTTCACGATAATGGGAGCTTGAGCACCTGAAGCTCTTGCAACACGGTTGGCTGGTCATGGCAAAAGGCAGTCAAGGAAGTTGGCAAGGGCAAAGGCAACAAATGTCCGAACTGCGGAAATCAAACTCTTCACCGGGCCGGAGAAGCGACTTCGCCTCACGGAAAGTACGTCCATCCCATTCGCCGATGTAACATCTGCGATTATAGTCTCATCGAACCAACAGAACAGCAACACTCTGGTTGAGCACGCATTCGGAAACAGAGAGACTGAGCCATGACCATTTTTGTGAAAACCGTGAAGGCAGGCCAGCTGCCCGACGACTGGCAAGTGGAGATGGGACTTGCCGCGGATAGCCAGGTTCGTGTCGTGATCGAGGCAGTTCGTCCATCGCGTTCGCGCGAAGAGATCGAAGTCATGCTGGAAAGGCTTCGCCGCCTCAAGCCCATCACCGTCGAAGGAGACGTCACCGCTTTCATCCGCTCCGAGCGGGATCGCCTCGATGGGCGGAATTCGCGCTGATGGTTTACGTCGTGGACACGTCCGTCATAGCAAAGGTCTTCTTAGACGAGCCGGATCAGCAAACAGCCAAACGCCTGATGGAATCGTGCGTTCGAGGTGAAGTCAGGCTTATAGCTCCAAGCCTCCTGCTGTTCGAGGTCAACAACGTTTTGATTAGCAAGCGCGTGACCGGTCAGGATTACGACACCGCGATCACACTACTTATGGACTGGGTTGAGAAGGACCACATTGGTATCCAAGAGGCCAATGAGCTGCTTCTTCGCAGAGCGGAGTCTATTGCGTCGATGGACACACAAGGTCAGGGCCATATCTCAAGCTATGACGCGACTTTTCACGCACTTGCCATCCAGTCCGGTGCAACATTCTTGACGAGCGATCAGAGTTACGTGCGAAAGACCAAGCCTCTCCTCGGCAGCGTTGACCTGCTACAAGACATTTCGATCTAGATAAGACGGGCACTATCATGGGCAAGCCGACAGGATTTCTGGAACTCGACCGCGCCGACCGGAGCTATAAGCCGGTCGAAGAGCGCGTGACGCATTGGAAAGAGTTCACGGTCCCGTTGGCCGAGGCGCAGGTCAAGGCGCAGGCCTCGCGCTGCATGGATTGCGGTATTCCGTTTTGTCACACGGGCTGCCCCGTCAACAATCAGATCCCCGACTGGAACGACCTCGTCTATCGCGGCGACTGGAAACAAGCGTCGGACAACCTGCACTCGACGAACAACTTCCCCGAGGTGACGGGCCGCATCTGCCCGGCACCGTGCGAGGCCGCATGCACGCTCAACATCGACGACAAGCCGGTGACCATCAAAACGATCGAGTGCGCTATCGTTGACCGAGCGTTTGAAGAAGGTTGGGTCGTCCCGCAACCGCCGGAAAAGAAAACCGGCAAGCGCGTGGCCATCATCGGTTCAGGCCCTGCAGGCCTTGCCGCAGCCCAGCAGTTGGCTCGCGTCGGCCACGACGTCCACGTCTATGAAAAGAGCGCGCGCCCCGGCGGCTTGCTTGCCTACGGCATTCCCGACTTCAAGATGGAAAAGCACATCGTCGTACGCCGCGTGAAGCAATTGGAAGCCGAAGGCGTCACGTTCCACTGCAATAGGCATGTTGGAAGAGACGTGTCCGCAGCAGACTTGGAAGCCAAACACGATGCCGTCCTGGTCGCCATCGGCTCGGAGCATCCTTTCGATTTCTTCGCCAAGGCCCCCGGCCGCGATCTGGACGGCATTCACTACGCCATGGATTTCCTGCCGCAGCAGAATGCCCGCGTCGCTGGCGAGAGCTGGCAACGCACGAAGGAGATCTCGGCAAAGGACAAGCACGTCATCGTCATCGGCGGCGGCGACACCGGCTCAGACTGCATCGGCACCTCATTCCGCCAGGGTGCGAAGTCTGTGACACAACTCGAAATCATGCCCCAGCCGCCGGTGAAGGAAAACAAGGCGCTGAGCTGGCCCAACTGGCCGATGAAGCTGCGCGTGTCGTCCTCACAAGCCGAAGGCGCCAAAACCGAGTTCTCAATTTCGACGACCGGATTTTCGGGTGACGCGGGCCAGGTCAAGAAACTCCACTACACGCGCGTTGATCACGCGATGCAGCCGATTGCCGGTTCTGAAGGCACACTTGATGCCGGCCTCGTGCTGTTCGCCATGGGCTTCGATGGCCCCGTCGAGAGCGATGTGGTGAAGGAATTGGCGCTGCCGGTTGTTCCGCGCGGCCGCTTCAAGGGGCTCGATGCGAACGAGCGCGACTATAAGCTGCCTGGCAGCCCGAAGCTATTTGCCGCCGGCGACATCCGCCGCGGGCAGTCGCTCGTCGTCTGGGCGATCCGCGAAGGCCGCCAGGCCGCGTCTGCGATCGACAAAATGCTGATGGGCACGACGACGCTGCCGCGGTAGCGACACGCGACGGTTGCAGTTGGCTACTCGCGATCACCAGGCTGCCTATCTTGAGCCGTGTGCCAGATCATGGCGATCGTAATGTGATCTTCGGCAACCGTGTACCAGACGACAATCCGCGTGCCGGGCACCCAACTCTCAAAAACGTCGCGATCCGGAATGTGAGTTCCCGCATACGGAAAGTGACACAGAGTGTTGACAATATGCTCGCGAACGCGCCGCTCAAGGGTCCGGGCGGCCTGCAGCGCATGTTTCGAAATGAGGTAGTCGATCTGTGAATTGAGGGCGGCGACAGCAGCGGGCGAAAACCGGAAAGACCTCATGCTCCAAGCGCTTTGAGCCGCTGATCGATCCCCTCGAACACGGCACCACCAGGGATCGAATGCCCTTCCCTGATCTCAGCCAGACCCTGATCAAGGGCGGCAAGTGCTTCTGATGGCGCTGAAGTATAAAACGGGCGAGATGTCATGGTCTTCGCAATTGAAACAAGCGCTTCCAGCTGTTCATCAGACAGCGATTGTGCGGCAGCGTGGAGTTGTTCAATTTTGGTCATACGCAAACAATATCCGTTTAGCTGCCAGATTTCCACCGCATATTGCCAAAGCGTCTGGCTCTACAGAGCAGATCTTGGCCACGGCTTCACTGCACTTTCACCGCCATATCACTGCAAGCGCTCCGGCGATCACGTCGTCTGCGTCTTCAAGTTCGTACTCACCCCGTTCGTAGGCCTCGATGCGGGCGCGAACTTCGGCCGTCCAGGCCGACGCGATGCCAACTGGCACGGGTTGAATGCTAGCAATAATCGCGTCGACGAGCCCAACGCGTTCTTCGGGGGTCAGCTTCAGAGCCTCTTGGCTGAGGTCGTTCACACGCTGGTTCATGGCGAACACTTTGCTGAAGATGTGTTTCCACAACCTAACAAGACATCGTGACCCAATCCACGACAACAGTGCCCAGGTCTGGTCATTCGTCTGACGCCACAATTTTCACTGTTCTCAGTTTATAGGCATAGCTTAGGCCCGCCAATAGCTGGCCCAAACCAGGGTCTCGGGTCTAGACATTCACTCAAAACCAGCGCACTTTCCGCACCATGAGCCAGCTGCTCAAGCCCCCGCGGGTTTACGACACAGACATTATCGCCACGTTTGAACGCTGGCGGCGGTTCGGTTTGCACGGTCCCGTGTACGAAATTGTTGAGTCTAAAGCACGGCCATCCGGGCGCGGGCCTGTCGTGCGCGTTTGCGTGGTCGATACCTCTGAACAACTCGACTGCCGGGTTGAAAGTCTCCTCGACGACCCGCAGGAACGCTGATGTTCGCCATAGCATTTGATCTTACAGTCGCTCAGATCGAACTAAGGCACCCAAAGGGCGTGCCCCAAGCGTACTCGGACATAAGGCAAACCCTCGAACATTTCAGTTTCAGCAACGTCCAAGGCAACGTCTATGTCTGCGAGCGCGAAGATTTGGCCAATCTGTTCGCTGCGATGACAGCACTCAAATCGCTGCAATGGTTCGCGGGTTGCGTACGCGATATCCCCGCCTTCCGCATCGAATAATGGTCGGACTTCACCGCGTTCTTCAAAACATAGCAGGCCCGTAACGGCCGCCATGCCGCAACCGCTATCGACAAGGCGCTGATGGGCGAGACGGCACTGCCGCGTAAGCCCAACAATTGACTGGTCAGTCGTCGATCACCATGTAGCCAAGGTACGCAGCGAATGTCGCCCAACTGGCAGCTCCCGCCAAAGGCGACCAGAGGTACATTTCGTTGCTAGTATTGGTTGAGAAGAACAGCGCGGATGAAATACCAGAGATCAGCAGTGCGATTGATATTCGCTGCCACGTTCTTGCTGCACCAGTAAAAAAACACGCTACAATTAGCAATGGAATAGAGGTTAAAGCACCGTACGCCGCAAGCCCAATTGCTCCGGATCCCAAATTCTCAGGATGCATTAACAGCCCGCTACCAGTGAACGCTACTGATTGAGCGACCCCTACAAAAGCAACCGCCCCAATGATTCGAGGCCAAGGCACTCCAATTGAATACGCACAAATCAGAAGTGTGAATAGAGTTGAGAGAAGAACATCAGACAATTTGAACGAGGCGCCAAGGACTTCTATTGTTGTAGTGCTTTCGGCGCCGATGATGAGCCCGCCAATAAGCCCGACAGCAGCGAATACGGCGGCATTGGATGCAGCAGACCGGTTTGCACCTCGGCTTTGCTTATTTAAAGCTTTCAGCTTCCTTTTGGCCGCCTCGGTGAACTTGCCACTTGGCCATTGGTCTAGAAATTCCGCGTAGTCCCTTGGGTCCTCACTAGCGCCAACTGCAGTCCAAGCAGAGGCTTCTTGGCGATCTCTCTCGGCCGCATCACGCTCTCGATCAGCTTTGGCCAGCAGTATCGTAGCACGCGCAACGGCCTCGTTTCTCCGCTTCCCCGTCGGAAACTCCGCCACGAATGATTCGAGCGCCAGTAGATCAGGCGTAGTGCCGAGGGCCGTCCAAAGAATTTCCTCCAACGCCGTGCGCGCATACCGCTCCGTCACGCCGCCGGGAAAACGCGCGAGGTGATTGCGAAGTTCGCTCGTGTCATTCGCCGACTTTATGAAATCCCAATTGGCCAACTCTTCGGCTTTCAGGATTTCTGCGGGGCTCAGGCCTTGCGCAGCTTGCTGCCGGGCGCGCTGCTGTGCCCGCTGCTCGGCCTCTTCCGCGCGGGCTGATTCTTCATCCTGCTTGCGCTTTAAAGTTAGTTCGGCCGCGCGCCGCTCTTCCTCGGTTTGTGCAGCGCGTGCCGCTTCGACCTCAGCCAATGCCGTTTCAAGGATCTTGATCAGCCCCTGCGCGTCCGACTTGAAGCGCTCGTGCGTCAGGCGCACAGCGTTACGCCGCGACAACGGTTTCATGCTGTCCGGAAGATCGTCGCCACGCGGCATCTGCGCGTCATTGACCAGCACCGGGATCAGGCGCTTGCCCTGCTTTAGCGCGCTTTCGATTTCGATGCGTACGAAATCGCTTGGACTTTCCAGTCTTTGATGGCCGTTGTCATCGCGCGCCTCGATCCATCCCTTGCCGATGATCGCGAGCAGCACGTCGCACTTTCCGACCTCATCCTCCAGAACGCGCACGAAGTCCTGGCCAGGCCCGATATGATCGACATCCATGAAGAGCCGATCAACTGTAAAAGCCTGCTCCAGCCTGTCGAACAGCCGCCCGGCAAAGCCCGGCTCGTCGCCGCGCCGGTAATTGATAAAAATCCGCCCCACGATACCCGTCCCCGACCTTGGAAAAAGACCGCTAAGGTATCCGAGCCATGTCCGGAGCGAAAGGGGCGACCCCGCCACCTCGGGCACCTTGTACCTGCCGCGAACTGGCCTAATATCTCTTTTGTGACTCCCCGTCACACCGTCACGGCACAAAGGATACTCCCTCATGGACACTCCGCTCGAAATCTCATTCAAGGGCCTCGATAAGAGCCGCACCATCGAAACGAAGATCGCGGAGAAAGCAGCCAAGTTAGAGAAAATATTCGACCGCATGACGCATTGCCGTGTGGTGGTATCAGCGCCCAACAAGCACGCGCATAAGGGCAAGACCTACGAGATCAAGATCGACATCGGTATTCCCGACCACGCGCCCCTGATCCTGACCCACGAGGCGAGCGTCGGGCACGCGCAGGAAGACCTGCAGATCGCGATCCGCGATGCGTTCGATGCTGCCAAGCGGCGATTGGACGATATTGCGGAAAAGATCAACGGTGCGGCAAAAGCAGAGCGCGGCCGCCGCCGCCCAGCGCCCGCACGGGTGCCTGAGCCCGATGATGGCGACGACGTCTAAACAGCACGTCGAAATGTATTCGATCAGGGCTGCGGTGCGGCAGCCTTTGCGCGCGGCGGCCCTGCGCCAGATCCAGACGCCGCTCCGGTCTCTAGCAGCTTGTCTGGCGGCGCGGTGTCCAACGCCACGGGCTCAGCGCGCGGCCACACCAAATCATCGGCACGGCCGCGGCGTGGCGACAACCGCTCACCCTTCACGAGCACGCGATAAAACGGCGACTGCGTTGGCGACAGCGGATTGCGGCTTCCGCCTGCCACGGCGGTCGACGGCGGCGTCACCGTGCTCATCACATTGAGCCCACCTGCAATCTGATCGACCAGCACTTCGCCCATCTGAGAGGGTTTATCGGCGCTTTCTTTGCGGGTCACCAGCGCGATGACGGAGGCAGGGATCGCTGGCCGCACAATCTCCAGCGTGGCCACTTCCTCACGGCCGTTCTGCGCAATCGTCTTCAAACTGATCTTGCCGTTATCGGCCTTCTGATCTCCGTTGCCGGGATCGGCCAACGCCGCCTTGGCCGCGTCCGCCGCTGGCGTCTTGCCAGCTGGAGTTGCCGGACCGGCAGCTGGATCTTTGATCACGGCCTTGTCGGGATTGACCTTCTGTTGCTCGGCTTCGGTACCCGCCAGCGGCACGACGCGATCGGCCTTTGCTTGATTGAGGTCGCGGCGCAAATCGCGCTCGACGAAGTGTGCGAGCTTGCGGTTGCCGGAGAACGTGAAGTAGAGCCCGTCGTTGTCGCGCAGGCGTACGATCTTGCCGGTGAGGTCAGGCCCCCACGCGCTGTACGTGCCGTCTTCATTGAGGAACCCGGCGTACGCATCAATGTACTTCATGCTGTTGAGGTAGACCCGCTCGCGCAGCACTTCGTTCATCATTTGCGCATCTTCGTTGGCGTCATACTTGCGCACGTTGGGCAAGCCGACCCAATACACCGCCGCATTGCGCCGCTTCAGCATCTTCGCCATGCGATCAAGGCGCGCGCCGTATTCAGATCGCCATTCCGGAGTTCCGACGGGAATTTTCTTGCCAGCTGCATTGCGCAGCGACACGCGGTCCCAGGCACCCAGCATCACAACTGCGATGTGCGGCGGATCAGCTTTCAGCGTGTCTTCAAGCGCCACCAGCTTCTCGTCGAAATCGGGCCGCATGACGCCATTGATGTTGAGGTGTTTGGGGTTGATCTGCAGACGAGCGTCGGTGCCAAACGCATCGACAATGCCATACAGCAAACCCTCAGCGAGATCGTCGCCAATCGCCAAAACTTTGTAGATATCGCCTTTGGGGAACGCAGTGACGTAGCTGGTGCCCGTGGGGTCTTCTTGCGCATGCAGGGGCGAACCGCCCACGGCCATGCCGATGGCGATCAACACGCTCCAGATAACCGGCCTCAGCCGCATTGCGTGCACCACATGCTGTTGACGCGGTTCTTGCGATTAACGCGGCACCGTTTGGCGCATATGAGCCAACACATCATCAGATGGCCAGCAATCGATTTTCAGCTTGCTCGCCCGCTGATACTGACCGATGTTTTTGCGCGTGTTCGATCCCACTTTGCCATCGATCTTGTCGACTTCATAGCCCGCCGCTTTAAGCCGGACCTGAATATCCTCGATCATCTTGGTTTTCTGCGCACCCGTCCCGCCAAAGGCGCGGACAAAGTCGCCACCGCCTGAAATCCTGTCGGCCAGATGGCCCACGAACACCGCGTACAAGTCCGATGTGTTGTAGCGGCGGATGACCTTGTAGTTCTCCAGCACCAGGAACGACGGACCATAAGCTCCCGCCGGGCTCATCAGATACGCCTCAAGCGCCAGTTGCGTTTGGGTCCAGGGCTTGCCACCCGCGCGCGCAAACCCGAGCGTGGCCCACTCCGAAATCGGACGCGCCTGTGTCGGTCCCTCGAAGCCGCAGTCGGCACCAGCGGGGATGATGACTTCATAGCCCCACGTCTGGCCGCGCACCCAGCCTTTGCCGGTCAGCTGAGCGGCTGCTGACGCGAGCGCATCAGGCACCGAGCGGAAGATGTCTTTCTTGCCATCGCCGTCGAGATCGCGGGCGTGCGTGAAATACTCCGATGGCATGAATTGCGTAAGGCCCAGCGCGCCAGCCCACGACGCCCGCATATCGGAGCGCGCCACACCCGACTGCAGCATCTTCAACGCCTCAAGCAGTTCGTTGCGAAACAACTCTTTGCGGCGGCCCTTATAGGCGAGCGTCGCCAACACTTCGATGGCGTCATGCGGCAGCTTATGTTGGCCGAACGCTGTTTCGCGGCCCCAGATCGCCAGCACTGAGTACCGGTCAACGCCGATCTCGCGTTCAATCTTGTCTAACGTGGCCTTGTGCTTAATCGCAAGCTCACGGCCTTGGGCTGCAAGGTTCGCCAAATACTTCTTATCGAGATAATCGCCTGGCGCGCGCGTGAACTCCGCTTGCCCCTTGCTCGAATTGCTTTCGCGGCCCGGCAGATCAAGATCGGGGAGCGAGAAATTCGGCTTCACGCTGCCCAGTGCTGCATCGAACGTGTCGCGCGAGACGCCCGCGGCTTGGGCTTCGGGCCAGAACGCCTCAACCCAGGCTTGGAACTCGTCGGCCTTGGCGCCCGGCGCAGAGGCGAGCACCAGCACGACCCCAACGCACACAGCAGCCAACATCCGCGCCGCCCGCAGACCAAACGTTGTATCACCCCATCGCGTCATTCGTTGCCTCGCCGTCCGCCCACGGACACGTCTCCAAAGATGTACCAGAGGTGTCGAGAAAACCGGGCTTTTTTGCGCCCTGCCGCGGGCAAACGAGCGGGCGCACCGGCCAATGGCCTGTTGGTGCGGACATTCGCGAGAAACTTGGCGGACTTTGGTTGAGCAGCGGCGCGGAGAACGATCTTCAATCCGCAGCATTTGCGCTGTGATAGTGGCGCTCCCTAGGGGAATCGAACCCCTCTTTCAAGAATGAAAATCTCGCGTCCTAACCGATAGACGAAGGGAGCGTCGGGGCGGGTATAGGGGGGTTTGAGCCGCTGCGCAAGCCGCCCGCTGCGGCGGCGACAACGCACCGCTGTGAACGGCATTGTTCAAGGCTGACGGCGCGGATCGGCGGCGTCCTCGATCGTCAATTCGATCTTTTCGCGCCCGCCCCAGGTGTCGCGTTTGAGGCTGCCCACGACGTGGATGGGCAGGCCGCCGGTGTTGGCCAAAAGGTCGCCCAGCGGCTGGCCCACAGCGCGGAACGCAACGCCTTCCAGCCGCGACCCGTCGGAGGCTTCCAGCACGCAGCGCAGGTGGGCTTCGCCGACCGCTTTGGCGAACTTGACGCGCACGGCCGGGAACACGAACCGCGGCAGCGGGTTGCCCTGGCCGTAGGGGCCGGCGCGTTCCAACAGTCCAATCAAATCCATGGTAACGGCAGACGGCACCAATGCGCCGTCGATGTCGAGCCCGGCGCGATCTCGGGCGACCTTGGAGGCGTCGGACAACGCCGAACTCAAATACGACCGCAGGGTTGCGAGTTTGGCCTTCGCCACTGTGAGCCCCGCCGCCATCGCGTGCCCGCCGCCTTTGACGAGCAATCCATCGGCCACCGCTACGCGCACTGCCGATCCGATGTCCACTCCCGCAACCGATCGCAACGAGCCTGTGCCCGTCAGTTCGCCGGAACTGCCGTCCTTTTCCCACGCGATCACGCAACTGGGACGCGCGAAGCGATCAACAAGCCGGCTCGCGACAAGGCCGACAACGCCCTTGTGCCATGTCTCTGAGCCGACAACGACAATCGGCAGATCCGGTGTCGCTTCGACCAATCGATCCGCTTCAGCCATCGCCTCTTCGAGCATCTGGGTCTCAATCGCTTTGCGCTCTTTGTTGAGCTTATCGAGCAAAACCGCAATACGCTGCGCTTCGATGTCGTCGCTCGTTGTCAGCAGTTTCGCACCCAGCGCCGCGTCGCCAATGCGCCCGCCGGCGTTGATGCGAGGACCCAAAATATAGCCGAGGTAATACGTGGTCGGCGCTTGGTTGAGGCCACTGGCATCGAACAGCGCGCGCAATCCGACATTCTCGCGCGCATGCATGACCGCGAGACCTTTGGTGACATATGCGCGGTTGAGCCCGGTGAGCGGCACGACGTCGGCCACGGTCGCCAGCGCGACCAGATCGAGATCGCCAAGCAGCGACGGCTCAGGACCATGTGTTTTGTAGTAACCACGGCGGCGCAGTTCGCGCATGACGGCGACGAGCACGAGAAATACGACGCCTGCCGCACACAAATGCCCCTGGCCCGACACATCATCCTGGCGGTTGGGATTGACGACGGCATACACGTCAGGGAGCTTTTCGTCGGCCTGATGGTGATCGAGCACGACCACATCGGTTTTGAATTTTCCCGCGGTGGCGAGCGCATCGAAACTGGTCGTGCCGCAATCCACCGTGACAATAAGTTTCGCGCCTTCCTTGATCAGCGTCTCGATGGCCGCCGAATTAGGTCCGTAACCTTCAAAGATGCGGTCCGGAATGTAGATCCGTGCGGGCGTCGCGTGAGCGTCAAGAAAGCGCGCCATCAGCGCCGACGAACACGCGCCATCGACATCGTAGTCGCCGAAGATGGCGACAGGCTCGCGCGCCTCAATGGCGTTCGCAATGCGGGCCGCGGCGCGGTCCATGCCCGCGAACGTCGCGGGGTCCGGCATCAGGGCTTTGAGGCTCGGATCGAGGAACACGCCGACGCCGTCGAGCGTCACACCCCGCGCTGCCAGAACGCGGCCGAGGAGATCGGGCAGTCCATGCTGCTGGCTGATGGCGAGCGCCGTATTCGACGCGCCGGGTGCCAATCGCTCGCGCCACGCATAGCCGCGCGCCGACTGCGTAATACCAAGCATCGCCGGAGGCCGAGCCTCTTCGGCCAGCTCCGTTGCCACGCGCTTTTTCCGGACCGCTGCCATGGCGCTCAACTCCTCAGGCCATCCTCGCGCCAATAAGAGATTGGCGAATCAACTTGTCCAATCTTCACCATTAGCGTGCGGTGCACGCGAGGCCGAGGTTGCAGTTGCACACAGGATTGGGCGGGACCCACAGCTTCGGTGCCTGGTTCCAAGCCTACTGTACCGGTGTCAGACAACTCTGAGTGGTGACTGATACCAAGGCGTACTCAATTCAGCTTGATCGACCCGAACAGGCGAACACTCGCGCCCGGCAGCAGCACATCCTCGCGCCGCTTGAACGACGAGTGATTGAGCACCTCATCGTCGGCAAGGTTCTCGCCCTTAATGCCAATAGTCATCGCCGTGCCAAGCCCATTCACGTTTTCCAATGGGGTCGTATAGCTCAGCTCGGCTGACACAAGGGTATATCCGGGAGTTTCAATCTCGCCGAACCCGATCTCGTCCTGGTCGAAGGCGTGCAGAACACCCGCACGCGCAAACCAGTTCACGTCCCGATAGAACAGGCCACCGCCGAGCCGATGGGGCGGAATCCGCGGCACGTTTTCTCCATTCTCAAACTCCGCCCGGATGAAATCATACTGCCCCTCGACACCCCAAATACCGCGCCAGATCGGCGCCACATCATATTGAAGGGCAATCTCGGTGCCGTAAAAGGTTGCGTCGCGCTGCTGATAGACGACTTGATCCAGCGTTTCGTCGCCGGGTGCAAACACAACGTTGCAGGTGTCGAGCGTCTCGCCGCAGGCCGCCCCCGTCAGTTCCGTAAAGATAAAACCACCGTAGCGCGTGTAGTAAACACTCGCGTCAAAGCGCAGCGCGCCGCTGGCTCGCTTCAGTCCGAATTCTATCGTGCGCGCCTCTTCGATACCAAGATTGCGATTACCGATTTCGAACGTACCTGTGGCTTCGTGCACGCCCTTGGAGAACAATTCCGGAGCGTCCGGCGCACGTTCGACGTACTGGCCTGTCAGCCGGGCGACAACGCCGAGCGGTAACTCATAGAGTGCGCCGAGACTGCCGCTGATTGGGGTGAACGATCGCTCGCCGGCAAACGCCACGGGGTTGTCTGGGTCTGTGACATCGGCAAACCCGCGGCCATCGGCCTTGGTGTCTTCGATGCGAGCGGCGGCCTGTAACCGCAGCTCCTGAGAGGCTTGCAGCTCCTCGAACCAGAAGCCAGCAATCGTGCGGACATCAGCCGGATCAAGTAACGCATCGATGGGTTCGTCGACAGCGACACCGGCGACGTTCTTCGTACCCCACTGCACGCCCGCGGCCCCGTTCAGTTCACCCAACGCCGTTGAGACCGGCGAGTGCTGCACCTCAGCGCGGGCCTCATACTCTTCGTTTGTGAATCGCGTGCCGACAATATCTCCTTCGCCCTCTTCGAAGATCACTTCGTTGTGGGCGTAATCCGAGGCACCAAACCAGACCCGGATTGCGTCAATGCCGGACGCCTTAACGCGCCACTCGCCCTTCACAAGCACCTTGTCCTGCTCCAAGTCGATACGCGGACGTAGCTCTGCTGCTTCTTCGCCGGGGATGCCATAGAGACTCTCCACGCGCGTGAATGCCACGCCAATGAACCCCGACGGGCCGATCAGCGACGTCCCGACGGCAAATCCCTCGCTGTCGACAAACGTGTTGAGCTGGCGGCCCTCAGGCGTGTCGTAATCATCGGAGCGGCGCTTGAACGCATCGGCATGAATAGCGACGTTACCGCTTCCCAGTGTTGCCTGGAACGCCCCGTCACGGCCGTCGTCGACTGATGACAGGCCACCCTTTATTTCTGCAGACGCGCCGCCGTTCGGGATGAACGTTGGAATCCGCTGGTTCTCGACAGCCACCACACCACCGATGGCTTGGCTGCCATAACGCAGCGTGGCCGGCCCGCGGACAACTTCGACGCGATCCGCTGAAAACGGATCAACGGTGACAGCGTGATCTTCCGACAGCGCGGACACATCATGAGTGCCGATGCCGTTCTCCTGCGTGCGCACGCGGAAGTTATCGAGACCGCGGATGATTGGCCGGTTGGCTCCAGCAGAGAACGTCGAGCCGGAAATTCCCGGCTTCTGTTGCAGCGTGTCCGTAATGGTGGCCCCGCGCGTGGCTTCGATCTCACGCGAGGTCGCGATGGTCACTGGCACGAACGCGTCATCGGCAACAATCAGCGTGCCGGGAAGTAGCGTGGCATCCTGCTGTGCGGTTGGTGGATTAGTGCCGGCTTCGTCGGCGTTGACAACGGCTGGAACATCGCCCGTGTCTTGGGACGGCGGCGAAGGCTGCGCCTGCTGTGTTTGAGGTTTTGACGCCTTCAGCGTGGTGGCCACCGGCGCGGCTTGCGGCTTTTTCTGAGCACGCTTCGGTTTCGCAATCGGGCTGGGGCTCGACACAACCACTTCCGGCAACTCGACCGCCTCAGAAGCGGCGTCTTGCGACCACGCTGGCACCGTGACGGAACTGGTCCAGGCGGTGGCCACGAACAGCCCGGCTGAGACCCGTCTGCCAAATCCCAAAGTCATGCCCACACGCTCCCCACTGGATGTTATAGTATCCAATGGGTACCCGGATAATATCCGCTTTGCAAGTGAGGGCCGATCATTGGGCAGGTTTCTTGGCGACCGCGTGGCGACGAGGCCACGACCAATCATCTGCTCGTTGGGCCATGCCAGTTGGGGCTAGGAGAGTATTAACTGGCACGACTGACGGCACACTCCGCGCACGTGCCGCGCAGTTCGAGCGTCATCTGACGCACGGCGAAGTTCGAAGTCTTGGCCCAGCCCGCGAGACTCGCAACGGCATTGGGCTCGTCGAACTCGCGCACGATCCCGCATTCGGTGCAGATCGCAAAAATCGCGGTGCCTTCGTGGGCGGCATGGCTGCACGCCACAAATGCGTTGAGGCTTTCCAGACGATGCGCGGCACCCGATGCAATCAACCGGTCGAGCGAGCGATAGACTGTTTGCGGCGCCAAGCTGGCCCGCGAGCGCAGGCTGTCAATGATCTCGTACGCGCTGACGGGACGCCCCGCACCCTTGAGTGCCTCGACAATCATCTGGTCCTGCTCATTCGCAGGACGGCGCTTTGCGGACTTTTTCATCATCGCCCGATCTTGGCCTGCGCCGCGCGCCCGCACAACCCCGGAGCCGGTTTACGGTGACGGTTGCGGTGTGACACACCACGTAAGTGGTGTCTGACACCGGCCTAGACCCCGCCCATTTGGGCGGCATTGCCATTCCGCCATCCCGCGGCTATAACCGGCCCATCTCAAGCAACCGCATGAGACTCCGCCCGGCACCCTTGGAGGCCGGCTAGCGGCATTTTAGTATTGGAGAACAACGTCATGGCTTCACAGCTCATCGAGCTCAAAGCCACGGCGCGCCCGCGTGCAGGCAAGGGGGCCGCGCGTCAAGCTCGCCGTGAAGGAAACGTACCCGCCGTAATTTACGGTGACACCAAACCCGCTGAAGCCATCGCGCTCGACTACAACACGCTGTGGAAGCAGGTCCTCAAGGGCCACTTCACCTCAACCGTGTTCGAGCTCAATGTCGATGGCACGAAGATCAAAGTTCTGCCGCGCGACGTCCAGGTTGATCCTGTCAAGGATCTGCCGTTGCATGTCGACTTTCTGCGCATCGGCAAGGACGGCGTCATTCGCGTTGCGATTCCGGTTAAGTTCACCAACGAAGTTTTGTCGCCGGGTCTCAAGCGCGGCGGCGTCTTGAACATCGTGCGCCACGTTGTCGAAGTGTACTGCCCTTATGACAAAATCCCGGCAAACTTCGAAGTCAGTCTCGAAGGCTTGGAGATTGGCCGCTCAGTTCATATCTCGGCCGTCACTTTGCCTGACGGCGTTCGCCCCGTGATTGCCAACCGCGACTTTACGATCGCCACGGTCGCGGGCGCCAAGAAGGAAGAAGAAGTCGAGGCCACGCCCGGCGCAGACGCAGCCGCAGCTCCCGCTGCTGGCGGCGATGCCAAAGCAGCGGCCCCTGCTGCTGGCGCCAAAGCGGGTGCTCCCGCAGCTGGCGGCAAGGCAGCTGCAGCTCCGGCTGCAGGCGGCAAAGCTCCAGCGGCAGGCGGCAAGGCCGCTCCTGCGGCTCCCGCAGCCAAGAAGAAGTAGCGGCAACGGCTGGCGCGGGACATCCTCGCGCCAGCCCGTCATCGCCCAGCCTTTCATAGCCGGGCCATTATCGCCGGGACCCATGCGCCATGAAGCTGTTCGCCGGCCTCGGCAATCCGGGTGAAAAATACGCCCGCAATCGTCACAACATTGGCTTCATGGCTGTCGAGCGCATCGCAGCGGCACACGGCTTTGGCCCGTGGAAGAAAAAGTTCTCAGGGCTCGCCGCAGATGGTGAGATCGGGACTCAGAAAGTCTTGCTCCTGAAGCCCGACACCTACATGAACGAGAGCGGCCGGTCAGTCGGGGACGCTGCACGCTTTCTGAAAATCGCTCTCGAAGACATCGCCGTCTTTCACGACGAACTCGACCTCGCGCCTTCGAAAGTGAAAGTGAAAGTTGGCGGCGGGGACGCCGGCCACAACGGCTTGCGCTCGATCACCGCGCACCTGGGCAGCAACTACAAGCGCGTGCGGCTCGGCATCGGCCATCCCGGTTCAAAACATGCCGTTTCGCACTATGTATTGAACGACTTTCACAAGGTTGAATACGAATGGCTGAACGCACTGCTCGATGCGGTGGCCAAAGCCGCACCCCGATTGGCAACCGGCGACGACGCGCGATTTCTGACGGACGTCGCGCGCTTTGTACAACCGGAACACGTGCGCCCCGCGAAGTCCGATGCGACCTCTTCGGCCAAAAGCACAACTCCGGACCGGAAATCTTCAGCGCTTGCAAGTAAACATCCCGCCGGTGAACGCCAATCAAAAAGCCAATCGGCGATTGCTGCAAATTTGAAGAAATGGCTCGCTGGCCGCAAACCGCCGGACTGACCCGGCCAGAAGATCTGAGACTGACTGTTGTTCTCCAGCGCGAGCATTGAAGCGACAATCGCCCGCAACTCAGTGCCATGCTTCTGCGCGCACAATCGCGTACCCTTTCCATCATAATCTTTGAGAAACGTGCGGGAGATCTCCATGAGCGACGTCGGCAACGGACCCATTCAAGACAATTCAAAGACACGCCGCCGGATGCTCGGCGCCTACCGCTGGAGCGATCGCGCCAACTGGATCACGTCGATGTTCAAAACACCGGGCGAAGTGGTGATGGCGGGCGCATCGGCGACCGTCGTGGCCGCCACCGCTGGCCTCACGATCACCGATGCCGTCGAGAGCCGCCGCAACGCGCTGGAACCGGCCGCCGTTACCGAAACAACCCGCCAGACAAAAAACTCAACCGTGTTTGAAATTATCGGCTTCGACAAATCCGGCCGCCGCGGCGTGTTCGATGTCGTCGTCCTCAACAAAGAATTCAAATGGGTGCACGCCAGCGCTGACCAACTCGAACGTGAGGGCAAAACGTTCACCGCCAAAGAAATCGCCAACGATGTGCTTGATGAAGAGGTTCGCGCCTCGCTGTCGGAAGCGTTGGAGATCGTCGCGGTCGGCACCGCCTCGCAGGAAGGCGACGCGGCCAATGAAGTTCAGCGGGCCGGCAAGCGGGCCATGCGCACGGCCGAACTGACCAAAAGCGCCACCATCGATACCGTGCCAATTACGGCGCTCAATCTGGGCCAATACCGCGAGGCATGCGCCGAGTGCGAAACGACCGGCACCAGTTGGCAGCGTCCGTTCATCGTCATTGCCGTAAAAGATCTCGAACAGGACACCATCGTGGGTGAAGCGCTCGCCGACGCTATGACCGGCAAGACGCAAGTGCCGAGCCCGGCGAGCTATTCGGCGTTCGAGATGACCAGGGTGCGGTAGGGGAGTGTGATGCGGCAGACCATTGTGCGTGCGCTTCTCGGCGTTGCTCTCGTGACGGCCGCTGCGTTATCCAGCGTCACTCCAGCCAACGCCCTAAAGAAATCGCGCGTTGGCGGCATCTGCGGCGGCTTAGCCGGCTTCCAGTGCAAGAAAAACCTGTTCTGCGAGTACACCCCCGCGGCGCTGTGCGGAGCCGCCGACGCGACCGGCACCTGCACTCGCCGCCCGCAGATCTGCACCAAAGAGTACCGGCCCGTGTGCGGCTGCGATGACAAAACCTATGGCAACGATTGCGAACGCCGCGCCGCGGGTGTGGGCAAGATCAAGGATGGGTCATGCAAGCCTCAATGAGCAAGACTGCAAACTGCAATGGTTGCAGCGCCCTTGAGCTGCCCAAGCCTAAGTCAACACAGCGCGGAGCGGGTTCAATCATTTCACTAAAGCCGGCGCGGCATCCCGGGTCTTGTAGAGCGAGTAGAGAACACCGCCAAGAATGAGCCCCACGGTCACGCCTAACGAGATGCTAGCCGGGAATTTTTCCCAGCCGAACAGATCGGCCACGAAGATTTTCGAGCCAATGAAGACCAGCACCAGCGCCAACGCTTGCTTGAGATATGCAAAGCGTCCGATCACTGCAGCGAGCGCGAAGTACAGGGCACGTAACCCCAGAATGGCGAATATATTCGACGTATAGACAATGAACGGATCAGTCGTAATTGCGAAGATTGCAGGCACGCTATCAACGGCGAAGATGAGGTCCACGATCTCGATCAAGACAAGCGCCACAAACAGCGGAGTGGCCCAAGTTACAGTCTGACCCGTCTCCTGATGGGGCTGACGAACGAAAAACCTCTCGCCGTGTAACTCGGGCGTAATGCGCATCGTACGGCGCATCAGTTTCAGCACTGGATTGTTCTCAATGTCTGGCTTTTTGTCGCCCATCATCAGCATCTTGATGCCTGTCGCGACAAGAAAGGCAGCAAAAACATACAAGATCCAGCTGAACTCTGCGACGAGCGTCGCACCAAGGCCGATCATAATAGCGCGCAGGACGATGACCCCAAGAATACCCCAAAATAGAACCCGGCGCTGATAGATCGGCGGCACTGCAAAGTAAGTAAAAATCAGCGAGATGACAAAAACGTTGTCCATCGCCAACGTCTTTTCGACGAGAAATCCGGTGATGTACTCTGTGCCACTCTGGGCTCCCAGCTCCTGCCACACCCACCCGCCAAAGAGCAGCGCGATCCCGATGTAGAACGCGCTCATCCAAAGGCTTTCTTTGACTCCGATTTCGCGCGTTTTCCGGTGAAGAACACCCAGGTCCAGGACCAACAATGACAGAACAATGCCGATGAAGATGGCCCACATCCACACCGGCTTGCCCATCAACGCACCATCAAGAAAGTCCATTCTAGGTCCTCAAACGAGTGGGCAGGGCATGGCTGAGATAAATCAAAGATCAATCAAAGAAGTCCATCAGCCGCGACATTTTTGAGCGCTTCTGGGTTCCGCCTGGCCCCTGGCCTCGGCGCTCGTCGTCATCATCATCGTCATCGTCGAAGCGGTCGCGAACGAGCGCGGGACGCTGGCGAATGCGATCCTCTTTCTCAGACACACTCGCAGCCCGAAACGACGTTGCTTCCTGATCAACAATACCAACGAGTTTTTCAAGTTCGCCCCTGTCGAGCCAAACGCCTCGGCATTGCGTGCAGGTATCGATCGTCACTCCCTGCTTGTTCACTTCCTTCATCGCGCCCTTGCAAACCGGGCAATTCAAATCTGACATCGATCATCTCCTTACGTCGGTCATTTAACGACAGCTCAATTTACCGGCCGCGCAAGGCGGCGGCCGTTGACGCGTATGGGATGCGGCACCAGCTCAGTCGTGTGGGCCCCACGGCCAACCGTACTTTCAACCGCTGTCAATAAGCTCTCGTAGATCCCCTGCTGAATGACGAGCCGCAACTTCTGCATTCGAAGGACGCGAACCCAATCGGGATCCGACTGCCGGAGCAATGCCGAAATCTGCTGGTTCAAGCGTCCAAGCCGGAGGATTGATATCTGGAATTGTAGGCGCATGTGTCTCCTCGTCGTTGCATGTCGTACAGCGCGCCAACATGCACTCGAAAATGCACCGGGCATGCCCGAAGCGGTCCGGCATCGCAATGTCAGGCCGACATCGCCAGAGTGTCCCGGCCCTGCATCCAAACCGCTACGTGGGTCGCAGTGACGATCCTGCAAGACCCACCCGCCCCCCACACACACCGATAGCGCGTTCGTGATACCGGCAACGGCGCCAATCACAATTCCGCCAGCACCGTTGAACCGCGGCAGGCCGTTCTCCAGTTCTCGCACCAAGCGGATCGCTCATCTCAAAACATGGTCCGCACCAACCCTGAGTGAGGAACAGCCAAATGACATCTGCACTGAAAGCTCAATTGATTGCTGCAGCTCTCGGATCAACGCTGCTCGCTGCAACAACGATCGCAGCTCATGCAGCCACGAGCCCCAACCCGCCGTCGGTTCTGTTCTTGAACCAGAAGGCCGAAGGCAAGAGCATCTCGATTGAGTATGCCCACCTGCCGTCGAACGGGTACGTGGTGATCTACGGTGCCGATGAGAACGGCAAACCCGTTCGTGACGCGCTTGGGTACGCCGAGCTCAAAGCCGGCGACCATCGAGACGTGAAGGTTGAACTGAGCCGGACGGCAGAAGCCGGACAGCGTTTGTGGGCGTCGCTGTATTCAGACCGGGACCAGAAGCCGGGATTCGACAAGAAGGCGGACCTCCCGTTCTGGGGCGGCCAACTGCCTTTGCAGAACCAGATCATCATTCAGTAGCCTGTCCAGCTGCGCCAGACGGGAAACATCCCTGCCCGTCTGGCGTGCGGCGCAATGCAACGATTGCTCCGGCCACTTGAACGTCTTGACCTAGTCAGAGATCCACAGCGGACCCAATGGCTGATCTAGAAAAGCATCTCCCCTATGCACTGAAGCAGTTTGAAACGGACATCATCGTCCCACTCCAAATCTTCGGCATCGACGTTTCATTCACAACAGCTAGCTCTTCAAAAGTCACGACGGCTCTGCTGCTGGCGGGCTACTTGATTTACGCCATCCGCGAGCGGTCGATCATTCCGGGGCGCCTGCAGGCAAGCGCCGAAGCAATTTACATGTTTGTCAGTGGAACCATCGAGAAGATCGCGGGCCCTGAAGCCCGGACCAGCATACCATTTCTCTTTACCGTCTGTGTTTTCATTCTATTCGGCACTCTGCTCGGTCTGACGCCGATCAAGGAAACGTTCACGAGCCACCTCGCGACGACACTCGCGTTGGCCTTCGCCGTGTTTGCCCACGTCAACTACGTTGCCTTTAGCAAACACGGCCTCGGCTACTTCCGTACATTCCTTCCCGCAGGCGTGCCTATCTTTGTCGCACCGATCTTTGTTTTCGTCGAACTGATCTCATACCTATTTCGGCCGATCACACTTGGGTTTCGTATTTTTGCAAACATTTTCGCAGGTCACGTGATGCTGAAGCTGTTTGCCGATCTATGCGCCATGATGGTCACCGCACTTGGAACAACGGGAATTCTCGCATCGATCTTCCCCGTCATTCTAATGGTGGTTCTGTTCGGGTTCGAGATCATGATTGTCTGCATCCAGGCCTACATCTTTCTTTTGTTCAGCAGCATGTATTTGAGGGATGCCCACCACCTCCACACCTGAACCAAACAAAATCCAAACACCTAAAAAAACAGAAAAGGAACTATAACATGAGCGACGAAGCCGTAAAAATGCTGGCGACAGCTCTCGCGTTGCTGCCGTTGGCGGCGGTCGCCATGGCGCTTGGCAAAATCTTCAGTGAATGGCTCGCCGGCGTCGCCCGCAACCCGGGCGCCAGCGATAAGATGAAGGAAGTCGGCTACCTCGCATTCGCGTTGACCGAGGCCGTCGCGTTGTTCGCCCTCATCGTTGCTTTCATCATCCTGTTTGTGGGTTAGCACCGGCGGGGCACGAGGGCCCTAGTGCGCTTCGGATTTCCGCTCTGCCGATGACGGCAGAGCGGTACGTCGTGGAACCTGCCAGGTGACGTTTCACCCCACGGACGCCACCATCGCGGCCGCGTTAACCGGAAATTTCTTCTATTGAAAAAGCCGAAGTTATCCCCGCGCTTCAAACCTCGCCCATACTGCGTGCATCCCGGTCCGTGAGGGGGCGCTGCTTAAGAGGCGTCTCAACGGTGTGGACCGGGAGGCAGGTTTTATAGGAGGGCTTCACGCAAGCTTTTCTATGGAAGGCTCAGGTCGTCCACCCGGTGCAAGTCCGGGAAGCGGGGAAACCGCGTAACGGGCGCTCATAGGCCCAAAATCCTGTCGCGGGGCGGCTCGCGTCGCTTCTCTACCACCACGGATTGCCCGAGCGGCTCCGGCCGCCCCGCACCCCTCAGCCATATCTCTCCGGATCGCAAGATCGCGGAGTGCGGCGGCAGTGAAAAGAGGGTTCAGGGTGTCGGGTGTAGGGTTCTTGAGGACCGGGCAATATGACGGCATGTCACTTACTCAACACCCGACACCCTGAATCCCACACCCACTCTTTCCCGTCATGGCCGCGTCCCGGAGGGATCGTGCCAGCGGCACGACAGGCGGCCGTCCAGACAAGGGTCAAAGGGAAAAGAAGAAGGCACCTTGCTCGCTTTCACATCTCACCAAGTCCGCGGCTTGACTGGGTCCCCGCCGTGCTTCCCTTTCGCTGCGCTCAAGGGCGCGGGGATGACGAAAGATGGGAAAGCGGCGCAGCCGCGGAACGCGAAAACCCGTTATACATTCTGTACAACACCCCGCCAGTCATGTTATACATTCTGTCTAACCCACTTTGGAGGCCCGCCATGAAACTCGAAATCAAGAAAATCGGCAACTCGACCGGCATCATCCTGCCCAAGGAGCTGCTGGCCCGGCTCGGGCTTGAGCAAGGCGATGAAGTCGTGGTCACGGAAGGTCCTGAGCGGACCATCACGATTACGCCATATGCCGATGATGACGACGAAACGATGCGCATCGCCCGGCAGGTGATGAAGGAGTACAAGAGCACCCTCAAGGCTCTCGCCAAGTGAGCGAGCCCCGCTGGATCACAAAGGATCAAGCCATTCGCATTCATGCTGAGCAACTCGCCATTTTCGGCGGTCCAGCGGGTCTGCGCGACAACGGCATGCTCGAATCCGCCCTCGGCAGGCCGCAGAACAGGTGGACATACGGAGAAGACGATCTCGCGGCTTTGGCCGCCGCGTATGCGTTCGGTATTGCGAAGAACCATCCGTTTGTGGATGGCAACAAGCGAGCCGCCTTCATGTGCGCGATCGTCTTTCTGCGCAAGAACGGCATTGCCTTCGCACCAAACGACGCCGAAGCGACCGTTGCCATTTTGGATCTCGCCGCTGGCGAGATCGAAGAGGAGGGCCTGGCCCGCTGGATCCGGGACAATTGGCCGAAGTCCGCAGCCCGCAAACCCAAGGCTGTAAAGAAGGCCGCCGCGAAAAAAACCGTCAAAAAATCCCGGCCAGCACCGCGCAAAAAACCTGCAAAGGCCGCCGCCAAACGCCCAAAATCCAAGCGCTAACAAGACCCTGCCCCGCTTCTGCCGTGGCTGTGCCCAGGAATGCCCTCATTCAAAGGTTACCAAGCCTTAAGGGTTCAGCGTTAACCCTTCACCACTGGGAGTGTCGCGTGGTCCGGCCGCTGAGGCTGCCTGCCGGCATGGTGCTTAGTATCCGCGGGATCAGCGAACAGCTGTCAACCGCACCGGACGGGGGTAGGATCGTTTTGCGATCGCCGGCGAAATGGATCGTCACTGGACTGGCGCTGATGGCCGGCGCAGGCGGTCTCGCTGTGTCTGGCGCGGTTGATGCGGCAGGCGACGCGCGCACCATCTCTTTCTATCACATTCACACCAAAGAGACGTTGACTGTCCTTTACAAGAAGGACGGCAAATATATCCCCGATGCGTTGAAGCAGATCAATCATGTGATGCGCGACTGGCGCCTCAACCAAGAGGTTCCCATTGATCCCCGCACCATCGATATCGCCTGGGAAATGTACACCGAACTGGGCTCTCGCCAACCCATCCACATCATCTGCGGGTATCGCTCGCCGGGCACCAACTCCATGCTGCGGCGAACGCGCGGCGGACAGGCGAGCAACAGCCACCACATGACAGGAAAAGCGATCGATATCGCCTTCCCCGACGTTCCGATCCGCCGCCTGCGTTACTCAGCGATGATCCGTGAACGCGGCGGCGTCGGCTACTATCCGACGGGAGCCCTGCCATTCGTTCACATCGATACCGCGCGGGTCCGCCATTGGCCACGTATGGTCCGCGATGAGCTTGCCTTGTTGTTCCCGAGCGGCCGGACGAAGCACAATCCTGCCAGCGGCGGGCCGGTGTCGCCGGACGATGCGCGCAACGCCCGCCAAAAGAACCCGGAACTGGCGATGCAGGTCGCGCAGTATTTCGACATTCGCTCCAATCCCAACAAGTCCATACTGGTGGCATCGGCTGAGCGAGCTCCTGTGCTGCAGCAGGTTGCAACCCTCGTAGCGCCAGCGCCGAAGTCAGCCGTCCGGCCCGAAGCGAAACTGCAGTCGCGCTTGCAGGTCGCGGCTTTGGTGCCGCCGAAACCAGCACCGCCCTCTGCGCCGAAGCTCGTCACCGAACCAAAAATGGTGGAGCGCGCATCTCGCTTCATTCCTGGCCCGTCGAAAGCCGACCGGACCCAACTCGATAAGCTCATAACGCTCGCCTCACTCGGCACCGCACCGCAACCGGCAGCCAATCTCGTGGCCGAACCGCAGCCCGCCACACGCAAAACAGCGGCACCGTTGAAACCACTCGTCGCCAGCATGAGCGCGCTTGGCGGACCAGCGTCTGAACCTGCTGACATCGCTGCACCGATCACGGCATCCGAAGGGTCTCTCAGTGCCGCTGCACCGGCCAGCGCTCCAGCTGACAAATACCTCGCCGCAGCCGCCTATCTCCAAGGCCGCTTCGACAAGGGTATCTCCTGGATCGCCGCACCGGCCTATGACGAAGACCATCCCGAAGACCTCGCCTACCAGCCATTCCCGGCTGTGGCGATGCTGACAGATACGGCTTCGTTTGATGATCCGGCATTGGCAACACTGGTTCACCCGGACGCCGCGCAAGCGCTCGACTTGCTGGACGACGAAGGTGGCGTTCTGCCGATGAAATTCCGGCCCGGCATTCAGACGGTGCAACTGATGTGGTCGCAGCAGTTTACCGGCAAGGCCGTCAGCTTGGCCAGCTTCGAAGCCCTTGACCGGCCCGCAGCTCCTGCCCCAACCGCACTCGCCGCCCGCTCGGTTAAGACGACACAGCGCTAGCGGATTTGCTGGACTTTGAGGGTTGGCGCGATGCCGCCAGGGGGCTCTCGTTCCAAGCCTTCAGAACGAGCCGGCCGAGTTCTTGGAAATCATCCTTGCGCGGCGACGTCGACCGCCATACCAGCCCGATCGAGCGTGACGGTTCGGGTTCGGCAAACCGCAGCACCGTCAGATTGCGGCCGCGCTCTTCGACACCCAGGCTCATTTCCGGCAGCAGAGTAATGCCAAACCCAGCCGCCACCATTTCGACGATCGTCGCCAGGCTCGATGCCCCAAACGTGTTGACGGAATCGACCTGCTTCAAGCTGCAATAGGTGAGAGCCTGATCGCGCAGACAGTGCCCTTCTTCGAGCAGCAACAGCCGCTCATTCTCAACCATCTCCTTGGTGGCGCGGACGCGGCCCGGCAACTTGCGTTCTTTCGGCAGAGCCAGCAGGAACCGGTCTTCGAACAACCGCAATTCTTCTAGATCGGGATGCTTGATCGGCAAAGCGAGCAACAGCACATCGAGTTTGCCGTCGAGCAGTTCGTCCTTCAAATGCCGCGTTTGCGTTTCGCGAACATGCAACTCCAGATCCGGGTGCAATTCGCGCAACAGTGGCAACAGCGGCGGTAGCATGTACGGCGCGACCGACGGGATCACGCCAAGCCGCAGCGGCCCGGCCAGCAAGCGATTGGAATGATGGGCAAAGGCGACGAGATCGCGCACATCGCCCAAAACGCGCGACGCGCGCGCAGCCAGTTCCTCGCCTTTGGCTGTCAACTGCACACCCGCTCGCGTCCGTTCAACCAGCGTCAGTCCGAGCGTCTGCTCGAGTTCGCTGATTTGCATCGACAGCGCTGGTTGCGTCACGGAACAGGTCTCGGCTGCGCGGCCGAAGTGGCGCTCGCGAGCCAAGGCATCGAAGTACCGCAATTGCTTGAGCGTGATGTTCAAGATCAGCGCCGCTTATCCTGGATCCAATGAAAAACGATTAGTTCTAATAATTTGACCCGTCTACTCTCATCCTCGTGATCACAGCTGGTCTGGGACGATTGCAGGGTACAGCCTGCGCTGTCTGACTGCTGATCCTTGATCCGGAACCGCGAACTCCGGTTCAAAGTTCCGGTGGGACCCCGGGCGAGCGCCGACTCGTCCGGGGCTTTCTCTGAGATTACGGAGCCCATGTTCGCAAGGCAAAGCGCGGCACCTCATGAGGCACCGCGCTCAAAACTCCAGCCGCGACGTTGCTCGTCTACTCCGCAGCTTCCATGCGCATCGGAACGGGCGCGTCATTCAGCATGCCGAGAGCGTGCATATAGACTTCGAGTATGCCTTCCTCTTCTTGCCGTTCAGTCTGGCTCTTCTTGCGCAAACGGACGATCGTGCGCAGCGCCGTCACGTCGAACCCGACGCCTTTCGCTTCAAGGTACTTGTCGCGAATATCGGAAGCCAGAGCCTTCTTCTCCTCCTCGAGCCGTTCGATCTGCTCGACGAGTTGTCGCAATTGATTCTGCGCTGCCGCTTGAAGCGTGGTCATCGCATACCCCACTGTTGTGATTGACGGAACGCAACGGCAGCTTACTGCGCCGGAACTGAAACGCATCGCCACATGAGGGCGATAATGAGAAGACGCTAACGAGCGCGCGTCAGGCGTTCAAGCCATGCAAACCGGCCATCCAGAGGTATTTATGCAACGTCGCGGCGGCTCAGGCTGGCTTGTTCAATGATCCTTGGGCTTGGCCTGTTCGTACGCTGACTTCTGTTGGGGTGACGCATCGGTCAGGTGCTGGGCTTGCCAGTCGCTGTAGGGCATTCCGTAGACAATCTCGCGCGCGGCGTCTTTCGGCATATCGATGCCCGCCGTCTGGGCCGCCTCCATGTACCAGTTGGCCAGACAGTTCCGGCAGAAGCCAGCCAGGTTCATCATGTCGATGTTCTGCACGTCCGTGCGATCGCGTAGGTGCTGTACGAGCCGCCGGTAAGCGGCAGCTTCAAGCTCAACGCGTGTTTTGTCATCGATACTGTTCATGCACGGCCTCCTAGGACGACTGTTGAGTTGGCACGACGCCAGTGTGCGAGCCATAATGGCGGATGGACCGTAAATCGTCACGTACCGCCCGATCCGCAAGTGCACAGCGGACAATCCCAGCCAGCCTGCCGGCCCAAACAGCAGCGGTCTCAGGCGTGGCGATCAAATCTTGCCGGATTTCAATGATGGCGTGCGCCAATCCGCGGCCCGTTCCATGCCGCCAAAGGCAGTCACCCACAAGCCGCCCGCTGTAGGGCTCATTGTCTCCGATGACCAAGTCAATACTCGCCCGTAGTCCCGCTATTAGAACACCCGCAAAGCGCGGATCTTTGTCCCAGAGAACGGCCGCGTGCCATGGCCTCGCAACCCCTTTCCACCGGTCCGTAAAACTATGCACCGACAGAAGAACGGGTGGTGGCCCGGTCTCCAAAGCCAAGTCAATGAGCCGGTCGATAGCGGCGTGATAGGGCTCATGGTAGCGCGCAATCCGAAGCGCAATCTCGGCCGCATCGGCATGCCGGTTGCCGGGAATGATAGTGCCGTCAGATAGCCGCATGACCAACGTCGGGTCATCTGCCCCGCGATTGCAATCAATGAGCAGCCGTGAATACCGGGTCAGAACGGCGGGAGCGCCCATACTGGCCGACAGCTGGGCGGTCACATCAGCCGCCCCTATGTCGTAGGCGATATGTCGTTGGAACTCAGCCGGCGGCAGTCCCAGCGTGCCGTAGTCGGCAGGCAGGGCGGCGCTGGCGTGGTCGCACAGCACAATCGCGCCAGACGCCATCGTTCCGGGCAAGATTGTATAGGCGTCAGAATCGGTTGGCGCCTGATCTCGTTGCGCCAACCTGGGGCTCTCGATTTGGGTCACGTTTGGGTTTCGCCCGCTAAGCTGCTGATTGCCGGTCAGCGACGAGGCGCCGCTTGACGGCTTATGCCCCATCCCGCACACCACATTATAGTTCAACCTGCTGCCCACAGGACCGACGGATGCCGAGCCACGATACCGACCAACAGCGCCAGCTCTTGCGGGTCATGTACAACAAGGCGGTGTCTGTCGCCCACCCCCAAGCGTGCGTTCCATCAAAACTTCCCGAAGTTCCAACCGGCGGCCGTCTGATCATCGTTGGTGCTGGTAAAGCGGCGGCCGCGATGGCGCGGGCCACAGAAGCCCATTACGTCTCCAAAGGGCAAGCGAGCCAACTGTTGGGATTTGTGACGACTCGTCATGGCTATGGCCTGTCGACCGACGTGATCCCGGTGATGGAAGCTGGCCACCCAGTGCCCGATGCCAACAGCGTGTCGTCGGCCAAGTTCGCCGTTCAGTTGGCCAAGAGTGCAGGCCCTCATGATCTGGTGCTGTGCCTGTTATCCGGCGGGGCCTCGGCCCTTTGGTCGGCACCCGTGGAGGGCGTTTCATTCGACGCCAAGCGCGCCCTGACTAAGCAGCTGCTCAAGTCGGGCGCGCGCATCTCGGAAATGAACTGCGTGCGCAAACATCTGTCGCGCATCAAGGGTGGCCGTCTCGCGGCAGCGGCCTATCCAGCGCGGCTGATCACGCTGTCGATCTCGGATGTGCCCGGCGATGATCCCGACGCGATTGGCTCAGGTCCAACCGTCGGGGACACGACGACCCTCGCGGAAGCCCGCGCGGTTCTGCAGAACTATGGCATCACGCCATCCGAAGAAATTGCACGTGCGCTGGCCGACCCCGCCAACGAAACACTGAAGCCCGGCGACGACAAACTTCGCAATGCCACGTACGAGCTTGTCGCTGCTCCCAAGGCTTCCATCGAAGCCGCAGCTGAGATCGCGCGGGCGGCAGGCTATCGCGTCGATGTTCTAGGCTCCTCACTTGAGGGCGAAGCGCACGAGATTGGCCGTTTCCATGCCGCCATGGCACTTGATGCCAAACGGCGGGGCGAGCGCATCGCCATTATGTCGGGCGGCGAATTCACTGTCACCGTGCGCGGTAACGGATCAGGCGGCCCCAATCAGGAATACATGATGGGCGTCGCCATCGGCCTTGATGGTGCGGCCGGCATTTCTGCACTCGCGGGAGATACCGACGGCATCGACGGCGGCGGCGGCAATCCGGATGATCCGGCCGGCGCGATTGTTGTGCCTGATACCCTGGTCCGTGCGTCGGCCAAAAATCTCAATGCCGCCGCTTTCCTGGACAACAACGATTCCACGGGGTTCTTCCGCCAGATCGGCGATCTTCTCGAATGCGGGCCGACCCAAACGAACGTCAACGATTTCCGCGTTCTGCTGGTCGATCCTTGAAGTGATGCGGGGATCGGGCCACGGATCGCGGCAGACATGCCTGTCTAAAGAAGGGGGACGCTCGAGCATGAGAGACCGGCATCGCCCAGCGGCTTTGGCCGCTTTGCCGATGGCTTTGCTCTTGGCCGCAGCGCCAAATGCATGGGCCGACTTAAAGCTCTGCAATTCCACGTCGAGCCGCATTGGGGTGTCGATCGGCTACCAAGACAAAGAAGGCTGGGCCACCGAGGGCTGGTGGAACATCGCGTCGCAGACCTGCGAAACGCTCCTCAAAGGGGCGGTTCCCAGCCGTTTTATCTACGTCCACGCGGTCGATTATGACCGCGGCGGCGAGTGGGCTGGCAAAAACGACATGTGCACCGGCGAAAAGTCATACTCGATACGGGGGGTTCAGGATTGCGACAAACGCGGCTATAAGCGCACCGGCTTCTTTGAAGTCGATACCGGTGACGCTAAGGAATGGACCGTGCGCTTGACGGACCCGGACGCTGGCGGCGGCAAGAAATAACGGCACCGGCCCATGACCGGAACACGGGACCTATGAGACGCAACAGAAGAGTGAAGATCGTCGCGTCGCGGGGCCCCGCCGCGTCGGCGCCGGCAAAGGTTGAGCGGCGCGGACACGCCCGCGTCGGAGT
>JANOFU010000038.1:0-33072 GCA_031413815.1 Hyphomicrobium sp. | reverse complement strand
TCGGCAATTTGAAAACCGCGATCGTTGGAACATTGAAGTCGATCAGGCCGCGCTATGTATTTCGCTACTTCGCCGAGTTCCAATACCGCTACAACCGCCGCTTCGATCTGCCCGCTTTGCTCGACCGTCTCGCGTGAATCGTCATTCGCGCAGCACCAAGACCCCGCAGCGCTCTAAAAATCAATTACGTGGCTGGGTAATCAGGCTCAAAAGTGCGATCGCATCCGGCTAGAGCGACCAGACCGTCAATCCAAAACAGCAAATCCGATGTAAGGATCGAATGGCAAACGTTCAATTTTTATGGGCCGTTCTCGCGTGTATTCGAGCATCGCCAAAGTTTCGCCCGGCCACAGCGGGTTGTCGAGTTCGTCGAATGCAATAACTGCCCCCTTAGGCATGCGCGGCACGAACGTTTCGAGTGCCGCCTTTGTTGGCTCGTAGAGATCGAAGTCAAGAAACAGCAAACTGACCAGTGCATGAGGGTGATCTTTTATGAATTGCGGGATTGTTTCGACCGCATCACCCTTGATGAGCTTGACCTTAGGAACGTGTCCCAAAAACCGGGTTGAATCGTTGATTTCTGAAAGTTCCATGATCTCGTTGTAAACGTCTGCTTTCAAATCTCCCGTCTTGACGTGCTGACTCGCCGCGGACCGGTCCTGCTCAGACACGGACGGGAATCCTTCGAAAGTATCGAACCCATAGATACGGCGTGTGAGATTGACGGGCTCAAGAATGGCGGACAGTTTCGCCCAGGTCATGATGCCAAACCCCTGGTGCACGCCGCATTCGACGATAGATCCCTTGATGTTCACCACACGATTGAAGATTTCGTAGAGCGCAAGAAATCGAGTAAGGTTCTGCCGCCGAACATATTTAGGGAAGTTCTCAATCTTCTTTTCCCAGGGCAACGGATTAGCATCAAATTGCGATTGGATACGGTTGCTTTCCTGCTCTTCGGCTGGCGTTCTTAGCCCGCCAGAAACTTTGATCCCATCTTGGTTCAATGCCGTACGCTCCCGTAGATTCATGCCAGGCAAATACTGTCAGCGCCCGTAAAACTGACCAATGTGTTCGCAGATATAGACGATATCGTCGTCTGCTAAAGATGTGTTCATCGGAAGTAACATAAAGCGCTTTGTCATGGCCTCAGTGTAGGGCAAGTCCGAATTGAGACCAAGTGCATTGAATTGATGGATTGCATAGCCGCCCCACTGGATAATGGTACCAATCCCTTTCTTCTGCAGATGCTCCCGCAAACCTTCCCGGTTGTCTGCCTCGATTTCGTAATTCTGGTAGATATCGAAGTATCTTTCGTCGGAATCTGGGGCCGGGGGTAGCAGAAGTCCGGCGAGGTTTCCCAGGTGCTCCTGATAGATTGATGCAAGGCGTCGCCGGTGGGCGATATCGGTGTCGTACTGCTTCAGCTTCACGTTCAGGATCGCGGCCTGAAGGTTGTCGAGCCGCGAGTTATATCCCCATGCCTCGACCTTTCCGGTCACCCCCCGGCCATGATCTCGAAGCAGCCGGACATGATCAGCAACGGCGTCGTCATCCGTGAATACCGCACCCCCATCACCAAAACAGCCAAGCGTTTTCGACGGATAGAATGATGCGGTCCCTGCTGCGCCGAAGGTGCCAGCTGATTTGCCATTGAAGCGTGCGCCGACCGCTTGGCAGGAATCTTCCACGATCTTTAAGTCATGATCTTTGGCGATTGCGCACAAGATATCCATGTCAGCCACGCGTCCATTGAGTTGAACAGGCATGATGGCGCGTGTTCGCGGAGTGATGGCGCGTCGCGTCGAGTCTGGGCAGATGAGATGATCAGAGCGGCAGTCGACTAGAACCGGGATGCCACCGGCATGATGGACCGCCGCGGCAGTGGCAACAAATGTATGCGATGGAACGAGAACCTCATCGCCCGGTGAGATGCCAGCTCCTTTGAGCGCCATGATCAGTGCCATCGTTCCATCGGCAACACCGATCACGTGCTTGACATTGAGGTACGCAGCCAGCGCCGCTTCGAAGTCAAACAAGTCTTTCTGCATAATAAAAGCGCCACGCTGCATGGCATTGCGAACCGCTTCCAGGAACTCTTCGCCGCGGCTCTGGTAGTGGTAGGGGTAATTAAAGAACGGTATGGTCCGCACGGGGTGCCTCTTGGGTTGTCGTGTATGAGCAGCATTGCTGCCCCGTGTCCGTCAAGGGTTTGGGCTCTTGATGTTGTAGACAAAGACGGCGCTGGATTGGCCGGTATGAATGGACACACTGCCCACAGGCTCCGCGCCAACCGAGCGGTAGAAGTTCTGAGCCTTGATCTGGCTCTCTCCCGTCACGATTCGAATCTGGCGAACACCGCGCCGGGCAAACTCACCCACCAACGTTTCGAAGAGTTTTTGTCCCACGCCCCGCCCTTGCCAGTCCGTCGCGACACAGAAATTGACAATCTCGGCATTGGGTAGGTTCTGAAAGCTGTTCTTCTTCGGATATAAAATCAGCTCGGAAATTTTAATCGCCGTCCGGCGGTTGAGGACAATCTGGCCCATGTTTGGCAAAAACCGCCACCCGTGCCGGACAAGGAGCGAGGACATCAGTTGCCCCGTATTCGCCGAACCCACGATCAGTCCAACGACTTGGCCGCCGGTTCGAGCCAATAGGACAAAAGACTGAGGACTTCGTGACAGAGCCTTGTAGAGTTTCGTCAGGAATGGGGTACCCAATTCGCGTAGGAAACCGCCGGAAATTACAGCTGCATGCAACTCGCCACAGGCCACGAACGCCGAATGCGTCGTCGTAGCCGACGCAAATTCGATGCGCACTTCAAGTTCGGAAGTCATTCAGCGGCCCCGAGGGTGATGCCGGATCCAGCGGAAGCCTGATGCAAGAGCGTCCTTGCAGCCCGTTCGGCCCAAGCGGCAGTCACGAGGTGGTTGCATGGCAACGAGACGATGTGCCGCGCAGCAGCCTCAGCATTCGGGCACGATCCTAACTCGTATCCTGCCAAATGGAAGTCGCCCGGCCCAAGCGGATCGACAGCGCTTTCGAACCAGTCCGACAGCTCGATCCTGTTTTTGCGCGCCGCAGCCAGCCACTTTGGTTTGTCGGTGACCCAAACCGGAAACCTTTGATACATGACGCGTGATCGCGCAGGTGCAGAAATTTCTTGTGCCTCGGCGGGAGCAACCTGAAGCGCTCGCTGGTACGCTTCCACGACTGCCATGTTCTGGACCCAGTCGGGATTGAAGCCGATCAAACTTCGCACCAGCCGGCGCTTGACGGACGGAAGTATGCGAAGTCCGAACTCAGGTGAGGGTCCATTCGCTAAATTGTTAAAACTTTGTTGTGCGACCCCCCTACGGGACAATAGGGAATATAGGTCCTTGACCATCCAGAAACGACTTGGATGATAAGCTGCTTTGAAACCCGCAAACTGCAAACGCATACGCAAATCTGCGGCGGCTGGTGGCTGGCTTAGCTGGTTGGCGAATCGCAAAATTTGTGGCCGGATCGATTGATCGTTGAGTACAATGCCGCCGCCCACACCAGCTACGAGCGGCTTGCCCCAATCGAGCGAATAGCAAGCAGCGACACCCTCCGTTCCGACAGGTCTGCCTGCGATCTCAGACCAATACGTGTGGGCACAGTCTTCAATGACCGGAAGCGCGTTCGACCGCGCGACTTTCATGAGACGCGGCATATCCGCTGGAATGCCGAAAGTATGTTGGATGATGATGGCCTTAGTGCGCTTGCTGATCTGTGCCCGCAAGCTGACAGGATCCATTGTTACTCCACCTTCCGCGACGTCGGCGTACTTTGGAGTCGCGCCGGTTGCTAGAATGGCTTCAGGCACTGCAACGCAAGTGTAAGCCTGCAAAATGACATCATCGCCCGGCCCAACGCCCAGAGCGTTAAGGCACGCGTACATCCCGACACGCGCGCGAAAGAACAGGTAGTCGAAAGTGAAATCCCCGGTCATCGCCTAACTTTCCCAGGCCTCCACAGCGGCTCAAGAAAACCAACAATTGAGCCGATACCGTAGAGAGAATGCCACGCAATGAATGCAAACGGCATAATACAGAGCAGTGCAGGGCTCTTTTCGCGCCAAGAGATCTGGGCCGATGCCACGATCGCAACAAACGCGTAGGATCCCAAAGTGGCATAAAACAGGTATATGAACCCCGGCCAAATGGCTGCCAGAGCAAGACTCATCAGCAAGCCAAATACAAAGAGAGGTGGAACGAGATTTCGCGGAGATATTGTTGAAACTTCACTCAAGCGATTGATGCGGATAGGAGTAACACCAGCTTCGAACGCCCAGCTGAAGAAACCCTTCACGCTGTCTCGAACGAGATAGTTTGGTCCAGTCTCCGGCACAGTCATCATTCGTCTTCCGGACTTCGCGACTCTCAGACTAAACTCTCTATCCTGGCCACGCAGCAACGCTTCCTTAAAGCCACCCATAGTGATGAAGAGTTCACGTGGCGCGCAATAGTAGAGTGCGATGTCTGTATACGTGGGGACCTCAACGCCAGTGTAATGCCGCGCATTGCCTACTCCGAAACTGTGGGTCAGCAGCTGAGAGAAAACCTTGGCAACTAGTTTGCCGCTTCGCGCGCGGGCCCTCATCACACCTCCGACATTGACAACGTCGTAAGTCATAAGATACCGGACCAAACAACTAACGTAGTTCGGAGGATATGTTGCATGAGCGCCAACGATCATCGCAACTTCGCCCTTTGCATGTTCAATTCCAGTATTAAATGCGATTGGCTTGATGCGCGCCGGATTGTCTACCACTCTCACGCATTCGTATTTCTGCTGAAGTGACACCAAAACATCGCGGGTGCCGTCGTTGCTCATGCCATCGACGATAAGAACTTCGAGTCGATCGGAGGGAAACTCCCCCCCAACCAGCGATGACACACATGCCGCAATGTAGTCGACCTCGTTGAAGCAAGGTATAATAATTGAAACAAGTGGATTGCCCGGATATGCCCTCACCGGCACAGGCATCGCGTCACCCGTCATCGCCATTTTTGACCGTTCCTTCTTTGTCTAAACCGGAAGTCCCTGACGAAAAGGCTCTTGCGCGGTTCTTTTCAGCTTCATTGGCGACCATGGCCAGCGCCACGGCTGTCGTACAACGAAGCGGTTGCTTACAGCAACTCTGCAGTGTTCCTGCGTCGGTTGAGCGATGTGCTGTTCAAACGACACCTGGTAGCGCAGAATAGTTCACCGATTCCGGAACAGCGTGGTTTGCCCTGGGAGCCATCGATTTGACAAGCCTGGCCTTGAAATACCGATGCGTCGTTTCAGTAGCGGTTCCGTTATTGACAATTTACGACCTTCCGATAAGGGGAAGAGTGGCGTCGTGGCACCTGGAAGGTTGAGCGGCCTTATGCTGTCGGGCGAGAAGAACACCTGGACCTCCACACTTGACCTTGCTTGGCGCATTCGGCGGCATGCGGTCGAGATGACGCACCTCGGCAATAGTTCTCATGTTGGATCCGTCTTGTCATGCGCTGACATTGTGGCGGTGCTCTACGGTGCTGTCCTGCATTACGATCCGCTGGATCCAAACAAGCCGGATCGGGACCGGTTTGTTCTGAGCAAGGGACACAGCGGTGCTGGGCTCTACGCGGCCCTTGCTGAATGTGGTTTCTTTTCTCGCGACGTGCTGAAGACACACTATCAAAACGGGTCTATTCTTTCCGGGCATGTCTCGCACAAGGGTATTCCTGGCGTCGAGCTTTCGACGGGTTCCCTTGGTCATGGCCTTCCGGTGGCGGCTGGAATGGCGCTGTCGGCCAAGCTGAAGGGTTCAGCGCATCGCGTCTATGCACTTCTCAGCGATGGCGAATGCGATGAAGGATCGAACTGGGAAGCAATTCTTTTTGCCGCGCACTTTGGCCTGGATAATCTCACAGCAATTGTCGACTACAACAAATTGCAGAGCCTGACGACTGTCGCTGATACGATCAACCTTGAACCGTTTGCTGATAAGTTCCGCTCGTTTGGCTGGAATGTGAGCGAGGTTGACGGGCACAATCATGATGAACTCCAGGCTGCGTTTGCAACTGGAACCGAAGTGCCAGGTAAACCCCACATCGTGATCGCGCATACGATCAAGGGCCGCGGTGTCAGCTTCATGGAAAACCAGGTTCTTTGGCACTACCGCAATGCGCAGGGTAGCGAGTATCGTGACGCAATTGCCGCTCTTGAGAAGACAAGGCCCGTTTGATGCGCGATAACTTTGTAGACACTCTGACTTCGTTGATGGCGGAGGACGAGCGGGTCATACTTTTGACCGCTGATCTGGGCTTCAAAATATTTGATGACCTCATTGAGCGTTTCCCTTCAAGGTTCATAAATGTCGGCGTTGCAGAGCAAAATATGATCGGTGTCGCGACTGGCCTTGGTCTAGAGGGTTGGACAGTATTTGCATACTCCATCGCCAATTTTTCGACACTACGCTGTCTTGAGCAGATCCGGAACGATGCCGCTTATCACGAAGTCAATGTCAACATTGTCGCTTCAGGGGGCGGGTTCACTTACGGCTCGCTCGGCATGTCGCACCACGCCACCGAGGACCTCTCGATCGTGCGCAGCTTGCCAGGCGTGACGGTCGTTGCGCCAGCGGACGGTTGGGAATCGGCCGAAGCAACACGAGCGCTGTCGCAGCGCCCCGGTGTCGGCTACCTGCGGATTGAAAAGAACGTTCCGATCAACACGCGATTGGCAGGTGAAGTTTTCCAAATCGGCAAAGCCCGTGTGATACGCCACGGTACTGATCTGACGCTTGTCGCCAGTGGCGGTATAATCGCCGAAGCGCTGGCCGCAGCAGATGCACTGCTACAGGATGGCGTGACTGTTCGAGTGATCTCAATGCATACGCTGACACCAATCGACTGTGCAGAGATTGTCAAGGCGGCGAAAGATACAAAAGCAATCTTGACCATCGAGGAGAATACGATTTCTGGTGGTCTTGGTGGGGCCGTGGCGGAGGTGCTTGCGGAGAGTGGATTGGGCGTGAGGTTCAAGAGAATAGGAATGCAGAATACGTACTCAGCGGTCGTTGGCGATCAGGAGTACTTGCGGAACTTCTACCGGCTCGATGCGCCGGCGATCCGCGAGACCGCACTTGCGCTTCTGAAAAACTAGATCGCTAGTGTCCGCACTTCAGTTCGACGGATTTGCAGGGAGCGCTGATGACAACTCAAGAGCAGCCACTTGGCTATCCGGCAAAGCGCCTGTTAGACTTGACTGCATCTGCAGCCGGTCTTGTGGTGTTGAGTCCGGTGCTCATTGCCGCGATGATTGCGGTCTGGGCGCAGGATTGGCATTCACCCTTCTACCGCGGCAAGCGTGTCGGATTGTTCGGGCAGCCATTCGAGATGCTGAAGCTGCGCTCAATGGTCGTTAATGCTGACCAATCCGGAGTGAACTCAACCGCCGGCACCGACAGGCGCATCACGGCCGTCGGGCAGGCCATCCGCCGCTATAAGCTCGACGAGGTTACCCAGCTTTGGAACGTCTTAAAGGGTGAAATGAGCCTGGTCGGGCCCCGGCCACAGGTCGCAAGCGATGTCGCCTTCTACGGCCCCGAGGAACGAAAGCTGTTGCTTTGCCGGCCGGGCATTACAGACTTCTCATCTATTGTTTTCTCTGATGAAGGTGCCATTCTCGCTGGGAGTCAGAATGCGGACTTGGACTATGGCCGGCTCATCCGGCCCTGGAAACTCAAGCTCGCATTGCTGTATGCCGACCATGCAAGTTTGGGGCTCGACATGAAGCTGATTGCAGCAACCTTGGTTGCTATCGTGAGCAAGAAGCGCGCATTGGCGATGGTAAACCATTTGCTGATCGGCACTGGCGCAGGAGCGGACCTAATTGAAGTGTCGCGCCGGCAAAGGCCGCTCGTTCCGCAACCATTGCCTGAGGCAATGGCACGTGCTTTCGGAGCCGAATAGAACGGCGATGCATGCGTCGCAGCGCCTGGCAGATACTGAGTTCAAAGTGGCGGACATCCCAGGATGAAGTGGCAAACAAAGGCAAAGATTCATTCTGCATTGGACCGGGCGCCGTTTGGGTCCCAGCTCTACTACCTTCTGCAGCGGCGCGTTATTGGCAGCCTGCCGCGCAAGTATGATCCCAAATACCTCAGCTACCTGGAGTGGCACAGACAGAACATAACGTCAGGACCGAACGATCTGGCGCGGACGACTGTCTTCGAATTCGGAGTTGGCTGGGATCTATTCTACAACATCGCGCTGTATTGCTACGGCTGCGATAAGCAAATCTTGGTTGACCTCAACCGCTTTGCCAAGATTGAACTCATCAATCATGAGATTGACCGGTTATCGAAGTTGGACAATCCGGGGTTCGTCCGCCGGCCGCCGGGACGCATTCGAAAGCTCGACGATCTTGCCGCGATGGGTATTGACTACCGGGCACCAGCCGATGCCCGTGACACGGGGTTGCCACCTGAGTCAGTTGATGTTGTGATATCAACCAACACGATGGAGCATGTACCATTTGATGATTTGGCCGCAATCCTCAGGGAGGCGCATAGACTGCTTCGACGGAACGGAATCATTTCAGCCCGAGTGGATTATGCTGACCACTATTATTATGCTGATAAATCTATGGCGATTATCGGCTTGACAAACCCAGTCAATTGACCTATTTTCCTCTCAGAAACGAGGGGATTCCCAATGTCTATTCTCAACAAGTCGTACTTCCACGATGAAGCGGCGGCTTTCGTGAAACTCGAAAGCATAGTTTGGCCGAATGGTCCGGTTTGCCCGCATTGCGGCGGCAAACAACGTATCTACACTCTCAACGGTGTGCGCTCCAAGCCAAGCAAGGTTCATCCGGAAGGCATTGAACGTCACGGCCTCAAGAAGTGTGGCCATTGCCGCAAACAATTCACGGCCCGCGTTGGCACGGTGTTCGAGTCGAGCCACATCCCGCTGCACAAGTGGCTACAGGCTACGCACCTTCTTTGCTCGTCTAAAAAGGGCATCAGCAGCCATCAGCTGCACCGCGTCTTGGAAATCACCTACGAGGCGGCGTGGTTCATGAGCCACCGTCTCCGCGAAGCCATGCGCTCGGGTGATCTTTCCCCGATGGGTGGCGATAGTGGTAGCGGTGTTGTGGAGGCCGATGAGACGTTTATTGGCACGAGGAAGGGTGCGAAGAAGAAGCGCGGTTATGGCCACAAGAACGCTGTCCTATCGCTCGTTGAACGTGGCGGCAAGGTTCGCAGCGTCCACGTTGACGACGTGACTGCGAAGACGATCATTCCGATTGTGAATGACAACATCACCAAGGAAGCGCGGATCATGACGGATGCCGCCGCGACTTACTACGGCAAGCTAGAAGACTTCGCTGGCCATGATGCAGTGAACCATGCCGCAAACGAGTACGTTCGCGGTGACGTACATACGAACACCGTTGAGGGCTATTTCTCAATCTTCAAGCGCGGCATGAAGGGCGTGTACCAGCACTGCTCAGAGAAGCATCTGCACCGCTATCTGGCTGAGTTCGATTTTCGGTACAATGCGCGATCATCTCTTGGTGTTGAGGATGTCGAACGCACTGAACGGGCTTTGAAGGGCATCGTCGGTAAGAGACTGACCTATGTCGTCGCTGATTGATCGAAGACGCAAACGTCGTAAAATCGAGTCAGATCAATGACTTGGAAAAGGTGTTGAAATTGTTGGGTTTTTATTGACAAGAATCATGTGTTCTGCAACTGTTCTGGTTGTGGGGCTGCTGGACGTACTCTGGTTGCAAGAGCCCGCCTTGTGACGTTGGAGCGGATGCCGAACCATTAGGTGTTTGGCTACTCACTGCCCAATCAAAGGAGCCAGAGCCCCACAGATTTCATTCCCTTTTTGGCATCCACCATTGTGGTCTTGGATATCCATAGAAGCGATAAATTGCTTGTTGTGCTGAAGTCAATTTTGCCTCGCCGAGCTTTGGCATCAGCTTAACGCCAAACCCGTGAACCATCCCCAAGGTGTTGTCAGGGTCTCGCGCCATCCGCGGCAGCAGTCGCTTTGCACACTCTGGATCAAACTTAGATGTTTGTTGAATGTCAGACGCTCTGAAGAAAGCGCTGGCTACGATGTCCGACAATTGAAGAGCTGGCCGAGCTTGATCCGGCTGCACGTCGAATAAATCCCGCCTCATCACATCCCAGGCCAAGTCGCCAAGCGGCAGCGAGTTTTTACCGGCCTTGTTTCGCATTTTCAGCCAGTCGTAATAAGCCATAAGTTGGCCATAGCTGAAGCGACCGCGTTCGCTAAAAACGATCTGCAATGGCCTTACCTCACCATACATAGCGATGGATTTTTTGTGAGCGAAGTGAGTTACTCGCTCTAGTAGCAATCGCGTTAGCCAACAATAAAACCAATTTTTCGACGGTATAAGACCCGCGTACGGGTTTTCGTATCCACGCATATTCTTCTTGTTCGACGATACAACGAAAGCTCGCATCGGATGAGCTGCCAACATCTCACATGCGCGCCGACCGTTGTCTTTGGTGAGACTCTTAAAGTGAAGCTGAGATAACTGGGGCTGCCTGTCCTTCATTTCGGTAAGGATATCGCTAGCCCACATCGATGCTTCTGGTTCTCGATCAGCATCGATTAGTATGGCCGACAGCATCAGCCACTCGCTTGATCCGGTCGGATCGATTGGTCGAACGCTAGCAAGGCCATCGTCGCCTGCTTCGTCAATATATGCTATGAAAGCTGGAATTTGATTTGAGGTCTTCATGACTAAGGCACCTGGTAAAATGACCCAAAGCCAGCGGGAGCGCTTCATTGAAGCAGCGCGCGCGGCGGGTACTGATGAGGATGAGGAAGCGTTCGAGCAACGACTGAAAGCCGTTGCTGGTGCTAACTCGTCCACAGGTGCTGAGAAGCCAAAGCCTATAGGCAAGAAGAAATAGAGCGCGCGCCGACATAGTGCGACCAATGCACATTAGGGCCCGGCGTGATTTGCCAATCGCTTGCGAATATGCAAACTGGATCGTGTTACTGCTTCCCACACCGGGCCACGGTTGATGGGAAGAACGGCCACAGCGCGCAAACGCTGTGGCCGTTGTCGTTTGAGAATCATAAGTTAGCTGAATTAGTTAAGACCGTCGAGTCTGGGTTTGTCAAGCCGATAATCGCCAAATCTATCGGACCATACAATTACATGCTGTTCTCTGATGGTGCGTGGGGTCAGTTCAATCCGCCAAGCCATTATCAGAATCGTGGCCGTCACAGCCAGTACATTAATCTATTCGAGAGAGCAGGCTTTGCAGTTCTAAAGGCAGAACCGCTGATCGAGTACCCAGGCTGCGAAGTGCCGCCTGATGACGAATTGGCTCCGCGCTTTCAAGGCCTCGGCGCAACGGACCGCCGTGCAACAGGTGGCCTATTCTGCGCGCAAAAGCAGTTGTGAGGCCCGCCTCAATCAAGCACTCGCAGCCCGCAATCCGTGACGCCGCATCAGATTCGGACCGGCGAGTGTTTCATGTCAGGGGCTACAGGACAAAATCGCCGCTTACGAGCGACTTCGAACCTATCAGTTCAAGAACAAACTCTGCCGTTGCCAGATTGCTGTCGGTGTTGCGTTCAACAAAAGTGTCGCCGCCGGAGGTATACTAGCGCAGTTGAGCCGCAGCAGAAAACGCCGCTCCATTGGTGGCCAAGAAACTGAACAGCGGATCGCCAGAGGTTGCGCCATTGGCGTCGATGGTGGCCAAGTTAATGATGTCGCCGCCGACGTCGAGGTCATCGAAGTCAGCAATGATGTCTCTGGCTCCGGCTAAGGTGCCGATCTCCGCGACTGTATCGAAGTCAAAGGTGTCGTTGCCGGCACCGCCTGAGAGTGTATTCGCACCAGATGACCCTCGAAGGAAATCTGCGAACGCACTGCCCTTTAAGTTCTCGATGAAGTTCAGATTTGCGATGCTGACATTGGCGTTGGCGCCCGTAGCAACAGTGGTATTGCTCGTCCAGGCTTCGATACCGGCGAAACTGAGATTGACCCAGACGGCGGCGCCGAATACTGAGAAGTCGGCAGTATCGATGTTGGCGCCACCGTCAAAGATATCGACGGGACCAACAGCTTGGGTTGATGACATTGCTAGCGTGTCGTTACCCGCGCCACCCATCAAAGTGTTTATCGATGAATCCCCCGTGAGAAGATCGGAGAAAACCGAGCCGGTCACATTCTCGATGAGGTTGAGATCGGCAATGCTCGTACTCGAGTTGGCGTTTGTTGCAACAGACGTGTTGCTGGTCCAGGCTTCCACTCCGGAATAACCAAGATTGACCCAAACGGCCGAACCGAACATGGAGAAATCGGCCGTGTCATTGTTGGCCCCGCCATCGAAAACATCGAGTGTTCCAGATGCTCGCGTCGAGCTCATCGTGAGGACGTCGTTACCAGCTGCGCCGGATAGCACATTTGTGGCCGTATTGCCGATCAGCGTATCGGAGAACGCGGAACCGGTGACGTTTTCAATCGCGGTGAAGTCGGCGATTGATATATTCGCATTGGCACCCGTTGCGACAGACGTGTTGCTCGTCCAGGCGTCAATACCACTGAAGCCCAGACTGACCCAGACCGCTGAGCCGAACGCGCCGAAATCTGCCGTGTCGGTATTGGCGCCCCCATCAAAAATATCGAGCGTGCCAGCATCGCGCGTCGCCGACATTTGCAGGACATCGACGCCAAGCCCACCCGTCAAACGATTGGCCACGGCGCTGCCGCGAAGGGTGTCAAAGCCATTCGAACCGGTAATGTTCTCGATGCTGCTTAGAAAAACTTGGCCGCCGTTGATCGCTTGAAACAGCGATGACCCGAGATCAATCGTGACGCCGATGGTCAGCCCAGCGAAGGAGATGGTGTCCGTGTCGTTGCCACCGACGAACGTGTCTGTTCCGGACCAAGCATAGAGGATGTCATTGCCGTTACCGCCGGAAAGGTCGTCGTTACCCGACAAGCCGCCAACCAAAACATCGTTGCCATCGAAACCGCCTAGCGAATCATTACCGAACCCGCCGCGCAGTTCGTTGTCAAGCGTATTGCCGGTGAGAGTGTCGTTGAGATTGGAACCGATGAGACCTTCGATTGACGTGTAGCTGTCGCCAACGGCATCGCCTGTGTTGAAGCCCGGATCGCCGGGGAACAGCAGATTTGCAGTGATGCCAACGGTCGAGTCTTCGTAGGACGCGAAGTCGTTGCCATTGCCGCCAACGAGCGAATCCCCGCCTGCGCCGCCAACAAGAATATCGTTGTTGTCGCCGCCGTTCAACGTGTCGGCGCCTGCGCGGCCGAACAAAATGTCGTTGCCGCCACCGCTAGTCAGAACATTGATCACTGCGTTGCCAGAGATGGTATCGGCGAGTGTCGTGCCAATCACGTTCTCGACGTCGACCAAATAGTCTGCATTTGCGGTTCCATCGTTACTGGCATGGCCGAAGACACGCGTCGTGTTCGTTCTCGCATCGAACACCGACACGCCGGCATCGAGGGCAACCCGAATGCCTGAACTGATAAATCCGGTGATGTAATCCGCCGTATCGGTGCCCGCGCCGCCGTCATAGATCGCGCCACGGCGCAAGGTGTCGCTGCCGCCATCACCGTACAGATGGCCAATTGTTCCCAGACCCGTCAACGTATCGGTGCCGGTCGAGCCCCACAAACCCTCGATCGCGCTGAATACGTCGCCGGCGGCTTCGCCCGTTCCACCGGTTCCGGTCAATGAAACGGTGACAGCCGTATCGTAACGCGCGAAGTCCGTGTCGGTGCCCAAAACACCTGAACCGATAAAGGTATCGGCGCCGCCTTCGCCATAGAGGCTGTCATTGGCATTGAGGGGTTCGGCACCAATGCCCGCGAAACCTGCATTCCCAATCCGGTCATCATAGAGGATATCGTTACCGCCGCCGCCGCGGATGGTGTCGGCGCCAAGCCAGCCAACGAGCGTGTCGTCGGTGACATCGCCAAAGATAAAGTCGGCGCCCTTGGTGCCGATGTAGCCTTCAATGCTGATGAAACGGTCGGCAAACCCGTCTTGGAAGGGCGCATTGCCAAAGGTCATTGTCGGCAGATCAATCACCATGCCGGTGCTTTGCGTCTGGTAAGAGGCAAAGTCGAAGCCATCGCCGCCATCCATGGTGTCGGCCCCGGCGCCGCCAATCAGAACGTCATCGCCGTGGCCGCCATAGATTTCGTTCTCAAGACTGTTGCCACCGAGAATGTCGTCGAACACTGACCCTTCGAGGTTCTCAATGAGGTCGAGGAAGGTGTCGCCCACCACATCGCCGAAGAAGTCAAAATTGGTTAACGTGCCAATGGTGACAATGACGTCGCCGAGCGCGTCGATGTAACTGACGAGATCGGCGTCGTCGCCGCCCATGTGGCTGTCACCGCCCGCACCGCCGCGCAGCACGTCGTTCTCAGTGCCTCCATCCAGGACGTCGGCGCCACCGCGCCCAACGAGGACGTCGTCGCCGCCGCTGCCATTGAAGGTGTTGGCGTTGCTATCGCCGAGAAGTTCGTCGGCAACCGACGAGCCAGTTATGCGCTCGATCGAAGTCAGCGTGAGGGCGAGGTTCTGATCTCCGAAGAAGGTTGTGTGCTCGATTTCCGTGCCCGCTTCGAGATCAAACGTGTAGCCAGTTGTGGAAAGACCAACGGCGTCGATTCTAAATTCATCCTGACCGTCTCCGCCATCTATGGCGTCGGCGCCACCCGTCCAGTGAAAGATGTCATTGCCCAGAAACCCTTTGAACGTGTCTGGGTTGAAGGTATCAAAGAACTCATCGGCGCCCCTGTAGGCCCCCGCTCTGGTGAAGAGATCAAGGTCAAACCGGACGTCGTCCCAGCTTGGTGCGTTGTCGTTTATGACGGCGTCGTAAAACGTGGTTGCGTTGATCCCCAGCGGGACCGACACCTGCTCCCACAGCTCGTAGGTGGAGTTGCCGGGATTAAAAATCGAAACTTCGAGCAGATCAAAGGCACCGAAAATTGTATTGAGATCACCCGGTGTCGAAAAGTCAAACGGTTCCCCAGCGGCGGCCGTGATGGTGATCCGGAAACTCATACCGAAGACATTGGTGCCTTCAAAGTTAGCCGCGTTGGCGTTCCAGGTCGTCAGGGTTGATACCGATTGGCCGAAATCCGTCCAAGTAAGGGAATTGAGCGTCGCTTGTTGCGAGACGTTGGACGTGACGAAGCGGAAATGCGTCGACATGGTGATGATCCCCAATAAAGTTCAAGGCGCGCGGACGACCGCGAGCCAGTCCAAAAATTTAATAATCCGTGATGAGCATATATGCGGCTGTCCCGGCTGCCATCATCTGTTTGGATGAGACGCCGGAATAAATTGGTCAGAATGAATATCGCCAGGCTGTGCGCAGCCGGGATCTAACGGCATGAACTTGTGAGACAATCCCTGAAATGACTAACAAAAACCGGGACGCCGCGGGGGTTTCATCCGCGGGCGGAGGTCGCTCGCAGTTGGACGCCGTACCTCGATTGGTGTCCGCATCCCGCCAACGTGACAGGTGACGGGTGACGGGACCGTCATCCGTTGCGCGTTTGCGGTGCGGGTTTCGTCATGCAAACCTCACACAATAAAGTCCGCGTTATCGAGCACGGCACCAAGGCTGAGATTGTTGAGCGTGATAGTCTGGCCGCCGAAGGTCACGGTTGCGGTGCCATTGGCAATCCCGGACACCGACAACTGCGAAAATGTCGTGAGACCGGCCACTGCGGTCAGATCGATGCGGTCGATGGTGTCCTGGAAGTCGGTGACCGTGTCGGATCCCCACGTGTTGCCGAATGCGAACGTGTCGGCGCCCAATCCGCCGGTCAGTGCATTGCTCACGCCGTTGGCACCGCGCAGGTAATCCGAAAACGCCGTGCCGGTGATGTTCTCAACCGCGAGAACATCCAGCGCCCGCGTGTTGGCATTGGCCCCTGTCGCCACGGCGGTATTGCTGGTCCAGGCTTCGACGTTGGTGTTGTCGAGATTGCACCAGATCGCCGAAGAGAACCGCGAGAAGTCGGCGGCGTCTGTTGCTCCCTTGCCATCGAAAAAATCAAACGTGCCAGCGTTCATGCCTGTAAAGCCATAGGAATTGGCCAAGGCGTCGCCGAGAATGTAGTCCGTGCCAGCGGTTCCGATGATGTTCTCGACGGCCAAAAGATCGATGGCGCGGGTTGTAGCGTTGGCGGTTGTTGCAACACCTGTGTTGCTCGTCCAGGCTTCGACATTGGCGAGACCCAGGCTGACCCAGATGGCCGATCCGAAGCCCGAGAAATCGGCAGTGTCCGAGCCACCCTTGCCATCGAAATAGTCGAATGATTTTGCCGCCATGCCGGTGAAGCCGTACGTGTTCTCGTTCGCATTGCCCAGAATGTGGTCTGTGCCAATCGTGCCGATGATATTCTCGACTGAGATCAGTTCGGCAAGCTTCGTTGTGGCGGAGGCTGTTGTTGCCACGGACGAATTGCTCGTCCAGGTCTCGACACCATTGAAGCCAAGGCTCACCCAGACAGCCGAACCGAATGCCGAAAAGTCGGCCGTATCGATGCCGCTCGTCCCACCGTTGAAAGTGTCGATGCTGCGGAAAGCAATTGCTGTAGACATTGCCAGCGTATCGTTGCCAGCCCCGCCATCGAGCAGGTTTGTACTCGCATCACCCATGAGCGTGTCGGCAAACACGGAGCCCGTCACGTTCTCGACCGCGATCAGATCGAGGGCATTTGTCGTGGAGTTTAAGGCGGTGGCAGCCAATGTTAGGCTGGTTCGGGCCTCAACTCCGGCACTGGCCAGATCGACGAACACGGCTGATCCGTAGCGCGTGAAGTCGGCCGTATCGGTGCCACCGCGGCCGTCGAACAGATCGAAAGAGCCGGCCGCCATGCCGGTGAAGCCATAGGTGTTGGCTGCGTTGTCGCCGGTGATGTGATCGGTCCCAGCGGTGCCGGTAATGCTTTCGATGCCAAAGAGCTCCGCGAGGCGGATGGTCGCATTCACAGCGGTCGCAACCGACGTGTTGCTCGTCCAGGATCTAGTGCCGCTGAAGCCGAGATTGACCCATACACCGGATCCGAATGCGGAGAAATCGGCAGTATCAATTCCTGCAGTGCTGCCGGAAACATCACCGAGGTACTGGTCGATGGCGCCCGAGTTTTGTGAAGCAGACATGACGAACGTGTCATTGCCCTGGTACCCATTGAAGATGTTTTGAGCCGCGTTGCCCTGCATCCTGTCGGCAAACGCGGTACCGAAGACGATCTCGATCTCGCTCAGGTCGGCGATGGTGCGATTTGCGTTCGATGACGTGGCGTTTGAGGTGTCGCTTGTGCGAACCTCGATGGCGCTTTCCATATTGACCCAGATAGCCGAATTGAAGCTGAGGAAGCTGGCCACGTCCTCTGTCCCGCCATCGCCGTCGAAGAGATCCACCGTCCCCACGGCAGATGTGAAGGACGAATTGAATTGGTCGTTGCCGCTGCCACCCCGGAAAGTGTCGCTGGTGGCGCTGTTGCCTATGAATTCGTCGATGAATTCCGATCCGACAATGACTTCGATCGAGACAATCCGCGCGACGCTGACATTAGGGTTGTCGAAGATTCGAGCACTCGATGTGTTAGTGGTCCGGACGAGTTGGTCGCCGCTGCCGCTGAGGTCGACGAAGATGGCAGAGCCAAAATACCCAAAGAATGCCGTATCCGTCTCAGTGCCACCATTGTAGACGTCGAAATTGTTTGCGGATGACCCGAAGTACAAAAACACATCGTTTCCAGCATCGCCGAACAATTGGTCGTTGCCAGCACCGCCGTCGATGCCGTCGTTTCCCCCGCCCCCGAAAATCGTATCGTTACCGTTGCCGCCGTCGAGACCACCCGAGATACCGTTGTAGTGAAGGTCGTTGACGCTTGAGCCGACGATGGTGTCGTCACCGTCGCCCCCAGCGAGGATCGTCCCGAAGTTGCCGCCCGCAATCGCGCCTACCATGTAGTCGCGCTGGTTGGTGCCGATCACAGTGCGCATGCCGTTTTCCGAGGTAATGAAGACGAGATCCTCAGCGGCGTTCCAGCTCTCGAACTGCAAGGGTGCGAAGCTCACCTCGATGTTGCCGGGGTTATAATCGGCAATCTGAGCGGTAAGCGTTAGCATGTTGGCGCCATTGCCACCGATGATCGTTCCAATGCGGCCCGTGGCGGTCAGAGAAGAGCCGGTGAAAGTGTTGTACTGCACGTGGTTGAGATGCCAGCTGCGCACAACGGCTTGGCCCGACGTGATTTGCAGGGCTTCAACTTCGTCGATATTAAAATTGCGCAGGTCGATGAACTCGGACTCGTAGGGCTCGGCCGGACCCGGGATCACCGGCGCCTGCACCTCAATGATGTCGCGCGTCGTGTGCGTGCCGCCGCGGATTAAATCGCTGACGCCGAGGAAGTTCGCATCGGCCGCGCCGAAGATGAACCGGTCGTTGCCAGCTTCGCCGTACAGTTCATCGATGCCGCCTTCGCCAACGAGCGTATCGTCGTCATTGCCGCCAAAGAGGAAGTCACCGTCATTTCCGCCGTACAACGTGTCGTTGCCGCCCGTGCCGCGCAGCGTATCGACGCCGCCGAAGCCCCACAGGATGTTGTTGCGATGATTGCCAGAGATGTCGTCGCTGGCCGCGCCGCCTTCGACATGATCGAAGTGCGTGAATGTGTCGGTGCCGGTTCCATCGGCCGTGACCGTTCCGTCGCCAAACACCCCAAGTGACAACATGACTGAACTTGTGGCATCGGCAAGGCTCAGAATGTCCCCACCTTCATAAACGTTGCCGAAGGATGTGCCATTGAGTTCGTCGTTGCCGGCCCCGCCCTGGATGTAATCGTTGCCAGCACCGCCTAAGATCAGGTCATTGCCCGCGCCGCCGTACAGCGTGTCCACGCCGTCGGGAGCACCGAAGAAGAAAGATTGCCCACCGACGATGGTGTCGTCGCCGTCACGTCCATCGATGTAATCGCTGCCACCGTTTCCATTAAAATTGTTGTTTCCAGAATCACCATAGGCAACATCATTGAACCCTGACAGGCTGAATTCATCGATCGAGTTATAGGTGTCACCGGCTGCGTCGTTGGTGTTGAGACTCGGCGTGGCGAGATCAATAAGAACGCCCTCGCCCGCTTGCTCCCGGAATGATACTTGATCGTCAGTGCGTCCGCTGCCGTTGAATGTGTCGGCCCCGGCACCACCTTCGAACCCGCCGATCACTTCCTTGCCGTTCCAGTTGAGGGTGTCATTACCGGAAAAGACGAGATCGAAGCGCGCTTCCGGTGTGACCGCAAACATGAAATCATTCAAACCGATGTTGAGGCTTGTCGCGCTTTCGGTTCTGATAACCTCATCAAAGCCGGGTAGGGTATTGTTCGGCTGCTGGACGCGGGCGAAATAGTCGATTGTGCCACTGTACGTATTCGTGTTGGCGTCGTAGCCGAAGCCGGAACCCCACAGGTAGGTATAGGCATCTTGTCCGGGTACGGCGCCCGGGTGCGTGATCTCGACTAGCCCTGAAAGAAGGCGCGTGCGGTTCGCGTGAGGATCGCCCATATCGGCGAACCAATTCCAGAAGATGCTCAGATCGAATATGATGGCACTGACTGCATTTGTAATGGCCACAACCCAACCTCCTTGAAAACCCATCGCGCCGGCGGCACCTGGCCAGCCGGTCTAAAGACATTGAAAGAATGGGTCCGAGCATATGCTCCGCGTCCGGACGGCGCATCATCCAAACAGATTAGATCAGCCGATATCGGTCTGGCTTCGTGGGTTCGTATCAGCAGGCGTCAGAAGCGCCCCGCATCCCAAAACCATCTGAGTCATCAGATTGTTAGCTTGCGCCTGGGCTGCCACTGAAGCTCAGCGTCCTTACGGCCGACATGTCTTCGCCGTGCGCGGGACAATGCCCCTATTCCGCGCAGGGGTGGAGCCGGGCATCGACGGAACGGTCGAATAGCTCAGGTAGTACCCTCAGCCCACAGCCGTCTCAAGGCTGGCCGGTCTGGTAGCGCCGGACGCTGATCACGATCGCCAAGATCGACATGGCGATGAGAGTTTGGAACCAAACCTGCCAAAGGCCATAACTTGGAGTGATGAGCGACAGGACGACGAGGTACTGCGCAAGCGCGAAGGGCGCAAGGGCGGCTGGTATGGACGAGGCACGCCACAACAAGGCCAGTCCGAATAGCGTTGTCAACAGCGCGCCAACCAGTCCCACCTCGTACCAGATCTGCATGAGGACGTTATGCGGATGGATACTTGTTCTCGGTGGGACCACGTAGCCGTCTGGCCTGTCGAGTGGCCGCGGCCGCCGCTCGTCAATATACTTTGTCGAATAAGTCCCGACACCGAGCAACGGGCGCTCGAGGACGCGCTCAGAGGTATAGGCCCAGAAGATCAGCCGGGCCTTGCCGGTATTCATGATCCAAGAGGCGGTGAGCAAATCCTGCTGTTTTGCAAAAAGACTAAAGGGAACGATGAGGAGAGACAAACCGCAGAGCGCGGCTGCCAGGGCAGCGCGAGTCCATTTCTGCGAAAGATATGCGGCTGCGAGCCCACATAGTCCCAAGAGGATCGCCAATTGCGAAGATTGGTGCGTCGACTTCCACAATATGGCAATCATTGTTGCGCAAAAAACTGCAACCACTCCCAAAAATCTTGGCTTTGGCAGCGTAACGCGCGCAGCGAGAAGCGTTGGCACCAGGAGCATGGTGTAGGCGCCGGTCGACCGATTGAAAGCCGAATGCGAGGTTCGAGTGACTTCGCCAGCCTCGTTGAGTGGAAAGTGCTTTTCGAAGCCATCCCGCAATTGAGGCAGCCACGTGTGGAGCAAACGGTTCAGCTCCCGGGATGTTATCGTCTCAATGATCACGTATGCAGAGACCACGACCATCCCAGCGACCAGCCCTCGAGCAATCGCATCCAGCGTCGTCCGGTCAAGCTGCGAGGATTGATGGGCCAGCACCGTGAATGTGATGCAGAGCGTGGTAAGAAGGAGTGCTTTCTCCAAACCGTCTGCAGGTGCGACGGACCACGCACACCCGGCGATAAAAATAGCGAAAAACCCAACTGTTGCCCAAGTCAGAAAGTCGGGCTGTGGCAATCGGGGCCAATCACCTGAACAGGCTTTCTGTGTCACGGCGGCGGCGATGACCCATACCGCTGCTACCGCCAGAAACATGATGGTCGGGAAGCGAGGGACGACAACCAATGTTGTAATGAAAATAGCCACACTAGCTGATATGTTCCGCGGATCTCGCGGCAGTAACTTCGAAAGCCACGGCCATGGGGTTTCTCGAGTGGCCAAAGGTGCGGCGCGCAAATCAGGGGCGTCCACGCGCTCATCCATTTCTTGCGCTGCCAACGATACGTTGTCTAGAAACGGAGACCTTGACGTTGGCCGGGACCGTCGCAAAGCACTCCCGGTCATCCGGGGCCAAAGCATCGGCAGCCGACACTACCTGTCTCGCCATCTTGATCCCTGTTTGACAGGTATCACACCAGTTTTGATGGTCGCAACCGGTATTTTTTGACACAGCTGAGCGTTGGCCAGCACCCCCATCGCCCCTGGCAGGGTCCGCAGCAGGTGTGCGTCATCGCCGCCGGGGATTGTGTATGGCCGCCGCGGAGCAGACTCGCTATGACATCTCCAACGGCCACTCAGTGTACGTTCTCCAGTTTTCACGGGCCAATAGGGTTCCCCGCACTATGATCTCGGATCGTGATAAGATTGCGTTGATCGGATTGGGATACGTTGGACTGCCCTTGGCGGTCGAATTCGGCAGACGCCGTCCCGTTGCCGGGTTTGACATTGATCAGAGCCGGATATCCGAATTGAATGAAGGCCGGGACCGCACACTTGAAGTTTCACCCGAAGACCTCCTCAACTCGAAGTTTTTGACGTTCACCAGCTTGGCTTCTGATCTGAAAGATTGCCGCGTCTTTATTGTAACAGTGCCGACCCCAATTGATGACGCAAACAGGCCCGATCTGGGTCCACTCATCAAGGCCTCCGAGACCGTTGGGCGCGTTATGCCAGATGGTGCCGTGGTCATCTACGAATCGACTGTCTATCCCGGCGCGACCGTAGAAGTCTGCGTTCCAGCACTCGAGCGGGCTTCCAATAAGACCTTCAACAGAGACTTCTTCTGCGGCTATAGCCCCGAGCGCATCAATCCCGCGGACAAGCAACATAAGTTGCCAACGATCGTGAAGGTTACGAGCGGCTCGACGCCGGACGCGGCCGAGGCTGTTGATCAGCTCTACCGTTCAATTATCACCGCAGGAACGCACAAAGCCAGCAGCATGAAGGTAGCCGAAGCAGCGAAGGTAATCGAGAATACGCAGCGCGATCTCAATATTGCGCTGATGAATGAGTTGTCTGTTGTTTTTGCCCGTATCGGAATCGACACTGCTGAGGTCTTGCAGGCGGCTGGAACCAAGTGGAACTTTTTGAATTTCCGGCCTGGTCTTGTCGGGGGACACTGTATCGGAGTTGATCCCTACTATCTGACGCATAAAGCCGAACAACTCGGTTATATTCCTCAGGTTATTCTCGCTGGACGGCGCATTAACGATAATATGGGGCGATATGTTGCCCGCAATACGATCAAGCTCATGCTGCAGCGTGGGATTGACGTGACTCGCAGCCGGATTGGCGTGATGGGCGTCACGTTCAAAGAGAACTGCCCCGATATCCGCAATTCAAAGGTCTTCGAACTTGTTTCCGAGCTTCAAGACCACGGAGCTCAGGTTGTCATCACGGACCCACTTGCTTGCCCACAAGAGGTCAGGCGGGAGTATGGCGTTGAGCTCGGGGAACTCGACACGGAAAATCCCGTCAACGCGCTGATCGTAGCAGTTGGCCACAACGAGTACCGGGCGATGACCCCCCAGAAATTGAGGAGCTTGGCTGGCGGTACGTCTCCCGTTCTTGTCGATGTCAAAAGCCTTTATTCGCGTCATCAGCTTGCCGAGCTGGGATTCACTGTTTTCAGGTTATAGTAATTGGGTGGTGGGATGTCTTCGATCCGGGATCGCAAAGTCCGCTTTGCCTTGGTGGGCTGCGGCCGTATCGCGGCCAATCACATGGCGGCAATGAAACAGTTCGCCGATCGCTGCGAACTTGTCGATGTTTGCGATGCCGATCCATTGGCGCTCGAACATGCGAGATGCGAGACTGGTGCCCGCGCGCATGCCAACTTGTCCGGTCTGCTTTCTGCCACCACTGCAGACTGTGTCGTACTCGCAACTCCGAGCGGGTTGCATCCAGCTCAAACCATCCAAGTTGCCAAGTCTGGCCGGCATGTCATGACCGAGAAACCCATGGCAACGCGTTGGGGTGACGGTCTGGCAATGGTCGAAGCGTGTGACGAAGCGGGCGTCCATCTGTTTGTCGTCAAACAGAACCGGCGCAACGCAACGCTCCAACTGCTGAAAACTGCCATGGAAGCCCGGCGGTTTGGCCGGATCTACTCAGTTTCCGTCAACGTGTTCTGGAGCCGTCCTCAGAGCTACTATGACAGCGCGAAGTGGCGCGGTACGTGGGAGTTTGACGGGGGCGCGTTCATGAATCAGGCCAGTCACTACATAGATCTGCTGGACTGGTTGATTGGGCCCGTCGAAAGCGTGATGGCATACACGGGGACGCTTGAGCGCGACATTGAAGTCGAAGACACAGGTGTCGCGGCTTTGCGATGGCGCAGCGGCGCCCTTGGAACCCTCAACGTGACGATGCTGACCTATCCAAAGAATTTGGAAGGCTCTATTACCATTCTCGGTGAAAAAGGTTCAGTGCGGGTGGGTGGTCTGGCCGTCAATGAAATTCAGCACTGGGAGTTCGCCGACAAGCGGCCCGAAGATGACGCCGTGAAGTCGGCAAGTTACGAAACGACCAGTGTCTATGGTTTTGGCCATCCCCTGTACTATGACAATGCAATCAAGGCGCTGAGAGGTGATGCGGCGCCTGAAACAGATGGGCGCGAAGGCTTGAAGTCTCTTGAACTTCTGATCGCCCTTTATCAGTCGGCGCGCGATGGGCGGCGCGTCGCTCTTCCGTTGCAGTATTAGAATGCTATACTCGGCTCATCCAACTGCAATCATCGACGATGGGGCTGTTATCGGTGCCGGTACGCGCATTTGGCACTGGGTACACGTTTCTGGCGGAGCGGTGATTGGCGAGCGCTGTTCGCTCGGGCAGAACGTGTTCGTTGCAAATCGCGTCCGCATTGGGAATAACGTCAAGATCCAGAACAACGTATCAGTCTACGACAATGTCATGCTCGAGGATGACGTGTTCTGTGGGCCGAGCATGGTATTCACGAACGTTTACAATCCACGTGCCGCAGTGTCCCGCAAGGACGAGTACCGCAACACGCTGGTGCGCAAAGGGGCAACACTCGGCGCCAACTCGACCATCGTTTGTGGAGTGACGATCGGAGCGAGCGCTTTTGTAGCTGCCGGTGCCGTCGTCAACCGGGATGTGAAGGCGTTCGCGTTGATGGCAGGCGTGCCAGCCCGTCAAATTGGATGGATGAGCGCCCATGGTGAGAGGCTTGATCTGCCGCTTAAGGGGGTGGGAGAAGCTCGTTGTCTAGCTACTGGCGAGTTTTATATGGTCGATGGCACCGGCAACTGTACGCGGATGATAACGTACGGTATTTATCGCACAATTGAGTGAGGCAGGCGGCCCCGAATCTGGCTTTTCTGGTGATTGCAAAGTCAACCTGAAGAGAGAGACGAGGCCACCATGACGACAGAGGATACTCCGATTTCTCAGGCCCGGTTCCAACCGGTATGCTAAGCGAGAAAATTCTAACTCAAACTGGTGGAGTTTGCCGGGGGCAGGTCAACAAGGAGGGCGGAGATGCCTGAAATGCCCGCGTACGAATTTTCTGACCATGAATTATTGGCGGATTGTCATTCAAAAAGTCGAAATAGCGTGATTAGTTGCGTTTTCCCGTTGCATTGAATACCAGCGCGCGAAGCACAACATGCGCCATGCGCGAAAGGAAAACCTCTGATCGCCCTTAAGAATGCGTGAGATTTCTGCACGATAAAGGTCGGGTCGTATCTGCGAAACATCCCCCATGCAAGAAAGCCACGCATCCAATTGAGGCCAGCGTGCGTTTAGCATGTCGATTTCTGAAGTCGCGAACCCAATCTTGTCTCTACGATCAAGAATTGCATTTGGGACTATGCCTCGCATCGCCCTTCTAAACAAGTGTTTAGTCTCCCCAGACTCTGAAACGAGATAGCGTTCCGGTAAGCGAAGAGCAAACTCGGCAAGTGCAGGCGATAAAAACGGCACGCGGCTCTCAACTGACCAAGCCATCGAGTTGCGATCACCATGCCGTAGCAGTGCTGGCAGCCGGTTCTTCGTGAGTGCAATGCGGAGTCGCTCCGCCAACCTGCGACCTCGACCCTCAGACGTCATGGCGGTTGATTCGGGCGGTCGGGGAACGGCTCCCACTTGCATGAGGGCTTCCGAGTCGAGCCAATCTGGAGTGATGTCGTAGCCAGCAGCACCCAATGCCAGTGCGCGTACATGTTCAGGTACGATAGCTTGACCAAGATGAAGTACCATTTTTCGCATGTTTCGGCCAGGCCACTCTCTCCCACTCTTCTGAAAGCGCATGAGACCAACATAGTCATGCCGGTCAAGAAAACTTCTGAATATGGCAGTTGGGTAGCCTTCATACCCACCAAGTAGCTCGTCCGCGCCTTGACCATCGAGCGTGACCGTAATGCCGCTTTGGCGGGCAAGTTCGTATACGCGGTAACTGGCCGTGATACTGGAACTGCCGAATGGCTCCCCCTGAGCCTTAATGATCGAGTCCAGATCGACATCGCGGTCTGTTTCACTGCCATCTACTACGTGGGCGATCGCTCCGACGTGTTCATTGACGATGTTGCACCACAGCTCTTCATTGAACTCTGAGCCGCGTGCAAGATAGCTAAACGTGTGGATAGGCATGTCTGGTTCGAGATAGCGCATCGAACACACGATCGATGATGAGTCTACACCACCTGACAACGCGGCACCAACCGGAACGTCACTCCTAAGTTGCCGACTGACGCTGCCGAGAAACAAGTTTCGTAACTCATCTGCGGCATCCGAGAGGGAGCGCGGCTGCATCTCGTCAATTGGTGGCCACCACCATCGGCGCATTGTCGGTAACACCCCCGGCGCGAATACAAGTATATGACCAGGTGGTATTGGCTCTGTTCGACATTTAAGTTGCGGCGTGAGTCAGAGCTTGCATGAGGCATCGTTCGGCTGAGAGGTTTTCGCCTTCGCGCTCGATCAACCGCCGCCATCCGAGATAGCTCGGCAGATACTTGGTGGCGACGCCGCGGAAGCGGTGCAGCCATCCACGCAAGCGGCTGATGTAGGCGTTGACGTTTTGGATGTGATAGCTCTCGAAGGTCCGCTCGCCCTTGCTGGCGTTGAGCGAGATATGCAAGAGACCGGCAGCATCCGCGAACTGGCCATAGGCGGCGCGGCCGTCACTTACGAGCAACGCGTCATGTGCAACAACCGGCTTCAAGACGCGGGCGAACGTTGCCCCTTCGAGATCGGGCAGCACCTGATCGGTTGTCGCTCCATGCCGGTCGCGCACGATCAGCACCGGCGCATAGTCGTCGCTGGAAAGTCCAGATTTTGCCGGCGTGCCGCGTTTTCTGGGCGCACGGCCGGCGAGGCGCTTCGAGCCTTTGACAGATTTGCGGATGACGGTCTCGTCGGCTTCCACAATGCCCTCCACGGTTTTGGCTTTGACGGTCTTGGCCGATGCCAGGAAGCGGTGGCGCCAGCGGAATGAGGTGTCGAGCGCGATCCCGCAGCGCTTGGCTGCTTTTCTGAGACTGAGGCCGTCGGCGAGTGCCTGCGCATAGGCGAACCACGCGTCGCGGCGGTGCAAGTACGCCAGCGGCGTGCCGGTCAGTGAATTGAAGGTTTTGCTGCACGCTTTGCAACGATAGCGCTTGAGACCGCCTTGCGAACTCCAGCCGCGAACGTCTTTCGAATGGCAATGTCCGCAACACGGATCGGCTTGGAACTTGGTGTCGATCAGCTGCACGGCATCGTCGATCGGCACTTTGCGCCTGAGCGCTGTGATCAGCGCCCCACGCTGCACGTCCGACAAATCACCCAGTTGCGATACAAGCGCCCGAAAACCCTTGCTGTTCATGCCACCCTCTCACGTGCCGAATCACGCGATCAGAATGGCCCAACTTGATGGCGGAACAGAGCTGGTGGTATTTGCATAATATCTCTATAGAATGTGCCCTATCCATCATCGTAGTCGCCCCAAAGTAAAAAAGCATGGATCCTTTGCCAGTCAAGCGCAATCGGTGTATCAATTGTCTCAAGCAGGGCCGGAACTTCCGATGCGAACCGAAAGTTTCCATCGCGACCTGAATGGAAGAATAGGGGCTTAATGCCAAATTGATCGCGAACGCAAACGAGCCTACTTCTGAGTTGATCAAAAATTGCGAAGGCGAACATACCATCGAGTCTAAGCAAACAGTCTTCGCGCCAATGCGACCAAGCTGTCAGCAGCACCTCCGTATCAGTTGCGGTCCGGAATCTATGTCCTAGTGTTTGCAATTCGGTGCGGAGTTCAACGTAGTTATAGATTTCGCCATTGAATGTAATTGTATACCGGCCGTCAGCGCTCTTCATTGGCTGAAGGCCAGCAGCCGAAAGATCGATTATCGACAAGCGCCTGTGGCCAAGCGCCAATGACCCGTCCGCCAAATCAAATACAGACACCCCTTCACCATCGGGGCCCCGATGCTGCATCTTGAGTAATCCGCGTGCGACTGCGCTGGCAGCCGCAAGACGCGGGTTGCAGTAAATTCCTACGATGCCGTACAAACACCGTGTCCTATTTCCGCGACACCGACAGAACCGCCATAAGGTAGGCTGAATAGTAGAACGTGGCCGCAATTGCAAAGCTTGCAAAGATTGCATCAGAGCCCACAAAGGCGGTCAGGCTAGGTGCACCCACGAGTAGAGTAAAGCCAAGCGCCTGCACCTTCAGTGCAAGCCACTGATTGCCCACTGTATGCAACAAAGTCGACACTGGTGATACAATGAGTTGCAACATCATGTATGGAACCATCCAGGTTACCATCTCGCCCGCCCGCTCCCAACCGCTGCCGAAAATTAGAGGAAACGCCGACGGAGCGATGATGGCAAGCGCAACGAAAGGAATTAGTCCTACTTGCAATAACCTGAACATCACGTGACGCGTAAAACCGCCAAGTTCGCCTGTTCTCTGCCGCTCGCCTGATTCGGCCAAAAAAACACGCGACAAACTCGAGCCCAACAGCCCTGTCGGGATGCTTGCAACCCGCTGGGCTACCAGCATGAAGCCAGCCTCCTCTTTGCCAACGAGTGCACCGATCAGTATGATTGGAACGCTGTTGGCAGCAGTGTTGAGCAATGATTCGGGCACCGAGTAGATCGGAAATCGCCGGTAACTTTGGAACGTTTCGAGCAAGGTTCGTCTGGTCACCGTCTTAAGCAACTGGGCATCAGACCGCAGGAACTGCCCAGCGAGTCCAGCCCAACCGAGTCCCAAGTAGATTGCTTGGCCAAACACAAGCCCTCCTGGCGTCACACCGACAATGCCCAAGCCTGTTTGCGAACCCGTTCCGCCAATAGCGCGCGTGAGTTGTGTTATTGCCACGCTACCGAAGCGCTTCTTGCGAATGGACCAGAACATTAGAGCCGAATAGATGGCCGCTAGCCAAACACAAATTGGAACCAACCAAAGGTAGGGCTTTAGATCTGATTGTTGGAGGACAGAGATGATCAGGTCGGGAGCCAGAACTATGGCAACGGCGATGAGCGAGCTGATGACTGTCGCCGCAATACACCCTAAGATTACAAGGTTTATTGCTTCATCGTCCCGCTCCGGCAAAGGAGTTGCCATGTCGAGGCGCAAACAAGCTGCAACGGTCAGGATTGCGGTGATTGCTACGAAGACGCCGAGTAGTCCAAAATCACTTGGACCATACAAACGCGTCAAAACAGGCAAAAGCAATAGCACAACTGCCTGAGCGGCGATCGTGCCACTAGCGAGTAGTACGACGTTGCGAACGAAGCTGCTCGTTGTGATTTTCTTGATGCTCATCGTATCTCAGCAACGCACCTGATGGATCGGAAACTCGGAAGCTGTGGACATTAGCCCCAAGGAAAAGTATCGAGCGGCAAAATGTTCGGTTACTTTGGCACCAGCCGCTGCATGACCAAAGTAGTATTGCCACTGGCTATTCTACAGCTGGGTCCCGCCTCCAGGCAAAATCTCTGTCAGGTCCGGAAGATTGTGAACGTGCCACATGTCGTGTGTGGAGGCTTGTATGTCCAACCTAGGTTCATCGATGCTAGATTTGCGAATCGAGCACGCTTTGCCGTGCTCGCCTTCTTTAGGGAATTTCGGCGCAGCTGTGGCGTTGCACATTTCTTACTGACGCTTGTATCCTCAGCAGGCGGGGATGTTCTTCAGGTAACTTGGCAGTCAGAGCGATCATGCAATTCATAGAACTAAAAAGACAACAGTCTGCCATCCGGCTCGAACTCAACCGGCGAATCGCTGCAGTTTTTGACCACGGGCAATACATCATGGGGCCTGAGGTTGGCGAGCTTGAAGATGTGCTTGCAGCCTATGTGGGTGCCAAGCACTGCGTGACGGTTGCAAGCGGGACCGAAGCGCTTCTCATCGCCCTTATGGCTCTTGGTGTTGGGCCCGGCGACGAGGTCATCACCACTCCATTCACATTCGTTGCCACAGCTGAAATGATCGTGTTGCTCGGGGCAAAGCCTGTGTTCGTGGACATCGAACCCGATACCGCAAACATCAATGCGGACTTGATCGAGGCAAAGATCACGTCGCGAACCAAAGCGATCATGCCGGTGGGTCTCTACGGACAGACGGCCGACATGGACGCGATCAATGCGATTGCAGCACGCAATGGCGGCATCCCTGTCATTGAAGACGCCGCTCAGAGTTTTGGAGCGATATATAATGGACGGCGCAGTTGTGGCTTATCGACGATCGGCTGCACGAGCTTCTTTCCATCCAAACCTCTGGGCTGCTACGGAGACGGTGGCGCGCTGTTTACTAGCGATGACACGATCGCTTTGGCGGCCCGGGAAATCCGCGTCCATGGGCAGAGCAAGCGCTACGTCCACACACGTGTGGGGGTGGGTGGGCGTATGGACACGCTCCAGTGTGCCGTTTTGCTCGCAAAATGGCCCCGCTTTGAGTTCGAAGTGAACGAACGCTATCGCATTGGCCAGCGCTACACGCAGCAAATTTTTGGAGCCCTCCAAATGGCGAACGCGCGTCACGCCGGTAACTCTGACGGCGAACTCAGCTCTGTTCGATGTCTGGCGATCCGGCCTGGACGCACAAGCGTCTATGCGCAATATTCGGTTCTGGTCGCGGACCGTGAACGCGTCCAGGCGACGTTAGCCAGCAGGGGCGTTCCAACGGCTGTGCATTACCCCGTGCCTCTGAATGAGCAGCCTGCCTACAGACATTTGTGCTGCCCTGAGTGTACGCCTGTTGCAAGCTGGATGGCGCAGCACATTATGAGTTTGCCTATGGGACCGGATCTTTACGCGGAAGAGCAAGACGAGGCCGTTAGGGCAATCAACATTAGCGGTTCTGAGTAAAAATCTGATGGGTGCGCGTCAAGCTATTGCAACACCAAAGTGGTCATCAATTATTCTTTTTTTGGCGTATAGCCTATATTTTGGTGCTTGTTGTGTAGCCTATGTCGAGTACGTCGTCGACGCATTCGGTTACCAAGGCTTTGTACTTGCCGTGAACCCACTCAAACTCACCGCAGGAGCGCTCGCCGCTGTGCTGCTCCCCTTATTCATCCCACGTCGGCCGCAACCGTCCCAGTTCCATCTACACTATGCATTTGCTCTACTCGTCTTACCTTCGCTTGTGTTGTTCGGTTGTGCAGATTTGCCGGCGAGGTATGCTAGTGCAGTCATCGGTTCTTTCGTTTTGATAATTGCAACCGTCCGAGCGATTGGCGATCTGCCCACGCCGAAAGGTTTGGTCGGTGTTTCCCAATTGATGTACTTCTGCTTGGGCTTATCTGCGTTCTACGTAATGGTCGTCCTCGCCCTTGGAGGTGCGCAATACTTGAATTTTGATCTAAGTAAGGTCTATGAGCTTCGTGAAGAGGCTGCGGATAATCTTCCCAGCCTTTTCCATTTTATTAGCCCGGCAATTACGAAAGTAGCAATTCCATTTGGATTGGCACTGGCGCTTCTGCATCGGCAGCCTGCGGTGAGCATCTTGTTTGTCTTGCTTGCATTACTCGCATTTGGATTAACCGCCCATAAAGCTGTCATTTTTTACCCTTTCATTGTGATCTGGTTTTTTCTCCTCACGAGATCACGGTGGTTCATTAGTCTTTTTGTCGGGAGTCTCATAATGATTGTCGCTATAAGCGCATGGGACTTGAGTCAATTTCTATCAGTGAACGGGGGCGGCGAATACTCAGGTTGGATTGGTTCCTTGTTGCTTCGCCGAGCAATTCTTTCACAACCGTTGCTGAACTACTTTTATTGGGATTATTTCACGGAGACTCAGACGTTCTTATATTGGGCGGAAAGTCGAATTTCATTTGGTCTAATTGAATCACCACTCGATCTTAAATTGGTTAATCTAATTGGCTTGGAGTATTTTGACCAGCCGGAAATGGCAGCAAATACAGGATTTTTGGGTAGTGGTTACGCAAACGCCGGCTATATCGGAATTGCGGTCTATGCAGCGCTGATCGGAGCAATTTTTAGCTTTTTCGATGCGTGCAGCCGCAAGCTGTCGGTTGAATTTGTGACCACAGCAACGTCCATCTCGTTGAGTACGATGGTCTTGACCTCTGACCTGTTGGTGAGCTTTCTCACTCACGGCCTTCTTGCTACAATTCTACTACTCGCCATCTTGAAGCCGTTTCACGCAGAACTCCCCGCGACGGGAACTGGGGATAACGTACGGCCTTTTTCGCACAATTGAGTGAGGCAGGCGGCCCCAAATCTGGCTTTTCTGGTGATTGCAAAGTCAACCTGAAGAGAGAGACGGTAATCCCACGGTAACCCCCCCATTTTTAGTGGGGGTTGAAAGTAGAATTTTCTCGGCCTCAGAAGGACGAGGAGATTTTGATGAGGAAGAGCCGGTTCAGCGAAGCCCAGATCATGGGGATTTTGCGCCAAGCGGAGGGCGGATTGGCTGTCGCCGATCTTTGCCGCGAACACGCGATCAGCAGCGCGACGTTTTACAAATGGCGCTCGAAGTACGGCGGCATGGACGCCTCGATGATCTCTGAGATGAAAGGGATCGAGGACGAGAACCGGCGTCTGAAGAAGATGTACGCCGAGCTGAGCATGCAAAACGAATTGCTGAAGGAGGCTCTGGGAAAAAAATAGCCCGGCCATCCCAGCGTCGGGAGATGGCCGTTGCTGCGGTGACGCACAAGGGCGTCAGCATCGCGCTGGCGTGCCGGACGTTCGGGGTGAGCGAGACGTGTTACCGCTACCAGCCGAAGCTCGACGCCGAGAACGGGCGCATTGCCGATCTTCTCGTTGGCCTGACGCAGGCTCGGCGCAGCTGGGGTTTTGGCCTGTGTTTTCTTTATCTGCGGAATGTGAAGGGCCATGGCTGGAACCACAAGCGCGTGTACCGGATTTACCGCGAATTGGAGCTGAATATGCGGATCAAACCGAAAAAGCGTCTGAAGCGCGACAAGCCGGAAGAGCTCAGCGTGCCGGATCAAGCGAACACGGTCTGGTCGATGGACTTCATGGCGGATCGCTTGACAGACATGCGTGCGTTCCGTCTGCTCAACGTCGTCGATGACTTCAACCGCGAAGGGCTCGGCATCGAAGTGGACTTCTCACTGCCGGCCGAGCGGGTGACGCGCTCGCTCGAGCGGATCATCGAATGGCGGGGATGCCC